>MGUG01000015.1 GCA_001799845.1 Elusimicrobia bacterium GWC2_64_44 | reverse complement strand
ACCGCGACATCACCTACATCACCAACAACGAGGTGGGCTTCGACTACCTGCGCGACAACATGGTGATGGACAAGGAAGAGCGCGTGATGCGCAACCGCAACTACGCCGTGGTCGACGAGGTGGACTCGATCCTCATCGACGAGGCCCGCACGCCGCTCATCATCTCCGGCCCGGCCGAGGAGTCCACCGATAAGTATTACATCGTCAACCGCGTCATCCCGCTGCTCAACGTCCGCTTCATCACCGAGAAAGAGGAGATAGAGGCCAAGCGCGACGGGGCGGACCTGGGCGTGGGCTTCGACGCCATCATCGACGAGAAAGGCCACACCGCCACCATGACCGAGGAAGGCGTGAAGAAGGCCGAGAAGATCCTGGGCGTGGGCAATATCTACGACGACGTTTCCAGCGAGTGGGCCCATCACCTGAACCAGGGCCTGCGCGCGCACCATTTGTTCAAGAAGGACGTGGAGTACGTGGTGAAGGACGGCGAGATCATGATCGTCGACGAGTTCACCGGCCGCCTGATGCCGGGCCGCCGCTGGTCCGACGGCCTGCACCAGGCCATAGAGGCCAAAGAGAGCATGCGCATCAAGGAAGAGAACCAGACGCTCGCCACGATCACCTTCCAGAACTACTTTAAGCTCTACAATAAGCTCTCCGGCATGACCGGCACCGCGATGACCGAGGCCGACGAATTCTGGGAGATCTATAAGCTCGACGTCGTGGAGATCCCGCCGAACCGCCCGCTGGTGCGCCTGGACACGCCGGACCGCATCTACCGCACCGAGCGCGAGAAGAACAACGCGATCGTGGCCGAGATCGACGAGCATTGGCGCAAGGGCCAGCCGATGCTGGTGGGTACGCGTTCCATCGAAAAATCAGAGAAGCTGGCGACGATGCTGCGCACCAAGGGCATCCCGCACCAGGTCCTCAACGCCAAGTACCACGAGATGGAAGCCCAGATCATCGCCCAGGCCGGACGCAAGGCCCAGGTGACCATAGCCACCAACATGGCCGGCCGCGGCACCGACATCATCCTGGGCGGCAACCCGCCGGTGGTGGAGGAGCACGATTACGTGGGCTCCGTCGGCGGCCTGCGCGTGATAGGCACCGAGCGCCACGAGAGCCGCCGCATCGACAACCAGCTGCGCGGCCGCTGCGCGCGCCAGGGCGACCCCGGCTCTTCCGTTTTCTACGTCTCGCTCGAGGACGAGCTGATGCGGCTGTTCGGCAGCGAGCGGATCTCGGCCATCATGGAGAAGCTGGGCATGGAGGAGGGCGAGGTCATCGAGTCGGGCCTGGTCAGCCGCCAGATAGAGGGCGCCCAGAAGCGCGTCGAAGGCATGAACTTCGACGCCCGCAAGCAGCTGCTGGATTACGACAACGTGATGAACAAGCAGCGCCTGGCGGTCTACGAGCTGCGCAACGCCGTGCTGGACGGCAGGGACGTGCCCGGCCGGGTGAAGAACATGATCCGCGAGGCGGTGGAGGAGCAGCTGGACCTCAATGCCCCGATGGACCAGGCCTCGACGCTGTGGAACCTGGAAGCGCTGAATATTTACCTGAAGAAGACGGCCGGCTTCGACATGGCCTACACCCCCGACGAGGTGCACCTGCTCAACCGGGCGGTACTGCAGGACGAGGTGATGAAGCGGCTGGACGCGGCCCTGGAGCGCCGCTTCTCCGACTTCGCCGAGCGCAATGTGGATTTCGCCGAGCTGCAGCGGGTGCTGCTGCTGCAGATCATGGACCATATCTGGAAGAACCACCTCTTCGAGCTCGACCATTTGAAGAAGGGCGTGGGCCTGCGCGCTTACGGCCAGAAGGACCCGCTGATCGAGTACCAGAAGGAATCCTACACGCTGTTCGAGGCGATGCTGGGCCGGGTGCGCGACCAGATGGTGGAGTACGTTTTCCGCATTCAGCTGCCGCCGCGCCCTGTGGCGCAGCCGGTGATGCAGGAGGGTGAACCGCAGCCGGAAGCGCAGGCGCCGCGGCCGCAGGCGGCCCCGCAGAAGCCGGTGAACAAATTCGCCGACGCCAAGATAGGGCGCAACGACCCGTGTCCCTGCGGCTCGGGCAAGAAGTACAAGAAGTGCCACGGCGTTAACGCCTGAGGGCGGCAATAAGGCGCTTTGTGGGAGGGAGCCGGCATGCTCCCTGCTCGCTCATAAGCGGCCGCGGCAGAAGAGGGCCTGCGGCCCTCCGCCGGCGAAGAACTCGGCTCGCACACAGTGCTCGCCTCAGACAATCTTCGCCGCCGCCTTAATGATAGGCGGTCCGCTACGGACCTTGGCCCTGCGGCCTAAAATCGCTCACAGGGAGCATGCCGGCTCCTGTCTTCAGCCTAGATGCCAAAAAAGATACCGCTGATAGTTTTTCCTGTACTCACTTCAATACTTCTTGTCCTCGCTTATCCTAAATTCAATATGGGGTGGCTGGCGTGGGTGGCGCTGGGGCCGCTGTCTTTTTATCTGCTCAAGGCCAAAACGCGCCGGGCGGCCGTGGGCGGCGGGCTGCTCTGCGGTTTCCTGACCTATTTGGGGCTCCTCTACTGGATCTATCCGACGATGCGGGCCGGAGGGGTGCATCCCGCCGTTTCGGCGCTGGGGCTGGCGCTGCTGGCGCTGACGCTGGCGGGGGAATTCGCGCTGATCTCGCTTTACGGTTTTCAGCTGCGGAAGATAGGCGCGCGGGCCTGGCCTTATGTCTTCGCGGCGGCCTGGTTCGCGCTGGAGTACGGCAAGATCTGGCTCAGCCAGAAGGCGGTCTGGTTCCCGTGGTTCATGCTGGGCTACACGCAGTGGGATTATACCCCGCTCATACAGATAGCTTCGGTCACCGGGGTTTACGGGCTCAGCGCGGCGGTCTGTTTCACGGGCGCGCTGCTGGGCGCGGTGCTGGCCTCCGACGCCGCGCCTGCCAGGAAGGGCCTGCGGCTGCTGCCGGCGCTGTTCGTTTTCTGCGGGCTCTGGTATTTTGGCGCTACCGAGCTGGTGCGCGCCGAGGCCTTCGTGCCCGCGAAGACCGTGCAGGTGGCCCTGCTGCAGCCGTCCATAGACTTCTACGCCAAGTGGCAGGAGTCGGAGGCGGAGGGCATCAAGAAAAACCTGGCGGGCCTGCTGGGCGAGGTTAAGGGTACCCTGGCCGTCTGGCCGGAGAACGCCCTGCCCTGCTGGATAGACGACGCCGAATGCGCCTGGTGGCTGAAGGGGGCGGTCGCCGCCTCCGGCGCTCAGGCCAGCGTGGTAGGCTCCGTGTCCAAGGGCGGCGGCCGGCACGTCTCGGCTTTCCTGCTGGACGGCGGCGGCGACATAACCTCCTCTTACGACAAGCGGCAGCTGGTGCCCTTCGGCGAATATGTGCCGCTGCGGGATTTCCTCGGCAAGTATATAAAGCCGGTGGCCGCGCTGGGCGAGTTCGAGCCGGGCGCGCAGGAGCAGCGGCTGCTGGAGGTGGACGGAGTGAAAGTTGGCGCGGCCGTCTGCTACGAATCCATCTTCCCCTACCTCTTCGCCGGCGACGCGCGCGACGGGGCGGGGCTGTTCGTGAACATCACCAACGACGGCTGGTACCTGGACACGGCGGCGCCGCACCAGCATTTCATCGCCAATATCTTCCGCGCCGTGGAGACGCGCCGCACCGTGGTGCGCGCGGCCAATAACGGCATCTCCGGCGTGATAGACCCGTGGGGCCGGGTGACGGCCCGCACGCATCTCAACGAGCGCACCGTGCTTAAGGCTCAGGCCCCGGTGTCCTCCGAAGAGGCCTTTTTCCCGCAGCGCGGCCACTGGTTCGCCTGGGGAGCGCTGCTGCTGGTGGCGGCCTTCCTGCTGGCCGTACTCTTTGTCTGATGAAAATAGTCTTCCACAAGGCCTACACGGCCCGCACGCCGGGGCACGTGTTCAGGGCCGATAAGTTCGAGGCGGCCCTGAGGCTGCTCCTCAGGGAAGGCGCCGTCTCCCGGAGGGACGTGGTCTCGCCGCCGCTCCCGTCGCGGGCAGAGCTGTTGCTGGCCCATTCTCCGGCGTGGGTCAATAAGAACCTGGAATTAAAATTCACGCCCGCCGACTCGGCCGCGGCCGAGCTGAAGATAACCCGCGCCGTGGTGAAGGCGCATTTGGCCAATGTCGGAGGCACGCTGCTCGCGGCGGAGCTGGCGCTGAAGGACGGGATAGGGATAAACTGCGGCGGCGGCTCTCATCACGCGCGGCGTGAGCGCGGAGCGGGCTTCTGCCTGCTCAACGACATCGCCGTGGCGGTTAAAAAGCTCCTGAAGGGCGGCAGGGTAAAGCGCGCCATGGTGATAGACCTCGACGCCCACCAGGGCGACGGCACGGCCGCCATCTTCCGGGGCGATAAAAAAGTCTTCACCTTTTCCATCCACGGCGCGGACATTTTCCCGGAGAAAAAAGAAAGGAGTTCTTACGACCTACCGCTGAAGGCGGGTACCGGCGACGGCGCCTACCTGGCCGCGCTGCGCGCCGAGCTGCCGCGCGCCCTGGACCGGTTTAAACCTGATTTCGCCGTTTATGTCGCCGGAGCCGACGTGTATAAAGGCGACCTGCTGGGCGGCTTCAAACTGACGATGGGAGGCATCAAGAAACGCGACGCCTTCGTCTTTGACGAGTGCCGCTCCCGCGGCGTCCCCTTAGCCCTGACCCTGGCCGGCGGCTACGCCAAAAACTTCGCCGACACCGTCCGCATCCACGCCAACACCATAAAAGCCGCCCTCGCCTTTTTTTAATTAAGGGGACAGTATACTCAACTCACTTGCAGCAGTAAGAGGGTTGAGTATACTGTCCCCTTTAATTCGTCGGCTCAATTCCCTGATATCCTTTTCTTCGCGACAGGCCGTTGTCGGGGTTGTGTGTTATGCTATTTCTGGATAGCTAGCAGACAGGGGGGGCTTATGTGCAGACTGGCAAGAGTTGTGGCACCTGGGTATCCGCATCATATAACGCAAAGAGGCAACAGAAGGCAGAAAGTTTTCTTTAATGAAGGGGATTACCGTCTTTACCTGGATCTCCTGCGCACTTGGTGCGCAAAGTATTCAGTTGATATTTGGACGTACTGCCTGATGCCGAACCATGTGCACCTCGTCGCTGTCCCGGGGGATAAGGTCGGATTAAGGCTGGCCATAGGAGAAACTCACCGCCGGTACACGTACCATATAAACCAGCGCGAGGGGTGGAAAGGGCACTTGTGGCAGGAGCGTTTTTCTTCCTTTGTGATGGATAATAACTACCTGCTGGCGGCTACTCGGTACATAGAACTTAACCCTGTCAGGGCGGGCTTGGCAAATGAGCCTTGCTCATATGCCTGGAGCAGCGCTTTCGCGCATATGCGCGGAGGCGGGGACTCTGTGGCTCGATTTACGAAATTGGACGAAATAGCCGGCGGCTGGAAGAATTTCATCCGGGTTCCTTGCGGCGCGGCGGAAATATTAAAACTTAAGGCGCATAGCGGGACGGGGCGGCCGCTGGGAGGGGAGGAGTTTATTTCTGATCTGGAAAGGGTGGTCGGCCGGGTTCTCTCTAAGCGGAAAAGAGGGCCTAGACCGAAGCGGGTTGAGTCTGCTGTCCCCCTCATCTCAGTGAGTTAGGTATACTGTCCCCTAAACTCAAAAAAATTAAAAAAACAGCCGGCTTGGGGCCGGCTGTTTTGTTTGCGGTGGGCTGGTATTAGAACGGGAAGACCAGCTGGGGGCAGAGCTGCACCGGGTTGTTGTCCCAGGGGCCGGGGGTGGCCAGGGGCTGGGTGTAGGGCTTGCCGTCGTTGCACTTGTAGTTGCAGACGTTGCCGGCGTAGCTGTTGAACACGCAGGCGCGGACTTTCTTGTCGGCCTGGCGGGCGGCGCCGCGCGTGCCGGGGAAGTAGCCGATGACGTAGTAGTAGCCGCCCTCGTAGGTGACCACCTCGTGGGTGACCACGGTGGCGCCGTCGTCTTCAAGGCGGTTAGCCATGTCGAACATGCGCTCGAAGGCGTCCAGCTCTACCTTAAAGAGGGGGCTGGATTCTATGGCGAGCGGGGCCGCGGCCTTGTAGGTGAGGCGAAAGCGGTAATCGCTGAGGCCGTGCACCACTATGGCCTGGTCTACCAGCTCGGTCTTGGCGAACTTGAAGCCGTTGGCGGCCCAGGTCAGGACCTCGGAGGCTTTCTGCGCGGTGGGGTACTTGCCGTAGCTGTTATAGGTCTGCGTCGCGGCGGCCGCCTTGGTGCCGAAAGCCGGCTTTATGGGGCGGATGATCATGGTGGCGCAGGCGCCGGCCGGTTCGCCGGTGGAGAAGTCGGGTTTCTGGGCCGGTTCGGTCAGGATAGCCCCGCTCTCGCACTTGAAGAGGCACTTGTTGTTCTTGAACTCGGTGAACACGCAGTAGTCCAGCGTGGTCTGGGGCTGGGGGAAGGGGTTATGCTGGTTGTTGATCTGGGCCCAGATGGCGCCGGCGTCCGGGGCCTGGGGGGCGCGGTAGTCGCCGCCGCCGCATTTCTCGTAGAGGCTAGCGGCTTCGGGCTTAACGGGCTTTATCTGGAAGGTCTCGCCGCTGCGGCATTTGAAGCTGCACAGGCCTTCTTTCAGGCCGGTAAGGTAGCAGCTGTCCGGGTTGGACGGGTTGGGATAGGGGTTGATCTTGGAGACCGCCGGGGCGTTGAGGCCCTGCAGGTCGGAGAAGTCGGCGGCCCGGGCCGGGGCGGCGATGGCCAGGGTCAGTAGAAGAGCTGAAACAATTTTCATTTAAACCTCCGTAAGTTTTGTCTAAGACTAGGATACGAAATAGCCGGCCCCCCGGTTTAGGGGCTAAAGACCCCGTAAAAGGGGGATAAAGGACCTATGACGCCTGTCATAACAAGACAAATGTCATAGGCCCTTTAGACTGCGGCCCGGGACCAGTAAAAAAACAGTGCTCCGTGTTTTCAGGCAGGAAATAGGCCTTTCTCCTATGAAGCCTTGACAAGTCCATAGGCCTTAGGGCCCAAAAAGCAATGGGCCCAAAGACTAAAACTTGACTAGGTCCTTTGGTCTTGATTATAATCAACGTAGTGCCTAAACTATAGGTACAGCGCTCCACACACAAGCGCAACCAGACCAAACCGCAGTTCCGGAGGAGTAATGTTTAAGAAAGCAGCCGCAGCCTTCGCGATAATCGCAGTTGCCTCAAACCTGGTGTCCGCTGAGATCAGCTTCGACACCCTCAACAACACCAACCTGCAGCAGGAGATCTCCGCCCTCGACATCAACGTGCCCTCCGTGATAGTGGCCGAGGATACCGGCGTTTCCACCCGCGTAGATAAGGAATGGACCATAATGGTCTTCCTTAACTCCAAGAACAACCTGGAGAAATACGGCCTCCTGGACGTCAACGAGATGGAGAAGATCGGCTCCTCCGATAAGGTAAATATAGTGGTGGAGATGGGCCGCATCAACGGCTACGCCACCAACGACGGCGACTGGAAGACCACCCGCCGCTTCCTGGTCAAGAAGGACAGCGACTTCACCAAGATAACCTCCCCTATCCTTGCCGACCTCGGCAAGACCGACATGGGCGACTACAAGAGCCTCATCACCTTCGTGAAATGGGCCAAGATGACCTACCCGGCCAAGAAGTACGCGCTCATCGTCTGGAACCACGGTTCCGGCTGGGACAAGAGCCGCGCCGCCAACGTCACCAAGGGCATTTCCTACGACGACGAGACCGGCAACCACATCACCACCCCGCAGCTGGGCCTGGCCCTTAAAGAAGTGGGCGGTGTGGACGTGTACGGCTCGGACGCCTGCCTGATGCAGATGCCCGAAGTCACCTACGAGATAAAGAATTACACCAAGTACATAGTGGGTTCCGAAGAGACCGAACCCGGCGACGGCTACACCTACGACCTGTTCGTGGGCCCCGTGGTGGCCAAGCCCACCATGAGCGCCTATGAGCTGGGCAAAGTGGCCGTGGACGGCTACAGCGACCATTACCAGCAGATCAGCCAGGGTTCCACCCAGAGCCTGCTGGACACCGCCGCGCTGAACAAGTTCGTGACCCTGACCAACGACTTCGTGGCCGCCACGATAGCCGCCGGCGAGAAGGCCCTGGTGAAGACCGCCGCCTCCGGCGCCCAGAGCTACGCCGTGTACGACAACAAGGACATGGGGCACTTCTTCGACCGCTACGCCGCCACCACCGCCAACGCGGACGTGAAGGCCAAAGCGCTCGGCCTGAAGGCCTACATCGACGGCACCCTGATCGTCCACAACCGCGTGAACGAGGAATTCGCCAACGGCAACAGCCACGGCATCGCCGCCTATATGCCCGGCTATTCCTTCAACAGCGACTACGACGCGCTCGCCTGGGCCAAAGACGCCCAGTGGGACGAGCTGATAAAGTGGTACCAGGCTAAATAAGCTACCCTTAGCCAACGGAAAGGCCGGCTTAACCGCCGGCCTTTTCTTTTTTGCCCGAAAGGCCCAGGGGCGGCTGGGCCCCAGGTCCCTTGATGAAAGTCAATGGTCGACTAAACTATAACCATGGAACGCAATGCTGCCAGCAAAGTGGAGGACACAATGATACGCAAGCTCACGCTGTCTGCCGTGGCCGTTTCCCTTTTCGCTTCCCTCGCCTCCGCGCAGGTTGACTTCGTCAACGGCGCCGACATACAGGCCGGGATAGCCGCCCAGGACGCCGTCATCCCCGAGCCCGCGGCCCCCGAAGCCGTAGAGGGCGACAAGGGCGTTATCACCGACTGGGTCACCGGCCTGTTCTCCAAGCCCGCCGCCCCCAAGGCCCAGGCCGAGTGGACCATCATGGTCTTCGGCAACGGCAAGAACGACCTGGAGCCCTTCCTTATGAAGGACCTGAACGAGATGGAGAAGATCGGCTCCACCGACAAGGTCAACATAGTGGTAGAGGCCGGCCGCATAGCCGGTTACGATTCCTCCGATGGCGACTGGAAGGGCGTGCGCCGCTTCCTGATGACCAAGGACAGCAACACCTCCAAGGTGAGCTCCAAGGTGCTGGCCGACCTGGGCAACAAGGACATGGGCGCCTACCAGAGCGTCATAGACTTCGCCAACTGGGCCAAGACCGCCTATCCCGCCAAGAAGTACATGCTGATCTTCTGGAACCACGGCGCCGGCTGGACCCGCAGCGGCTCTCGCCCCGTCACCCGCGGCATCTCGTATGACGAGGCCAGCGGCAACCACATCAACACCCCCCAGATGGGCCTGATCATGAAGGCCCTGGGCAAGACCGACGTGGTCGGCACCGACGCCTGCCTGATGCAGATGGCCGAGGTGGACTTCGAGATCAAGGATTCCGTGGAGTACATAGTGGCCTCCGAAGAGACCGAGCCCGGCGACGGCTACACCTACGACCTGTTCCTGGGCCCCGTGGTGGCCCGCCCCACCATGACCGCCATGGAGCTGGGCAAGGCCGCGGTGGACGGCTACGCCAACCACTACGACGGCATAGACCAGGGCTACACGCAGAGCCTGGTGAAGGCTTCCGAGGTCGGCAAGCTGGTGCAGCTGACCGACGCCTTCGGCGCGGCCGTGATGGCCGCCGGCGAAAAGGCGCTGGCCAAGACCTCCCGCGACGCCACCATCAACTTCGCCATGGCCGAGAACCGCGACCTCTACGACTTCACCCGCCGCGTGGTGGAAGGGAGCCGCAACGAGGCCGTGAAGACCTCCGGCCGGGCCCTGATGACCCACATCACCGGCTCCCTGGTGACGCACAACCGCACCCGCGACGACAAGGGCGGCCCCTGGAGCGCCCCCAAGGCCTTCTCTCTGGCCAAGGGCATAGCGGCCTACTTCCCGACCTACGCGCTGGGCGCCGGCTACACCGACCTGGCCTGGGCCAAGGCCTCCAAGTGGGACGAGTTCGTCCTCTGGATCAACCAGCCTTAATAAGGATTACCTAATAAACCTGGAAGAGGCCGGCTAACCGCCGGCCTCTTTTTTTGCCTAGGCACTATGGCCCCCGGGTCTGGGCCCTATGCCCCTTGGCGGGGACGGCGCGGTGGGGTAGACTATAGATGTGAAAGACATAGCGTTCGGTCTGGAGGCATCAATGATCCGCAAGCTCTCGCTGTCAGCCGTAGCCGTCTCGATGTTCGCTTCAATCGCAGCTGCCGGGGTCGATTTCGACCGCGGCGGTTTTGACATCAAGGCGGAAATAGACAACGCCGCCGTCGCCGTGCCGGACGCTAACCAGGACAAAGGCGTCTTTGACTGGCTCTTCGGCAAACCCAAGCCCGAGCCCAAGGCCGTGGCCGAATGGACGATAATGGTTTTCTCCAGCGCCAAGAACGACCTGGAAAAATACCTCCTGATGGACCTCAACGAAATGGAGATGATCGGCTCCTCCGCCAAGGTCAACATAGTGGCCGAGGTGGGCCGCATCGACGGTTACGATTCCTCCGACGGCAACTGGACGGGCGTGCGCCGCTACTTCATTACCAAGGATTCCGACAAGACCAAGATGGGCTCCAAGATGCTGCAGGACATGGGCATGATAGACCAGGGCGACTACCGCAACCTGGCCGCCTTCGGCAAATGGGCCAAGGCCGCCTATCCCGCCAAGAAGTATATGCTGATCGTCTCCAACCACGGCTCCGGCTGGGAGAAGGGCGTGCAGACCATCACCGAGAACAAGGGTATCTCCTATGACGAGCAGAGCGGCAACCACATCAACACCCCCGAACTGGGCCTGGCGCTCAAAGAGATCGGCAAGGTGGACGTGTTCGGCACCGACGCCTGCCTGATGCAGATGGCGGAAGTGGTCTACGAGATCAAAGATTCCGTCGACTATATCGTCGGCTCCGAAGAGACCGAGCCCGGCGACGGCTACACCTACAACGACTTCCTGGGCCCGGTGGTAGCCAAGCCCACCATGACCCCCCTCGAGCTGGGCAAGCAGGCCGTCAACGCCTACGCCGATCACTACGACAAGATCGACCAGGGCCACACCCAGAGCCTCGCTAAGGCCTCCTCGGTCAACAAGCTGCTGACCGTGTCCAACGAGTTCGCCGCGGCCGTGATGGCCTCGGGCGAGAAAGCGCTGGCCAAGACCTCCCGCGACGCCACCATCAACTTCGCGATGGACGAGAACCGCGACATGTACGACTTCGCCCGCCGCATGGTTGAGGGCTCGCAGAACGCCGACGTGAAGCTGAAGGGCCAGGCCCTGATGAACTTCATAACCGGCGACCTGATGCTCCTTAACCGCACCCGCAACGACAAGGGCGGCTACTGGAGCGGCCCGAAGGAATACGTCCTGGCCAAGGGCATGGCGGCCTACTTCCCGAACTCCACCCTGGGCAACGGCTACAACGAGCTGGCCTGGGCCAAGGCCTCACAGTGGGACGAGTTCGGCACCTGGATCAACCAGCCTTAATAAGTTAATAGCGTAAAGAAAGGGGCCGGCTTAATAGCCGGCCCTTTTCTTTTATGTAAAATACCCGTGAGGGTCATTTCCGCCTATGAAAAACATTCTGCTGCTATTGCCCGGTTTTGTGCTGGCCTGCGGCTGCGCCACGCCGCCGCTCTACAAGCCGGCCCGCGACGGCGACCTGCGCGCGGTGCGGGCCCTGCTCGACGCCGGGGCCAAGCCGGACGCGGTCGCGTCCGGCTACGCTCACCTGACTGCGCTGCACATGGCCGCGGCCAACAACCGCTACGAGGTTGCCAAGCTCCTCATCGAGCGCGGCGCGGACCTGAATCCCGTGTCCTACAATACCGTCCCCAAGGCGACCTACGGCACGCCGCTGCATTTCGCCGCGTGCGCCGGCGCCAACAGCATAGTGCAGTTGCTGCTGGAGCGCGGAGCGGATCCCGAGCCCGGGCCCGGCCGCTGCCACAACTACACCGGTTCGTCGGAAGAGGTGTCGCCGCTGGAGCTGGCCGAAAGCCACGGGCACGTGCTGGCCGCGCAGCTGATACGCGACCGGGTGGCCGGCAAGCTGGGGCTGGCCAGCGGCAGCGCCCGCAACGCCGGCGAATACGGCCCCCTGGTGAGCGCGCTGCTGAAGGACTACTCCGGAGACGGCAAGACTATAGCGGTAGCCGGCTTCGCCTACACCGACGGGCGGGCTTCTTCCGACGGCAAGGTAGTGTCCGAGCGCGTCACCACCGAGCTGATAAAGACCAAAAAGCTGAAGGTGGTGGAGCGCGAGCAGATAGAGAAAATGCTGGCCGAGCTGCGGCTGCAGAGCGGCGGCGCCATAGACCAGGACTCTGCCAGGCGGCTGGGCAAGCTGCTGGGCGCGGACCTGCTGGTGATCGGCACCATGGCCGCGCTGCCAGGCGGGAAGCTGGAGCTTAACCTGCGCCTCGCGTCCGTGGAATCAGGAGAGGCCCTCTCCGCCGTGAACGGCCGCGTCGAAAAAGACTGGCTATAGCGGCGAGATTAAGCGAAATAATTTGTGACAAATACCACCAGCGAGCCGTCTATCGCCTCGGTAGCGCGGACTATTATTAGGGTGCTGGGCCTGCCGGAGGGCGGCCTGGAGCCTGAGGCCGCCGGGGCAGACCAGCGGGTGCTGGCGCTGGCGCCGGCCGCCGGAGTGAAAAAGCTGCTTATCTACGCCCCGGACGCCATCGGGCGGCAGGTTATCGGCAAGCTACCGGAGATTTTCAGCGGGCTTGAAGCCGCCGGGTTCGCCAAGGTCCCGGTAGCCAGTGTTTTCCCTTCTAAAACGCCGGTGTGCTTCGCATCAATGTTCAGCGGCCTGCAGCCCGCCGGGCACGGCATCCGCAGCTATGAAAAACCGGTGCTGACCTGTAAGACTATCTTCGACGCGCTGCCGCCGCAAGGCGTGCGCACGGCTATAGTGGCGGTAAAAGATTCCAGCATAGACCTGATCTTCCGCGGGCGCGAGGTGGATTATTATTCCGAGCCAGACGATAGCGCCGCGACGGTCCGTGCTCTGGAGTTGATAGCCGCCGGAGCGCATGACTGCATACTTGTCTACCACCAGGAATACGACGACCTGCTGCACGCTACCGACCCGTGGAACGACGCTGCCCTGGCGGCGGTAAAACGCCATGTGCGCTCTTTCGAAGAACTGACCGCGGCCTTCGACAAGAAATGGGGCGGGATGCCGCGCGCGGCGCTGTTCGCCCCGGACCACGGCGCGCACATAGACCCGGCCACCGGCAAAGGTACGCACGGCGCAGGCTCCGGGCCCGACATGGAAGTGGCCCACTTCTGGAAATTTCAATAGTATCTAAATAAAGGAAAACAACATGGAAGCTATCATCAGGGCGGAGACCCGCGCCGACTACGACGGCATACGCAAGGCCAATAAGAAGGCGTTCAAGGGCAAGGCCGAGTCCAAGCTGGTGGACGCCCTGCGCGAGTCAGAGGGCTACAGCCCGGCCCTTTCACTGGTGGCGGAGCTGGCCGGGCAGGTAGTTGGGCATATACTGTTCTCGCCGATAATTATAAAGAGCCCTGCGGGAGAGACGCCGGCCCTGGCGCTGGCGCCCATGTGCGTGCTGTCGGAGCATCAGAACCGCGGCATAGGCAGCGCCCTGTTGCGCCGCGGCCTTGAGGAGTGCCGCAAGGCCGGGCATAAGCTGGTAGTGGTGGTAGGGCACGAAAACTATTATCCGCGCTTTGGTTTTGTGAAGGCCGGAGAGAAAGGCCTCACGCTGCCCTTCGAGGCGCCGCCTGAAGTGTTCATGGTACTGGAGCTGGCGCCGGGCGCGCTGGCCGGCGTTTCCGGAGAAGTCGTTTACCCGCGCGCGTTCCACGAAGTAGAATAGGACTTGCGGCGAAGAATCGCATGGCGAAAAAAATGAGAGTGCTGCTGCTGGGTGGCTCCGGGATGCTGAGCGGGGCGGCGCGGGAGGCTTTCCTGGCCGCCGGGCACGAAGTGACCGTGCTGACGCGCGGCGGCCGCGGCCTGCCGCCACACCCGGGCCTTAACGCGCTGCGCGCCGACCGCCGCGACGCCGCGGAGCTCGCTGGCGCGCTGCGGGGCAAAACTTTCGACTTTACGGCGGATTTCCTGGCTTATACAGCCGCCGACATTGGCGGGCTGTTCTCCGCGCCAGGCTTCGACCCGGGCCGGCTGGTGATGATCTCCACCGGGCAGGTTTACCTGGTCACAGCAGGCGGGCGGCAGCCGTTTCGCGAGGAGGATTTCGACGCGCCGCTGAACCCTGAGCCGCCGCGCGGCACGCGCGACTGGCGCGAATGGGATTACGGTGTGGGCAAGCGCGCCGCCGAGACGGCGCTGCGGGAACTCTCTAAAGAGCGCGGAGTGCCGGCACTGGCGCTGCGGCTGCCGGTGGTGCAGGGCGAAGCCGACGGGCAGGCCTCGCGCCGCCTGTGGGCCTGGCTGCAGCGTCTGCGGGATGGCGGGCCGGTGCTGCTGCCCGACGGCGGCGAGCAGCTGGTGCGGTTCATCTACGCCGGAGACGCGGCCGAAGCGCTGTTAAGGCTGGCCGGGCTGCCCGATTGGCCCTCCCTGCCGGCCCTGAACCTGGCCCAGCCTGGCGAAACCACTCTCAAGGAATTTCTGGAGCTCGCCGCCGGCTGCGCGGGCCTCAAGTGCAACTTCGTCCCGGTCAGCGGGGCCGCGCTGGCCGCCGCCGGCCTGGCCGATACCTGCGCCCCTTACTGGGGCCGCTGGTGCTCGCGCCTGGACCCCGCTGCGGCCTTCGCGCTGGGCTTCAAGGCCCGCGGCCCCGGGGACTACCTGCCGGGCGTGGTTCGCGCCCACCTGGCTGCCCCGCCCGCCCCTCACGACGGCTACGCCCGCCGCGCCGAGGAGCTGGCCCTGGCCGCTAAAATAGCGGTATAGCCCGGGCTGGAATGTTGTTGCGCCTGATTTTTTTCTGTAGAATTGGGTTGTTAGCGGCAGCTTGAGGGGTTTGGCGGCCGGGGAACGGGGTGTATGAGAAAAAAAACATTAATACTGTCAGGTGTCTTCCTGCTGGCCGCTCCGGCGCTGGCGTCCGCGGACGCTGGCGACGAATTCTCTTTTTTCGCGCAGGAGGCGCGCGTCATTACCGCCTCGCGCATCTACGATACGGTCAAAAGGTCCCCGGCCACCGTGCGCGTGGTCACCGGCAAGGAGCTCCGGGCTTCCGGCGCGCGCAATCTCTGGGACGCGCTGCGCTCGCTGCCGGGCGTGGACGTGATACAGACCAAGGCCAACCAGGGCGAGGTCAGCATACGCGGCCTCAACCAGCCCAACAATACCCGCACGCTGGTGCTGCTCAACGGCCGCAAGCAGCTGAACCCGTTCACAGATTACATGACCTGGGCGGCCATGCCGGTGACGCTGCAGCAGGTGGAGCGCATAGAGGTGGTGCAGGGGCCCTCCTCCGTCATCTACGGCGCCAACGCCGTGAACGGGGTGATAAACATCATCACCCGGAGCCCTGAGGACTATAACGGTACGGAAACAGAAGTCGCCCTGTCCGAGCGCGGCGGCCGGGCGTACAGTTTCGATCATGCCAGGCAGCTGGAGCGCTGGGGCTACCGCGTGGGCGGCGGCCTGGAGCGGGTCAACAGCTTCGAGCGCGCCGACGAGCTTTCCTCGCGGGCCGGGAATTTTAGCTTCGATGCCGTGTACAAGCCCGGGGAAGATAAAGAGGCGGTTTTTTCGGGCGGCGCGGCGGGGCATAATGTGCATGTCAGCGCCTACGAGTCCATAGGCGACTTCTTTAACCAGGGCCGCAACGGCTTCCTGGAGGCCTCCTGGCGCGACGGCGGCGCGAAGTATAAGGCCAACTGGACCTATACCGCCATGAATTTCGCCGATTTCGCCGCCCTGGGCGACGTGGCGCTGCGCTCCAACGAATTCAACTGCGAAGCTTCCAGGGCCTTTGAACTGCCGGGCGGCCACGAGGCCGCCGCCGGCGCCTCTTACCGCTACTCTACCAACAGTTCCAGCCTGGCCGACAGCCTGGGCGGCGAGGACAGCTGGGCGCTGACCGGCGAGGACAGGTGGGACATCTCCGAGAAGTGGCTGCTGCACGCGGGAGCCCGCCTGGACAAGCAGCCTCATCTGAACGAGACCATCTCCTCTCGCGCCAGCCTGATCTTTACCCCGGCGCGGTCTCATGTGTTGCGGCTCTCGGCCGGCAACGCCTTCCGCGCCCCGACGCTGCTGCAGAGCCACGTGCAGACCACTCTGATGCTGCCCAATACGCCCACTTCAGGCGTGCCTTACCCGGCCGTTTCCACGCTGCACCTGGATATGATGCCCAATAAGCACATTACCCCGGAAAAGTACCGCTCGGCCGAGCTGGCCTACACCCGCATCACCGACTGGGGCGAGGCTTCTCTCACCGGGTTTTATTACCGGCTGGGTAAACTGATACACGCCAGCCAACCGGCAGTCACCTCGGTGGCGGCTTCGGACGCTTATCTGGAGGGCACTTATTTCTCACAGGGCACGCTGCAGGCCTGGGGCGGCGAGCTGGCGGCCTCCGCCCGCCTCTCCGAACGGTTGACCGCCTACGCCAATTATTCCTGCCAGATCATGAAGGGTCTGGAGGGGCTGGACGCGGAAGTACTGGCGGAGCAGTCGCCGCGCAACAAAGTCAACGCCGGCCTGCGCGGCAAGTCCGGCGGCTGGACCTGGGACCTCAGCGGCCATTGGGCAGACAAGACCAGGTGGACCACCAGTTTCGATTATGCCGTCCGCAAAACCGTGCCCTCCTACATCCTCGTCAACGCCCGGGCCGGTTACGCCTTTGCCGGCCGCCTGGCGGGGCTCGAGGCGGGCCTGTCGGTCTTCAACCTGTTCAACAAGGAACATTACGAAACCCTCCCCGCGCAGGACGCCGCCTCGCCGGGCCAGTCGGGGGAAATAATTCGCCAGCGCTGGACAGCCGCGCTGTCCTACCAATTCTGGTAGCCAGGCACTTGTGCGGCCCGGCGCTGAGACCGTCCGCGATCGCGGGCGGTCTTTCTTTGTCCGCCGCCGCCGGTTTTAGTTATGATATAGGTTACACTGATCTCCAGGGGAAAACATGAAACACGCGCTCTTGATACTTCTGCTCGCCTCCGTTCCCGCCGCCGCCCAGGAAGGGCTCGCCTACCAGGTGCCGCCGCCGGAGATCCTGACGCTGGCCGACTTCCAGCGGGCGCCGTCCGTCAGCATGGATTCGAAGAAAGACTACATGCTGCTGATCTACAGGAACACCTACAAGTCGCTGGAGGAACTGAACCAGGAAGAACTGCGCCTGGCCGGCCTTCGCATAAACCCCGTCACCAATATCTCCAGCCAGGTCAGCTACATCAACAACCTCAAGCTCCGTAAGGTGGAGGGCGCGGACGAGGTGCAGGTGGAAGGCCTGCCGGCCAACCCCAAGATCACCGGCATAACCTGGTCGCGCGACGAGAAAAAGATAGCTTTTACCAATACCGCCGCTACGGGCGTGGAGCTCTGGGTGGTGGACGTGCCCGCCGCCAAGGCCACCCGGCTGACCGGGCCCGTGCTCAACGCCAACCTCGGCTCGCCGCTCACCTGGCTGGCCGACAACGAGACCCTGCTGGTGAGGGTGCTGCCCGCCGGCCGCGCCGCCCTGCTGGACTCTAAAAAAGAGCTGCCCAAGGGCCCTACCGTTTCCGAGAGCGACGGCAAGGTCTCGCAGAACCGCACTTACCAGGACCTGCTCAAGAACCCGCTGGACGAAGCCAACTTCGAGGCGCTCGTGACCTCAGAGCTGCACAAGGTGTCCCTCGACGGCCGGGCGGAACTGTTCAAGCCCGCCGCCATGTACGCCGGGGAGAGCGTCTCGCCCGACGGCGCGTACCTGCTGCTCACCACGCTGCAGCGCCCCTTCTCCTACATCGTGCCGCTGTCGCGCTTCCCGTTCAGGTCGGTGGTCTGCGACCTGGCCGGCAAAGAGGTTAAAACGGTCAACGAGGTGCCGCTGACGGAAGTTATGCCCAAGGGTTTCTCCTCGGTCAGGAAGGGGCGCCGGAGCATGGAGTGGCGCGCCGACGTCCCGGCCGCGCTGTGCTACGCCGAGGCGCTGGACGGCGGCGACCAGGCCGTGAAGGCCGACTACCGCGACGAGGTGTTCCTCTGGACCGCCCCCTTCGACCAGGCCCCGGTCACGCTGCTCAAGACGCGGCAGCGCTACGGCGGTATTACCTGGGGCGACGGGACCACGGCTATCGCCTACGACTCCTGGTATGATACCCGCAATACGAAGACCTACCTGCTGGACCCGTCGAAGCCGGGCGCGCAGCCCGAGATAATTTACGACAGGAATTACCAGGACATCTACTCCGACCCGGGGGATTTCGAGACCAAGCGCAACGAGTCCGGCCGCCATGTGCTGCTGCTCGAGGGCGGCGTCGCCTTCCTGCTGGGCGCCGGCTACACCAAGGAGGGTCAGTTCCCCTTCGTCGACGAGTTCAGCCTCAAGTCGCGCAAGGCGACCCGCCTCTACCGGTCGGCCCTGACCGACAGGAAAGAGGAGCTGGTGTCGGTGGAGGACGCCGCCGCCGGCAAGGTGCTGGCCTGGATACAGTCGCGCAACGAGTATCCTAATTATTATTTCAGGAACATCAAGACGGGAGAGCTGACGCAGCTGACGCGCTTTGCGAACCCGTTCGAAAGCATCAAGGACGTGCGCAAGGAAGTGCTGAAGTACAAGCGCAAGGACGGCGTGGAGCTCACCGGGACTTTCTACCTGCCGTTGGGTTACGACGCCGCGAAGAAAGAGAAGCTGCCGCTGCTGATCACCGCCTACCCGCAGGAGTTCAAGGACAAGGCCAGCGCCGGGCAGAGCGCCAAGAATCCCAACGAGTTCACTTACCCGCATTACGGGTCCTTCATCTACTGGGTGACGCGCGGCTACGCGGTGCTGGACAACGCCTCGTTCCCGATAGTGGGCAAGGGCAAGAAGGAACCCAACGACACCTTCTTAAAGCAGCTCAAGGCCAACGCCGAGGCCGCTATCGACGCGGCCGACAGGACCGGCGCGGTGGACCGCGCGCGCGTCTGCGTGGGCGGGCATTCCTACGGCGCCTTCATGGTGGCCAATCTGCTGACGCACACGGACCTGTTCGCGTGCGGCGTGGCCCGCAGCGGGGCCTACAACCGCACCCTGACGCCCTTCGGCTTCCAGGGCGAGCAGCGCAATTACTGGGACGCGCCCGAGGTCTATGACGGCATATCCCCGTTCCAGACGGCGTACAAGATGAAGCGGCCGCTGCTGCTGGTGCACGGCGACGCGGACAATAACCCGGGCACCTTTACGCTGCAGACCGAGCGCTATTTCCAGGCGCTCAAGGGGCTGGGCGCGCCGGTGCGCATGGTGCTGCTGCCCAAAGAATCGCACGGTTACGAGGCCCGGGAAAGCATACTGCACCTGATCTGGGAACAGGACCGCTTCTTCGAGAAATACCTGAAGAAGTAAATTAGGAAGATAGGAATCAGCGTCCCCTAAAATAAAACCGGCCGGGGAGACCCGGCCGGTTTTGTTATGGGCGGGAGGCTTAAGGCCTGCCGACGGACTTGTAGGTCCAGCCCAGCTCACGCATCTTCGCGGGCTCGTATAGGTTGCGGCCGTCCACCATCGTTGGGTGGGCCACCAGCGAGAGCAGCTTCTTCTGGTCGAGCTTGCCGAACTGCTTCCACTCGGTGACCAGGCAGACGCAGTCCGCGCCCTTCACGCAGTCGTATTCGTCCTTCGCGAAGTAGATGCCCTTTATGCATTTCTTCGCGTTCTCCTGGGAGATGGGGTCGAAGCCGCGCACCTTGGCGCCGCGCTTCAGGAGCTCGCGGATGATATCGATGACCGGGGCGAAGCGCATGTCGTCGGTCTCCGGCTTGAAGGCCAGGCCCAGCAGGGCCACGGTCTTGCCCTCCAGGTTCCACAGCTCCTCTTCCACCTTCTTCACCAGCCACATCTTCTGGCCCTCGTTGATGTCCTTGACGGTCTTGAGCAGGGCGAAGTCGTAGCCGACCTGCGAGCTTAGCCAGTAGAAGGCCTCGAGGTCCTTGGGAAAACAGAAGCCGCCGAAGCCGATGCCGGCCTTAAGGAAGGAGGCGCCGATGCGCTTGTCGAGGCCCATGCCGCGGGCCACATCCTCGACGTTGGCGCCGGTCTTCTCGCAGACGTTGGCCACCGCGTTGATGAAGGAGATCTTGGTGGACAGGAACGAGTTGGAGGCGTGCTTGATGAGCTCGGCGCTCTTGACGCTGGTGAACACCAGCGGCGCGCCCTTCATGGGCTTGTAGACGCGGCGCATCACTTCCTCGGCCTGCTTGGAGGAAACGCCCACGACCACGCGGTCGGGCTCCAGGAAGTCCCACACCGCCGTGCCTTCGCGCAGGAACTCGGGGTTGGAGGCCACGTCGAAGGGGAGATGGTGCTTGTTGTAGCGCTTGACGGTCTTGTCTATCCAGTCGCAGGTGGCCACGGGCACCGTGGATTTTTCCACGATGATCGTGTAGTCGGTCATGTTCTTGGCGACTTCGGCGGACACCTTCTCGATAGCGGAGAGGTCGGCCGAGCCGTCCTCGCGCGGAGGGGTGCCGACGGCGATGAACACGGCCTCGGCGCGGTGGCCGCCGTGGTGCATGCCTTCCTTTACGGAATTGGCGAAGTGCAGGCGCCCGGCCTTCACGTTCTTCTTTACGACGCGCTCCAGGTCGTCCTCGTAGATGGGCATTACGCCCTTCTCCAGCATCTTGATCTTGGCGGGGTCGTTGTCCACGCAGACGACGCGGTGGCCCAGCTCGGCCAGGCAGGCGCCGCTGACCAGGCCTACGTAGCCGGCCCCAACCATGCAGATATTCACTTTTTCGTTCTTGGTCTTTTTCATCAGGCTGCTCCTGTTCTAAAGTTTACTTCGCGGGCGCCGCTGCGGGGGCGCAGATCTCGTCGTCCTTCTCGGGCTCTATCTCGTGGGCCTTGGCCAGCTCGCAGGCGCGCTTCTTCTCGGAGCGGCCTATGAAGTAGATGGCGATGAACATCAGCACCAGGCCCACCCAGTCCTCGGTCTTGGGCAGCTTCTGGCCGGGGATGATCCAGAACACGAACAGCGTGGCCACGGTGCCGGCGATGAGCGAGGTCAGGCGGTTCACCAGGCCGGCGAACGTCGCGGTGCGGCCCTTGAACATGAACAGGAACACCGAGAAGAACGCGGCGATGCCGAACGGCAGGCCGGAGGTCATGGTGAGCTTCCAGCGGTCCGGGACGTTCTTGAAGGCGTTGGAGAACTGGAACTTGAAGGAGCGCTTCACGTCCTTCACGGGCTTGTCGAGGGCGGCCGCGGCGGCGGTAAGTTCCTCGGGCTTGGCCTTGCCGTCGGCCAGCAGCGGCGCGGCGGCGGCCAGCGCGGCCTCGGCGGCCCCGCGCTCTTCGGGGGTGAACTTGACGGCGTCGGTGACCAGCAGAGCCTCTGCGGCGGCGGCGGAGTCGGCCAGGGCCTTCAGCTCTGGCGCGGCGTCGGCGGCGACGGTCACGGCGGGCGCGGCCGGCGCGAACGGGGTATCCGCCGGCTTATTGACCACATGGAAGAAGATCAGGCCGGCGATCACCAGCGCCGAGAAGGAGGTGACCTGCTCGATGGCGAAGAACCCCTTGGTGTCGTAGATGGCGCCCTTGGGCCGGGTGTTCTTGTAGTAATTCATGATGTAGATGCGGATGGTGTAGGCGATGAGGTAGAAGGTCAGGATCGTCACCGCGGCCGCGTTGCCGAGGAAGTCGAAGTTGGCCTTGTCCATCACGAAGAGGGCCGGGATGAAGGACCCGATCCCGGAGGCCTGGGCCGCCGCGGCCGCGCCCTTGAAGTTGAGCATCTGCAGCGCCACCGCGCCCAGTGCGATGACCACGGCGAGGTTCTCTTCCCAGTAGACCTTCTTGGTCAGGATGCCCTGGCGGATCTGGGCCTCGTCGATGAGGCGGCTGATCACGATGATGCTGGCGCGCATGATGATCATGGCGACCATCACCGAGATGGGCAGGGTGTACATCAGCGTGGTGGTGGGGATGACCACGGCCGTGCAGAGGCCGGACGGGACGATGTAGAGGAATTCGAGCGGCATGCTGAAGCCGAGCACCTTGGTATAGGTGGTGGACTTGAACTTGTACCAGCCGAGGGCCAGCACCACGCCGGTGGGGATGAGCATGCTGCCCATCGTGTTGAAGACGGTGTAGGTGGTGCCGCCGACGCCGAGCACCTTGTCGAAGTACTTGGTAAGGAAGCCGGTCAACACGTAGAGGGCGAAGTAGCCGAAAGAGAGCTGCAGCAGCCGCTCCGTGGTGCCTTCGTGAGTCTTCTGAGTGAATACGGTATGTAATGTCTTTAACATGATTCTCCCCGGCTATAGAATGTTAACTATATTATTATAAATGCGGGGGGGGCTGCAAATAGCCAAAAAAAATCCGGCCGCGGGGGGCCGGATTTTCGCGCGAATGGCGCGGATCAGGGTTTGGGGGCGCGCTTGCGGGAGAGTTCGGCGGCTTTCTTCACCTTGGCCGATAGCGAGTCCAGGTCGAAGGGCTTTACCATGTAGTCCATGGCGCCGAACAGCAACGCGTCGTTAAGGGTGGCCGCGTCGTTGAGGCCGCTGACCGCGATGATGGGCACATGGGCGGCGCTCTCCTTGCCGCGGATGTCGCCCATCAGGCTGATGCCGTCCACGCCCGGCATCATGATGTCCATGAGAATCACGTCGGGGAGCTCGCCGGGTTTGGCGTTGGAGAAGAACTCCCGGGCCTTCTTGGGGTCCGAGAAGGTCCGCACCTCGAAGCCTTCGGAGGCGAGGCCCGTCTCGTAGATCTCGAGGATGGTCTCATCGTCGTCTACCGCAACTACCTTGATCCTGGGTTCGTCGGCCATAGGTTTATTCTAACAAAAAAAATCGGGGTCAGCGCTTCTTTGTGGCGGGGGACGCCTTGGCTTTTTTAGGCGCCGCGGCCGGCGCTTTCTTCCGCTCGGGGGCCTGCGTGCGCGCTGTATCGAGCACCTGCAGCTTGTAGGTGCCGCGCGTGCTGGTGAGGTAGAACAGGGTCCGCAGGCCGTAGAGCTGGCGGCTGGTGATGAACTCCTGCAGCACGCGCAGCCGCTCCTCGTTCTCTATCGGGACCAGGCGGAACGGCTCCTTGATGGCGGCCATCAGCTCACGCACCTTCTGCAGCTCGGCCGTCTCCAGGACCTTCAGCTCGCCGTCCGCGGAGACCTTGTCGCGGTAGGAGGCCAGCTCGTCGCCCTCCACCGGCTCGGCGCGCAGGAAGGCGCGCAGCTTGCTCTCCTGCGGCAGCGCCGCCACGGCCTTCTTGACCTCGCCGAAGGCGTAGGAGAAGGCCTCGCCGAAATTGTTGAGCGGCGCCACCGTGCGGGTCAGCTCGCCGCTGATGTAGGCGGAGACCTTCAGCATGTCGCCGCGGTAGAACACCATCTTGCTCTGCTTCACGTTCTGGGAATTGATGATCTCGGAATTCTCGATCTCGCGGAAGAAGTCCTTGGCCAGGAAGGGCTTGATGGCGCCGCGGCGCGTGAGCACGCTCTTGGAGGTTTCCTCTCGCATGACGGCCTGGCCGTCCTGCGCCACCTCGAGGTAGTACTCCTGCCCGGTCTTGATGGAGGAGACCGTCATCCAGGCCGCTTTGGCCTTGGCCGCGGCCTCGTAGAGCCGGGCGTCGGCCGCCGGGGCGGCGCACAGCAGCGCCGCGGCCAGGAGCAGCCTGGTCATGCCTTTTCCACCCACTCGTCGGCGGACCACGCGCGGCCGTATTTCCAGGCCAGCCAGGCCAGCGCGAGGAACAGCAGGTTCTGGGAGAATTCCCAGCCGATGGAATTGGAGCCGCCGCTGCCGAAGCAGCCGCAGGAGGTGATGGGCAGGCCGCGCAGCCACGCCTGCCCGAGCATCAGCTCGAAGAAGACCAGCATGGCGCCGGTGAACAGCACGTTGAGCCGGGTAAAGACGCCGCAGGCCAGCAGCAGGCCCGCCCAGAGCTCCAGCCAGGGCGTGAGGTAGGCAGAGTAGAGCGAGAGCTGGGAGTTGATCACCTTGTAGCTCTCTATCGCGTAGGCGAATTCCTCGGCGGGGGCCAGCGCCTTGAGCAGGCCGGCGTAGATGAAGACGCCGCCCACGGCCAGGCGCGCGAGCAGGCCGAGCAGTTCTTTGGGGCCGGGTTTCTGGTTCATGGCTTGGCCGCCTTGCGCAGCAGGTTGTCGAATTTTTGCGCCTGGTCCAGCAGCTGGCCGGAGCCCACGGCGCGGGCGCCGTTGACGAAGAAGGTCGGCGTGGCGTTGACGCCTTTCAGGTCCGCCTCGGCGATGTCGAGCTTCAGGGTCTTGAGCGTCTCGGGGTCGTTGGAGCAGGCCAGCATCTGCGGCCAGTCCAGGCCCAGCTTGCGGGCGTACTCGGCGAATTCTTTCGGTTCGCCGCCCTCGGCCTTGGCGGGCCCCCAGTTTTCCTGGCCCTCGAACAGCAGCGCGGCGTACTCCTTGAATTTGCCCTGCGCGCCGGCGCAGTCGGCGTAGGCCGCCGCGTGGAGCGACCAGGGGTGGATGTTGAGCAGCGGGTAATGCTTGAAAGAGACGCGCAGGCCGGGGCCGAAGACCTTGATCATCTCGTCGAGCTTGCCGGCGGCGTGGCGGCAGGCCGGGCAGGCGAAATCGGTGTATTCGTAGATCTGCACGGGCGCGTCGGCCGGGCCGAAGGTGCGGAAGTCGGGGGCAGGGCGCACAGGGCCCAGGTTGAACTGCCGCGCCAGCAGCACGGCGATCGTGGAGGAGAAGATGATCAGCCCGGCTAACGCCGCCAGGCGCGCTTTTTTCTGGTCCATAGAAAAATTATATCACTTTAACTATCTTGGCCGGCGAGGTCGCGCCCTTGATGAGCAGGATGCGCTTGGCGTCCACGCCCAGCTGCAGCGAGAGCAGCCGGATCGCGGAGGCGTTGGCCAGGCCCCGCTCGGGCGGGGCCTTGGTCCAGACCTCGTAGGCGTCGGCGGCTTTCTTTACTATCTTGTCCCTGCGCTCGTCGGGATGCACCCTCAGCTTAATGAACAAACAGCGACTCCGAGGTCATGGCCTCCGGCTGCTGCAGGCCCAGCACCTCCAGCACAGTAGGGGCGATGTCGGAGAGGATGCCGTGCGGGCGCAGCTTCACGCCGGCGGCGTCGCGGGCTATATAGATGAACTCCACGGGGTTGGTGGTGTGGGAGGTCTTGGGCATGTCGATCTTGTAGTCCCACATCTCCTCGGCGTTGCCGTGGTCGGAGCTGATCATCACGGTGTAGCCGTGCTTGAGGGCCTCGTCCGTCAGCATCCCGACCGATTCGTCCACTATCTCCACGGCTTTCACCGTGGCCTCGTAGATGCCGGTGTGGCCCACCATGTCGCAGTTGGCGAAGTTGACCAGGATGAAATCGTACTGCTCCGAGGCGATCTCCCTGAGGGCGCGCTCGCGGACCTCGGGGGCGTCCATCTCGGGATGCTCGCCGAAGCTGGAAGGGTCCCAGTGGCCCTTCATCTCTTCCTGGTGCTCGTCCTTGTAGGGCTCGGTGCGCTTGCCGTCGAAGAAGGAAGTGACGTGCTTGAACTTCTGCGTCTCGGCGAGGCGCAGCTGTTTGAGGCCGCGCTCGGAGATGACCTGGCCCAGCAGGTCGTTCATGCCGCCGCCCTCGTCCATGGGCGGCAGCGCGCTGAACTTGAACTCGTCGTAGTAGCGCGTGAGGCCGCAGTACACCACGTCCAGCTTCTTCCAGCGCTTGCCGGGGTAATTGTCCTCGACGAAACACTTGGTGAGCTGGATGGCGCGGTCCTGGCGGAAGTTGAAATGCACTACGGAATCGCCGTCCTTCATGCCGGGGTAGCCCTCTATCACCGTCGGGGGGATGTACTCGTCCACGATGGGCTGGCCGTTGGGGTTCTTGAGCGTGGCGTAGGCGGCGGTGAGGGCCGCTTCGGCGGAGGCGGCGCGGGCGCCTTCTCCTTTGGTGATGGTGTTATAAGTAGAGTCGGTGAGAGACCACTTCTCGCCGCGGTCCATGGCGTAGTAGCGGCCCATGATGGTGCCCACGGCGGCGTTGCCGACCTCTTTGATCACCTCGTCGAGCATCTTCATGAAGGCGAGGGCGGAGCGGGGCGGCGTGTCGCGGCCGTCGGCGAAGAAGTGGACCCAGACCTTCTTTATGCCGAGCTTCTTGGCTTCGCGCATGATGGAGTACAGGTGGTCCTGGTGGGCGTGCACGCCCTCGTCCTGCACCAGGCCCATCAAATGGAGGGCGGAACCCTTCGCCACGCAGTTGTCCAGGGCGGCTTTGAGGGCGGGGCGGCCGAAGAAAGTGCCGTCCTCTATCATGTCCTTGATGCGCTTGAGCTCCTGGATGACTATGCGGCCGGCGCCGATGTTGAGGTGGCCGACCTCGGAGGAGCCCTGGTAGCCCTTGGGCAGGCCTACGGCCTCGCCGGAGGGTTCGAGCACGGTGTTGGGATAGGTCTTCAGGTAGCGGTCCATGTTGGGCTTTTTGGCGTTGGCCACGGCGTTGAACTTGTCCGGCTTGGCTATGCCCCAGCCGTCGCGGATGATCAGGAGAACTTTGTTTTTAGCCATATATGCACCTCGGGTCGAAAAAGAAGCGTCCCCTATATTTTATGAAATATATGGGGACGCTGCGGGGCCGCGGGGTTCTTTCTGCGCTCAATAGTAGGCCACCGTGGTGAGGCCGAAGACCACCAGCGAGTGCATCTGGGAGTAGTCTATCCTGAAAAAGCCGTCCTCGCCCCAGGCTGTGCCCCAGCTGTTCTTTACGATGAAATACTCCTCGGCGTCGTTGTAGCCCACCAGCAGCACGGCGTGGGCGCCCACCCGCTTGCCGCCGACGCGGGAATAGACCCCGGACTTGTAGCTGAGGAAATCGGAGTAGACCTGCATGGAGGTGGGCAGCGGGCCGTAATGGGCGAGCGCGGCCTTGATCCTGCCCAGCGACGGCCAGACCATGCCCCAGCCTTCTATCTTGTGCGCCGTCCTTTCCCAGCCCGACGCGGCGGCGGAGCAGGAGCCGTCTTCTTCAGCGTAGGGATAAGCGGTTTCCGCCGGGAGGCCTTCGCTGACCAGGAAGAACGGCAGCAGCGCGCCGCCCTTGCAGCTGCCCACGCTGCTGCAGGAAAGATAGACCTGCTCGGAGAGGTCCAGGCCGGCGCCGGGGGTGTTGCGCTTGCGCAGCACGTAGGATTCCAGCGCGCCGGTCATGGCGAAGGACCAGCAGGAGCCGCAGCCGCCCTGCTGCTTGGGGGCGGTGACGAAATTGCCGCCGTTGGCGCGCCAGTCCAGGGCGGCCGGGACGAACTTGACCGGCGGCTCCGGAGCCTGGGGGCCCGTCGGAGGCGTGGCGTTCAGGCCGGTCAGGCCGCCCCAAGCCTCTTCGGGAAGGTTAGAGACCGAGGTTTCGCCGGCGGTCCAGCGGGCCTTGCCCGAGCGGATGGAGTCCTGGAGTTCCTGCAGCCGGGCGCGGCTGTCGGGCTCGGCGGCGGCGGCGGACGCGAAAAGAAGGACGGCCAGGGCCGGTAGAACGGCGGCGCGGAAAGGTCCGGTTATCATATGTATAGTTTAGGCCCGCGGCGGCGGCTTTTCAAGGCCATTGGGCCTACCCGGAGCCCCGGCACTGAGGGTACCGGCCCGCCGTGTGCTCAGGGCGGGCGCAAAAAAACGCCGGGGAGAGCCCGGCGTTTTAGGGGTTCCAGCGTTTAATTCCTGGTCTTTACCAGCTTAACGCTGCCGGTGCCCGCTTTGGCGGTCACTTTGAAGACGCCTTCCCCCTGAAAATTCTCGAATTCGCTCCTGACGCTGCCGGTCCCGCTGGAGAGGTCGGCCCGGAGTCTGGCGTCGGAGGGGAAGCTCAGCGAGATACTGCCGGTATCCGCGGAGGCTTCTGCCGCGCCGCCGGCCGGGGCTTTGTCCCAGGCCAGCGTCACCGAACCGGTGCCGCAGTCCGCCGCCGCCCCGCCGGTCAGGCCGCTCAGGGCTATGGAACCGGTGTTGGTCCTCGCTTCCACTTTCGCGGAGGCGGTTTCGCCTTTTATCGAGCCGGTCCCGCTGACGGCCTTGAGGGGCCCGGAAACACCGTCTATCCTTATGCTGCCGGTGTTCGCGGCCAGGTCCGCGCCGCCGCCGATGGCCTTGACGCCGATGGAGCCCGTGCCCGTCTTGACGCGCGCGTCGCCCGCTACGCGCTCAGCCGAGACGGAGGAGGTGCCGCCTTCCAGCGCGACCGGGCCTTCAATATCGGAGACCTCCAGTTTGCCGGTGCGGGCCGCGGCTTCCACGGCGCCGGTGACCCTGGAGATAGAGATGCTGCCGGTGTCGCTCCGGGCCGCGACCTTGCCTCGCAGTCCTGAGATCTCTATATTGCCGTCCCGCAGGGTTACCTCTGCATCCCGGCCTCCGGGCAACTGTATCCTGAAGCCGGTTTCCGGGGCCTTGCTGTCTTTAGAGAAGAGGCCGAGCAGGAAGGAGTTGTGCCGGCGCAAGCGCTCCTCGTATTCCTTTTTCTTCTCCGGCTTCAGCGCCGCCTTTATCTCCAGGCGGCCCTTTACGGCCTCCATCCTTACGCTGAAGAATTCGGCGTTATCCCCGAGCTGCTCCACCAAGATCACCGGCAGGGTGGAGCCGTAGATCCCCGCGAAGGCGGCCTCGGAGTCCAGGCGCAGCCCGGCCAGGCCGGCCGCCGGGAAAGAGTCGGCGGCGGCCGCAGGGGCCGCCACGGCGGCGAGCAGGCACAGCGAAAAAGCGGTAGTTCTCATGGGTTCTCCTTTCAATATCGTCAAAGTATATACGCGCGGGCGGCCGCGGCGGTTGCATGCAGCAAGAACGTGGTTAAGCCTTGGGGGGAGTGAACTTGAGGGGGATATGGAAGAAGAAGCGGGAGCCGACGCCGAGTTCAGACTCTATGCCCATCTCGCCGCCGTGCCGCTGCACGATCTCGCGGGCGATCTTGAGGCCGAGGCCGAAGCCGGCCTTGCGCATGCCCATGGCTTCCTTGGTCTGGAAGAAGCGCTCCCACACGCGGGGCAGGTCTTCCTTGGAGATACCGATACCGGTGTCGATGACGCTGACCTCCACCCGGTCGGGCTTGAGCTCGGCCTTGATGGTGATCTTGCCGCCTTCCTTGGTGTACTGGATGGCGTTGGTGCAGAGGTTCTGCACCACCTGGCCCACGCGGGCGTCGTCGCCGGCCAGCGGCGGCAGGACGGGCGGGACCTCGAGGGTCATGTTGAGCTTGCGGGCGGCGGCGGCTATCTTGACGCGCTCGAAGACGTCGGTGATGACCCCCATGAGGTTGAGGTTGGCTATTTCCACGCGCAGCTTTCCGCTTTCCATGGCGGCCAGGTCCACCAGGTCGGAGATCAGGACGTTGAGCGTCTTGGCCGAGGTCTGGATATTGGCGGCGTAGCGCTGCTCGCCCGGCATCGCCTGCAGCTTCTTGCCGAGCACCTCGGAGTAGCCGAGGATGGCCGTAAGCGGGCTTTTTACGTCGTGCGCTACGGTCGCGAAAAATTTCTTCTGGAAGCCGTTGACCAGCTCCAGCTGGTTCTTCTGCTCCTGCGTCTCCTTGAGCAGGCGCGCGTTCTCGAGCAGCAGGAAGCGGCGCTCCAGGGCCTTCTCCACCGAGAAGATCAGGCGCGAGGGCTCCACCGAGCCGGTGGTCTCCTTGAGCAGCGCGTCGTCGAGGCCCAGCTCCACTACCTGGCTGACGCCTTTCAGCGCGGCCTTGAGCGGGTACTGGTCCACCATGAAGATGATGCGCAGGTCCGGGTCGCGCTCGCGCATCTTGGTGGCGAGCTCGGCGCCGGAATACTGGGAAGAGGCGGCGGAGGTGCCCAGCACCGCCAGGTGGAAGGCGCCCTTCTGGCACAGGCCGAGGGCATCGGCGCCGTCCATCGTGGACACTACCTCGTAGCCCGCGCCCATCAGGGCCTGGCTCAACAGCGTCACGGCCGGCTTGAAATTGTCGAGCAGCAGGATGCGCTCCACCTCGCGCTTCTTGAGGCGCAGCTCGGCGCCCTCGGAGTTCTCCACCAGAATGCCGGCTATGCGGCCGGCCTGGTCGCGCTGCAGCGCCACGGGGCAGCCGTCCTTGAGGAGCTGCATGGCCGTCTTCACCATTTCGGCGCCGGAGAGCAGGTAGCTGACGGCTTCCGGGGATTCGGAGCGGATGGCGGCGTCCAGGGCTTCGGCCTGCTTCTGCGTGCCGCCGAACTGGACCACCACGACGTTGACCGGCAGCGGGCCGGAGGGGGCGGCTTCTTCCTCGCTCCCGCCCAGCAGCGACCAGGACTTTTTGGTCTGCTTGGGCTGGGCGGCCAATACGCGCGCCTCGTTCTGGCCGCGGATGAAGCCGGGCAGGCCGGTGATGGTGTCAAGGGAGATGGGCTGCACGCCGGACTGCTGCAGGGCGTTCTGCACCGCGTTGGTGGAGAACAGCACCTGGTCCGCGAGGAGGATGACCATGCGGGCGGTGACGCGGACCTGGTCGGCGAAGCCCATGGGCAGCGGCCAGGTCAGGCGGCGCAGGGGCGAACTGAGGGTGGGCGCTATGCTGCCCACGGACTCGAGGGTGAAAAGATGGACCTTGGGAAATTGTTTGTGCAGCGCCAGGAAATCTTCGCGCTCTGCGGGGGGGACGCGGTTGAAGTCCACAACCAGCGCGGAGCAGTCGCCCTGGCCCAGGCGCATGGCCGCGTACCTGAGGGTCGGGACCACGACGAGCTCCATTCCCCTGCCGGACATGGAGGGGAGCATCTCGTCCAGCAGCTCCTTGCCGCTGGTGACCACCAGAACGCGACCCGTGGATTCGCTCATCGCCAATAATGATACAAAAAGTCCGGCGGCTTTGTGCGCGGTTCGGCGCGCCGCCACATCCCTCCCGCTTTTTATTATAATCCAGTAATGGAGACCCGTCCGCGTCCTGACGGCGCCAGCTTCCTGGCCCGCATCGCCCTGCCCAGCGCGCTGGCGGTGGCGCTTTTTATCGGCGCCACCTTCTTCTTCATCATTCCCTCGTTCGAGCGCAACATGATGGAGCGCAAGCGCGAGACCATCCGCGAGCTGAACAACTCCGTGTACAGCCTGCTCGAAAATTTCTATCGCGAAGAAAAGGCGGGGCGGCTGACGCGGGCCCAGGCCCAGCGCAAGGCCGCCGACAGCGTGCGCGCGCTGCGCTACGGCCCGGAGGCCAAGGATTATTTCTGGATCACCGACCTGGCGCCGCGCATGATAGTGCATCCGTACCGGCCCGACCTGGACGGCAAAGACCTGGCGGACTTCAAGGATTCCCACGGCAAGCGGCTGTTCGTGGAGTTCGCGGAAATCGGCCGGGTAAGCGGCTCCGGCTATTCCGACTATATGTGGCAGTGGAAGGACGACCCGGCCCGCAATGTGCCAAAGCTTTCCCATGTCCGCCTGTTCGAGTCGTGGGGCTGGGTCACCGGCACCGGTATCTACATAGAGGACGTGCGCGAGGAGATCGCCCGCCTCGAGGCAAACCTGATAAAGATCTCCCTGCTGATAGCCGCCATCATAGCGCTGATCCTGCTCTACGTGAACCAGCAGAGCCTGCGCATAGAGCGCTCGCGCCGCGCGGCCGAGGCGAGGCTGGCCGAGTCCGAGGAGAAGCACCGCAAGCTGGTGGAGGCCGCCACCGAGGGCATCATGATGGTGATAGGGGCCCGGCTGGTCTACGCCAACAAGACCCTGGCCGACATGCTGGGCCACGGCGTGGCCGAGCTGGAGAAGATGGATTTCCTGGCGCTGTTCCCGCCGTCGGCGGCCGCCAGCGTGGATTACCTGCGCGAACTGCTGGAGAGCGGCGGCGCCCCGCCGCAGGTGGAGTCGGCCATGCTGCGCAGCGACGGCGAGACCTTCAGGACCCTGCTGACGGCCTCGAAACTTAATTTCGGCGGCCGCGACGGCTTCATCCTCACCGTCAAGGATATAGACCGGCACAAACAGACGGAAGAGGAACTTTCCGAGAGCCGCGAGAAGTTCCGCCTGCTTACCGACACCATCAACCTCGGGGTGTTCAGGCTGGACCTGGCGGCCGGGCGCTTCACGGAGGCCAATCCCGCCGCGGCGCGCATCCTGGGCTACCCGGGCGTCAAAGAGCTGCTCTCCGCCGGCGCCGCGCCGCTGCGGCCTTTCGAAGGCGCCGGGCTGCTGCGCGAGGCCGCGGCCGGCCGGCCGGTGCGCGAGTCGCCCGCTTTCATCCGTCCGGGCCTGCCCTCGGAGCGCTCGCTGCTGGTTTCCCTGATCCCCCTGCCCGCCGACGGCGCGCCGGGCCAGTGCGACGGCCTGCTGGAAGATATCACCGCGCGCAAGCGCTCGGAGGCCGAGCGCGAGAAGCTGCTGGCCGACCTGCAGCTTTCGCTTGGCTCTCTCAGCCAGTCGGTGCGCGGCGTGGCCCGCAAGGCGGCCGCCTGCGCCATCACTACCACCGTCGGCAAGGCCGCGGAGCTGATGACGGCCGCCGGCAGCAGCTGCATCCTGGTGGAGGGCGGCGGCGAAGTGCTGGGCGTGGTGACGGACCACGACCTGCGCGCGCGGGTACTGGCCGGCAGCAGCACGGCGCAGGAGCCGGTGGCGCGCGTCATGAGCTCCCCGATCATCAGCGTGCCGGAGACGGCCCTGCTCTTCGAGGCGGTGCTGCTGATGCAGGAGAAGAATATCCGCCACCTGGCCGTGAAGGACGCGGCGGGAAAGATAAATTCCGTGATCGACGAGAAAGAGCTGCTGGCCCTGAAGTGGTATTCCCCGGCCATGCTGATGGGCGAATTCGCCGCGGCCGCCTCGGTGGAGGCCGTGGTCTCCGTGCGCGGGCGGCTGCCGCGCCTGGTAAAGACCCTTTCCGACAGCGGCGCCGACAGCGCCGGCATCACGCGGCTGGTCAGCTCCGCCGCCGACGCGGCGACGGCCCGGTTCGTGGACTTCGCGGTGAAGGAGCTGGGCGAGCCGCCGGCGCAGTTCGCGTTCCTCGCGCTGGGCAGCCAGGCCCGGCACGAGCAGACCCTCGCCACCGACCAGGACAACGCGCTGGTCTACGCCGACCCGCCCGCCGGCCAGGAGCGGGCCGCCGCGGAATATTTTCAGGCGCTCGCCGGCAAAGTCTGCGCCTGGCTGGCCGAGGCCGGCTACGCCTACTGCAAGGGCGCGGCCATGGCCAATAACCCCAAATGGTGCCGCCCGCTGTCGGCCTGGAAGGGCTATTTCACGGAGTGGGCCGGCGTCACCGACCCCCAGGCCCTGCTGGACGTCAACGTGTTCTTCGACTTCCGCTGCGTGGCCGGTGAGCGGGCGCTGGAGGACGAGCTGCGCGCCCACGTGCGCGCCGCGCTGAAGGACAAGCGCATCTTCTTCCTGAACCTCGCCCAGAACGCCCTGCTCTTCAAGGTGCCGCTCGGCTTCCGCGGCGGGGTGGCCGTGGAGGACGAGGGGGAGTTCCGCGGCACCTTCGACGCCAAGCAGCTGCTGCGCGTCTTCACCGATTTCGCCCGCATCTACGCGCTGCGCGGGGATATCCCCGCGCTGCCGACCGCCGGCCGCCTGGCCGCGCTGGCCGACGCGAACGTGCTGGACCAGGCCGAGAAGGAATCTTTCTCCCAGGCCTTCGAGACGCTGATGCGCCTGCGCCTGCGCCGCCAGGCCGCGCTGGCCGGCTCCGGCGGCCCCGCGGACAACCGCCTCAGGCCCTCCGGGCTGTCGCAGGCGGACCAGCTGGCGCTCAAGGAAACGGCGGCCGCCGCGGCCGAGGCTATGAATAAGCTGAAGTATTTGGTAAAATTTCTCATCGTTTAAAAAGTTACGTACGCGGACGCCCGGTTGCAGCGAGCGCCCGCTTTTTAATGAGGAGACCAAATGCTTCATGAACCCGCGGCCCAGTGCGGCCCCGACGCTTCGGCCGAGTACAAGCAGCGTATCGGCGTGTGGATGTTCCTGCTCTACGCGGCTATCTACGCCGCTTTCGTAGCCATCAACCTGCTCAAGCCCCTCTGGATGGAGAAGACCGTGCTCTTCGGCCTCAACCTGGCCGTGGTGTTCGGTTTCGGCCTGATCGTGTTCGCCCTCATCGAGGCGCTGATCTACAACCACATGTGCGGCACTCACGAAGCCGACAACAAGGGAGGCAAGTAACATGGCTATAGCTATTTTCCTCTCCTTCGTCGTCGCCGTGCTGGGCCTGTCGTTCTACTTCGCGGCCAAGACCAAATCGGCCAGCGGCTACTTCGCCGCCGGCGGCCAGATCCACTGGGGCGTCAACGGCATCGCCTTCGCGGGCGACTACCTGAGCGCCGCCTCGTTCCTCGGCATCTGCGGCATGATCGCTACCGCAGGCTACGACGGCTTCCTCTACTCCATCGGCTACCTGGCCGGCTGGATAGTGGCGCTGTTCGTGGTGGCCGAGCCGATGAAGCGCCTCGGCAAGTACACCTTCACTGACGCGCTGGACGCCAAGTTCAACTCGCGCGGCATCAAGCTGTTCGCGGCCATCAGCACCCTGGTGGTCTCCGTGTTCTACCTGATACCGCAGATGGTGGGCGCCGGCGTGCTCGTTGAGCCGCTGTTGGGCATCCCGCATTACGCGGGCGTCATCATGGTGGGCGCCATCGTCATCACGATAGTAGCGACCGCCGGCATGACCTCCACCACCTACGTGCAGTTCATCAAGGGCGCGATGCTCGTGGTGTTCTCTCTGATCGTGGTCGTGGCGGTGCTGGTGCGCGGCCTGAGCACGACCCCGGACCAGGGCGGCCGCGTGCCGTTCTACCAGTACAAGACCCTCGAGGCCTCCGAAGTGAAGGGCGCCCTCGTGGTGGCCGACACGGCCTACGCCGTGGCCGCCGCGGTGCCGGTCAAGGCCGAGACCTACGTGAAGCTGGTCAATAACGGCGTGGAGACCTGGTGGCTGCGCTCCGACAAGGACGGCAAGATCGCCCTGAAAGAGACCCAGTACGAGGTCAAGAAAGCCGACGGCAGCAAGCTGGTCAACGGCCTTCCCGCCTCCAAGGACAATGTCCTGCGCCAGAACGGCGGCCTGGAAGCCATAAAAGGCAAGACCGGCCCCGAGGCGGCCACCGGCAAGGTGGGTCCGTTCGAGTTCCTCTCCATCCTGAGCGACCCGGAGACCAAGATCAACACCTGGAAGATAGTGAAGCTCTCCGACGGCGAGGATAAAGTGACCGTCTACGCCCCCAGCGTGAAGCCCGGCAACAAGATGATGCGCCCCGGCCTGAAGTTCAAGGTGGAAGGCACGCCCATCCAGAAACTGGACTTCCTGTCGCTGATGCTCGCGCTGTTCCTGGGCACCGCCGCGCTGCCGCATATCCTCATCCGCTACTACACCGTGCCCAGCCCCGCCTGCGCGCGCAAGTCGACGATAGTGGCCATCGCCGCCATCGGCTTCTTCTACGTGCTGACCATGTACA
>MGUG01000014.1 GCA_001799845.1 Elusimicrobia bacterium GWC2_64_44 | reverse complement strand
GACGTGATGGGTAAGTACCACCCGCACGGCGACGCCTCCATCTACGACACGCTCGTGCGCATGGCGCAGCCTTTCAGCCTGCGCTACATGCTCGTAGACGGCCAGGGCAACTTCGGCTCCGTGGACGGCGACCCCGCGGCCGCCATGCGCTACACCGAGGCCCGCCTCTCCGGCATAGCCGGCGAGCTGCTGGCCGACATCGAGAAAGAGACGGTCAAGTTCGTGCCCAACTATGACGGCTCCATGACCGAGCCGTCGGTGCTGCCGGCCAAGCTCCCGAACCTGCTGGTCAACGGCAGCTCGGGCATCGCGGTCGGCATGGCCACCAACATCCCCACGCACAACCTCACCGAGGTCTGCGACGCCACCATAGCCGTCATCGAGAACCCGGAGATAGACGTTAAAGACCTGATGAAGGTCATCAAGGGCCCCGACTTCCCGACCTGCGGCATCATCCGCGGGCGCAAGGGCATCAGGGATTACTTCGAGACCGGCCGCGGCTCCATCACCATCCAGGCCCGCGCCGAGATCGAGGAGATGAAAGGCAACCGCGAGTGCATCGTGGTCACCGAGATCCCCTACCAGGTCAACAAGTCCACCCTGATCGAGAACATAGCCGAGCTCGTCAAGGAAAAGAAGATCCCGGACATCTCCGACCTCCGCGACGAGTCGGACCGCCGCGGCATGCGCATCGTCATCGAGATCAAGCGCGACGGCAACGCCCAGGTGGTCCTGAACCAGCTCTACAAGCACACCCAGATGGAGACCGGCTTCGGCGTCATCATGCTGGCCATCGTGGACGGCCGCCCGCGCGTGCTGCCCATCAAAGAAGTGATGCTGCAGTACGTGCGCCACCGCCGCCTGATGGTAGTGAACCGCACCAAGTACGACCTCAAGAAGGCCCTCGCCCGCGCCCATATCCTGGAAGGCTACCTGATAGCCCTGCAGAACATCGACGCCGTGGTCGAGATCATAAAGAAATCCAAGGACTCGCTGGAAGCCAAGACCAAGCTGATGGCCAAGTTCGCCTTGAGCGACATACAGGCCCAGGCCATCCTGGACATGCGCCTGCACCAGCTCACCCGCCTGGAAGTGGGCGCGATCGAAGAAGAGCACAAGGCGCTGATGAAGCTCATCGGCGAACTGCGCGCCATCCTCGGCGACCCCAAGAAAGTCCTCAAGATCATCGTCGAAGAGCTGCAGATGATGAAGGCTAAATATGGCGACAAGCGCCAGACCGAGATCACCGGCGAAGCGGCCGAGCTCGACATCGAAGACCTCATCCCCGAGGAGAAGGTCGTCATCACCATGAGCCACGGCGGCTACATCAAGCGCATCCCCGCCGACACCTACAAGGTGCAGGGTCGCGGCGGCAAAGGCATCATCGGCTCCGAAGTGCGCGAGGAGGACTTCATCGAGAAGCTCTTCGTGACCTCCAGCCACGCCACCATCCTGATGTTCACCACGCGCGGCAAAGTGTACGCGCTCAAGGGCTACGAGATCCCCGAGGGCAACCGCACCTCGCGCGGCAAGGCCATAGTGAACCTGCTGCAGGTCAAGGACGAGAAGGTGACCTCGGTGCTGGCTATAGAATCTTTCGCCGAAGCTAAAGGCAAAGAGAGTTACATCGTGATGTGCACCCGCAAGGGCAACATCAAGAAGACCCCGATAGGCGACTTCGCCAACATCCGGCGCGGCGGCATCATCGCCATCGGGCTCGAGGACGGCGACGTGCTGACCAGCGTGGGTCACACCGACGGCAAGTACGAGATCATCATCGGCACCAAAGAGGGCATGAGCATCCGCTTCAGTGAGTCCGACGTGCGCAGCATGGGCCGCGGGGCCATGGGCGTGCGGGGCATCCGCCTCGACGACAAAGACACCGTAGTCGGTATGGAAGTGGCCGAGCCCAAGACCAAGAAGACGCTGCTGACGGTCTGCCTCAACGGCTACGGCAAGCGCACCGACCTCGACGAGTACCGGCACCAGGGCCGCGGCGGCTCCGGCGTCTACACGATCAAGGCCACCGACCGCAACGGCGCGGTGGTGGGCATCCACCTGGTGGAGACCAAAGACCACCTGATGGTGATGACCGAGAAGGGCAAGATCATCCGCATGCCCATCAAGGACCTGCGCGTGATCAGCCGCAACACCCAGGGCGTGCGCCTGGTGCGGCTCGAAGAAGGCGACAAGATCGCCTCCGTGGAGCCCGTCATCGACGACGGCGAGGATGTGAAGCCCGCCGCCGAAGAGAAGAAGTAGCGGCGGCGTTTAAAAGAGAGCGGCCGGGAGAGGGAAACCTCCCCGGCCGCTTTATTTGCGCCGCGGCGCCGTGCGCGGGTTTTGCTAGAATTGAACAATGGACCTGACGCTTTTTCTTTCCACCGTCTTCACGCTCACGCTGGTCATGGACCCGCTGGGCAATATCCCGATGTTCATGTCCTCTCTGAAGGGAGTGCCCGAGGAGCGCCGCCGCAAGGTCATCGCCCGCGAGCTGTTCATAGCGCTTGGCATCATGGTCTTCTTCTTACTGTTCGGCAAATACTTCGTCTCGGCGCTGGCGCTGGACCTGACCGCGATGTCGGTGGCGGGCGGCATAGTGCTGTTCCTTATCGCCATGCAGATGATCTTCCCCACTCACCATTCCACCTTCGCCGATGGCCCGGAGGGGGAGCCGTTCATAGTGCCGCTGGCAATACCCCTGATAGCCGGCCCCTCGACGCTGACCACCATACTGCTATTCTCGCTGCAGGACCCGGGCCGTATCGGCATGTGGGCCGGCGTGGTGGGCGTCTCCTGGCTCATCAACGCCGTGATCCTCGCCGGCCTGTCGGGCTGGCTGTCGCGCCTGCTGGGCGCCCGCGGCCTGCTGGCCATGGAAAAGCTGATGGGCATGATCCTGGTGACCATTTCGGTGCAGATGATCATGACCGGCATAAAAAAATTCCTGGCCAGCTAGGAAGGCCGGCCCCGTGGGCCTTTGGGCCTATTTCTTTTTGGGTCCAACTACCCTTAACCGCCGTCAACCCGCCTGCCATACTATAGGTATGAACAGGATCATACCAGCCACGTTCATCCTTCTCGCCGCGATGCCCCTCTTTTCCCAGGGCCAGGCCCTCGGAGACCTGCGCGCCTATGCCGGCGCGGAACTGACCGCCCCGGCGGAAGTCCCGCTGCTGCCGCAGCCCGCCGGGCTGGACCTCGAGGCGCAGCAGTACCTGCCGGCCGATAATAACGAGCCCGGCTTCGACTGGGGCGAAACCTCCAAGGCCGGCGAAGAGCACTTTTTCTATATAGGCAACGCTGCAACTTTCCTGAAGTCCTCGGCCGCCCAGGCCGACGGCCTGGCGGAAGGCACCAGCCGCTGCGCCCTTTCTCCCAACACGCTTTACCGCGCCGCCGCGAAGCCCGGCTTCGAGGGCGAGCACATGACCGTGCAGCTGGCCTCGGCCCTGCCCGGCTGTGGGCTCGACCGCGGCTATGTCTTCCTGACCCACGTCTCCTCCAGCTCCGCCGGCGGCATCTGGGAGCTGCCCCGCACCGTGCGGGCCTTCCTCGACACGCTGGCCTTCGCCGAGGGCACGCGCGCGAACTATAACTATATCTTCACCTTCGCCACCTTCAACAGCTACGCCGACCACCCGCGCCGCAAGATCTGCTCCGGCGGGCTCTGCTCCACCGCCGCGGGGCGCTACCAGTTCCTGTCCAAGACCTGGGACGGCCTGGCGCCCGGCCTGGGCCTGGGCGACTTTACCCCGCCCAACCAGGAGAAGGCCGCGCTGGAGATCATCCGCCGCCAGGGCGCCTACAACAAAGTGCTGCGCTCAAGCGTCTACGAAAATTTCACTTCGGCCCTGAGCAAGCTCAATACCACCTGGGCCTCGCTGCCCGGCAGCCCCTACGGTCAGCCCACTCACCCCACAGCCGAGCTGTGGCGCTATTACAAGGCAGCGCTGGCGAAATATTGAGCGGAAGTTTCCGAAAAAAAGTCCCGCGGCAGCGCGGGACTTTCTTTGTTTTTGGCGCGAGCCCGACGTAAAAAAAGAATTTTTAAAGTATTTTGGCCCTGGGTCTTGACAAGTCAACAGTCGTCTGTTATACTCGATATGTAGTCCTGCTCTTTTCAAGGTTGCGCCGGTAGTGTGGGCCCCGCGGTCGCGGTGTGTGGTGTGTGTGGCGCGGTCTGGTCGCGGTGTGTGTGGTGTGTGTGCGGTGCGGTTGCGGTGGCGGTCGGGCCCTGCGGTGCGGTGTCGGTTGCGGTCGGTCGGGCGGTGTCCCGGCCCCGGCGTAGTCCCCCGGTCCGCTGTCTCGCTGCAGGCGACGCGGTTCCCCCGGGGTCCCCGGTTCCCCGGCGCGGTTGGCGCCCCGGTCCCGGGCGGGTGTTCCGGCCCTTCGGCGGCGTTTCGTGCCCCGTCGGTCCCCCGGTCCTCCCCCTGCGAAGTCGCAGTCCTGGCCCTCGCGCCAGAGTGAAGAGCCCCCGCTTACGGGGGCTCTCGCTTTTTATGCCTGCGTCGGGGTGGTCTAATAGCGGTCGTGCTGGCGGGAAACCTCGGAGCGGCTGAAATCCTTGTCCACCGGCAGGCCGGGCGCGTGCGGGCGCACTTGCTCCACCCGCTTCAGCAGTTCGAAGGCCAGGCGGTTCAGTTCCGCCGGGCGTTCGCCGGCGAGGTCCCTGGTCTCCAGCGGGTCGTTCTCCAGGTCGTAAAGTTCGTAGGCGTCCTTGTAGAGGTACCAGTGCAGCTTCCAGCGCCCGTCGCGGATGGTGCGCTCCTCTATCAGCGGGTCCGAGACGCCGGGGAGGTTTCGCTTGCTGCTGGAGTAGGCGTATTGCCTGAACTCCAGGTCCGGGTTCTCCAGCAGCGGCAGCAGGCTGCGGCCCTGCAGCTGCAGGTCGGCGTAGGGCACGCCGGCGAGGTCCAGCACCGTGGGCATCATGTCGACGCGCTGCACCAGCTGCTTTAATCTCCTGCCGGCGGCGGCGCTGCCCGGCGCGCGCACCAGCAGCGGCACGTGCGTGATGGGCTCGTAGAGGCCCTCGGTGTGGCCCAGCAGGCCGTGCTCGCCCAGCTGCTCGCCGTGGTCGGCCGACACTATGAAGACGGACTCGTCCCACAGGCCGCTCTTCTTGAGATAATTTATGAAGTCCCCGACGCGCTTGTCCGCCGTGTGCAGCGCGGCGTCGTACTTGGCGGTCAGGTGGCCCAGGCTGTCCTTGTCGGCAGCGAAAGCCGCCACGCGCGCGTAGTTGGTGGCGTCCTCCGGCAGCGCGCCGCGCAGATAATCGTTATAGTCGCGGAAGAAAGGCACGCCGCGCACGGCGGGGTCGTTGACCATGCCCTCGTAACCCGGGTCGAACATGTTCGGTTCCAGCGACTGGAAGGGGACGTGCAGGTCGTCCACCGCGATGAAGAGGAAGAAGGGCTTGTCCTTGTTGCCGTCGAGCCACTCCGTCACTCCGGGCAGGGTTTCGGCGAAGGTGCCGGGCGCGGCGGTGGCGGTGGAGAAGACGTTGACGTATTTGTCGAAGCCGCGGTCCAGGCCCCAGGGGCGCATGAAGTAAACGCCGCCGCTGAAGGCGGCCGTGGCGTAGCCCGCCGATTTCAGCTTTTCCGCCAGCGTGGTCTCGAAGCCCGGCATGCCGCGGTAGGGGATGCTGACGTACTGGCCGTGCACCTCCGGCACGTGGCCGGTGAACAGGCTGGAATAGTTGGGCAGGCACCAGCTCGACATCGCCACCGCGTTCTCAAAGAGCGCGGCGCTGCCGGCCATGGCGTCGATGTTGGGCGTGGTGCCGCGCTTGTAGCCGTAGGCCCCGAAATGGTCCGCCCGCGCGGAGCAGATATCCAGGAAGATCACGCCGCGCGGCTTGGGCGCGGGCTCGGCCGCGGCGGCGGGCAGGCAAAGCAGCAGGAGCAGGCAGGTTTTTTTCATTGCAGGTATCCCGAGAGACGCAGGCGCTCCAGCTCCTGCGGTGTGAAGGGCAGGCTTTCGTTTCCGCGCGGCGCCGCGGCCGGGTAAGCGTCCAGGTATTCCTGCGGCCGGGCTTTCAAAACGCCGTCGCGGAAAATACCTTCGGCGAGCTTGCCGTCCATGGTCCGCGCCGCCGGCAGGCCCAGCAGGTAGAGGACGGTAGGCGCCACGTCCCTGTCGAGGATAGGCCCGGCCAGCCGCGCTCCCTTTTTAAGCTCCGGGCCCTTAGCCACGAAGAGGCCGCCGGGTCGGTGGTCGCCGGAGACCACGGTCAGCGGGCCGGCTTTCTCCCTGAGCTTGAAGCCGTGATCTGAGAGCACTATCACGGTGTCGTCCTTGCCGGCTTTGGCCAGCAGGCGGCCGAGCAGGGCGTCGGTGTAGGCGTAGTAGGCCGGGACCAGCCCGGAGAAAGGGACGGCGCCTTTCTTGCCGGCCTCGTAGGCGCCCCAGGCCAGGTGGGAAACGCGGTCCGTGCCGGGCAGGTAGGCCAGGAAGAGGTCGTAAGCGCCGCGCTCCAGCAGTTCTTCCGCCACGCGGGCGAAGCCCTCGTCGGCCAGCGCGTAATCGCCCAGCTTCTCGAGGAGGTAATGCGCCCGGAAATCCGGAGAAGCGTAATCGCCGAGCGGCGGCATGAAGGGGAACAGTGCCGGCAGCGGCATGCCGGCCAGGCGCGCCGCCAGCGCTGGCGCGGCGCCGCTCTCGAAGGCGAAGGCGCGCGGCGTTCTGAGCTTGAGCGCCGGCGGGTAGACCGCGCTGTGCGTGCCGACGGCCATGAAATAATTGTTGGACACCATGACGCCGTTCACCGGCTCGGCGGGATAGGTCAGCAGCCAGCCGGCGACGGCCGCGCTCTTGCCGCGGGCGGAGGCCATGCCCCACAGCGCCGGCGCCCGGCGGTCGCCGCTGCGGAACCAGCCGCCGTCCGATTTTACAAAGCCGGTGATGCCGTGCTTGCCTTCGCCCGCGCCGGTAGCCACGCTGGTCCAGATGGAGGGGGAACTGAGCGGCAGCGGCGACAGGGTGTCCAGCCGGCCGGTCACACCGTCGCGCATCAGCGCGGCCAGGTTGGGCAGCCGCCCGGCCGCGGCCAGTTCCCCTGCCAGCGCCGGGTCGGTGCCGTCGAGGCCGATGACGAACACTGCGGCGCGCGCGTGAGCGCAGCAGAGGGCGAGCAGCAAGGCCAGGAGGGCGGGTCGGAGGGTCATAAAGTTGAAATAATCTTACCAAAGATAGGGCGTCGGCCGCCGCCGGGAATATTTAGTATCATTGAACCAGCGAGGGACCAATGGGTATAAAGAACTATTACGACGAACTGACCACGGTGCGGGCGGAGGTGTTCGCGCTGACCGGCGCCGACGAGGCCCGCCCGTCGCTGGGCTCGGGCCTGGCCGGCTTCTGGGAACGCTCCAAGTTCGCTGTGCGGCTGATGTTCCTGGAGAAGGAACTCCTCACCTTCGCGCTGCTGCAGTGGGCGTGCATCGGCCTGGGCTATTACCTGTGGCTGCAGATGCTGGGCTGGATCCCGGAAGAGGCCTGGCGGCGAGCTTCCAATTCCAACGGCGCCACGCCCGGCGACATAATACTCTTCGTCTGGTCTTTCTTCGTGGTCGGCGCCACGGCCTTCCCGCTCGGGCTGCTGAGCGGCTGCATGGGCGCGGTGCATTTCCAGAACCGCCTGGGCAAGGAATCCACCATCCTCCAGTGCCTGAAGATAGTGCTGCCGCGCGCCTGGCCCCTGTGGATCTTCCACTGGATAGACGGCTGGTGGACCGTGCAGCGCATCCTCGACCGGCTGCCCAAGAAGAACGACCGCCGCTCGGCCGCGCAGAAAGCCATGAGCGAGGCCATTTACTACGCCTGGAAGGTGGCCACCATCGGCATCCTGCCCGGCCTGGTGACCGGGCGCGGCCTGATAGACGCCGGCAAGCGCTCCATCGACGTGGTGCGGACCAAGTTCAAGGACGTGCTGCTGCTGCGGGCCGGCTACTCGGGCCTCTGCTGGATAGTCGGCATCGCCGCCTATGTCGGCACCATCTATTTCTTCATCGCCTTCCCGGAGCTGGTAAATTTCAAAGCGCCGGTGGAAAGCCAGATCTACAAGTTCTATTTCTGGGCGGGCATCCCGATGATGGTAGCGGTCGGCTGCGTGATGCTGTTCCTGCGGCCCATCTACGTCATCTCGGCCTGCGACATCTACGCCGACTACGCGGCGGAGAAGCAGGAGAACCTGATGCTGCCGCCCCCGCCGAAGGGCGCCTCCACGGGCTTTGACGCGGTGACGGCGGCGCTGACGCTGCTGCTGCTGCTCATCCTGGCTATGATCTTCCGTGAAAAACTCGGGCTGATGCGCCTGCTGGCGCAGTGACATGTGGAAAAGTTTCGCTATAGCGGCCCTTTCCTTCCCCTTTACGGTTCTGTCCTTCCTGATCGGCTGGGCGGCGGCCGACGTTAAGACCGGGCTGCTGGCCGGGGCGGCGGTCTTCACCGTCTTCTTCGCGGCGGCGGTGGTGAACCTCTTCTTCGTAAAAACCTACAGCTACGCCGACGCGGCCCTGCCTGCCGTGTTCGCGGCGCTGTGGTCGCTCGCGCTGGCGCCGTTCAGCCTGGGGCTCAGCGTCTTCTCGGCGCCGGCCTTCGTCGGGGCCGGGCTGCTGCTGGGCGCCTGCCTGGCCATAAACAAGCGCTGGGGGACCAGCCCGTGGCTGCTGGCGCTGCCGGCCGCCGTCTTCTTCTATGAAATGCTGCCGGTGAACATCCCCGGCTTTGTCGACGACACGCTGGCGCTGAGCGGGGCGCTGCTGGTGGTAGGGCGGCAGCTGCTCAGGGACGCGCTGCCGCAGATCCTGAAGGAATTGAGGGCGGCCGGGAGGCGAAAGTAAACCCCTACGGCGGAAAATTTTGACCGCGGCCCGAAAAAGTGTAGTATCTGTCTATCCCGATTTTTCAAATTTGTTTTCCCGGAGCGTACCATGCCCCACAAGAAGCGGCCCTACAAGATCTCCCTCATCTCCACGCACGGCACCGGCAAGACCACCCTCTGCTACGAGGTGGCCGCCGAGCTCAAGAAGCGCGGCGTCAAGGTTAAGGTCTTCTCCGAGATCGCGGCCGCCGCCTTCGAGCAGGGCATCCCGATCAACGAGAGCACCACGCTGCCCGCCCAGATGTACATCATGATGCAGCATATCACCGAGGAGCTGCGCGGCACGCTGCGCGGCTACCAGGTGGTGATCTGCGACCGCTCCGTGTTCGACAACCTGGCCTACCTGGAGCGCCGCTGCGGCACGCAGCAGTTCCTGCGCGATTTCCTGCAGGCCTACGCCGAGACTTTCCCCTACGACGTCATCTACAAGCTGCCCATGGTAGGCGAGCTGATGGACGACGGCATCCGCGACGCCAAGAGCGTGGAGTTCCAGCAGGACATCTATGACCGCCTCAACGCCCTGCTCGACGAGCTGAAGGTGGAGCACCGCACCCTGCCCCCGCCCACGAGCGAGCTGCGCAAGGAATGGGCCGACCTGATAGTGGGCGAGACGCTGACGGCCCTGGGCCGCCCCGCGCCCGCGCCGGCTCACGCCCCCGCGCCCGTCACCGAGAAAGCGGCCGTTTAACCGCAGGGCCCACGGGTCCTTTTGCCTCCGCCCGCCTGGGTCTTTAAGCCCTGTGCGGGCGGCGCGTTTACGGGTAGAATTTAGGTAATGACCAAGCTGTTCACCCGCCGCCTGCTGCTTTCCCTTTCCCTGGCCGCGCTGTTGCCCGTCTTCGGGCGCGCCGGCGCTTACAGCGACCTGTATTCGGGCCCGACCGCCGTCTTGCCGGCGCCTTCCGCGCCGACTGCAGTAGAAGCCCGCGCCGCGGCCTCCGGCCATTACCTGGTGCTCGCGGACCTGGACCTGCGCGCCGTGCCCGCGGCCCCCGCCGACGGCTCCTACGCGGACAAGGAAGATTTCAGGGTGCTTTACGACTGGCAGGCCCGCCGCACGGCCGCGCAATGCGCCGCGGCCAAAGGCGAGATGAGCCACGACTACCAGACCTTCTTCGGCAAGCTGGCGCTGTTCGGCAGCCCGACGCCCGCGCCGGTGACGGCGTTCTTCAAGAACGTGGCAGAGGATTCGGTGGCCGCCCACAAATTCCTGAAAGACGTCTACAAGAGGGAGCGGCCTTTCGTGCGCGACGCGGGTATAAAGCCCTGCCTGCCGCGCGTGGCAGGCCTGTCCTACCCAAGCGGACACTCCGCCATGTCCCGGCTGTTCGCTCTGATCCTCGCCGACCTGTCGCCCGCCCGCCGCGCCGAGTTCCTGGCCAAGGCAGACGAGAGCGCCCTGTTCCGCGTGCTGGGCGGCGTGCACCACCCCACCGACACCGCCGCCGGCAAGGCGCTGGCCGACGCCCTCTACAAAGAATTGAAGAAGTCCCCGGAATTCGTCTCCGAAATGAAAGCCCTCAAGCCCCTGCTGCGCTAGCGGCGGCTAAGGGGCTGAGGGGACGCTGCTTCCTATTCTTCCTGATTGATTTCGCTTGTCAGGCGGCCCGCAAGGCCGCCTGGACCGCTTTTACCAGCAGGGCCAGGGGCAGGGAGGGGGACGGGCTCTTGCCCGGTTTTTCCGCCAGCACCATCTCCGTGGTGAGCGGCAGGTGGATGAAGGCGTACTTGGCCCGCTTGCCGGCCAGGGCGGCCAGCGCGCGGTACATCAAAGTGTTGCAGACATAGCAGCCGGCGTGGTTGCTGACATAGGCGGGCGCCCCGGCCCGGCGGGCCGCGGCGGCGAGCTTGCGCGGGTCGGCCGTGACGAAATAGGCGGCGGGGCCGTGCTCGTCGAGCTTCTGGCCTTCCGGCTGCCAGCCCTCGTTGTCCTTTATGCCGTAATCGGCCGCGTTTACCCCGAAGCGCTCCACCCGTATCCCGGCTTCGCCGGCGGCCAGGCCGAGCGAGATCACCAGGTCCGGCTTCAGCCGTGAGACCAGCGCGGATATTTTCTTGCCAACGGCCTTGCCGCTGACCGGCAGGCGGGCCTTGAAAAGTTTTGCTCCGGCCGGCGCCTTCAGCCGCGCCAGCACTTCTAGCGACGGGTTGCGGCCGCGCCCGGCGAAAGGTTCGAAAGCGGTGACCAGTATCGTTTTAGCCATACCAGTATTATACCCGCCGCGCGGCAAAAAAAGAAGGCCCGGGGTGACCGGGCCTGTCTTCCTGGCGGAGGCTGGCGTCAAAGCCCGGCGTCCTGCTCTTCCAGCTGGCCGGCGCCGGCGTCGGAGTCGGCGTAGCCCCAGGTCACGCTGGAGTGCAGCCAGCCCAGTTCCTCTTCGCCGTCGGAAACTTTGTACCAGCCGTCCTGCGCTTCCAAAACCTTAAGCGAGCAGTCCTTGTCGGCGGTCCAGGCCACCTCGTAGTCCCGGCCGGCGCCCTCGCGGATGTTGGCCTTCTTGGTTATGATGACCACAGCCGGCACCTTGGCGAGCAGCGACTTATGGATCCAGCCCTCCTCGTTCTCGTAATCGCCCACCCGGACCCAACTGCCCTCCCTGTCGAGCGCTTCCAAGGGATAATACCTGCCGGCCTCCCAGGCCACCTCGTGCTCCGCCCCCGGCCCGCTGCGGATGTTCGCGCGCTCGGAGCTGACGCTGTACATCTGCGCGCCGCCGTCGGGCGCGCCCGTGGCGAAGGTCTGCACCGGTACGATAAGGGCGAGCAGGAAAATGGTGGTTCTCATAACTGTGGTCTCCGGGCGGAACGCCCCGCCTCATCTATAGTATAGAACGCGGGGGCCGGATAGATATTGCCGTCTTGTTACGCCGAAAAATACCCGGCCGCCCCCTCGCAGGAGCGGCGCCGGAAAAGCGCCCCCCGGGGGTTATTTAGTATCATTAAGTACTGCGGCAATTCGCGGTCCCCAGAGGCGAGGAAATGAACAACACAATCCTGGTGGTCGGTTCTGTAGCTCTCGATTCCGTACAAACCATACATGGCGACACCAAGCGGGCCCTCGGCGGCTCGGCGGTGCACTTTTCGCTTTCCGCCTCGAAGTTCTCTCCGGTGAAGATGCTGGGCGTTGTGGGCGAAGATTTCCCGCCGCAGTTCCGCAAGTTCCTCAAGCGCCCGAATATCTGCCAGCAGGGCCTCGAGGTCATGCCGGGCAAGACCTTCCACTGGGTGGGCCGCTATGACCGCGACTACAAGAACGCCGAGACCATCGCCACCGAGCTCAACGTCTTCCAGCAGTTCAAGCCCAAGCTCAACGCCGACCACGCCCGCTGCGGCGTGCTGTTCCTCGCTAATATCGACCCTGACCTGCAGCGCGAGGTGCTGGACCAGATGGGCAAACCCCGCCTGGTGGCCTGCGACACGATGAATTACTGGATCAGCCTCAAGAAGTCCTCTCTGCTGAAGCTGCTCAAAAAGGTGGACATGCTCTTCGTCAACGAAGAGGAGGCCCGCCAGCTGACCGGCGAGTATAATCTTATAAAAGCGGCGCGGCGGATAATGAAGATGGGCCCGCGCGGCATAGTGGTCAAGCGCGGCGACGCCGGCGCCATGCTGTTCTTCAAGGACAACGTCCTTTCCGTGCCCGCCCACCCCATCGAGAAAGTGGTGGACCCCACCGGCGCCGGCGACACCTTTGCCGGCGGCTTTATGGGCTACCTGGCGGCCGCGCCCGACTGGAAGAATTTCGACGTGATCCGCCGCGCCATGGCCTGCGGCACGGTCATGAGCTCCTTCTCCGTGGAGGACTTCAGCGTCAAGCGCGTGGGCGGCATCACCAAGAAGGAAATAGACTCCCGCTACGACAAGTACGTTGGCGCGCTGCACATAAAGTAAGCGGCCCCGCCGGAGTTTCCGGGGACGGCATAGGCCGTCCCCGAAACATTTATGGACGAAAAAACCATCAAGGGGCTGCCCAAGGCGGAGCTGCACCGCCATATAGAGGGCTGCGTGCGGGTGGGCACGGTCATAGACCTGGCCCGCCGGCACGGCCTTAACCTGCCTTCGTTCGATCCAGCCGTGCTGGAACTCTCCTACAAGCTGCGCGCGCCGGGCGCGTCGCTCTCGGCCGTGCTCGGCATGTTCGGCCTGGCGCAGGCGAGCTTTGCCGACTACGCGGCGGTGGAGCGCATCACCTACGAGGCGCTGGAAGACGCCTATAAAAAAGAGAACATCCGCCTGCTGGAGCTGCGCTACAGCCCGGACTTCATGCTGAAAGGCGCCCGCCTGGACTGGACGAAGGCGCACGAGCTGATAGCGGCCACCTGCGCCAAATTCGAAAAGACTTCCAATATGGTCTGCGGCGTCATCGTTATCGCCTCGCGCAGTTACGGCCTGGCCTCGGCGGAGAAAACCATAGCTTTCTGCGCCGACAATAAAAAGACCGTCGCCGGCTTCGACCTGGCCGACAACGAAAGCGAGTTCCCGTCTTCCCTCTACAAGGACGCCGTCCAGAAGCTGCACCGCGCCCGCATACCGCTGACGGTGCATTCCGGCGAGGAGGGGCATTTCTCGCAGGTGGCCGACACCATAAAGGCCCTGCAGCCGCGGCGCATAGGCCACGGCGTGAAGGCGGCCGACGACGCCAGCGGGCGCACGGTGGAATTGGTGAAGCGCGCCGGCGTGACCATAGAGACCAATCCCTGGAGCAACTACCTGACGCGCGCGGTGCCGTCGGTGGAGGCGCACCCGCTTAAAAAATTCATCGCCGCCGGCGTCAAATGCACCATAGGCGCGGACGACCCCGAGATCCTCGACACCGACCTGAACAAGGAATACTCCCTGGCGGTGAATAAGATGGGCCTGTCCCTGGACGATATTCGCTACACGCTGCGCTGCGCCGTGGAGGGCTCCTTCCTCTCGCCCGACCGGCGGCAGCAGGCCGCGAAGGAGCTGGGGCTGTGAGGAACCCGTTCAGCCTCTTCGGGCTGGGCCTGTCCCTGTTCTGCCTGGCCTTCAACCTTTACGCGGCCTGGTGGCTGGTGCGCCGGCTGGCGCTGAGATCCGCGGGGAGATTCCTGGCCATAGAGGCGGCGCTGCTGCTGTCCGCGCTCTACCCTTCCGCCAGGGTCTATTCGCAATACCTGCCCGGGCAACTGGCGGACGCCGCGCTGTGGCTGGGCTTCTTCGTCCTCGGCGCTTCTTTCATAGTCTTCTGGTGGCTGGCACTGTGCGATCTGCTGCTCTGGGCCGCCAGGGTGCGCGCCAGGGGCGCGGCCGGGGCCTGCCTGGCCGCGGCGGTCTTTCTCGTCGGGCTGGCCTCCTGGCAGGGGCGAAAGGACCCCGAAGTGGTGCGCCTGGAGATCCCGCTTGAGGATCTGCCGCAGGCGCTGGACGGTTTTTCCATACTCCAGGTCTCAGACCTGCACTTGGGGCGCATGAACAGCCTGGAGCGCCTGGCGCAGATAGCCGCCGTCGCCGAGGCCGTAAAGCCGGACCTGGTGGCCTTCACCGGCGACTTCTCCGAGCGGCGGGAGCGCATGCCCGAGGGGACCTGCGAAATGCTGCGCTCCATGAAAGCCCTGCGCGGCAAGGCGGCGGTACTGGGCAACCACGACATGTTCTCCGGCGGCGGTCAGCCGACCGCCGCTTTCTTTGAAAGCTGCGGAGTGAAAACGCTGCGGAATGAAATTTACGAGCCGGTACCGGGCCTGCTCGCGGCCGGTGTGGACGACCTGCGCCGCGGCGACCGGGACGCGGCGGCCCGGCTCGCGCCGCTGCTGGACCGGGCCAAGCCGCTGCTCTTCCTTTCGCATCAGCCGGAGGGCTTCGACGGCATAACGGCCGCGGGTTTTGGCCTGGTCTTGAGCGGCCATACCCACGAAGGGCAGATCTTCCCGTTGGGCCTGCTGGAGTACAGGATGTTCAAGTATTTTTACGGCCTCTACCGCGCCGGGGATTTTTATATCTACGTCACCTCCGGCGCCGGCACCTGGGGCCCGCCGCTGCGGCTGTTCACCCGGTCGGAGCTGCCGCTGCTGACGCTGCGCCGCTCCGGCCCGCCGGGCCTCTGATCTCCCTTCGGGCAAATTGATAAAATTACAATATGGGCAACCTGCTTAAACGGTGGCGCGGCGCCGACCCGGCCTTCAAGGCCTTCCTCCTGGGCGTCTTCTTTCTCGGCATCAACACCGGCGTGATCTCCAACGCCTTCAATAATTACCTCAACGACACTTTGAGCCTGACCGAGAAGCAGCGCGGCTTCCTGGAGTTCCCGCGCGAGCTGCCGGGCTTCCTGCTTATCTTCATGACGGGGCTGCTTGCGGCGCTGCCGGTGCGGCACTGGGCCGTGATCACCAGCCTGCTTACCGCCATCGGCGTGGCCGGCCTGGCCTTCCTCTCGCCGGGGTACAACTCCATGCTGGTCTGGATGCTGCTGTGGAGCACCGGCGGCCACCTGTTCATGACGGTGGAGAGCGTGATGGGACTGCGCTTCGCGAAGGACGGCGGGCAGGGCCGCCGCCTAGGGCAGATCAGCGGCATGACCAACTTCGCGGCTATAGCGGGCGCCGGCTTCTTCTGGGCAATGGCCAAACTGGCGGGACCGGACCTGTACAGATGGTCCTTCGGCGCCGCGGCCCTGGCGTCGCTGGCTTCTGCTTTCCTGTTCGCCCGCATACCGGGCGGCGGGGGAGAGGCCGCGCCTGGCGGCCGGCGCTTCGTGTTCCGCTGGAAGTACAAGTGGTACTACCTGCTCAACATCCTCTTCGGCGCGCGCAAGCAGATCTTCCTGACCTTCGCCCCTTGGGTGCTGGTGACGCAGTACGGCGCCAGCCCGGCCGCCATGGCGGCGCTGGGCATGGCAGCGGCGGGCCTCGGCGTGGTCTTCCGTCAGGCCTTCGGCGCGCTGACGGACAGGATAGGCGAGCGCCGGATGTTCCTCGCGGACTCCCTGATCCTGCTGTTCATCTGCGCCGGCTTCGCGTTCGCTCCCTGGCGCCCGCTGCTCTACGCCATCTTCATCCTCGACAGCCTGATGTTCGCCACGCGCATAGCGCGCACCACCTACCTCAACCGCATCGCCGAAGAAAAGTCGCACATAGCGCCCACGGTCTCCTTCGGCGTGACCATAGACCACGCTGTCTCCATGGCCGTACCCGCCGCCGGCGGCCTGCTGTGGGCGGCCTACGGCTACCGGTCGGTGTTCATCGCGGCCTCGCTGCTGGCGGTGGCCGGTTTCTTCGCCGCGCTCGCCGTGGACGACGGACAAAAAAACAGCGGACCGGCCGCCCCGGCGCCGCTGACCGCGGACTAAGGAGCCGGGCACTTGAAAACCAGCCGGCCCGGTGGTATAACATAGGGCTTACTTTTGGAGGAACCATGAAACTGCTTCTCGCCTTGCTGCTGCTCCCCGCTTTCGCCGGCGCCGCCGAGCTCGAATCCCTGCGGGCCTCTGACGTGGCCGCCTCGGCGCCGCAGGCCCCGGCCGCGGGCGACGCCCGCTACGCCGACGGCACCCTTTCCGGCCTGCGGCTGATGGCGCTGACCGGCCCCAAACTGCTGTATACGCAGATGGCCGGCACCCCGGAACAATTCGCCGAGTTCACCGCCGCCTGGACGCCGGTGATAACCAAAGCCGGGCTAAAACCGCTGCCGCCCGAGTTCTCGCCCGGCTTCGGCGCCCTGAAGTACGAGCCCACCGGAGGCCTGGCGATCCGCAGCTTCCTTTGCGACACCGCGCACATGCCGCTGCCCCCGGCGCAGATGGAGAAAAAACTCTCGGCCGCGCTGAGGGCCGCGGGCCTGCGCGTAGTGGGTTCGTTCGGCGTGCCCACGGACGATAACATTTTCCCCAAGCCCACTGTCAACCTCTACTACCTGACGGCGCTGGGCGAGAACCAGGACCGCGAGAAGCAGCTGCGCTATATGTCCGTGCGCCACAGCGCCGTGCGCTTGGACTTCGCGCTGCTGGAGGGCGCCGGGATAAAGTTCGTGGCCCGCTACGGCGAGAACGCCGCCTTCTACATCGGCCCGCGCGTGGGCGTTACGCTGGCTGTGGCCAAGGACCCCGCTATCATCCCCGGGCAGGAGGCCTACTACAGGGACCTCATCAAGAAGCGCGGCGAGACGCTGATAGGCGTGAAGACCGACCGCCTGGACCAGCCGGTGACCAGCGGCGGAGAACAGTATTCCTATCTGACCAAGATCTACTACCTGAAGTAAGCGGCCAGCGCCGCAGGAAGCCGCCGGGTTGTTTACCGGCGGTTTCTTATTTGGGATAATGATATCCGGACGGACGAGCGGAACAAGGAAAACAACATGGCTGATAAAGACGATAAAAAAGTAATTTACTCGATGGTCGGAGTCAGCAAGCATTACGACAAGAAGGCCGTCCTCAAGGATATTTACCTCTCGTATTACTACGGCGCCAAGATCGGCGTGCTGGGCCTCAACGGCTCCGGCAAGAGCTCGCTGCTGCGCGTCCTCGCCGGCCTGGACACCGATTTCAAGGGCGAGACCGTGCTCTCGCCGGGCTACACCGTGGGCCTGCTCGAGCAGGAACCCAAACTGGACCCGGAGAAGACCGTGCGCCAGATAGCCGAAGAGGGCCTGCCCGAGGCCATGGCCGCGCTGAAGGAATACAACGACATCAGCGAGAAACTGGCCGAGCCCATGAGCGACGACGCGATGAACAAGCTCATCGACCGCCAGAGCAAGGTGCAGGAGAAGATAGACGCGCTCAACGCCTGGGACGTGGACAGCCGCCTGGAGCTCGCCATGGACGCGCTCGGCTGCCCGCCGCCCGACACCGTCATCAAGACAATCTCCGGCGGAGAGAAGCGCCGCGTGGCCCTGTGCCGCCTGCTGCTGCAGAAGCCGGACATTTTGCTGCTCGACGAACCCACCAACCACCTCGACGCCGAGGCCGTGGCCTGGCTGGAGCATCACCTGAAGGAGTACGAGGGCACCATCATCGCCGTCACCCACGACCGCTATTTCCTCGACAACGTGGCCGGCTGGATCCTGGAGCTGGACCGCGGCGCGGGTATTCCCTGGAAGGGCAATTACTCGTCGTGGCTGGACCAGAAGGGCGAGCGCCTGCGCCAGGAAGAGAAGACCGAGACCGACCGCCAGAAGACGCTGAAGCGCGAGCTCGAGTGGATACGCATGGGCGCGAAGGCCCGCCAGGCCAAGGGCAAGGCCCGCATTACCGCCTACGAGAACCTGCTGAGCCAGGAGAACGAGAAGCTGGCCAAGGAGCTGGAGATCTATATCCCGCCGGGCGCGCGCCTGGGCAACCTGGTGATTGAGGCCAAGAACGTCACCAAGTCTTTCGGCGACAAGGTGCTGCTCGACAACGTTTCCTTCTCGCTGCCGCCCGGCGGCATAGTGGGCATCATCGGCCCCAACGGCGCCGGCAAGACCACGCTGTTCAAGATGATCACCGGCGAGGAAAAGCCGGACTCCGGAGAGTTCAGGGTGGGCGACACCGTGCAGCTGTCCTATTCCGACCAGCACCGCTCCACGCTGCAGGCCGGCAAGAACGTCTGGGAGGTCATCTCGGGCGGGCTGGACCTGGTGAAGCTGGGTAAGCTGGAAGTGAACTCGCGCGCCTACGTGGCCCGCTATAACTTCAGCGGCCAGGACCAGCAGAAGAAGGTGGAGAACCTGTCCGGCGGCGAGCGCAACCGCGTGCACCTGGCCGTTATGCTAAAGGAGGGCGGCAACGTGCTGCTGCTCGACGAGCCCACCAACGACCTGGACGTGAACACCCTGCGCGCGCTGGAAGAGGCGCTCGAGAGCTTCGCCGGCTGCGCCGTCATCATCAGCCACGACCGCTGGTTCCTCGACCGCGTGGCCACGCATATCATGGCCTTCGAGGGCGACAGCAAGATAGCCTGGTTCGAGGGCAACTTCTCCGAGTACGAGGCCGACCGGCACAAGCGCCTGGGCACGGCCGCTGACACCCCGCACCGCGTCAGGTACAAGAAGCTGACCCGGCCGTAAGCCTCCAGCCGAAAAAAACCGCCGGTAAACCCCGGCGTTTTTTTTGCGCGACGGATCTTTCGTTTTTGGCCGATTGTTAGGTAAGATGAGGTAACGGCCTCGCGGGGAAGGTTTGCCCCGTCAGCGGGCGGCGGGGGGTAACCATGTTACAGGGGGGTAAAATGCCGACATTGCTGATTATAGACGACGACGCGGATTTCACCACGATAGAGGCAGCGCATTTCACCAAGCAGGGGTACAGGGTGGAGGTGGCCATGAACGGCAAGGACGGCCTGGCCAAGGCCGCCGCCGTTAAACCCGATATCATCCTGCTGGACATCATGATGCCGGGGATGAACGGCATAGAGGTGCTGCGCGAGCTGGAAGCCGGCGAGGAGACCACGGACGTACCGGTGGTGGTGATGAGCGGCAAATATTTCGACCAGGGTATGATAAACCTGTTCTCCCAGGAAGGGAATTGCCGGGCTTTCGTGGCCAAGCCGGTGGTGCTGGAACAGCTGCAGCGGAAAGTGGAAGAGCTTCTGGGGAAGTGAGCCGTCCTGAAGCCCCCTGAGGGGCGCTCGCGCTTTTCAGGGCGAAGAACAAGCAGAAAGGCGGCGTAAAAAAACCGCCGGGAAAGCCCGGCGGTTTTTCTTTGCCCGGTCCCGGGCGGCCTAGATCTCCATTATCTTCAGCGGCGGGGGGGGCTGCGGGACCGGCGCGTTCTTGCGGGCGGTTTCCAGCAGTTCCTTGTCCCTCGGGGACATGTCGGCGGGCATGTAGTTCGCCTTCAGCTCCAGCGCCTTCGCGCAGCCGGCGTGATCCTGCGCGCGAACGAAGGCCTCGGCCAGCGCGGAGTAAGTGGCGGGCTTCAGGCGTATCGCCAGCAGGCTCTCGGAGCCGCGGGCCTGTTTGTAGATGGCCGCGAAGGAGTCGAACTCTTCGGGCCGGGTAAAATCGTCGGCAAGCATGCCGGAACGCAGCATGGCGGCGGCCAGGCGGTAATTGGCGTCGGCGGCGTAAGCCTGGGCGTAGGAGAGCAGGTACTCGTAGGGCAGGTTCTCCTTGGCCAGGTCCTCGCTGATGCGCAGCGCCTGGTAGAGCTCTTTAAGCTCCAGCTTGTGCAGCTTCGTCATGTCGCCCTTCAGGGCTTTGAACTCGGTATACAGCCCCAGGGCCTTATCGTAGTTTCCCAGCAGGGTTTCCCGCTTTATCTCGTCCGGATAAACCCTGCGGGCCCGCGCCTTGCCGCGCGCCGCGGCTATAACGCGCCAGATGACCAGCAGGACGGCTATGCCGCCCAGCGCCATCAGCCCCAGCATTTTCAGCCGCTGCTGTTGCGTCTCTATTCTCTTGATGGCCGCCGCGGTTTCGCCCAGCTTGTCCGCGCACTCTTTCTCCTGTTTGAAGGTCAGGGCCTGGGTGAACTCGGCGCTGGCCAGGCGGAGGTTCGCCAGCGTGGGATCGAACAGGAGTTGCATCCCGGCTTTATAATGCAGCGCGTAATTCCTGGCCCGCTCCTCTTCTTCCCTGGCCTCGCGCTCGCGCCGGTCCGCTTCCCAGGGCGTGAGCCAGAGTTTAACGCTCTTGTCGAAACTGCCGGACACCAAATTGGTGCCGTCGGGGGAGAGGGCCAGGGCCCTGACCGCCCCGGAATGGTCGGTAAAGGTGCGCAGCGGGGTTTCATTATTGGTTTCCCAGACGTTGATAGAGCTGTCGGCGTTCCCGGTGTAAATATGGGAGCCGTCCGGGGCGAAGGCGGCGGACAGCACGGGGCTGTTGCCGGGCAGGGTCTTGAGGCACAGGTTGTCCTTGAGCCTCCAGATCTTGGCGCTCCTGTCGTCGCTGGCCGAAGCGAGCTGGTCTCCGCTCGGGGAGAAGGTGAGCGCGTTGATGGGCCCTTTGTGGCCCTCCAGCGACGCCTTGGGCGCGCCGGTCTCCGCGTCCCAGAGCTTTACTACGGGGCTGGCGCTGCCGGAAGCCAGCGTATGGCCGTCCGGAGAGACGGCGAGGGCGTTGATGTAGCCGGAGTGGGCCCGGAGCGTGCGGTAGGGCGCCCTGGCCCCGGCGCGCCAGAGCCGGATGATGCCGTCGTAGCCGCCGGAAGCGACCCGCTCCCCGTCGGGAAAAAAGACGGCGAAGAGGCCGGAGTCGCGGTGGCCCCGGAACGTGCCGGTGCAGGTCCCGCTGGCCGCGTCCCAGAGCTTAACGGTGCCGTCCTCCGCGGCGGTGAGCAGCCGCTTGCCGTCCGGGGAAAAGACCACGGAGTCGATGAAATTGGAATGGCCTTTCAGCGTTTTGACGAGGCTGCCGGTCTGCACGTCCCAGATCCTGACGGCCTTGTCCACTCCGGCGGAGGCGATATGCCGGCCGTCCGGGGCGAAAGCCACCGAGTAGATCACGCCAGAGCCGCCACGGATGCTCTTAAGGAGCAGGCTCTCGGCCGCGGCGGCGGTCTGCGGGACAGCGGTTACAAAAGAAAGCAGCAGGTAAATTTTTTTCATCGGCGGGGCATTCAGCCCTGTGCGTATCTTACATACTTGCCGTGCCCGCCGTCAAAGGACGGCCGGACGGCGCGGGCCGGAAAGAAAAAACCGCCGGGCAGCCGGCGGTTTTTATTTGCGGAGAAAGCGGGCTACTTGCCGTTCAGCTCCGACTTGAGGATCTCCAGCGCCCTGTCCACGTCCGAGGCGTTCATCAGCAGGCGGCCCGTGTGGCCGGTGTCCGCGGTGCCGTAGACCGTGGTGATATTGATATTGTGCTCGCCCAGGAGCTTGGTCATGCGCATAAGCTGGCCGGGCTTGTCGGACAGCTCCACCGAGATCATCTGGGTCTCGATGGTGGTGAAGCCCGCGCCGGTCAGGATGTGGCTGACCTTGCGGTCGGCGTCCACGGCCACGCGCACCACGCCGGAGTCGTCGCGGATCTCCGAAGCTATGCCGATGATGTTGACGCCCTCGTTGGCGAACAGCTCCACGAACTTGGAAAGCGCGCCCGGGACATTGGGCAGGAACACGGTGTATTGCCTGATAAGTTTTACCGACATGGTCGCTCCGGCTGCCTAAGATCGGGCTCGAGCCCGTTCTCCATTAAATAACTTTTCAAGCCCGCGGGGCAAGGCGCGGGGAAAGTTATATAATTAATTTTAATGAAGCTGCTGCCCGAAGGAAAGTCTAAAGCGCTTTCGGCCGGGGCCCTGGGGGCCGCCGCCGCCTGCGCCGTCATGTCGCTCAAGGCGGGGCGGGACCTGCTCACACTGCTCGACGTCTTCTCCACTCCCGCCTTCTTTCTGGCCCTCGGGCGCTCCACCCTGCCGGTGGACATGCCGCCGCTGGCCGGTTTCATGGTCAACCACATGCGCCTGGCCTTCGTCTTCTCGCTGCTGTTCTGGACATCCGGGCTGTCGCTGTCGCTGGGCGTCTGGGCGCGCAAAGAGTGGGGGCGCCGCGGCGCTTTCCTGATGCTCTACCTGCTGGCGGCCGCCGCGCTGCTGCTGCTGCTTTTCCCCTGGCTGGCCGTGCCGCGGCCGCTGGAGTACGGCGGGGTGTCGCTGGCCCCGGAGTTCAACGAGTCGGTAAAGCTGGCGGCCAGACTGCTGCGGCTGGGCGCCTTTGCCGGGGGCGGGCTCTGCCTGTGGGGGGCGCTGGCGCTGGACCGTGGGCCACTGAAGCGCGAGTTCATTTGAAGACCGGGCCGGTATTTAATAAGATATAGGGGTGCCCCCTCCCTGCCGAGGCGGCGGCCAGGTCCCGGATCTCTCCCGGGGCGCTTAAAGGACTAAAGAGGTATCATTATGTGGAACTATACAGAAAAAGTGTTCGACCATTTCAAGAACCCCCGCAACGTGGGCGAGGTAGAGAAGCCGGACGCCGTGGGCGAGGTGGGCAGCATTGTGTGCGGCGACGCGCTGAAACTGACCCTCAAGATAGATAAGGCCACGGACACCATCACGGACGCCAAGTTCAAGACCTTCGGCTGCGCCAGCGCCATCGCCTCCTCCTCCGCCCTGACCGAGATAGTGAAGGGCATGAAGCTGGACGACGCGGCCAAGATCACCAACCAGCAGATAGCGGACTTCCTGGGCGGCCTGCCCGGGGAGAAGATGCACTGCTCGGTGATGGGCATGGAAGCCCTGGAGGCCGCCATAAAGAACTACCGCGGCGGCAAGGCCGAGAAGGTCATAGTGGGCATGGCGGAAAAGGTGGTCTGCAAATGCTTCAGCGTAACCGAGAACGCCATCCTCAAGGCCATCAAGGTAAATAACCTCAAGACCGTGGAGGAAGTGACCAATTTCACCAAGGCCGGCGGCGGCTGCGGCCAGTGCAAGGGCGAGATAGAGAAGATCATCAAGGATTACTGGGCCGAGGCCGAGCACAAGAAGTTCTCCGCCATGACCGTGGTGGAGAAGATCAAGATGATAGAGAAGGTGCTCTCCGAGGAGATCAACCCCAAGCTCAAGGCCGACGGCGGCTGGATGGAGCTGGTGGACGTGCAGGGCCAGAAGATAAAGCTGCGCTTCCTCGGCATGTGCCACGGCTGCCCGTCTTCCGGCGCGACGCTCAAGAACGTCGTCGAGAAAGAGCTGCGCGAGCGCATCGACCCGGCCATAGAGATAGAGGCGGAATAAGGGGGAGCTCATGGACAAGGTCTATTATTTCGACAATAACGCCACCAGCCGCGTGGCGCCTGAAGTGGCCGCCGAGATGGCGCCGTTCTTCGACGGGCTGTACGGCAACCCGTCTAGCATGCACTTCTTCGGCGGGGGCAACCAGAAGTACCTGGACCTCGGCCGCGAGCGCGTGGCGAAGCTCCTGGGCTGCGAGCCCTCCGAGATAATCTACACCAGCTGCGGCACCGAGGCGGACTCCACCGCTATCTGGAGCGCGCTGCGCTCCTTCCCCGAGAAGAAGCATTTCATCACTACGAAGGTGGAGCACCCGGCGGTGCTCAATGTTTTTAAATACCTCGAGACGCAGGGGTACCGCGTCACCTACCTGCCGGTGGATTCGACCGGTCAGATAAACCTGGAGGACCTGAAAGTGGCCCTGACGCCGGAGACCGCGCTGGTCTCCATCATGTGGGCCAATAACGAGACCGGCGTGGTCTACCCCGTAGAAGAAGCCGCCCGCATAGTCCACGCCAAGGGCGCGCTGTTCCACACCGACGCCGTGCAGGCCGTGGGCAAGCTGCCCATCAACCTCAAAGAGACCAAGATAGACATGCTCTCACTGTCGGGCCACAAGCTGCACGCGCCCAAGGGCATCGGCGTGCTGTATGTCCGCAAGGGAGCGCGCTTCGCGCCGTTCCTGATGGGCGGCCACCAGGAGCACGGCCGCCGCGCCGGCACCGAGAACGTGCCGTATATCGCAGGTCTTGGCAAGGCCGCCGAGCTGGCCCAGAACAACCTGGAGAAGGAAAACACTTACGTGAAAGGCCTTCGCGACCGCCTGGAGCACGGCCTGCTCAAGATAAAGAATTCCCGCGTCAACGGCGGCGGCGCCGTGCGCCTGCCCAATACCACCAATATCAGCTTCGAGTACATCGAGGGCGAGTCTATCCTCCTCATGCTGAGCGAGAAGGGCATCTGCGCGAGTTCCGGCTCCGCCTGCACTTCGGGCTCGCTCGAGCCGTCGCACGTGCTGATGTCCATGGCCGTGCCGCAGACCTACGCGCACGGCTCGGTGCGTTTCTCGCTGAGCGTCTACAACACCGAAGAGGAAGTGGACTACATCCTCCGCGAGCTGCCGCCGGTGATAGAGCGCCTGCGCGCCATCTCCCCGTTCGCCGACGGCAAACCCCTGTTCGGCATGGACGCCTGCGACGCCCATAGCCACAAGCACTGAACCCGACTGGCGGAATGGCTTTGGCCAGTGGCGGCGGGCTTGTAATCTTAAGGGACTATGTATGAATAAAACCTTACAACTTCTGTTAAAAAGGGCAAGCTGCCGGGCATTCACCCGTAAGCGGGTCCCGGCTGGAGTAGTAAAAAATATCCTTGCAGCCGGCATCCAGGCGCCCACTGGGGGGAATCTTCAGCCATATTCCGTGATCAAAATAGAGAGGCGCGCCTCGATAGACCGGCTGGCAGAGTTGTGCGGGCAGAGCTTTATGAAGAAAGCCCCGCTGCATTTTATCTTTTGTGTGGACTTTCACAGGCTTAAGCGCTGGGCCAGGATGGAATCAGCCCCGTTCTCCGCGGATCGCTCCTTGAGGCCTTTCTGGATCGCCTTTCAGGACACCGTCCTGTGTGCCCAGAACCTGTGCACCGCGGCCGACGCGCACGGCCTGGGCTCCGTTTATATCGGACCCATATTCGACAGAATACCAGAGATCAGGAAAATGTGCCGCCTTCCCGCGGGGGTGGTCCCGGTCGTTTCCCTGGTGGTAGGCTACCCGTCGGTGCAGCCTGCTCCGCGTAAAAGGCTCGGGGCAAAAATAGTGGTTCATAATGAGGTTTATCGTAAGATAACTGACAGGGAACTCCTGGCGGGCTTTTCGGAAAAGTATAAAGGCGTAAGGCGTGAGATCACAAAAAAAGACCTGGAGACATTGTATCGTGTTTGCCGGAGCGTGCATGGAGAGGCGTATGCGAAGCGGAGCGTGAAAGCGGCTGAAAAACTCGGCTATATAAACAGGGCGCAGGTCTACTTCGGGCTGAACTACCAGGCGGACAGAATGCTGTCGAATACCCCGAAACAGCTTAAGATGCTGTCCAGGGCCGGCTTATCCTGTTTTGGGCCTGACACAAAAACAACATAGTTCTGTTCAGCGGCGCTCCTGGGGTTCTGGCGGTCGCTTCGGGCCAAAAGGCCCACGCCTGGCAAGGTCCTATGCCTCTTGTCCCGCCTAGGGCGTTCTGCCATACTATATACGTAACACTTCCTTGTAATTTGGGGGATTGGCCCCAGAGTATCCACGATCCGGCCGTAACCGGATGTATCCAGGGAAAGCAAAGTAACATTTGCTTTCCCTTTTTTTATCGGCAAATTGCACAAAAGTCGTAAAAGTGATAAACTAACAGGGGTTAAGGGGATAAAAAATGACTAACAAAGATAAGATCATAGCGGCTTTCCTGGTTTCTCTCGGAGCTTTGTCCATTTCTCAGGCCGACAACTTCGTTTCGAATATTTCTCAGGCCGATAAAACCGCCCTGATCTCTACGATTGATATCGCCGGAGAGGCGTGCGTGCCCGTGGGCTCTTGCGACGAAGTCAAACTTCCCGCCTAGCCCCCCTTTGCGGCTTTGTTGTAAATGGGCAGCAAAGTGGCGCAATCCTTAAGCATCGTTCTTGGCTATGCCTGCACTTTCAAGTGCAGGCATTGCGCTATTATCGGGCCGGCACAGCAGCAGCTGTCGCCAGATGAACTGGCCCTTCTGGGTGAATCCATAAATCGCTATCGCTTCGGAACCCTCGTTTTTGTGGGTGGGGAGCCGACGCTGTATATTCCGGCCATAAACGCCATATTGGCGGCTGCCGCGTATAAGCCACGGGTAATTATTACAACTAACGGGAGTTTCGCAGTTACCGCGAAACTCGCGGAGCAGACGCTGCGGCAAATACCCGGTCTGAACGAAGTCCAGCTGTCGTATGATAAATTTCACAATGAATTTCTCGGCAAAGAGAATGCCGGAAATCTTAAAGCGGCATGCGATATTCTCAGAGTTCGGTTCGGGGCTGTGCTGACCATACAGTCGCCCATGGACATCGCCCAGATAGGGCAACTGCGCCAATTCGGCAAGTTTCCTATAGGGGTGCAGAAAGTGGTCCCGTTCGGGGCGGCAAAGCAAAATAATATTGCGTACGCCTATCCGTCGTTCGATAAGGAAGTTCTTTCTCAGTGCTGTCCGAATAAAGACGGCATGGTGTATATGTGCGGCCGAGGTTTTTCCGTGTGCGATATCCCGCGCCGCGGTTATGAGCGATTTTTCTATCAGACCGTGGATGAGTTGCAGACAAGCGGCTTTTATCGCGATATATCTTCCCTAACTTTTGGGGAATTGGCCGAAAAAGCCGGGCTGAACGGAGAAGCATTGTCGCCAGCGCACTCTTCGCCCTGCGTCCTGTGCGAGGAGTTGTTTAGCCGCACGGAAGGGAACTCTGACTTATAATAGAAATCTCCTAATGATAAAACATCTTGAAATTAAAGGCTCGAGCGCCTATTATGAGGCGGCGGCTCTCTCCGATGTAACCGAAGAGAGCCTTCGGAGTTGTTTTTCCCTGACAAACTGCTCCAAGCTGCTGTTCAACCTTCCCGGTTCCGACGCCTGCGAGTACGATACGATAAAAAAGAACATTCCAGATTCTTATGCGGTCAGGATACACTATCATGCCTCCGGAGAGCGCTTCCTTCTGCCGCCACGCCCGGCGGCAGAGTTCGGGGTCGCGGCAATGACATGCGAGACAGATTTCATCCGCGGCCTGTATCTCCAAAAAATTATGGAGCTGTATGAGAAGTGGAAGCAGTACGTAACTCCGGACCGGGTAGCCTTTTCGCGCGATGTGGCGCAATATAAACTGCTGCCGGAGAATTCACTATGTCTTGCAAAGGATTCTGTTCCGGTAGGTTTAGTGACCACCTATAAGAGAGAGGGGACAGATTCCTATTGTCTTAACTGGATATGGTTCGATCCCCTGCTCTCCCGGCCTGACCGCGCCTGCGCGCATTACCTGGCGGTCGGTTGGCTTAAAGAAAAAGGGCGCTCGATAGACGCTTTTGTCGACTCTTTCAACCTCAGGTCGCAAAGATTCTTCGTGAAAATAGGGTTCAGACCAGTATGTCTGCATATAACAAAAAATTCCGCGCGTTAATGCTGGTCGGCCTGGCCTGCGCTGCCGGCTGCCGTGGCGGCCAGGATAACTGGGTTGTCCTGGCGAACAGCCTGCCGCCAAAGGTGCGCACGGATCAGGCGTTTGTCAGTATTGTTCTTTATATACTCAAGCAGACGCATGAGCCCCTGCTGCGCAGGGATGACGGCGAAAATTATTCGTCCAGAGTGCTGCGCAAATGGACCCGCAGCCTGGACAACCGGGAGTACTCGTTCTGTCCGGACCAATCCCTCCGGTTTAACCAGAAGGTTACATTCTCCACGGAACTGCTTGCCGCGCAGTTGGAGGCTACAGCGAAGAAATATGACGATTCCGCCGTGCTGACCGCCCAGGACGGATGCGTCAGCGTCAGCTTCGCATCTAGCCGGCCGACCTACCTGTCGTTTCTTACCCGGTACGAAAATGCGCCTACCTTGGCAAGAAATGGCGCCATCGAGGACGGGCTTGGGCCCTTCACTGTTGAAAAGATAGAGAAGAACAGCATTGTGCTGGCGCGGAAGAGCCCTGTGCTCCGTGGCTATAACACGATAGTCGTGCTGCAGAACTCCACAGACATCGCCGCCGACGACCGCGGGATCGCCGATTGGAACCTGCTCAGCGGGGTGGAAATGCCGCATTCCGTTCAGCGCGGTTACCAGAGTTTTACAAATACCGAACTCAAGACGGGCAACCTGATAATAAATCATCTCGATCCTGCCATGCGCGGTATGATTTACCATTGTACGGATATAGATTCACTGCGACGGTCTTTTCTTCCTGCGAAGAAGGAGTTTAGCGATGTGGCTACGGTGTTGCCGATAGGCGTGCCGGGAGCTCAACAGGGGATGGCCAAACAGGACTGCCGCGCGGCCCTGGCCTCCATGCGCCATAAAGGCGGAAGTATTGTCTTTTCCAACTGGCGGACCGATAACGACCAGGAAATGGACAACTATGCAAAGGCGTTCTTCAAGAAGACCGGCGTACAGATGCGGCTTGTGCGCTATCCACCGGCGGAATTCAAAAAAATACTTCATACCAGGCCGCGGCCGTACCATCTCACCATAATGCATCTAGACGCCGTGGTGCCGGACTACCGGGCCTTTGTAGAGGTTTTCTTCCGCGATGATGGATATCTGGATTTTGACCTGCCGGCCGGTGCTGCCTACTTTGAAAACATGATCCGTACCGAAGATGCTGAGCGCAAGCACCGGCTCGCCATGTCGGTTGTCGGTGAACTGTCCGGAAAAGCGGTTGCGCTTCCGCTCTATCAAAGCGTGCGGGTATTCCGGTATCCCAAAAAAATAAAAAATTTAGTGGTTGGCCGGGGATTTCTTGAATATCCCGAAATAGGGGATTTTAGATGGTGAAACTTTTTACCCGCATCCTGGCCTATAATTGGCGGCACTACGCGGTCGCGGTGCTGGTGTTCGTGGCCTTCTGGCAGGGCTTCTCGGCCTTCTCCGCCGTGCGTGTGGCCGACGACAAACTGCTGACGGCCATGCGGCAGAATGCGGCGTACTTCGAAAAAGCTTTTCTCGAAGGCGACGTGTTCGAGACGCAGCGCATCATGTGGCGCGTCAAGAACGACAGTATTAAGCGCATCACCTTCCACCCGGTGCAGTTCGAGGGCAGCCGGTGGATCTTCAAAGAGGCCATAGTCGGCAATCTTTACGACCGGCCGTGGGCACAGCTTGGCAGAAGCGTCCCCTTCGTCTCCAACGGCGCGGAGCTTGGCCGCCTTGAATGCGTTATAGACCTGGTTGACGTGAACGGGGCGGTCTTCGCGCAGAACTATATCCTGTTCATCACCGTGGTCTTCTTCTTCATGGGCCTGCTGATCCTCTCCAATATGGGGGCCATACAGACCCTGGCCGCCATCGAGCGCTCCGTCAAAGAGATAAACTCCATCACGGGTTCCGGCAAGAGCGACATCATCCGCGATTCGATAAAGAAGAACATCGCGCGGCTGCCGGCGGGCATTATCGGCACGCCGTTCGCGCAGATGACCGAGCGCATGAGCGACGCGCTGGGCCAGGCGGCCCGGTTAGAAAGCGAGCTCGCAGTGAGCAAAGCTACCTCCGACATGGCAGCGCAGGTGGCGCACGATATCCGGTCGCCGCTGGCCGCGCTGGGCGCGGCGGCGAAAGGCCTGAACCTGCCCGAAGACCAGCGCACGCTGATAGACGGAGCCATGGGCCGCATGCAGGGCATAGCCGACGACCTGCTGCAGCGCTACCGCGCGCCGGGCGCGGCGACCGGGGCCAAGGTGGAAACCCACGCGCTTGCCGGGCTGATAGAGCAGGTGATGGCGGAGAAGCGCCTGCAGCATAAGGACAAGGCCGGGGTTAAAATTAATTTCGAAGACGCCGCGCGCGGCGCCAAGGCCGCGGTGGACGCGAAAGAGCTGCAGCGCATCGTTTCCAACCTGCTGAATAATTCGCTGGAAGCTCTATCTGGGCCGGGCCGCGTGAGCGTTCTGCTGACGGCTGAAGACGGCAGGGTGCTGCTGACGATAACGGACGACGGCAAGGGCATATCGCCGGAGGTGCTGGCGAAACTCGGGCAAAAGGGCGAGACCCACGGCAAGGCCGGCGGCACCGGCCTCGGGCTTTATCACGCGCGGACCGCGGCGGAAAGCTGGGGCGGCTCGCTGAAGATCGGCTCCGAACCGGGCAAGGGCACTTCAGTGACCATCGCTCTGCCGGCGGCGGCCAAGCCCGCGGCCGGCCTGCGGGCGGTGCTGCTAGACGACGACGCGCTGGTGCACATGAACTGGCGCATGGCCGCCAAAGTTGCCGGTGCGGAGCTGCAGTCCTTTAAAACACCGCAGGAATTCGCCGCCGCTGCCGAAACCCTGCCGCGCGATATCCCTTTATATATAGATTCCGAACTGGGCGACAGCGTGAAGGGCGAAGACATCGCCGTGGACCTGCACGAGCGCGGCTTCACCGATATCACCATGGCCACCGGCCACGGCGCCGAGAAGTTCGCCCACCTCCCCTGGCTAAACATCGCCGGCAAAGAGCCGCCCTGGTGTTAAGATGCTTCGCGCTATCTCCCAATCCTAAATATTTTCATTTGAAAGTATTTCTGCTCAATTAAATCTGTTCCGTATCGTTCAATTCTCACCTGAACCGCCGCAGGCGTTACAGGTGAAGTTAGCAACGATGTCACCGGAGCCGCCGCAGAAACCGCAGGTGTTGCTGCCGGCGCCGCCGCAGGAGCCGCAGGTCTCGCTGCCGCTGCCGCCGCAGAGGTTGCAGGTCTGCACCTCGCCGTAAACAGTAACTGTGCCGCCGCCCCCGCATTGGCCGCAAGTGTATTCGCCGTTACCGCGGCAGTTGGAGCAGCGCTGTTCTCCGCCCCCGCTGCAGGCGCCACACGGATGCGACAGTTCGGTTTGGCCGCTGCCGCCGCATGTTCGGCAAGCTGCCCGAGAAAACGCTTCGCTATGGGCCAACCCGGTGACGCTCATGGCGACAAATATTGCGATAATCAATTCTAGCTTCTTCATAATTCTCCTTATTTCCTTTGCCAGTGTCTGGCATGCCCTTCGCGGAGCAATATTTATGCCAGGCCCCAGCGCGTTGTTGGCATATAAATTGCTCCGAACTCAGCGAAGCATTTGCGATCTTTAGGAGGAATCAAATGAATAAGTTATTAATAGCAGTAACCTTGGTGGGCCTGGCGTCGGTTCCGGTCACGGCTCAGGATGCCGCTGGCCGCACCGAGATACGGAGTGTAGCCGACGCTGTGCACGCCAGTGTGCTTGATGCTGAAGCGATGTCCTGGGCCTGGCGCATAGACAAAGCCGGAGATATCGGCTACAAAGACCTGGAAACCAGGTCGGCCAAATGGGGGCGCGGCGAAGCCGTGCGCGGCCAGCTGCTGTCGAAGGTAAGGGAAATCATTAATAAGGGCCAGGTGCGCCGCCTTACCGTCAAGGAAGATTCAGACTTGGAAAACGCCAACGCCGAATTGCGTGCTATTCTTTCCGGCAGCCGCACCATGGCTAAAAAGTCAGCTGGTCAGCGCGCGGAGAAACAAGCCGCTATCGACAAGGCCGCCCGCGAGTTTCTAGAGGTCGAGGCGAAGCATTGGGCCTGGCGCATAGCTGTGGTGCGCAGCATCACCTATAGCGAACTGAAGGGGTATTCCGACAGTTGGATGCGCGGCGTAGAGGTCAGCGACGAGCTGCTGGCGAAAGTGAAGGTTAACCTGGAGTCCGGGGATACTCCGGCGCTGAGCAAAGCTGAACAGGCCAAGCTGGATGCCGGCAACAAGAAGATAAAAGAGATAGTTTCGCGCGTGTAAAAGAGTCGGGCGCGAAGTCGGCGTTTTCTAAATGCTATATTTGGGTGTTCACGATGCATATGAAACTTCTCGCACTAACACTGCTGCTGGCCGCCCCGGCCATGGCAGAAGATAATGAGCCGTATTTCACGCCGGAAGAGATAGAGTCGCTTGCGCCGGAGCGGTGCCGTGGAATGGTGGAGATATCCTCCGGACCGTTTACATTCGGTGATTCCTATGCCGCCGCCGGCCGGCGCACGCCGCCGGCGTTCAAGCCGCTAATAAAACCTGTCACCATCAAGACCACCGGCGCTTTCCTGATAGACAAGTGCGAGGTGACCCAGCTTCAGGCGCATGCAACCTGGATGATGGCGTTCGGAAAAAGTGCCGGCGAGTTGAATCCGAAGGATCCGGAAGCGGAACATCCGCAGGTAACGATGAATCTAAAGTATGCGGAGACATTCTGCAAATATCTGGGCAAGCGCCTGCCTACCGAAGAGGAATGGGAGAAAGCCGCCCGCGGCGGAACCTCTACGATATATTACTGGGGCGACGTTTATGACGATGGCCAGGTATACGAGCAAAGCACGTCCAAATTCAATTTGAGACGTTTGACCGGGCCGGTAGCCGAGAAACTCCCGAATCCGTACGGGCTTTACGACATGCTTGGTAACGCGCCTGAAATGACCTCCGGCTCGTGCTGGAAAGGCGGAGGCAGAATGCTTTGGTCCGAGTATTATGCAGCCGTCGGCCGTTGCGCTAAGCCTGCGGAGCCCGGGCGGCCGCACAATTACGGCTGGCGCTGCGTTAAGGATGTTGTTCCTAACAAGTCGGTTAAAAAAGACACAGAGCCGCAATAGTGATATCCCTAATCGCGCTAAATATTCTGTTGATAGCTCTCCCCGCCGCCGCCGGGGAGCGGGAGCTTCCTTATTTCTCTCCCGAGCAGTTGGAGGCGATGGCGCCGGAGCGCTGCCGCGGCATGGCGGAGATACCCGCCGGGCCCTTCACTTTCGGCGACACCTATGCGGCGAAGTACCCCAAAAAATTGTCGAAAGTCCTGCTGGCCAAGGCTCGTCCTGTGACAACGGCCACTACGGGCGCCTTCCTGATCGACAAGTGTAAGGTGACTAGTCGGCAAGTTGTTGCCACAAGGATGATGTCTGTATCGAAGGACTCCGGGGAATTGGATTCGCCGCGTGAACGTGACGATCACCCGGCCTTCGGTCACCAGTTGAAATATGCCGAGGCCTACTGCAAGTACCTCGGCAAGCGCCTGCCTACGAATGGGAGAAAGCCGCCCGCGGCGGAACCTCGACAGTGTATTACTGGGGGGACAATTACGAAGACATGCAGGACTACGAGCAGTTCCCGCTCAGATACAGCCTGCGCGTCTTCACCGAGCCGGTGGCCCAGAAAAAACCGAATCCGTACGGCCTGTACGATATGCTGGGTCAGGTGACGGAGATAACGAGCGGCGCGTGCTGGAAAGGCGGGGTAAGATCGATGTACGGCGAGTATTTCTCCTCGGTCGGGCGCTGCGAGAGGGTGCGGCAGCCGGGCGTGGCGAACAGCTCCGGCTGGCGCTGCGTGAAGGATGCGGCGCCCGCCAAGGACGAGAAGAAAGAGTAGTTGAGTATATTTCAGGAGGACTATGAACGTTATACACACCGGGGTTTCAGGTGTCTGGGTGCTCGCTAACATCAGCTACGCCGGCATGCTGGCGCAGAACAATCCGGACAGGGTCTGGCGCATAGTCGCTTTCCTCTTCGGCCTGCCCGGCACTATCGTGACCGCGCTGGCTGTCAAAGAGGGAGGGATGCGCGCCTACGGGATAGACCTGCGGCCTGGTTCCGCGCCCGCGCAGGAAGAGAAACCGCGGCAGTAAGCCGCGCGCCTGGCCGCGTCCGCCGGTCCCTTGCCACAGGAGAAATTATTGGTCGAATAGGAGACCGAATGGAAAAGTTTTTGCTAAAGGATACGATAGAGTCCGACAGTATACTCTTGCGAAAACACCGCATGAGCGATGCCGGGAAGATCTTTGAATCTATCGACAAGGACCGGGCGCGGCTTACAAAATTCCTTCCCTGGCCGCCGGCTATCAAAACGGTACAGGATGAGGCCAACTACATAGACTACACGCATAAAGCCTGGGAGCAGCACAGGCTTTTCGACTATTCCATCTTTTATAATCCCGGAGAGGTTTTCGTCGGAAGCGTTGGTGTCCTTAATCTCAACTGGCCTAATGCCGCCGCGGAGCTGGGTTATTGGATCGTCGGAGAGTACGAGGGCAAAGGACTGGTCTCCAGGGCTGTCGGCGCTTTGGCTGCTTATCTGTTCGAGGCAGGTTTTTTCCGGCTGGAGGTGCGGTGCACGGAGGGCAACTTCCGGAGCTGCCAAGTGGCTGAGCGGCTGGGCTTTTCGAGGGAAGGGGTTTTGCGCGGCAATATCATTGAAAATGGAGCCAGGAGGAACACGATTGTATACTCCAAACTGGCCACGGACCCGAGGGGGCTAATCTCCTGCACTTAGGTCGACACGGTAGACCTGCCTTGGAATTAATCAGACGAAGGTCAGCGGGGCTCCATGCGCACCGGGCGCAGCGTTTTATGCGATTGAACCGGGAACGCCATCGTTTCTGCGCCGCCGTCGCGGCGCCTGATTGTAAGGCGGTAAGTCCTCCCGTTCTCAAGGGTGAGGAAAAATGATGCGGCAGGTTTTACGCCGTCGACTTCTGTGACGGTATCGCCCGCGCGCAGGCCATAAGCGTAAGCGTATTTTTCCGGGTCGGCCCAGTCGATATTTAGTCCGGACACCGTGCCCGTGGTCCAGAGCCCGGTGGCGACGGGCTCCTCTATCTCCGCCAGGCGCCAGTTCCCCAGAGCGGCCAACAACCGCGGGTAGAAATCGTTGACGGTCGGGTAACGGCCGCGCTCTTGCTCGTAGGCCGCGAGCAGGGCGTAGAAGTCCCGGATGAAGACGAACTTGTGCTCGTGCTCCTCCCTGAGCAGGAACAGTTCCGCGGCTTCCTCGCCTTCAGTTTTCAGTGTAAGGCGTGCGTGCACGGAGCGGACCAGCAGCTCATACATCACGGTTTCCCAGCCGCTATAAGCCTGCGCGCCCATCTCGGCGGATATACCCTGCATCAGGAAGCCGTATTTCATCGCTTCGCCGAGGTGGCCGGAGACGGCCTGGTTGCAGAACGAATGGCCGAACTCGTGCAGGATAAGGAACTTGACCGCGTCGGCGTCGCTGTAGCCGTAACCCATGAAATTGAATATCGACGGGCCGATACGGCCGCCGAAACTGCCGCCCGGCGGCAGGTTCAGAGGTGAGGGCACGACATAGAAATTTTCAAAACCGTAATTGCCGTGGTAGTCCTCGTGCAGCCGGGCCGGGTCGCCGGCGGGCAGGCGCTCGAAGACAGAGTCCACGTAGGACCGGTACAGTTCTGAGTTTCCGCGGAAGAAATCCGCGTAATCTGATGCCTGGTAGAAATCCAGGACTTTTTCCCAGTACGCGTCCAGGTAATTTACTTTCTCTTCTTTGGACATACCGCGCAGCACTCTGTCAAGGAAGGCGTCGTCGTAAGGGTGCATACGGCGCCCCTCCGGCAGGGCAGAGAAGTAGCCGGGGAATTCGCTGAAGGCGTCGTAGCGCAGGCCGTTCTTCCAGTTCAGGCGGCCGCCGTTATCCAGCTCCGCAACGGCCGGGTGATCCCTGAACTTGCCTAACTTTTTCAATACGGCCGCGGCCAAAGGGTGCATGTTGCCCCCGCGCAGGGTCTTCGAGTATTCCGTCAGGTGCAGTATCGAATACATCAATTCCCGGTTGGGGTTGATGCCTATCTTCAGCTTGCCGGCCGACTTCGCGAAGACCAGCGGGAAGTCGTTGGTGATCTGTTTCAACTGCGGCTCGGAGACTTCCGGTGTGACTGAGCGGAAGGATGCAGGCTGCAGATCTTTAAGGAAAGCGGCATGCGAGGCCGAAAGGCCCGCGGCAGCGTTCCCAGTGAAAGAAGACGAGATAAGCACGGTCAGCAGGTATAGTTTTATCATTATAAATGGTTCCTTATGGTTCTTGGTTCAAACAGAGCAATTTTTGTGCCGCCCAGCGCGTGGCACCGTTCTTGCTCCGGTTTACAGTACGTATGGAAATAGGTAAAGTTATCGAGCGCCATGAATAAAAAAACTTTAACGGTAGTGATCCTGTGTTCCCTGGTTCCTCTATCGGCCGCCCTGGCGGTGATTTACCGCGGTGTCGTCAAAATGGGGGAGCGGCAGGTTATTGGGGCGCTATCGGGCGAAGCCGCTTCCAGGGGGAAAACCGTCAGCCTTGAACTATCCCGCGACAGAGATAGCCTGGCCATGCTGGTGTCACTGCTGGGGGTCAAGGAGGCGGCCGCAAGTGGGCAGTTCGGGCTGGTCGAAAAGCGGCTCGCGTCCGTGCTGAAAAGCAACCCGCAGTATGTGGCCGTCTGCTACGTGGACGCAGGCGGGAAAACGAGGGCCGCCGCCGCAAACAACGCGAAAATACGGCAGGAGCTTCCCCGCCTGGTCAGCGCGGTAAATTTAAAAAGCGTATGGCCGTGGCAGTTCGCGGACGCAGGCTCCGGCCCGGTGCCTGTCGTGTTCGCGCCGGTGGGCGCTTCCAAGCGGCGGCCGGCGGGGTATGTACTGGGTGTCATTGACCGCGGCGCGCTAGAGGCCGAGTTCTCTTCGTACGCGGAGTACTACGCGTCGTGGCGCGGGATAAAACTGGATTACCTTGCGGCGTTCAACAGCGGCAGCGGTTATGTGCCGTTCGCGGCATCGCCCGGGTTTCAGCGTTCCGCGCCGTCCGCTTCGGAGTGGCATTCCGGGTCCAGGGAGCAGGACGGGCGGCTTACCGTATTCAATACTTTCGGCCACGCGTACGGCGTGAGGGTGTACTTCCAGCTGCCGGCCAGACAGCTGGTTTCCGGCGCAACAGAACTGCGCTGGATCTTCTTCGCCTTCTTCGCCTTCCTGCTCCTGGCGGTGGGGTTGTTGGTGCTGTATATCACCAAGTATTCGTCCCGTTCTACAGCGGCGCTGCTCAGGAAGATGGAGGAGATGTCAAAGGGCGATTTCAGCCGGATAACTACGCCAGGGGCGGAGAGCGACAGGTACGTGAGCTACGCGAACGGGCTCATAGATAGAATCCTGGCGTATGAGGAGGCGCACAGAAAGGACGCGCAGTTGGCGGCGCTGGGAAAATTAGCCGCGCAAGTGGCGCACGACATCCGCTCTCCGCTGGCCGCCATGGGCGCGGCCGCCAAAGGCCTGGACATGCCGCAGGAGCAGCGCGGTCTTATCCGCGCGGCCGTGGACAGGATACGGGACATAGCCGAAGACCTGCTAGAGCATTACCGTGCGCCCGGAGAAAAACATTCCGCGCGGCAGGTTCATGACCTGGCCGCCATCATCGAGCCGGTGGTCGCGGAGAAAAAGCTGCAATATGCCGAGAGGACGGGTTTAAAACTGGGCTTCAGCGCGCCGGGCGCCTATCCCGCGGCGCTGGTGGATAAGAAAGAATTCCAGCGGATAATCTCGAACCTGCTTAACAATGCCGTGGAAGCGCTGGGGACCGGCGGGTCCGTCCAGTTGGAATTGACGGCCCGGGACGGGAAAGCTTTTATCAAGGTTAAAGACGATGGGAATGGCATTGCGCCGGCGGTGCTGGCCAGGCTGGGGAGCAAAGGCGAAACGCACGGCAAGGCCGGTGGTACCGGGCTGGGGCTGTATCACGCCTGCTCCACCCTGGAGGCCTGGGGCGGCAGCTTGCAGATCACTTCGGTCCCTGCCGAAGGTACTATAGTGACCTTGGAGCTGCCTGTTATTCAAACTGCCGTCCGCGCCGGCGGAAAAATAGCCTTGCTCGACGATGACGCGCTGGTGCACATGAACTGGAAACTGGCTGCCAAGGCAGCCGGTGCGGAGTTGCAGTCCTTCAAAAACCCGCAGGAGTTCGCCGCCGCTGCCGAAACCCTGCCGCGCGATATTCCTTTGTATATAGATTCCGAACTGGGCGACGGCGTGAAAGGCGAAGACATCGCCGTAGGCCTGCACGAGCGCGGCTTCACCGACATCACCATGGCCACCGGCCACGACGCGGAGAAGTTCTCGCATCTTCCCTGGCTGAAAGTCTCCGGCAAAGAGCCGCCCTGGGCCTGAAGTGCCGCCGCGATAAGCTTGAGAGTTTATAGATATTCCATTTGAAAATATTTATTTTCAAACGAAAATGTGGCGGCATGGCGGAAAAACTGCGGTCACCCCCCCTGTTTACTGAATTCCTCGTCTGATTTTCCCTGAAAAGCGCTAAACCGGTTCTGGAGTCCGTTTTTTAGAGCGGACTGCCAGAGCTTGTTCTTCGGGTAAATACCGGGGTTAATGCCGTAATGGCGTGGAGAGCTGACTTTTGGTGTATATGGCATAAAAAATGATCTATAGCTGGCATACGCGGTAAACGAAATAGAGACGAGGAAAAAAAATGAAAAAGAGTAATATGCTTGTAGCGGTGTTCGCGGTGATGGCGGCTGCTTCCGTGGCCGGGGCCCAGGAGATAAAGGTCAATTTTGACGGCGGCGGCAACTCGCCTGGGTTTGCCCAGATGCTTGCCCAGGCGCAGGAGAACTCTCCGCTTGCGGCCGCCGAAATAAAGCCGGAGCCGGTTAAAGGGAAAGATTTTTTCAACCCGCGCATGATGTCCGTACTGGACGCCTCTGTTAAAAGCGCGATAGCTTACTCCGAAGCAAAAGGCGACGCCGAGCTGAAAACCGCCCTTGAAAAGTTCCTTCTAAAGGCGACCCCGGAGCAGAAGTATGAATTCGTATACGGCGGCTACAAGGTTTACCGTCTGCCGGGCTTTTCTTCCGACAAAGGCGTAGCCCAGTGGGTCTGCACGGCTATAACCAAAACTGTGTGCAAGATGGTTTGCGATCCCGGATGCAAGCAGGACTGCCAGGACATCATAGTGGATTCCTGCAAGTGGATGTAAGCGGCAAATATCCGGTCCCGTTCCGCGCCGTGCCAGAAATGGCAGCGCGGAACGGCAATTCCGGGACGGTTTTGAAAGACTATGGAAATATATAAATATTTGTTTTCATCCGGATTATCTTTCGTGATAGCGGCTTTCCTGGCGGCAGGGATAGCGTGTTTCCTGGCTGAAAAGATTTGAGTTTAAAAAGATAAAATAGTCGGGAACGGAGATGCTCCCATGAAACCATTGATACAACTTGCGGGAGTCACTAAAAAATATAAGACCAGGGACGGGGAGGTAACCGCCCTGGACGGAATTTCGCTCGAGATCGCCCAGGGTGAATTCGTGGCCATTACCGGCCCCTCGGGCAGCGGCAAATCGACCTTATTAAACATACTCGGTTTGCTTGACCAGCCGGACTCCGGGGAGTATTACTGCTCCGGGCATAAAACCTCGGACATGAAAGACGCCGGGCTCTCCGCCCTGCGCTCCAGGCTTATCGGTTTCGTCTTTCAGAATTTTCACGCCCTGCCGGAGCTTACGGCGGAGGAGAACGTTGCGCTGCCCCTGGCCTATTCGGGCGTTTCCGGAGGCCGGGATCCGCGGGAATGCCTGGCGCAGGTAGAGCTGGCGGGCAGGCGCAATCACCGCCCGGGCGAGCTTTCCGGCGGGCAGCAGCAGCGGATGGCGATAGCCCGGGCCCTGGTAAACAACCCGCGCGTCATATTAGCCGATGAACCCACCGGCAATCTGGACGGCCTGCTTCGCGATGAAATACTTTTGGTTTTTGAGAAAATGCATAAAAAGGGTATTACCGTCATCCTGATCACTCATGACCCGGCAGTGGCGGCGCGCGCAAACCGCGTGATAAAGATAGAGGGGGGGCGGATAGCCGCTGATAGCCTCGGGACCGCCGCCGCCTCCGCCGCCGCGGAACCGCTGCGGCTGCCCCGGCCCGTCAGTTACTTTTCGGTCCGGACTTTTAAACGGCAGGCGCTGGCGACCCTTGGCTGTATGCGCCGCAACAAGCTGCGCAGCCTGCTTATCTTCGCCTGCTTCTCTATAGGCATAGGCGCGGTTACGGCGGTGCTGGGCCTTACCGGGAGCTTTCGCAAGAAAGTTTTCGGCCGCCTGGACGCTATCGACCCGCGCGTGATCAGCGTTTACCCCGCGGCGAAGACGGCCGGCCTTTCGTTCGGGGACGCGGGCCGTATCGCGGAAAAGGTCCCTAATGTGGAGGCGGTAGGAGTCTCCGTCGCCTCGTGGGGCGCGGTGGCCGCTGGAGATAATAAAACCGCGGCGCCTGTTTACGAGATAAGCGCCAACCGGATGAGGGCGAGCTACAGCGGCGAAGTCGCCGGGAGGCTTTTCGCGGCGGACGAGGCCGACCGCGACGCGGCTTTGCTGACGTACAAAACCGCGCGGGAACTGTTCGGCGCCGAGGGGTCCGCCCCGGGACGCCGCCTTAAAATAGGCGGCAAAGAGTTCACGGTGACAGGGGTCATAGAAGGCGTGGACCTGGAGGAGACCAGGGGCCTTAATTCGTCGCGCGGCGTGGTCATACAGCCTGGGGCCGGGGAGAACTGCGGTTTAACGGACAGGACGCCCAGACTGTTCGAGGTTAGGATAGACCGGGAAGAGAACGTGGCCGCCGCAGCGGCGGAACTTTCAAAGCTCTTGAACGGAGAGGCCGGACCCGGTCTGGAGGCGCAAAAAAAATTCACAGTTCACCAGGCGAAATTCTTCCTGGACGCGATGAAGCGCACTAATAATTTCTTTAAGATCTTCCTGCTGGCGGTAACCGCCATTCCGATCTTGCTTGGCGGCTTGGCTGTGGTAAGCACCATGCTGTTGAGCGTGGGGGAGCGGCGCGCCGAAATAGGCCTGCGCAAGGCGCTGGGCGCGCGGCGCAGGGACATAGCGGCGCAGTTCCTGATGGAATCGTTCATTCTGTACGCGGCCGGCGGGCTGGCCGGCGCTGTTGCGGGCGTGGCGGCGGTATACAAACTGGCTAGCCTCATGAAGATGGAGCCGGCCTTTACTGCGGGCTCTGTGTTTTACGGCTTTGTCCTGATGGGAGTCAGCGGCCTGCTGTTCGGTTTCTGGCCAGCCTTGAAAGCCGCGGCCGTAAACCCGATAGAGTCTCTGCGCGGGAATTAAGCGACCGCGTTGAAAATTGTATCCGTCCCGGGTTCTTTTTGCGCTGAACTTCCGGGCTGGTCTTAAAACCGCACTAAAACTATTAAAATCCGGCCCATGGCCGGTTTTTCCTTTTCAGGTGAAATAAAATATTTTCAAGTGAGCATAACCTGATAGTGTCCCAGGCCTTGAATATGGACTGGTTCAGTATCAAAGCTGGCTGTCGCTAGTCGCCTGGCATAAAAAATGTTCTGTTCCGGGTGAGGACCGGAAAAGAATATGAAAAAGATGCTGTTCACCTTGATACTGATAGCGGCGGCGGCCGGAGCGGCGAAGGCCGAGACGGTGATGATAGATTTCAACGGCAATCTCGCCGCCATCTGCGCCGAAGACCTGGCTGAGGGGAAGGAAGTGGTGAAAGCCACGACCGCCGTGGCGGGCGTGAAGGCCGCGGCCGCAGGGCAGGCCAAGGCGCCCGCGGTTTCCGCCGGCGCTTCTTCTTCCGACTCCAAGCCGCAGCCTGCCGTCGCGGCCCTTCCCGCGGCCGCTTCCGCCGCCAAGCCCAGCGCGTCTTCCGCCGCGGCTAACAGCACAGCGAAAAAGTCCTGATAACCGGCGGCATAGACGCTCAAGGGGGATCTCGTGATGGAAATGAACAAGGGTGCCGAGGTTGCCCGGGAGTGGCAACGGGGCCGCGAAATTGGTAGAATGATTATTCAGTCACCAATGGATTTAAGGGCCCATAGCTCAGTTGGTTAGAGCAAGCGACTCATAATCGCTGGGTCGTAGGTTCAAGTCCTACTGGGCCCAGTTTTTACAGCGAAGTAATGAAAAAGGCCGTCCGGTTTTCCGGGCGGCCTTTTTTTGTCGCGGGGCGCGGCTTACTTCTTTATCGCCTTGTCCTTGACGTAGGTGTATTCGGCCTGCAGCGGGCCGCCGTCCTCGTAGACTCGCAGGCCCTTGAGCTCCCGGCCCTCGAAGATGAACTCCTTCTGCAGGCGGCCGTCCTTGGAGTAGGCCTTCACGTTGCCGTCGGGCAGCTTGCCTTCCAGCTCTATCAGGTTATAGTCCTTGTCCAGGCGCGCGCGGCCCACGTGCTTGCCGTTAAGGCGGAACTCGAAGCGCTCGCCCCGGGTAAGGCGGATGGTGCGCACGGTTACCTGGGAATCCTGGCCGCCGGCCAGCTCGGCCGCCGCCGCGGTGGCGGCCTGCGCGCCGGGAGGCGCCGACGGCCGGCCGTCGATGTAGTAGGCCTCGGACGCCAGCGCGCCGTCGGGGCCGTATTCCTTCTTCCAACCGTTGAGCTTGTCGTTCTTGTACTCGGCCTGCAGCAGCGGCCGGCCTTCCTCGGTGTAATATTTGAACTGCCCTTCGCGGCCGCCTACGAAATAATAAGCCTCGGCCTGCGTGCCGCCGGAGGGGTAGAAGGACTTCAGCGTGCCGTTGGCCTTGCCGCCCATCATGGTGCGCACGGTCTTCAGCGCGCCTTCGGGGTAATATTCCGTGTAGGTGCCGTCGGCCATCAGGCCCTCGAGGCCGGTCAGCGCGCCTTCGGCGTTGTAGTTCTCGGTGGCTACTATGACCCCGTTCTCGGAGTAGACCAGCAGGCGCACGTCCGTGCTGACCTGTACGGTCTGGAAGGTAAGTTTGGGGGCCGCGGCCACAACTGCCTCAGGCGCCGCCGTGGAAAGTTCCACCGCTGCGGCCTGCGTGGAGACCTCAACCTGCGCCGGCTGGGCCGTGGATACCTCCACCTGCGCGGGCTGCGCGGTAGAGATCTCCACCGGGGCCGCCGGCAGCGGGGCCGGGGCCGGCTGGGCTGCCTGCTGCTCCTGTATATCGGCCCGGTTGATGGTGAGCGAGCCGTACTTGGTCTTCACCATGACCACGCCTTCCATCTCGCCGGTGACTTCGCCTTCCAGTCTGGCGCCGTCTTTCAGGATGAAGATGTCCGCCCGGCATAGGCCGGGAGAGAGCAGTAAAAGGAGGGGTAGCAGCAGTTTCATATAGTTTATTCTACCAAAGAAAACCGTCTCTGGCGAAAAGGTGGGCCACGGAAAGCCCTTGACAGAAGGATACTATTGTGGTATCATTAATAAACATTATGAAATTGATAAACAGGGACGTAGATTACGCGGCGCGGGCGCTGGTCTTCATGGCCAGGGCCAATAAACCCACCGTTTCGGTGGCGCAGATGGAAGCCTCAGTGGGCGTCAGCCGCCCCTTTCTGCGCAAGACCCTGCAGAAACTGCATAAAGCGGGCATACTGCAGGCCGTCAAGGGCAAGGGCGGCGGCTTCGCGCTGGCCCGCACCCCCCAGAACATCCGCCTGAGCGATCTGGTGGCGGTGCTGCAGGGGCCGATGAAGCTCAATGACTGCCTTTTCGACAAAAAGCTCTGCCAGCACCACGGCGCCTGCCTGCTGCGCCATAAGATGGCCGCGGTGGAAACCCGGCTGCTCGCGGAGATAGACGCTATCACGGTGAAGGACCTGCTATGAAGACCAAGCGCCAGATGGTGAAGATAGACGAGCGTAAGTGCGACGGCTGCGGCAATTGCGTGACCGGCTGTCACGAAGGCGCACTGCAGGTGATAGACGGCAAAGCCCGGCTGATCAGCGACCTGCTCTGCGACGGCCTCGGCGCCTGCATAGGTGAATGCCCGCAGGGCGCCATAAAGATAGAGGAGCGCCTGGCCGAGCCCTACGACGAGGATAAGGTGATGGCGGGTATGGTCAAGCACGGCCCCAACACCATCAAGGCCCACCTGAGCCACCTGCGGGACCACGGCCAGAAAGCTTTCCTGAAGCAAGGTGTCGATTACCTGAAAAAGCACAATTTGCCCAACCCCCTGGAGGAAGATATGGCGCATAAAGAGCACAAAGAGCATAAGCACGGCGGGCACGAGCCCTGCGGCTGCCCCGGCGGCCGGACCATGGACTTGCGCGGCGAGTGCGCCGACGACGGCGCGGATCCCGCCGCGAAGTCCCAGCTGCGGCAGTGGCCCGTGCAGCTGCACCTGGCCTCCCCGATGGCCCCGTACTTCCAGAAGGCCGACGTGGTGGTGGCGGCGGACTGCACCGCCTTCGCCTACGGCAACTTCCACAACGACTTCATCAAGGGCAAGGCCATAGTGATAGCCTGCCCCAAGCTCGACGACGGGCAGGAACTCTACCTCGAGAAATTGCAGGGGCTCATCGAGGACGCCAAGGTGAACACGCTGACCGTGGTCACCATGGAAGTGCCCTGCTGCGGCGGGCTGCTGGCCCTGGTGAAACAGGCCGCGGCGGCCTCCGCGCGCAAGGTGCCGGTGAAGAGCGTAGTCATCGGCATACAGGGCGGCATCAAGAGCGAAGACTGGGCCTGAGCGCGGTCCGGTACATAGTTTGGGGCCGCCGGGGCTTTACCTCGGCGGCCCTTAACTGTAGAATATAGGCGGGCCGCTTTCTGGCGGCGAAGCGTCACTTTGCGGATCCGTGGGGGATTTATGAAAAAATTTTTTACGCTGCTGGCCGGACTCCTCTTCTGCTACCTGGTGCTGCTGGCCAAGCCGGAGCTCTATTTCAGCAAGAGCCTGGCCTACAAATGCTTCACGCTGCGCGCGCACGGCGCGCTGCCGCCTTCCACCGAGGCCAGCCTGGACGCGGCCTATGAAAAAATAGCGGCGTCGGAGCTTTTCAAAGAGACCGACAGCTTCGAGGTGATAGTGCCCGCGAGCCGCTGGGAATTCCTGCTCTTCACGCCGCTGATGAGCGGGACCTATTCGCGCATGAACCCTTTTCACGGCGCCATCTTCCTGGCCTCGGCCGACTTCGCCAAGGGCGACGCCCGCGCCGAGCCGGGCGGGCGGGACTTCCGCAAGCTGAGCTCCGAGATAGCCGGCGCCGCGGCGCGCGACCAGGCCCGCCGCCGGTTCCAGACGCTTACCTACCTTTTCAGGGAAGACTGGGAGATACGCGGCTACTCCGCGCGCGTCGCCGGGCTGACCACCGATTTCTCGCCTGCGGACGCCTGCACCGCGGCCAGCAGCCCGGACCTGGAGGATTTTAAATACGGGCTCATGCTGGAAACGGCGCTGAAGGTGGAGCAGATCACTTTTTCGGAGCTGCTGGACAGGAAGATGAGCTACGAGAAGGCCGAGCAGCTCCTGAAGCAGGCGCATTGCGGCGGCTGACGCCGCCAGCTATTTTCCGCTTAAAGCCGTCTGGATGTGCTGCTGGTAGCGGCCGCTGAAATTCTGCGAGGCTTCGTTCTCGCGCCGGGCGAAGTCGGCGGTCCAGGCCAGGTAGGCGGCGTCCTTTTTCTCGTCGACGCAGGTGGGGCAGGGCAGCCCCAGCGCGTTGATCCCCGCGGCGTAGTCCTCTTCCAGCTTCACCATCCTCGCGGTGTACTTGCCGTCCAGGCCGAAGCCCTCGGGGTCCGGGGGCGCGGCGGCTATGTCGGCCAGCAGCGTTTCCCTGTCCCGCGCCAGCCCCGCCAGCAGCTGTTCCGCCGCGTCGGTCTTGGCCTGAAAGTGGTTCACTGGACCGGCGCTGAACGCGCCTGGGTGCATGGGGGGCAGGGAAGGCAGCAGGAACCCGACGGCAGCGAGGCCCAGCAGCAGGAAAACGGCCTTCAGCAGCGGCGGCAGCGGGGCGGCTGCCGGCTCCGAGTGCGGCGGGAACTCCGGCGGCCTGGCCGGCGACGGCTCTCCGGCCGCGGGTTTCTTATTGAAGGGCTCGTAGCAGAGGCCGCAGTACTCCGCGTCCCGCTTGCTTTCATAGCCGCACTTGGGGCATTTCTTCTTCTTCATGCGGGTTTTATCATATCAAAAATAACCTCCGGCGCTTAACTCCCGGGCCATAATTTGATAAGATATTTTTACACGGCGCGGTGGCCAAGTGGTAAGGCGGCAGTCTGCAAAACTGCTATTCGCGGGTTCGATTCCCGCCCGCGCCTGTCTTCTTTTTTCGCTCATTTAATCTGGAGGAGGGGCCCAGGCCCCTGACACGCCCATGAACCTCAGCAGATTAGCCTTGTCCCTCGGCCAGTCGGCCACCCTTAAGCTCAACGAAGTAGCCAATAACCTCAAAGCCGAGGGCAAACCCGTCATCCACCTGGGAGGCGGCGAGCCCGAGGAAAAAATACCCCGCGGCGCGCTGGAAGAGAGCGGCAAGATGCTCGACGCCGGCTTCGTGCGCTATACCCCGACGTCCGGCACGGCCGCCCTGAAGAAAGAGATAGCCGCCTACACCGAGCAGTACTACGGCGTGAAGCCGGGCCCGAAGAACATAGTGGTGGCCTCCGGCGCCAAACAGGCCATCTACAATTTCCTGGTTTCTGTCATAGACCCCGGCGACGAGGTTATCTTCCCGGCCCCGTACTGGGTGAGCTACCCCGAGATGGTGCGCCTGGCCTACGGCAACCCAGTCATAGTGCGCCCGCGCGACGGCGGGCTGCTGGCCAAGGCCGCGGACATCGAGGCCCACATCACCAGCCGCACCAAGGCCATCCTGCTCAACAGCCCCAATAACCCTTCCGGCCAGGTGTACCCGGAGGAGTTCGTGCGCCGCATGGTGGAGGTCTGCGAGGACCGCGGCGTTTACCTGCTGATGGACGACATCTACAACCGCCTGGTCTTCGACGGGCTCAAAGCCCCGTCGGCCTACTCCTTCTCCAAGAAACCGCTGAACGAGTCGCCCATAGTTTCCATCAACGGCGTCTCCAAGACCTTCTCGATGACCGGCTACCGCATAGGCTGGAGCGTCGCGAACGAAGCCCTGACGCAGGCCATGATAAAGGTGCAGGCGCAGGTGTCGTCCTGCCCGTCGGCGCTCAGCCAGGCGGCCGCCGCCGGCGCGCTGCGCGAAGGCAGCGGCTTCGTGGAGACGCTGCGCGAAAGCCTGCAGAAGAAGCGCGACGTGATGGTGGCCGAGCTCGCGAAGCTCAAAAAAGTGAAGCTGCACAAGCCGCAGGGCACTTTCTACAGCTTCGCCGATTTCAGCGCCTACGAGCCGGATTCCAAGAAGCTTTCCGAGCTGCTGCTGGCTGATGCCATGGTGGTGGCCGTGCCCGGCATAGAGTTCGGCCTCGAAGGCCATCTGCGCCTGAGCTACTGCGGCGCCGAGGCTGACATCGTCGAAGGCGTGAGCCGCATACGCAAGATCCTGGATTAGGAGGAGAGACCATGTTAGAGACCAAAGAGAGACCCGTAATGAACGAAATAAATACTTCCAAGACCATTTACAAGAACCTGTCCGGCGCCGCCATCTACGAGCATGCGGTAGCCAAAAAAGAGGCGGAGATCACCGCCGGCGGCGCGCTGTGCGCCCGCACCGGCAAGCATACCGCCCGCTCCGCTAACGACAAGTTCGTGGTGAAGGAGCCGTCGAGCGAAAAGCACGTCTGGTGGGAGAACAACGCCGCCATGGACGAGGCCACCTTCGACAGGCTTTACTCCAAGGTGCAGAACTACCTGGCCGACAAAGAGCTCTACCAGCGCGACTGCTACGCCGGGAGCGACCCCAAGAACCGCCTGAGCGTGCGCGTCTACACCGAGCTCGCCTGGCACAGCCTGTTCTCCGGCCACATGTTCATCGAACCGCCGGCCGCCGAGCTCGCCGGCTTCGCGCCCGATTTCACCGTCATTAACGTGCCCGGCTTCCACGCCCTGCCACAGGTGGACGGCACCCGCGGCGCCGCGTTCATCCTGCTCAACTTCAAGCGCAAGGTCATCCTGATAGGCGGCACCGCCTACGCCGGCGAGATCAAGAAGTCAGTCTTCTCCGTGATGAACTACCTGCTGCCGCTCAAGGGCGTGATGCCCATGCACTGCTCGGCCAACGTGGGCAAGAACGAAGACACGGCCATCTTCTTCGGCCTGTCCGGCACCGGCAAGACCACCCTCTCCTCCGACCCGCTGCGCCGCCTCATCGGCGACGACGAGCACGGCTGGAGCGACAAC
>MGUG01000013.1 GCA_001799845.1 Elusimicrobia bacterium GWC2_64_44 | reverse complement strand
AAAACGGTGGACGAGCTGATGAAGCTCGACCTCCCCAGCGGCGTTGAAGTAGAGATAAAACTCTGATCCAACGCAGCTCTCGGTAAGCTTGCTTGCTTTTGCCACCCGGGTTGCGCCTCACGGCGCAGCCCGGGTATTATTTTGTCGTGCAGGTTCGAGTCCAGCCCGGAGAGTTACACTTGCCAGCGGCCGCTAGGTGCGTGGTAGTTCATGTACTGTGTCTGCCCCATAAACCACCCAGGTAGCCCATAAATACTCGAATTAGGATTTATGTCAAATATTATTTTTCCCAATGAGAAAACAGAAAAAGATTGCGTCAAAAACAGAACATGGTGTAAAATATCATCACTACTACTAATAGTGGTGAGGGTCGTAATAGGCACAACGTATGGTAGATAGGTGAGCGTCTAGTATAGTATAGGCAGTGGCCTTGTTGATGTAGCTCGGATCTGAAGAGTGACGATAAAAATCGCCCCCGTATGACCTGAGAACACATATCATATCGCAACTTTATTGGAGCGAGGGCCACGCTGTGACAGTGCCCTCGCTCTGTCGTTTACGGGGGAGGCGAAAAGGAGGTGAGTGTTGAGTGTTTAGTAAAAGCGTCGTTGCTAAAAACGTCAGGCCAGATTAAAACGCAAATTTTAATCTGGCCCAAGAGAGAAATGTAATATTCTCCCAGCAATTCAATATTACATTTTTTCTCCGGCCGATTACAACGAAAAGGAGGAGAAATAATGGCAAACATAATTATACGTATAATTGCCAAGTTTTGCCCAGCTTGCGGTAAGCATCATCTTATCGAGAAGGGTAAAACTGGTCAGGCATACTGTGTAGGTTGCGGCCTTACGGTCGTAATCTAATAAATGTGGGCCTGCCCCAGCAACAAGTGTTTCTTCTGGCGGGGTAGGCCTATTTTTAAAGCAAGGCAAAGGGCTTTAGTTTGTTGCCTTTAACGCATAAGCGTCTTGGGAAGCCCGCCCAGCCGCCTTAAGCGAAAATATACAGGAGAAATTCCATGGCAGAAGAAAATAATAAGTACACGTTAGAGCACTCTGGGGACCATCATTACGCGAAGGCGTCTATGGATCCGGCAACAGGTAAGTTGGCCGCGGGCGTTATTTCAAACTTTTCAAGTAACGCATCCGCAGGGGTACAACTGGTCGATGGGAAGATGGAGGGCAGTTTCCTCCACTCCGGAGATAACCACACGTTCCAGATAAATGCGAAAAGTGACGGAACGTACAACGGCACTTACAGAGACGCTTCAGGTAAACTTGAAGTTAACTTTGATGGAAATGCCGCGACCCTGGTAAGGGGTAGCATCCCCGCAACTGGTATCACGCTGTCTGGAGACAACCATAAAGCCATGCTCTCCGTTTCCGCAAACGGTAAGCTACAGGGAGCAATTGAGTCGACTGGGATCGGCAATGGTAAGTTCCGTATCGAGATCCAGAATGGAAAACCCAGTGGGTCCTTTATCCACACTGGCAGTGGTCATCAAACAGAAATAAAAATTACTCCAGCGGGGCTGAAAGCCTCAGTTTCAGCAGGCGGTTTTTCCTTTGGAGTAGAAAAAGGAAAAGCGAGTGTGACCGCATTTGGAGGTATGAAGTTTAAATTTTAACCTCTAACATCACAAAATCCGCCGGGGAAGCCCGGTGGTTTTGTTTTGATAGAATAGAGATGGGGGATAAATAATTGTTTAGTTATCACCGGTCCCTCCCTGCACCGTAATATTTAGAAATCTCAAAGTTTACAATTGTATGCTTTGTTAACAAGTCGAGAGTAAATTATGCAAACATCTAGTATGCAAATCCCTCCTCCCTCGAATTGGCAGGATTTTGAGAAGCTTTGTTGCGATTTGTGGTCACAGATTTGGGCAGATCCTAACACCTGCCAGAACGGTAGACAGGGGCAGTCTCAGCAAGGTGTCGATGTTTATGGCTGTCCAGGCAAAGGTGTAAAGCTGGCAGGAGTTCAGTGCAAAGGCAAAGATAACTATGCAGATAAAACACTTACTGAAGTTGAAGTCAAAGAGGAAGTCGGAAAAGCAAAAGATTTTAAGCCTGCGCTTTCGGAGTATGTGATAGCGACTTCTGGGGTGCGGGATGCGAAAATACAAGAAGTTATAAGAAAAATATCAGAGGAGCACAAGTCGCAAGGCCTATTTTCTGTTAACGTCTTCTTCTGGGATGACATCGTTTTGAAACTGCATGATTATCCGAATCTTTTAAGCAAACATTTTCCGGAAATTGTTACCAATGCTCATATTGCAAAAAAGATGGATGCATTTGAGCAATGTCTAATAGATTCGCATGCCCGACAAGAAACAACTTTAAATGATATCGGGCAAAAAGTTGCGCAGGTGGAATCGCGTGTTGGCGTAGCATTTAACGACAACAATGAACGGATTGATTGGGGGCGGGATTTGATAAAACAGCACGAACCGGCTGCCGCACTTAAGTATTATAACGACCTAAAAAATAAGATATGGAGTAAGGCACAACCACTCGAAAAATATCGTGTGCTCACAAATCTTGGGATGGCGGAGCTGTCATTGGGCAATGAATGTGCGGCTGCTAAGTGTTATCTGGAAGCTTTTCAATACAACACCGAAGACGATAAAGCCCTATGTAATAGAGCTTTTGGGCATTATTTGCTGGGGCAGTCAACTGAGGCGTTGGCGTTAACAAACAAGGCTTTAAGCAAAAATCCGGCAAACTGTCATGCGTACGCACTGTTGATTCGACTGTTGCCGGCAGACGATTCTTTCGAGAGTGTTCTGGATAGAATTCCTAATCCATATCGAGATAATCCTGAGGTCGCACATGCGCTCGGTTTTGCGGCCAGAGATAGAAAGATGTTCGGCGTCGCGCGAGAATGGATGGAAATCGCCCTAGAAAAAGATTCCGAAAAATCCCCCGATTTACAGGCTGCGGTTGCAACAGCGTTGATAAATGAAATTGCGCAAGGGGAGTTGGTCTTTTGGTTTAGGATTTCGGAAAATCAAAAACCAGCAGTTAAAAGGGCTGTTGATCTATACGCTTCGGCATGGGAGACGCTATCAGAGCCAGCTCACAAAAAAGCGAAGATTTCTTGGCTGGCCAATCGAAGTCTGGCGAAGAGAGTTTTAAACGATGTCTCTGGCAGCTCCAAAGATATAGAGTTGCTCGTAGAATTGGACCCGGAGAATCCCGATTATATAAAGCGGCAGGCGTTTTTGGCGTATGAAACTGGGGATTACCCATTAGCCGGTAAGTTGCTGGAAAAAATACAAAACAATCCACTAATGCCAGAAGCAACAATTATGCTGGCGGAGGTTATGGCGAGGCAAAACAAAAAAGATGCGTCTATAACCCTTCTTAAAAAAGTTGTTGAGGATAATAACCCTAAGTTAGTTGACTCCGCGCGAGAACTCTTGATGCAGGTGTATCTCGCTGCGGATAGGTCTGCTGAAGCAGAAAACATAGCGAAAGAAAATATTAGTAAGAACCCGGAAGATATATATTCCCTAATTATTCTTTCTAAATGTGCCAATAAGCCGGATGAGAAATTGGAGATTCTTCTAAAAGCTAACCAGTTTCTGAAAGCTTCTACTCACCCAGTTGTCGTGCAGGCCTTGGCGGATGAATTTTATTCTGTCGGGGAATGGGATTATTCTATATCGTTGTATGAGCAGTGCGTCGGGAATGCAATTATGCATCCCGGGATAAAAAATCTGATTTTGGCTCTTTACCAATCGGGGAAACATGGTAAAGCCTTGGAATTATGTGAGAAAGCATTAAAACAATATAAGCCGCCGGAATATGTGGTCGAGATTGCTTCATCAATTTATGAGGACGTTGGGAATCTGGATAGAGCACAGCAAATTTGTCAGGAAAGCCTAAATAATTATCCAGATAGTATATCGATAAAGTTGCGATTGGCCTTAATTAACTACCGAAAAACCGACTTTGCGGAAGTGGATCGGTTTCTTGATTCTGAAGTCGATATAAGTCTTCTTTCATTGTCGGATGGCGCATTTCTAGCCAATTTATATCTCGAACGCAATTCGTTCATGAAAGCACTCGAGATAATGTATGAGATTCGCAGGAAGCATTATTCAAAAGACGATGCACATCTAAAATATATCGGGATTTTTCTGCGACGTAACAAGCCGGATGAGGATTTTCAACAAACCCAGGAAGTGGCCGTGGATACCGCCGTTTTGGTGAAAAATGAATCAGGTGAAAAAAACTGGCATGTAGTAGAAAATAGGGCCCAGTATGGGCGGGGAGAAATAAGCCCGCAAAGCCCGTTGGGAAAACTGTTGATGGGGAAAAAGGTTGGGGAGCAAATTTCGCTTAAAGCTGAGAACATCCGGATTGAAGAGATTAAAAACAAATATGTTTATGCTTTTCAAGAAAGCTGGACAAACTTTAATCAATTATTTCCTGACAATAACAGTATGGTGAGGATTAATGTGAAACTCCCGCAGGCGGCCGACGGGGTTTCTGACGCCCTTCGGCTGATTATCTCTCAATTGGAACAACAAAACACCAGAATTCAAAGTATAGTCGATTTATATAAAGCCCGGAATCTAACTATCGGTGGATTCTCCACGCTTTCCGGGAAGAATATATGGGAAGTATGGCTTGGTCTGACAGCAGCCTCAGGCCTGGGCGTACAGTGCTGTATGGGAACAGCCGAAGAGCGTGCCACCGCGCTTTCTAATTTAAGTAAGCCTACTAGGCTCGTATGCGATATCTTGGCCCTGTTTACTCTTGCAGAGTTAAAAATGGGGGATGTTGTTGCTAATTGTTTTGGCAAGCCAGCTATTGCCCAGTCTACAATAGATGCCCTTGTGGAAATAGTTAAAGATTTAAAAACTTTTCCCATAGCAATGACCGTAACATCCGAGAATGGCAGGTTGCTACGTCATCAACATGATCCGGAACGGGTAAAAGAAAATATCCGAAAACTTGAGGCATTATTAGATTGGGCTAAACGAAGCTGTGATGTATTTCCCGCAACGGCAGCCCTGGATGATAAGGCTAATCGGCTTCGTGATTTGGAAGAAGTAATCGGCAAGTCATTTTTGGATAGCATGTTCATCGCTAAAGAACTTGGTGGCTTGCTATATTCAGAAGATGAGCGGTTGCGTTCTTTAGCAATGAGTGAATTTGGAATCGCTGGGGTTTGGACCCAGGTTGTCTTGATTGTATGCGCTCAAAGAGACAAGTTGTCTCGAGAGGAATATAATGCTGCCACTCTAAGCCTGGTGATAGCAAACTACTCCCATGTTACAATTGGGCCCGATATCGTTTCCCAAGCCGCTAAGACAGCAAAGTGGCGTCCAGGCGTGCCGTTCAGTCTGGTGGTTGAAAGGCTCGGGAAGCAATACTGTGATCAAGCCACAGCTTTAGTGGTGGGAATTAATTCTATGTGGGAATTATATCGGCAGCCAATTCTGCCCATCCAACGGGCACAGCTTATACTCGTATTCATTAATTCACTAATGAATGGGCGTTCTAGTGAGTTTCTGGAGAATCTTAAGAGAGGTATACGGGTAAGATTTCGCCTATTGCCGCTTGCGGAACAAGAAATCCAGGGGATTGTAGCGGCATGGGAAAGGCTGCATTTCTATCGGTAAAAATATGCTACTGAGGGGTGGATAGAAGGGGATATGCCGTTGCTTCCTAGCTTCCCAGCACAAGTTAGGTGGGCGGATAGTTAGGTGGATTGAACGATTGTTAACTTATGAAGAAAAACTATACGATTATTCTTGGTGTTGTTGTCAGCATTGGTTATATTCTTGGGATTATATACTTGTATTCAAAAAGCAATTTAGGGCTAACTGACTTGCTTAACAGCTTAACTACCTTTGTTGGATGGATTCTGGCTTTAATTATTGGGTTTGTTCACCTACATAAAACTAGAGGTGATAGCATTCTAGCGCTAAAAGAAGAAACACGTAAGTCTTTGCAGATAGATGCTTTTCGGGATATAAACTCTGCAGTATCAGAGTTTTCTGGAATCCTCGGAGAGATATACTCGGGATATGCATTCTTGCCTGGAAAACTGGATTTACATGTAAAGAATCCGCAGTTATTCAGATTTGATAAAAATGAGATAATGCAAAAGCTGCACGATGTTACACTGAAAATATGGAATGGGTCAGGCAATCTGTACCTTTCTATAGAATCAAATGAGATGGCAGTGTTAGAGTATGACCACCTTAGAAAATACATTCATTTCGTGGTTGAAGATCTGGATAAACTGGCGCAATCGTTTATTGCTAAATGGGGGATGGTTAGAATAGAGGCATTTAGTGACCCAGAACTCCGCGCAACGTTTGCAGCCGAAAGTTTGCATGTTTCGGAAAAGGCTATGGATTTGCAGTCTTATTTATTTGACTATAGAATAGAGTTAATGAACGGAATGCTTGGTGATATCTTTGATAGAAAAGTCCCGAATCGCCTTCCGCTCGATAAAAAGCATAAAACACTTAGTGAGTTGGCTATTAGGTCTAACGTGTTGGCTGAGTATAAATCTAGATCTGAAAAAGCGTTGGTCCCACCCCGAGAAACAGGAGATAGGGGACGCTGATTACTAGATGACTAATTGAAATCCAGGAGAATAGAGATGAAAGGTTATATTGGTTTTTTTGATATATTGGGGTACAAGAGCTTTTTAAAAAACAATACCGATGAGGCAGTGCAGGATGAGGTTTTAGACTTTATAAAAAAGATAGAAAATCCTGAGGCGGACTTTTATAAAAAACTCTTCCCGGACATTGAAGGTGCCGATGCCGAGAAATTGGTTATAGAAGTGCTCTCAAGTATGAAACGGCTGGTGTTCTCCGATACTATCGTGTTTACACTGGAGCCAGGTCTAAAAAGCAAAGAGTTTCAGGTCGCGCATTATTTTGTGGTGCTTGCTGTGGCCCAAGACTTGATGGAGCGGATGTTTGAATATGGACTGCCATTGCGTGGTGCGTTGCATTATGGTGAGTACAAATCCTCTGGGCATAGTATGGCTGGTCGTGGAATTGTTGATGCCTATGAGGCTGGAGGGAAATTGAATCTTGCTACATGTGTATTGACGGAGGCAATGTGTGCGCGATTTCTGGAGATTGCGGATTATGATGAGGATGCTAAGAAAGTTTTCGATTCCGGGACCTGTTCCTATAGCGCGCCACTCTCTAATGGTACTCGAGACTTATGCCGTAACCTGAAATATATCAATGATAAATCTGTGGGAGCAAAAGATGTCCGAGAGTATGTGTATAGAAAATTCTGGGAGCATGGCAAGGATTTGGGAACTGCAAGTGCGGTGGAAAAGGCCGAGGAAACAGAAAGATACTTTAGGTATTGTATTGCTTTAGATGCGAAAAGGGGGAAGAAGGGACGCTGATTACTAGATGACTAATTGATGTTCGCGCTTAAACCGCCGGGGAAGCCCGGCGGTTTTGTTTTGGTAGAATGAGGCTATGGAATACGTTGCGCTTTTGAGAGGGGTTAATGTCGGGACGGCGCGCAAGGTGGCGATGCCACGGCTGAGGGCGCTGTTCGAGGGGTTGGGGTTTGATAAGGTTGAGTCGTATATTAATTCGGGGAATGTGATGTTTTCGGGGAAGGGGGCGGCGGGTGTTTTACGCGGGAAGATAGAAGCGGCTATTAAGGCCGAGTTCGGGTTCGAGGTGGCTGTGCTGGTTAAAACGCGGGCGCAGATGCGGGCCATTGCCAGGGCTATTCCTGCGGGCTGGAGCAATGACGACAAGCAGCGTACTGATGTGGCGTACCTGTTCGAGGGGGCGGATGAGGCTGCTATTCTGGCGAAGCTGCCTTTTAACAGGGAAGTGGTGGACTCGCGCTACGTTAAGGGGGCCGTTATCTGGAACCTGGACAGAAAGAACTATTCCAGGAGCAGATTGAACAAGCTGATAGGGTCGGAGTTGTACAGGGCCATGACGCTGCGCAACGTGAACACCGCCCGCTTTCTTGCCGGGGAATAGGGGACGTTCTTAACTATAGGACTATTTGCGCCTGCCAGGCCGCCGGGGGACCCCGGCGGTTTTGTTTTGGGAGGGCGACACGCCCTTGTCGGGATGACCTGCTAGGATATTGGTGGGCAAGGGGGCGATATGAAAGAGATCATCCCGTTGGAAATTATCGAGCAGAAGATATTCCTTATCCGCGGGCACAGGGTTATGCTGGATAAGGACCTGGCGGAACTGTATGAGGTCGCTACCGGGCATCTCAACCGCGCCGTAATCCGCCGGATTTCATGTTCCAGTTGTCACAGGCGGAGTATGATTCTTTAAGATGCCAATTTGGCATCTTAAAGCGGGGTACTCATTCAAAGTATCTCCCCAGGGTTTTCATGGAGCAAGGCGTATCAATGCTATCTAGCGTCCTCAAAAGCAAGCGCGCCCGCCAAGTTAACATCCAGATCATGCGCGCCTTCGTTCGCCTGCGCCAGTTGCTGAATACCCACAAAGACCTGGCCCGTAAACTGGAAGCCCTTGAGAAGAAATACGACGCGCAGTTCAAAAGCGTGTTCGACGCTATAAAAGCGCTGATGGAGCCGCCCCCGGACACCGCCCCCGACCCCAAACCCATCCGCGGCTTTAAGCCGTGATAAGGGACGCGGCAAGCCGCCGGGGAGGCCCGGCGGTTTTGTTTTGGTAGAATATCGGCAAGAAAATAGCAAAATAGGTCGAGTGCGCCGCCGCCTGGCTTTATATCATTGGGGCATAGGAGAGAAAGATGGACAAGCGGGTTCACGCGGTGCAGCGCATGCAGGATCACGTTGAGGCGCATCTCGACGGGGAACTGACCCTGGCCGCCCTGGCGGCCGCGTCGGGGTTTTCGCCGTGGTATGCCTACCGGCTCTTCAGGCAGTACACGGGGCTTACGCCGGCGGACTATATCCGCAGGCTTAAGCTGTCGCGGTCGGCCCTGCGGCTGCGCGACGAGGGCTGCCGCGTAACGGACGTCGCCTTCGACCTAGGGTTCGGCAGCGTAGACGGCTACCAGCGCGCTTTCTTGCGCGAGTTCGGCTGCAATCCGGGAGAGTACGCCCGTAAACCCGTCCCTGTCACGCTTTTTATCCCCTATGGAGTGAAATTCAGGGAAATGAGGAGTGCTTATATGAACACTAAAAATATCAGGAGCGTCTTTATACAGGTGGTGCATAAGCCGGAGCGCAAAATGCTGATCAAGCGCGGTAAAAAGGCGCGGGATTATTTCGCTTACTGCGAGGAAGTGGGCTGCGACATCTGGGGCCTGCTTAAGAGCATGAAGTCGCTTAGCGGCGAGCCGATGGGGCTGTGGCTGCCGGAAAAATTCAGGAAAGCCGGCACCTCGGTTTATGTGCAGGGCGTAGATGTGGCCCTGAATTACCGCGGGCCGGTGCCCAAAGGCCTGGATACTATAAAACTGCCGGCCGCCGACTACCTGATGTTCCAGGGCGAGCCGTTTGAGGAAGAGAACTACTGCGAGGCCATTGTGGCGGTACAGCAGGCCATGAACAAGTATGACCCTGCGGTCATCGGCCGCAAATGGTGCGACGCGAGCCCGCGCATACAGCTTGAGCCGGTGGGCAAAAGAGGCTACATAGAGCTGCGCGCGGTAAAGGGCGGGGGCCGCTCCTGACCCTTAACGGCGCGCGTCGTTACGACCGCCGGGCAATCCCGGCGGTTTTGTTTGGTAGAATTGCGTTATGGCCGAACGAAACGGGTTCAAACATATAGGCATAGTGGGCTGCAGCGCGCCGGGGGCGGCTTTGTGCTACCAGACCATCTGCACCGAGGGCGCGGCTCTTACCGGGGAGAAGTCCTTTCACCCGGAAGTCACCATGCACACCTACCCGCTGGCGGAGTACATGCGCCATATAAACAAGGGCGACTGGGCCGGCGTGGCGGAGCTGATGCTGGGCTCGGCGCGGGTGCTGGCCGGCGCGGGCGCGGATTTCCTGATCACGCCGGACAACACCATACACCAGGCCATGGACCATTTTGCCGGGCGCTCGCCGTTGCCCTGGCTGCATATAGCCGACGAGGTGGCCGCCGAGGCGCGCAAACTGGGCTGCCGGCGCATGGCGCTGCTAGGCACGCGCTACCTTATGGAGGGGCCGGTGTACCCGGCCAGGCTCGCGGCGGCCGGCCTTGAGTGCCGCATACCGGCGCAGGCCGAGCGGGAGCGAATCAACGCCTTCATATTCGGCGAGCTTACGGAGGGGCGCGTTACGCCTGAGGCGCGCGAATATTTCCTGGAAGTGATAGAGCGTGTGCACGGCGAAGGCTGCGACTGCGCCGGGATGTGCTGCACGGAGATCCCGCTGCTGCTGCGCCCCGGGGATACCTCCCTGCCGCTGCTGGATTCTACCCGCCTGCTGGCCCGCGCCGCCCTGCGCGCCGCGGGAGAACGTTGATCCCAATTGATGTTCGTGTTTAAGCCGCCGGGGGAACCCGGCGGTTTCGTTTGTAATACTTTTCCTCCGCGGGCGTAATCATAAGTGAGAGTGAACGTAAGGCCGTGTTTCTGCGGACAGCTCTAAAATAGGATTCCCGGGAGGATATATGAAAACTACCAGGATAGCGGTATTCGCGGCGGTAATGACTGTGTGCGCGGGGGCGGCCTTCGCAGGCGCGGCAAAGCTGAACGTGCCGCCAGGCTACAGGGCCACGGTGGTGCCCACGGAGCGGGTGGAGCTGCATTACATTAAGCCCGGCGACCGCCTGGACATGACGGTCACCTTCGACGCCGTCATGAAGGACGGGACGCAGACGCTCACCGCCACCATACTGCAGAACGTGCTGGTGCTCGATACCGTAGACAAGGGCGATCTGCACGGGGTGGTGCTTGCGCTCAACCCCAACGAGGCCCAGTACGCCATGCTCTCGCTAAAGAAAAACTACAGGATAAACTTCACTATACGCGGCCGGGGCGACATGGAGATGCACCCCATGGAAATGGCCGCCTTCCAGAAACTCTTCGGCGCGGGGGCTGGTGACAAACCGTCGAAGGAATAATGGGGACGCTGATCACTAGATGACTAACTGACGTTCGCTCTTAAGCCGCCGGGGAAGCCCGGCGGTTCTGTTTTGGTAGAATCTGGATATGAATGATATCAGGAAGAAGATACGGCAGCTGGGGGCGGCGCGGACGGCGGAGGCGAAGAAGGTGCTGATACCGCTGCTGGAAGAATACCTTGCAGGCAACGCCGGGGATACACGCGCCTGGTACAGGCTGGCCTGCTGCAACGATTTCCTTGGGCGCGAGCGCGCGGCCGAGCCCTGCTATGAGAAAGTTTACAAGGCCTGGCGTGAACTGCCCGGTAAGGAGCGCCCCGGTTTCTTTGTGGGCTACGGCAGCACGCTGCGCAACAATAAGAAGCTGGCGAAAGCGGCGTCGGTGCTGCGCGAGGGGGTGAAGCGCTTTCCGGCCAACCCGGAGCTGCGCATCTTCCTGGCGCTGGCGTTATATTCGGCCGGGGATTTCAAGGGTTCCGCGCGCGAGCTGTTCCGTGTTTGCGGCGGCCTGCCGCCGCCCTTCACAGGCGGATACGAGCGGGCCATCGGCTATTACATTAAGAATCTTAAATAGGAGTGTCACGGTGAGCGAAGAAAAACCCATAGCGTTGCGGGCTTACGAGGCGCTGGCCGACAGGTATTCCGCCCTGGCCGAGAGCAAGGCCGAGAACGGGTATATAGAGCATCCCGCCATGCGCAGCCAGTTGACCGATGTAGCGGGGCTTTCCGTGCTCGACGCGGGCTGCGGCCCGGGGTTCCTGGGCGCTTACCTGGCGGAGAAAGGGGCGAAGGTCACCGGCTTCGATATAAGCCCACGGATGATAGAGCTCGCGGGCAAGCGCACCGCCGGCGCCGCGAGGCTGTTCGTAGCCGACCTGGCAAAAGAGATCCCCGCGCTGGGCGCGGAAGAGTTCGACCTTGTGACCTCGTCGCTTGCGATAGATTATGTGAAGGACTGGACAGTGCCGCTCAATACTTTCCGGCGCGTGCTCAAGCCCGGCGGCAAACTGGTCTTCTCGGTGCAGCACCCGCTGGGCGCCTATCTCTGGTACAAGCCGGCCTCGGCCTTCGGGGTGCAGTTGGTCGAGGCCCAATGGCGCGGGTTCGGCGGCGAGCCGGTGACGGTGCCGGACTATTACAGGCCTTTCGAGGAAATGATAAACCCGCTTGTGAGCGCGGGCTTCGTTGTGGAAAAGATATTGGACGCCAAACCTGTACCCGCATTAATGGAAAAGGACCCGGAGCTTTTCGCCAAGTACAGCCGTACACCCACGTTCATGATCGTAGTGGCTAAGAGGGGATAATCGTAAAATACTATGAGACAAATAATAATCTGGGACATGATGACGCTGGACGGCTATTTTGAGGGGAGCAAGCCGTGGGATCTGGGCTTTCACGAAACGGCGTGGGGCAAGGAGCTTGAGGATTTCTCGCTCGAGCAGTTAAAAGATGTCGGGACGCTGCTGTTCGGCAAAAGAACGTATGAGGGCATGGCCGCGTATTGGTATAAAGAAAAGAAAGAAACGGGGGCCATAGCAGATTTAATGAACAGCGTGGAGAAAGTGGTTGTTTCTTCTGCGCCGATTGAAACCCAGTGGAACAATAGCCGTTTGCTTGAAGGGGATATTGTTGAAGGCATCAAGGCCTTGAAAAACAAACCAGGAAAAGACATTTATGTGTTTGGCAGCGCGGCTTTAACGGCGGAGCTATTAAAGCTGAAAATGGTAGACGAGATCCGCGTATGTATTGCGCCGATAGTTCTTGGCGCGGGCAATCCTTTATTTAAATCCCCCGCGGAGAGTATAAATCTGAAACTGCTGGAGACCCGGCCGTTAAAGACGGGCGGAGTGATCCTTCGGTACGAAGTTATCGGGAAATAGGGGATGCTGAATCAGTTCTACAGCTGCAGCAATAGATAAATATATGGAGGTACTTATGGGTGAGGGAACAGAGCAGAAGCGGCCTGTAATGGTGTGGTTTATTTCCGGGTATTACTTTCTTACTACGGCCTGGGCGCTTTTAAACATTGGATTAATATTTTCCGGAGCGGTAAAACTGCCGGAGGCGTCGCGGGCGCTGTTCGAGCAGGTTACGGCGTTAGAATGGTTTTTAACAGCGGCGGGATCCATTGCCGGCGTGGCGGGCTCTGTATCTTTGTTCCGTATGCGCAAAGCGGCGTTCCCGCTCTTCCTCGCATTCTTCCTGCTTGGGGTAGCGCTGGTCGTGCTTCCCTGGTTCACAAAGGACGGATATTCCGTCGCCTTGCCGGTGCTGGTCGGAACAGCTATCGCCAAAATTATTTTGCTATGGGTCTGTGTGTACATAAAAGACCTCGTCACCGAGGGGGTATTAAAATAGCGAGTAGTGGATAGGGACTCGCGCTTAAGCCGCCGGGGAAGCCCGGCGGTTTTGTTTTGTAAAATGATAGTGGCAAATGATACTGGGTATAAGGGGTTATAAATGAAATTCCTTGAGAAAATGACGGAGAGCGAGCGGATAGTCATGTATTACGCTGAGGATTTTTCCAATGTGACTAACGAGCTGGTGGCTGCCGTGAGCTGGCCGAAAGATGTGGATATGCTTTCTTTCAGCTTTAAGCCTTTCACGCCGCGTGGCGGCTATGTGCGGCACAACTTAAAGAGCGGTTACGTGATTCGCTACATGTACGGCGGGAGGACCAGCGCGCTCAAGCCTCTGGGGAAGCCGCTTGCGAACTCCCCTATAACGGCCCGCGCCCCAAGAAACGTTGATGAGGCGCTGGAGGTGACAAATGCCACGCTTTGCAGGGATTCATCCGCTAAGCGCGATAAGAACGGCCCGGCCTATAATAAAGAGCGGAAGCTGTACCTCGGCATGATAAGGGACGGGAAGGTTAAATCCGTACTCCTTTTCAAGAACGGGCGGAACGTCGGTATAGCCTCTCTGACGGATATCCCCAGGCTGGAAGGCGGGAAGAGCAGCACCTTTACGTGGTTCTGGATAGACAAGCGTCTTTCTAAAGCCGAATACGAGGATGCCCGATACAAGGCCACAAAATGGGCCAAGGCAAGCGCCCAGCCGCATATGGCTTCCGCGAATTTCGACGGCAATAAAGAAACCCAGAAGGACGATTCGCGCTTCGGTCTCAAACCTTGCCGGATACTTTTCGCCCGCAAGCAGTAATAGGCCTGTCGGCCAACTAGAGAAGCCGGAATGGAGAAGGCTCCGTCCACCGCGGACCGCGCGCTGCGGCGATAGGATTGAAAATAACTTCGGGTGGAGGGGACATGGAAAAAGCGAAATACGTTAAAACGGTGGAGGGCTTTGCTTACTACAAGCTGAGGGACGGTAAGGACCTGGACCGTAAACTCATAAGGGAAGCGCTTGCGGAATCCGGCGCGCGGCATTTGGTCTTCGATTTTAAGGCGGTCGCGCCCAAGAAAGGGTATGTCGATATCAAGATGGATAAGGGCCTGTCGCTGCGGCTGGGTTACTACGCCGCCAGGAAGGACGTGCGTGTGCCCGCGGGGTTCAAGCCGAAGGCCGGCCTGGAGCTGCTGAAAGTGCAGGCCAAGGAGTTCCCGGCCTTCAAGAAATTAGTCGACAGCACGCTGGAGAAGCATTACCGGGGCCCGATAAAAGAGCATGTCAGCCGTGAGTTCACCAGGTCCAGTAAAAAATTCTCCGACACCCGCCTTAAGGACTGCGACAATGCCTTCCTGACCTGGAAGGGAGCCCGCGTAGGATTGCTCGCCTCCATAGACTGGAAACTACAGGGCGGCAAGCTGGGCACGCTGGTAGGCTGGGCTTTCATAGATCCCAAGCTCTCCCCAGCGCTGCGCGAGAACGCGAAGCATCTCATGGTGAAATGGCTGCTCGCGCATGGCCGCGGGCGCTTTGGCAGCGCCGAGCACGCCAAGAGTCACTGGACCCAGAAATTCTTCAGCTCCATCGGCTTTAAGCCCCAGCGCTACATCGTTGAGGCCATGTAAGGTATTGCCCTTAAGAGCGAAGCCGCCGGGGAAGCCCGGCGGTTTTGTTTTGTAGAATTGTGGGATGATGGGAATGTCTGCCAGGGGTAATAGATCACTATGACCGGCCGGGAACTTTTAGCGGGCCTTGGCGCGCTCTACGTGGCGTACGTCCTGATAGCGGCTCTCCGGTCCGGGGAATTGAATGGGCGCACTCAAGCGCACCGAAGAGACACGGATCCCGGGACATACTGGTTCGGTATCGCTGTACTTCTGGTATTGTGCGTATTTTTTGCATTCCAAGCGCTGGGGAAATAAGAATAGGGGACGCTGATTACTAGATGAGTAACTTTTTCTCGCTTAAGCCGCCGGGTAAGCCCGGCGGTTTTGTTTTGGGAAGGCGACAGGCCCTTGTCGGGATGGTCTGCTAGGATATTGGTGGGCAGGGGGAGATATGAAAGAAATTATCCAGTTGGAAATGATAGAGCAGAAGATATTCCTTATTCGTGGGCACAGCGGATCTGTATGAAGTGCGCACTAAAAATCTGAACAAAGCTGTTTCAAGGAATATTGAAAGTTTTCCGGCTGACTTTATGTTCCAGCTCACGGCAAGCGAGTACAGGGCTCTAAGGTTCCAATTTGGAACCTTAGAGCGAGGGGCCCATTCGAAGTATCTGCCCCGCGTTTTCATGGAACAGGGCGTTTCAATGCTCTCAAGCGTCCTCAAAAGCAAGCGCGCACGGCAGGTTAATATACAGATTATGCGCGCCTTTGTGCGGCTGCGCCAACTCCTGAACACGCATAAAGAACTGGCCCGCAAGCTGGAGGAACTGGAGAGAAAATACGACGCGCAGTTCAAAAGCGTGTTCGACGCTATGACCTTACCCCGCAATTCCTACCAGGCTGAATGGTTAAATTCTACGCATTTGCTTCTCTTGCCGCAAACGCCTGCGGCGTCAGATTCCCTAGCGAACTGTGCGGCCTGAAGCTGTTGTAGTCATTCCGCCATTCTTCCACTATCCTGCGCGCCTCAGACAGATTCGGGAACCAATTCTCGTTAAAACATTCCTTGCGGATCTTGTCGTTGAAGCTTTCTGCGTAGGCATTCTGCACCGGCTTGCCCGGCGATATGAAGGCCAGCTTAACCTTACTGCGCCAGGCCCATTCGTCCATTGCCCGGGACGTGAATTCAGGCCCGTTATCCATCGTTATCGCTTCCGGGAGGCCGCGCGTTTCTTTCAGCATGTCTAGAATGCGAACAACCTTAAGTCCACCCAGCGAGGTATCTATTTCGGCCGCTAGGCATTCCCGTGTGTAGTCATCTACAATGTTTAGGCTTTTGATTCGCCTGCCGTTTTCAAGCACGTCGAAGATAAAATCCATCGACCAGCGTTGATTAGCCCTTGTGGCCACCGCCAGGCTTTCCCTGGCCACTGACCGCAGCTTCTTGCGGGTCTTCCGGAGTATACTGAGCTTCAGGACCTTGTAATAGAGCCGTTCCGTCCGCTTGTGGTTGGCGACCAGCCCTTCCCGCTTAAGAACCGCGTGCATTCTGGGCGCGCCCCAGCGCTTATATTTCTGCGCCAGTTCCAGCATCCTGGCCGTGATGGGCGAGGAATCCGGCCCGTGCCCCTTGTAATAAAGGTTGCAGCGGTAAAGACTGACTATTGAAGCGGCCTTTCTTAAGCTGAGCCCGAAGGTGTCCCTGACATATGCCAGGGCGGCCTTTTTGGCCTTGGGCCCTACCAGTTTTTTGAGAGCAAATCCTTGGCGGCGCGCAGTTCCAGAGCTTGTTCGGCCACCATCTGCTTAAGACGGCGGTTTTCGTCTTCCAGCGACCGGAGCTTCTTAACGTCGCTGACTTCCATGCCGCCGTACTTCTGTTTCCACCTGTAGAAGGTGTTCAGTGCCACGTTGTATTTGCGGCAGAGGTCCTCGGCACGGGTTCCGGCCTGAGCTTCCTGAAGGATTTTTACGATCTGTTCTTCGGTATACCTGCGGTTCATTCCAGTTGCCTCCATGGGTTATTTTACCTATTTCAACTGGTCTGAATTATAGGGAGAAGGTCAGCTATAAAAGCGCTGATGGAGCCGGCAGGCCCGGAGGCAAAGAGGATAGAAGGCTTTAAACCAGGCAAGTAGCCCGGCGGTTTTGTTTTGATAGAATATGGGTCTCAGTTCTAGGGGAGATATTGAAATGAATAAATTTTGCATGGCGGGGCTCCTGTTCGCGGGCCTGTCTGGACTGGTTTGCGCGCAGGGGTCTCAGGAAGCCGCTAAGCCGCAGGGCCAGGCGAAAGCCGAAACGCCGCCGGCCGCCGTTAGCTACTGGCCCAAAGGAGCGAAACCGGCTGCGGGTTATTACGATAAGCTGGGCCGGACGGTGCCCACCGAGAACGATGTGAACGCCGCGGTTTACGAGTGGTTCTCGGCCTTCGACCATCAGGTCTCGCCCGACTATTTCGTCAGCCGCCTTGCCAGCGATGACCCGGCTTTCAGCATGCAGTATCCGGGCGCGGCGGAAATACGGGACGCGGCTGGTTTTAAAAAATGGTACCAGGGAGTTATCGATAACATCGATTACAACTCGCATCACATCGTTAGGATAGAGACTACGGTGGGGACGTATCCGGAATGGAACCCCGATGCGGGGGTAAAGGAGCCCGGCGCGGTAACGGGGGGGAAGCTGGAATGGGGCGTGCCGGGTTTTCACGTCTGGACGGTTAAGCTCCGCGTCCGCTGGCGCGCCCCTGGTAAAACCCGCGAGGAAGACTCGGATATGTGCATCGACCAGGGCTGGGGGCTGCTGGAGAATACCGCAACCGCTGCGGCCGCGCCGCGCTTTAAGCTGCAGAGTTTGTATGCCTGCGTAGTGCCGGGAGTTACCGGAGCCACCTGTTCCGCACAGGCTGCTTCCTGCCTGGGAGTGCCAACGATCGAATTTAGCGGGGAGTGAGGGGACGCTGTTTCCTCTCTTCCTAACTCAAACCGCCGGGGAAGCCCGGCGGTTTTGTTTTGTGGCAAAATGTGACGATAAAACAATCACAATTCGGAATCAATGTAAATAATGCTTTACATCGTGTAAAGAATGGTGTACAATTTATACACAGTAGCTTACATCAGTTTTGGCCAAGGAGGAGTTGTGAAAGAAGTGGAACTGCAGAATAGTCTCAGGAAGCTGAGGTTCGAAAGGGGCGAACTGACGCAGGAAGAGCTTGCCGATAAGCTGGGCGTCTCAAGGCAGACCGTGTTCTCCATAGAGAAAGGAAAGTACAACCCGTCTGTTACGCTGGCCCTGCAGATAGCGGTCTTTTTTGGGGTGAGAGTTGAGGACGTGTTCAATATAAAGGAGGAAGTAAAATGATCAAAAGATATGTGTTCGAGATGGCGGTGGGGATAGTAACGTTGGTAAGCGTGCTGCTGTTCGGCCCCGTGGGCTACGCCAGCTTTTCGCTGATGGCGTTCATGGTGTTCTTTTCAAAGAAGAAGCCGGACGAGCGCGAGCTGCAGCTCGCTTACAAAGCCGGCAATACGACCATGGGCCTTATGATCATAAGCCTGGTGGCAATAGACCAGTTGAAGAACGCCACCTTCGGCCCGGTTAAGGTGGGGGACTACTGGCTCAGTTTCGCCACCGCCGCGTTCCTTGTAAGCCATGGGGTGAGCGGCCTGGTGTACACCCTCAGGGAATAAATCAGCCACAAGTGCGCGACGAACCGCCGGGGCCGACCGGCGGTTTTGTTTTGTGATGGAGTAAGGGGCCCAGAGTCAAAGACCAAAATACCGGGTGGGCCTAGTCCCTATGGCCCCTGCTCCAAAGCTGCGCGGGGGCTATAATATTTTCGTGAGATCATTTGTAAACCTGTTCGCCGGCTGCCTGCTGGCGTCCGCCATTGCCGTCAACGCCTCAGCTGAATTTTCCTTCGACAGCCGTTCGGCCGGCCTTTCCTTTGCCGCTGACCCCGCGCCCGTTGCGGTGCCGCTCGCCGCTCCTGCCGGAGCGCACACGTACGATTTCAAGTCCCTCTACCGCTCGCTGGGTTATCCCTCCGCAAACTTCTTCGGCTCTTCGGAGGACGAGGTGATGTCGCTGGAGGCCTATATCAGCAAGGAGGACCCGATCTACAACGAGATAAACGGCTACCTGCGCTATCATCCGCAGCCTTACGCCTGGTACGGCACCGGCCCTGACGACGCGAAGGTAATAGTGGGCCATATCGACAAGATATTGCGCAGTGCGCCGAGGCTGCCCGGCGACCTGGTGCTGTTCCGCGGCCTGGGCCTCGGCTACCGGCAGGACAAGCCTTTTGAGACAGGCGAGGAGTTCACCGACAAGGGCTACGTTTCCACTTCGGTTACCTACAGCGTGGCGCGCCATTTCGCCATGGAGATGATCGACGAGGAAAAACCAGACCGGCGGGCCGTCTTCGCCCTGTACTTCGCCGGGCCCGGAGAGCGCGGCATACTGATAGACCAGCGCGAGGACGAGGTGATACTGGACCACGGCCGCAAATTCAGGGTTATGGCGCGCAAGGACGGCATGGCGAAATACGACCTTTACCTGGTGCAGGTCTGCGCCGCCTCCTGCGACACCACCCTGCGCGGCGACGTTAATGATTTTTGGAATTCTTTCAACGTCAGCGACTGAAGAGCAAAATAATTCGGCAAAGCTATGCCGCCGGGGAAGCCCGGCGGTTTTTGTTTTGGTAAAATGGGCGTATGGTCAAAATAATATTTATCGGGGGGTTCCTGGGGTTTTTCGCGCTGAACACCCTGCAGGAAAAGGGGTTAAAGGCCAAAGGCCTGGAGACGGGCGGCGAGCGGCCGGTGGCCAAATGGTTTTTCGTGCTGGGCAAGCTCTCGACTCTCCTGTGCTGGGCGGCGGCCTTCGCGCAGGCCATCGGCTTTAACCTGAGGCTTATCGCCGTGCCGCCGGGCTTTGAGGCGGCAGCGGCCGGGCTGTTCCTTTGCGGGTTCGTTGTGCTGTGGCTGGCCTACCGCTGGCTGGGGGACGCAAACACTACGGGGCTGCCGAAAGCAGGCACGCAGCTGCGCACCGCCGGCATCTACGCTTATTCCCGCAATCCGCTGTATCTGGGCCTTTACCTGATGACTGCCGGCGCGGCGCTCTACTGCGGCTGCGTCGTAGTGCTGGCGCTTGGTATTGCCGCGGTGGCGGTACATCACCGCATAGTGCTGGCGGAGGAGAAGTTCCTGCTGGCGCGCTTCGGGCCGGCATACGAGGCGTACAAGGCGCGCGTGAGGCGCTACATTTAGCCGGCAAGACTTCGGCCGGCGCCTTAGCGCGAAACCGCCGGGGATCAGGGAAATGAGGAGCGCACATATGAACACTAAAAATATCCGGAGCGTCTTTATTCAGGTGGTGCACAAGCCGGCGCGCAAAATGCTGATCAAGCGCGGTAAAAAAGCGCGGGACTATTTCGCTTACTGCGAGGAAGTGGGCTGCGACATCTGGGGCCTGCTTAAGAGCATGAAGTCTCTTAGCGGCGAGCCGATGGGCCTGTGGCTGCCGGAAAAATACAGGAAGGCCGGCACCTCGGTTTACGTGCAGGGCGTAGATGTGGCCTTGAACTACCGCGGGCCGGTGCCCAAAGGCCTGGATACTATAAAGCTGCCGGCCGCCGACTACCTCATGTTCCAGGGCGAGCCGTTCCAGGAGGAGAACTATTGCGAGGCCATTGTGGCGGTGCAGCAGGCCATGAACAAGTATGACCCCGCGATCACCGGCCGCAAATGGTGCGACGCGAGCCCGCGCATACAGCTTGAGCCTGTGGGCAAAAGAGGCTACATAGAACTGCGCGCGGTAAAGGGCAGGGGACGCTGATTACTAGATGACTAACTTAGCCGCCGGGGTAGCCCGGCGGTTTTGTTTTGTAAAATTGTGGTGGTAGTTGACTATGTTTTATCGCGTAAGGATCTTATGAAATTACTCCCAAGGTTCCTGACAACCTCCCTCCTGGCGCTGGCTCTTTTCTCGCCGCGGGCGCTCCTGCCGGCCGCCTTCGCAGCCGAGAACACTGCGGCCGCCGTAAGCAAGGTCACCGTTACCTTCTACGGCGCCCCAGCTGCGGCCAGGGGCTTCACCTGGTACACTGACGCGTCCTCCTTGCGCAGCGACCTGCAGCTCGTAGAAAAGGCGGGCTCCGCGCCAGACTTCGGCAAGGCCGCCTCGTTTTCAGGCAGGTCTTCAGCTTCCACTAACGCGCCGGGAGAGATCGTTCACAAGGCCGAGGCCGCCGGGCTGAAACCCGGCACGGAGTATTACTTCCGGGTGGGCGACGCCGCGCTGAACGCCTGGAGCGGCATTGGCGCCTTCAGGACCGCGCCTGAGAGCGGCCCGTTCACCTTTATAGACCTGGCCGACACCCAGGCCAAGAACGAGAACGAAAGCGTCCTTTCCTCCGCTACCATCGCCAAAGCCTTTAACACCCTGCCGCATGCGGCGTTCCTGGCCGTCAACGGCGACATCGTCGATACCGGCAACCGCGAAAAGCAGTGGGACTGGCTGCTGGGTAAAGCGGCGGGCAGCCTGATGCGGACAACCCTCCTTCCGGCGGCCGGCAACCACGAGAAGCAGAAAAATTCTTTCATCGAGCACTTCCACCTCGGGACGCCCCCCGGGGCGGACACCGGGAGCGGGGCTTATTATTCCGTGGACTATCTCAACGCGCATTTTATCGTGCTCAATACCAACGAGAACTCCTGGACGTACTCCGACCTCTCCAGGAGGCAGGTGAATTGGCTTAAAGAGGACGTCTCCGCCGCGCGCAAGAGGGGCGTCGGATGGCTCATTGTCATGCTGCACAAGGGGCCGTACACCACCTCCAGCCATGCCACGGACCGGGACATCCGGGGCTTCAGGGGCGTCAGGACCCGGCTTGCGCCCCTTCTGGCCAGGCTCGGCGTCGATCTTGTGCTGCAGGGGCACGACCACATCTACGCGCGCACCAAACCGATAAAAGAGGACGGTACCGCCGACTCCCCCGCAGTGACTTCCGGTACCCTCAACGGGTTGAGCATCGAGTACGCCTCCGACCCGAAAGGCCCCATCTACCTGATACCCGCCACGGCGGGACCGAAGACGTACTACAGGAATAAGAAAGCCGGGCAGAGCTACTACGACCTCTTTGCGGTCGCCGACGAGCATCACGCCGCCGCCTATGGCCCCGACAAGAAAGACCCGTCCAGGCCGGTGCGGGGCCAGGTCCAGAATTTCACCGGCATCACGATAGACGGCTCAAGGCTCACCGCCGTGTCCTACGAGATAGACCAGAGCAAGAACGGCGCGCAACCGTTCATCATAGACCAGTTCGGGATAGTAAAGGGCTCTGGCGGGCTGAAAGCCGGTAGGATCTGACAATGAAGAAGGAAGCTTTGCTGGTGAGCGCTTGCCTCCTGGGGGAGAAGTGCCGGTATGACGGCGGCGGCAAATACTGCGCCGAGGCCATGCGGCTGGCGGAACGCTATGAGTTTGTGCCGGTCTGCCCGGAGGTGCTGGGCGGCATGCCCACGCCGCGCCCGCCTTCGGAGATACTGGGAGACCGGGTGATAGCCATAGACGGCAGCGACGTTACGGCGCAATTCCGGCTAGGTGCGCAACGCGCCCTGGCCGCGGCGCGCAAGGCGGGGGCGGTTAAGGCGCTTCTGAAGTCTGGCAGTCCGTCCTGCGGCCGCGGGCTGGTGCACGACGGCCTCTTCTCCGGCAAACTGGTGCCGGGCAACGGCGTAACGACGGCCCTGCTGGAAGAGAACGGCATAGCCGTCTGCACGGAGCTGGACTTCGCGCCGCTGGAAAGCTGAGGCTGGCGGAGGAGAAGTTCCTGCTGGAGCGCTTCGGCCTGGTTTACGAGGGGTACAAGGGCCGCGTCAGGCGCTGTATTTAACCTGCACAGAGCCGCCGGGGAAGCCCGGCGGTTTTGTTTTCTGGCGACAGGTCCGCGCTGAACGGACGGCGCGGGATTTGATAGGATTTATCTAACGCTTCCTGGAGGACAACATGGCCCGAAAACTTTTACTTATCACCGTTGTGCTGCTGGCGCTGGCCGGCGCGGCCGAGGCGCAGTTCACGCGCACCGAGGACCTGCGGGTGCGCCCGCCGGAGGCCTGGAAGCCCCACGAGAAGTACGGCCTTAACCTGAGCCTGGGCGGCGGCTACCTCAACGGCAATGTCAGGAACTACAGCTTCAACGGCGGCCTGGAGTTCGACTGGAAGCCGGCGGCGGAGCACTCCGTCTTCGTCCAGGCGTCGGACAACTACGTGAAGTACGGCGACGCGTCCGTGACGGACAAGTCTAAGGGCTCCCTGCTCTACGCATACGCCCTCAAGCCCCGCCTCAACCTCTTTTTACAGACCACCCACAGCCACGACAAGTTCCGCAGCGTCAAGTACCGCATGACCAACACCGCCGGGGTCTGCTTCCACAACTTCCTGCCCGGCGTGTTCAAGCCGGTAATGCTGAGCGCCGGCCTGACCCCGGAATACGAGAAGAGCGCCGCCGGCGGGATAAAGCGCGACTTCCGCGGCACGGCGAGGCTGAACTTCGCCTCGGCGCTGACGGAGACGGTCAGCCTTAACGGCGACCTCATCTACACGCCCAGGATCTCCGACGCGGCCGACTACCGGCTGTACGCCGAGGGTTTCCTGGAGTTCAAGGTCTGGAAGGATTCCGTCGCCTTCCGGATGACCGCCGTGAACGAGTACGACTCACGCCCCTTCGAAGGGGTCAGGAAGAACGACTTCGGCCTGACCCACTCCCTGGTGGTGAAATTCGCCAGGTAAGAGGGGGACGTAATCACTGTATGGACAAGACCTGCGAACCGGTTTTCCTTCACGACAAGGCCGTGATAGAGGCCTTTCTGCGGAAAGATACTCCGCAGAATATTTACACCATCGGCGACCTGGACGACTTTTTCTGGGGGCATACCGCGTGGCTCGGCGTAAAGAGGGCGGGCGCCCTGAAAGCGCTGGCCCTGCTGTATACCGGAGGCGCCACGCCCACCTTGCTGGCCCTTTGCGCAGCCGGAGCGCGGCCGTGGGCGAGGGAGCTTATAAAGCGCTGGGCCGCGGTCCTGCCGCCGGTTTTCTATGCCCACCTGTCCCCGGGCCTGGCGGACGCACTGGGCAGGGTGCGAAAGCTTGTAAGCCATGGCACGCACACCAAGATGACGCTGGTGGATAAAAAACGCGTGCTTGCCGCCGACACTTCCGGCACCGCGGTTCTGTCCGGGCGCGACCTCCCGGCGCTGCTTAAATTCTACGCGCAGAGCTACCCGGGCAACTGGTTCGAGCCGAGGATGCTGGAGACGGGCATGTACTACGGCATCCGGGAACGCGGGGCTTTGGCCGCCGTGGCCGGCGTGCATGTCTATTCCCGGAAATACAAGGTGGCCGCCCTGGGGAATATCACCACCCGTCCCGACATGCGCGGAAAAGGCCTGGCCACCAAAGTGACCGCCCGGGTGTGCCGCGAGCTTCTTAAAAATGTGTCCGCGGTAGGTCTGAACGTCAAAGCCGACAACGCCGCGGCCGTCGGCTGTTACCGGGGCCTTGGCTTCAGGATAACCGGCACTTACGAGGAATATGCCGCCGCGCTCCCGGTATAGGTGGACGCTGATCCCTAATTCCTGATTGCGAAGCCGCCGGGAAAGCCCGGCGGTTTTGTTTTGGAAAATTGCAGGACTGGGTAAGGGCGCAACGCGGGGACCAATTACTAAACACACTAATGGTATGATAGGGGCAGTGCCATACGGGCAAAGCATTCGACAGCGGGGGGGGGGGGGAATGAAATTACAGGCCAAGCTCAGCGCGTATTTATTTGCCGCACTCATGTTGTGCAGTTCAACTTCCGCCTTTGCGGATGGAACTACCGACAAAATTTCCAAACTCGCGGACAAACTGATAAAAAGCTATCAGCAGAAAAACCAGGGAGTAACAACTCTGGCTGTATTCCCGTTGAGTACCGACGAAGCCCTGGCGAAAAAGAATCTGGGGCAGTCCGTTTCCGACATCCTGGCCCGCGGTTTTTTTACGAATAAGGATTTCACGCTGGTCGAGAGAAGCGAGTTCAACAGGATCCTTTCAGAGCAAAAACTGCAGGCCTCGGGGATAGTGGAAAGCGAGACCCAGGTACGGCTGGGCAAAATGATGGGCGCCAAAACCATTTTGCTGGGCAATATCCAGAAAGTGGGAAAGAACTACCAGGTCAACGTTAGGCTGGTAAACGTGGAGAGCGGCGAGGTGACCGCGGCCGCCTACGATGAATTCCTTGTGAGCGCTTTCCAGGAAGACCTGCGCATAACCTCGGAGGAGACTATCGGCGTCTCTCCGTTCATGGATATCAGGTCGAACGACAATAAGACCAAGACGATAACCAGCGCTTACGACACTTCAACCCCTAAAGCGTTCACCAGTGTCCTGCCGGGCATCGGCGTTTTTTATAGGCCCGTTAAGCATCTGATGTTCGTTTTTGACGCCTTCGGCGGGGGCACCTATTTCAAGACCAGGACTTCTAACAATACCTATTTCTATGAGCTTACCCTCAGGGGGACGTCCTTCGGCGCGGCTTATGCCGGCGGGTTCGGTGAGAAGCTCCCGTTCAGCCTGGGCGCCGGGGTTACAGGCGTAGCCGGCTACTGGAAGAATATGCCGCTGAAGAAGAGCGCCACGGTAGCGGTTCCTTATCTCAGGGCACGGCTGGAATTTAAACCTACGCAAAGGTTCGGGATAGCCCTCGCCGTGAAATATGACCTGAAGAAAATAGAAATAAAAGACCGGGACGGAGCGCACGACACCCTGGTAGAGTTCAGCCAGCTGGCGCTGCAGCCGGCCCTTACGCTGTATTTTTAAGCTCCGGGCGGCTCGCGCTTACGCCGCCGGGCAATCCCGGCGGTTTTGTTTTGTAGAATAGGATCAATCAAAAGCATGAACATCGGAAAGACTTTGTATGTCGTCGAAAGAAGGGCGTGGCGGGCGTGGCTTGGCAAGCATCACAAGACCGGGAAAGAGATCTGGCTGATCTATTACCGCAAAGGGACCGGCAAGGGCCGCATCTCGTATGACGACGCCGTGGAAGAGGCGCTCTGTTACGGTTGGATAGACAGCACGGTCAAATCACTCGACAAAGAAAGGTACGCCCAGCGGTTCTCCCCCAGAAAAAAGACCAGCGGGCTTTCGCAGATGAACCGGGAGCGGGTATTCAGGCTTATAGCCGGCAGGAAGATGACGAAAGCGGGGCTTGCCGCCATCGCCCACGTCTTCGACCCGGCAAAAGATAAGCCCGGGGATTTCGTCATCCCGCCAGACATCCTCGAGCCGCTTAAAGCCGACAAGGAAGCGTGGCGGAATTTTCAGAAGCTCCCGGAAAGCTACCGGCGTATCCGCGTGGCCTACATCGAAAGCCGCAAGCGGCATGGGCGCGGGATGTTCGAGAGAGCGCTGGCGAATTTTATCGGCATGACGGCGAAAAACAAGCGGATAGGTTTTGTAAAGGAAATGAGGGGTTAGCGTCGCAAGGCCCGGGCGCAGCTTGGAGGGCTTCAATACTATGTCTAAAAATAACGATACCTCTCATGCCTTTGCGGTTTACCGGGGATTGCGGGAGATGGCTCTCAAATCGACCCCGACCGAGTTGGGCATAGATGTGGAAAAACTGCCCGGACCGCTTTACGGTGTTGTAATGGATTTTACCGTTTCGGATGTTCTGGGGACATTGGTCGCATTTGTGGGGGGAGAAGCCAGCTTGTATTTAAGTTCCGGCGGCGGTGTTGTCGGCGGCGGCGCACATGAAACTGTACGGGAAGCGGCTTTTGGCCTCGTAATGAATACGAATGAACATGTCGGAAAGATGCGCAGAGTAGAGGGTTTTCCACCCCCCAAGACAGGGGAGGTGGTATTCTATGGGTTAACGAAGACCGGGGTTCTTACGGTTACCGAAGCGGAGGAAAAATTGGTCGACAGAGCGTCCGATGTTTGGCCGATTTACTACTCAGCTCAAGAACTTATCTCGGAGTTGCGCGAAGTTGCCGTAAAGGGCAGGGGACGCTGATTCCTAGATGAGTAACTTGGCCGCCGGGCAATCCCGGCGGTTTTGTTTTGTAAAATTATAGGCAATGGCTATACTTCTGTGGCTGATCGCCGCGTACATGGTTGGCTGCCTTAACGGCGGTTATTACGCCGTTAAGCTCAAGTCCGGCGGGGATATCCGCGTGCTGGGCAGCGGCAATGCCGGCGCCACCAACGCCGGCCGCCTGCTGGGCAAGCGCGGGTTCCTGCTGGTGATGCTCTTCGACGCGGTTAAAATGTTCGCCGCGCTCAAGGTAGCCGCCCTGCTGTTCCCCGGCAACCAGCTGATCCCGGCTCTCACCATGCCCGCCGTGCTGCTGGGCCATATCTTCCCGGCCCAGCTGCGCTTCAGGGGCGGCAAAGGCATAGCCAGCCTGGTGGGGGCGGCCGCTTACCTGTTCAACCTGCCGCTGATAGTTTTCACGGCGCTGCTTTTCCTGGTGCTGTACGGGGTCACAAAGAAGTATTACTATTCCGGGCTGGCCGCGCTCGGGGTGCTGCCGCTGTCCTACCCGGGTTCCGCCTGGCTGTTGGGGCGACCGATAGATACGGCTATGTGCGTAAGCCTGGCCGCGGGCATGGCGCTTATAATGGCGGTCAGTCTCAGGGCGGACCGTACGGCCAGGGACGCGGCCAAGCGGAAGGAACCTTAGGGGATAGGGTACGCGGATCCCTAATCAAGTCCGAAGCCGCCGGGGTAGCCCGGCGGTTTTGTTTTGTGAAGGCGATAGGCCCTTGTCTGGTTCAACCCCCGGCGAGGATAGCGGGGCCCGGCAAGACGGCAACCGGGCCCGCTTTTTGTTATCATAGAGGAAAGATAAAGACAAAAAGGCTGCGCAAAGAGATACGTCGAGAATAGTTCTTATTTTCCCTGCAGGTCTATGCCAAAGTTAATAATATTAGCGGCCCCGCTCCGTTACCTTGGGGCCCTGGCCAGGAAACACCATTATTTTGTGGCCGCCGTTTTTTTCTGTACCCTGGTCGCGTTCCTGCACCGGGAAGTTCTGTCCGATATCTCCGGGCGGGTATTGGCCGGCCAGCAGGTGGGCGGGTTCTTCTCCTGGCTGTTCTGGTGGTGGTCGTATGCCGTGCATAATGGTCTGCCCCTGTTCCACACCGGCCTGCTTATGTATCCCGCGGGTGTGCCGGTGTTCTTCCACTCACCGGTAAACGAGATCTCCGCTCTGCTGCTGCAGCTCTTCACCACGCCGTACGCCGCTTATAATCTGCTGATGCTGGCCTGTTACGTTCTGACCGGCCTGAGCGCCTACCTGCTTTTTTACAAACTTACCCGGAGCGCGGTGGCTTCGCTTTGCGGAGCGTTCGGTTACGCTTTCAGCGCATACATGGTAGTACAGCATTATCACGGGCAGGTGATAGAAGCCACTCTTTACTTCAACCCCCTGCTGGCCCTGGCTTTGCTTTCCTACCGGGAAAAGGCGGACCTGCGCGGGGCCTTTCTCGTCGCGGCCGCCCTGGCGGGAGTTTTTCTCTCCGGCCCCTACGTCGCTTTTTCGTTCGGGTTCGTGTTCCTTGCCGCTGCGCTTCTCTACGACGCTTTTCTGGGCGGGAAGCGGCTTTACAGCGCCCGCGCTCTGCTCCAGCTGGCGGGGGCCGTGGCCGCGGCGGGAGGGCTGGCCCTGGCTTTCTACTGGCCGCTGCTGAAGCACGCGGGTAAATGGATAGGGGGAAGCCAGCTCTACAGCTCTTCTTTGCTGTCTTTCGCGGACCTGCCGTTCTGGCACTCCAGCCAGCTTGTGCAGCGGCTTCGTTTTTTTGAGGGCGTTAATGTCGCGCCAGAAATGATCATGTCCTATCTCGGCAGCGCCGCGCTCGCTCTTGTGCTCTACGGCTTGTGGAGAGGGCTGCATAAGAAAGACATTTTTGCCTTCTGGCTGTGGGTCTTAGGGTTTTCGGCCGTGCTGACGCTGGGCCCGTGGCTTAAGCTCTCGCCTGAAGGCCAGACCTGGATCCCGCTGCCTTATCTTTTGCTGAAGTCTCTCCCCGTGGTCTCGGAATTCCGTACTTCGTCGAGGATCCTTATGACCGTAACTTTGGCCTCCTCGGCGCTAGTGGCGCTTTCCCTGAGCGAACTTTTCCGCGACCGCACCCGCGCCTGGCGCCTTGGCGCCGGTGCCGTCCTCCTGGCGGCGGTCTTCTTTGAATTCGACCTGGCCGTTATCGGTAAGCGCTATGTCAGCAGTGTCCCGTCCCCGGTGTACGAGGCGATCCGGCGCGACCCAGGACAAGCCGCCGTCCTGGAACTGCCGGCGGCCTATGACCCGGACGGCAACCTCCTGGTCCGGATGCAGCAATACATGCTGCTCCAGCCTTACCACCGCCACCCGCTGGTGCTGGGCTACCCGAGCAGGTACCTGCTTTCTTCTCTTGAATTCACGGAGAAAACTGAGGCGGTCTATGAGCTTACGCATCCCTGGGTGCTGGCCCGGCTGAATTCAAAGCCAGAGCTCAAGGCAAGAAGGGCGTGGCTGGCCGCTCACAGCGCGCGCTTGTTGCGGGAGGCCGGGATAAAATTCGTGGTCTATCATCCCGAGCGCGATCTCGGAGAGCAACTGCACCGCGACCTGGAGAAGTGGCTCCCTGAAACGCTCGGCCGCCCGCTGCTCAAGGATGAGGCCGGCGTCCAATTATTCTCTACCGGTGGGGGCAGCTGATGACTGAAATGGAAGACTTCGTCGTCTGGAACGAGGCCATGGCGCGCAAGTATAATCCCGACGCTTTCATAACCCGTTCCGGGGCCATAGTCCGCTGGATAGAGGCCCGGCGCCTGGGCGCGACGGCCGCTGTCCTGGATTGCCGGCCGGGCGACAAGATACTGGACGCCGGTTGCGGCGCGGGCAACCTGCTGGAAAAATTAAAAGGCTTCGATGTGACCGGGGTGGACATTTCGGAGACGCTTCTGGCGCAGGCGCGGGCCAGGATCAGCGGGCAGGCGGGAGCCTGTGTCATGTTCGGCAACGCCGAGGCCCTGCCCTTCCCCGACGCAACGTTCGACCGGGCGGTCTGCTCCGAGATCCTGGAACACGTCCTCAACCCGGAAACCGTCCTGGCCGAGTTGCGGCGGGTGGTGAAACCCGGCGGGCGCATAGTCCTGACCGTCCCCAACGAAGGGCTCATTTCGCTGACCAAAAAGCTAGTTCTCCTGACGGGGCTGAAAAAAGCGGTCTCCGGGGACTACGAGATGTCCGACGATATGCTTAGCGAATGGCACCGGCATGAGATAACCCTGTCCTGGGCGCGGGAAAAGTGCCGGGGAAGCGTGTTGCTGCGCTCGGTCTTAAGGATACCGTTCTTCTTTCTGCCCTTCCATTACGTGCTGGTGCTCGAGGTGAAGAAGTGAGGCGCCGCGCATGAACCTGGTTGAATTTTATCGCACGCACGCGCCCTGCGAAGAGGCCGATTTCCGTTTTTTGGCGCTGAAAGAGCTGCTTAAGAAAAATATTCCGGGGACCTCGGTGCTGGACATCGGCTGCGGGACCGGCGCCATGCTGAGGTCGTTGGCCCGGGATGGTTATTGCGTCGCGGGAGTGGAGCCCGACCCGGAGCTCTACGCGCTGGCGCAGGCGCTTAAAGAACGGGAAGGCTTTGATTTTAAACTGATTAATTCCGGCATGCAGGGCGTCTCCGCCGAGCTGATGGCCGGCTTCGGCAGCTTTCTCATGCTCGACGTGCTGGAGCATGTGGAAGATGAGGCCGCGCTGCTAAAGCGGATCTGGGCCGGGATGCCTCCGGGTTCCACGCTGCTGTGTCTTCTCCCGGCCCTGAGGGCCTTATACGGCCGGCGCGACGCCGCCGTGGGGCATTTCCGCCGGTATGACATGGCCGACGCCCGGAAACTTTTCGGGGAGGTGCCTTTTTCCGGCATTGATTTTTCCTACTGGAACCTCCTCGGCGTGCCGGCTTACTGGTTTTTCGAGAAAGTCGCGGGCCGGCCGGTGCCCGAGGGGTTCCGGCAGGAGGGGGCTGGCCGTCTTAAGACCGTCCTGAACGCGCTCCTGCTCCGGTGGTTCATGGCGGTAGAGAACCATGTTCGGCCCCCTGCCGGGCTTTCGATACTGGTCAAGGCCGTAAAGTGAGCCCTCCTCTCGCTTTCTGACTTTATGCGGACCAAACCGCCGGGGAAGCCCGGCGGTTTTATTTTTGGGAGGGATGGGCAAAGAGCTTATAGATCGGGCGATCAGCGGACCTTCTCTCCGCCTTTCCCCGTGCGCAGCAGGCCATCGCCTATTTCCCAGCCGTAGGCCGCCAGTTTACGGATGAAGGCCTGCAGGTCCCGGAGGATAAAGCGTTTGTGCCAGATGCCGGTGTTCTGCCGCGACATGCGCTTTGGCGGGGCGGGTTTCATGTCCGGCCTTACTATCGCGGTCATCTGGCCCGCGGCCAGCGACATCCTGCCCAGCGAATTGCGCACCTCTACCTGCCCCTGGTCTACCCGAAACGCTATGACGGCGAGACCCTGCTGCTTAAGACCGGACAGCTATGGACCCGCCTGCTTGGAGGGGCAAGACATAAGCCGCTGTATGTGGCCACCCCTACGGCCATCTGCGCCATCCGCGGCACCGAAGCCGATATTCTGCAGCGCCGGGACCTCCTGGTGAAGGTGTACCCACGAAGAGCGAATCCTCGTTAAGCCGCACCTCCGCGCCGCTTTTCAGCACCGCGGACATGCGGCCGCCGTGCCCGGTCTTAATGGAGTCTCCCGCGTACAGCGCGTCACCGGCGCTGATAGGCCTGAAGGAAGCCGCTCCGTCCGGCTTAATGGAAACTTCGCCGGTGACAGAAACTACTATGGCCCCGGGCTTGCCGCTGGCGCGCGCGGGGGAATGGGCCGCGAGCAGTATTGCAAGCAGCGCAGGCAGCAGGTTCAGCAGCGGTGCGCATTTGAAAGAAGTGACCATTGGGGTATTATATCAACGCTGGTATTACTTGTCTTGCGCTAACTCCCGGGGAGGTCCGATGGTTTTGTTTTGTAGAATTTAATTATGAGAACAGCCAAAATAGCGGCGGTGGTGTTGTGCGCGGCGCTCCTGGCCGGGTACGGGCTGCTGCGGCTGAGCAAGGCCAGGACCTTCCAGCTCTTCGGGGACATCGTCGCGCGGGTGGGCACGGAGCAGAAAGTGGTGGCGCTCACCTTCGACGACGCGCCCATGGCGGCGGACACGGCCGTGCTGCGGCTGCTGGCCAGCGAGGGCGTGCGGGCCACCTTCTACTGCATAGGCGCCAATATCGAGAAAGATCCCGCGGCTGCCGCGGCCATAGCGGCCGCCGGCCACGAGCTGGGCAACCACAGCTACTCGCATAAGCGCATGGTCTTCAAGACGCCCGGCTTTGTGGCGCGCGAGATAGAACGGACCGACGCTCTCATCCGCGCGAGCGGCTACAAGGGCGCCATAACTTTCCGCCCGCCCTACTGCAAGAAGCTTTTGGCGCTGCCGTGGTACCTAAGCCGCCGCGGCGTGACCACCGTGACCTGCGACCTGGAGCCGGATACCTGTTTCCCGGGCGACGCCGCGCGCATGGAAGAGTATGTGCTCGCCGGGGCCGCGCCGGGCTCCATAATACTGCTGCACCCGCTCTGCGGCGAGGCCTGCGCCGCGGCCAGGGCCGCCCTGCCCGGCATAATAAAGGGCCTTAAGGCGCGGGGCTACTCTTTTGTCACCGTATCCCGGCTGCTGGAGCTGCGCGGGGGTGCTGCGGCTCTATAGCCGCGGCTTTACCCGAGTGTCAAAACGGGCGTTTCACTTCTGGTCAATTGTTCACTTCGTGAGCCAACCGCTGTTCTATCAAGATAGGGGACGCCGATCCCTAATTCCTAAATGTCTCGCTGCGCCGCCGGGAAGCCCGGCGGTTTTGTTTGGGGGGTGGGTTTAGTAAAATCTGGGTATGCCTATACTGCAAGTTGAGATAGTGGGTGGTCCGGCGGCCGGCGCGGGGAGCCTGGCCCGGCGCATCGCCGATGCCGCGGCGGATGTTTTAAAAGCGCCGCCGGGCAGGGTGTGGGTAAGACTTCGCTACCTGCCACGCGGTAATTACGCGGAATGCGGCGCTTCGCTGCCGGCGGGGATAAGGCCCGTGTTCGTGAACCTGCTCAAGGCCAGGCTGGGGCCGCAGAAAGAGTTGCTGAAGGAAGCCGGGGCTATGGCCAAGGCCATAGCAAAAGCCTGCGCGCGGCCCGTTGAGAACGTACACATCTTCTACGATTCGCCGGCCATGGGCCGTGCCGCTTTCGGCGGTGAGCTGCTGGAAAAAAAGAAGCGCAAATAGGGGGTACAGCATGAAAAAACCCGGAACTGTAGCCGAATATATAGCCGCCGCCCCGAAAGAGGCGCGGGGGAAACTGCGCGAACTACGCGCGATACTGAAGAAGGCCGCGCCTAAAGCCAACGAAGCCTTGAAATGGGGTGCGCCCGTCTTCGAGGAGAAACGCATTCTCTTCGCCTACGCGGCGTTCAAGACGCATCTCAATTTTATGCCCACGCCGGCGGTCATAAAAATATTCAGTAAGGAGCTGGCCGCTTACACCGTCGGGCTGGGCTCCATTCAGTTCCCTTACGACAAGCCGCTGCCGAAAACGCTCATCAGCAAGCTCGCGGTCTGCCGCGTGAAGGAACTGAGGGAAAAGGACGCCCGCTGGATGTAGCGGGCGCTAATGGTTGCGTCCTAAGCCCGCTTCCCGCGGCCACCGAACCTTTTAACGGCCCGGGCGTGGGCCTTGGCTGCCTCGGCCTCGCGGTCCTTGGGCGGCGCATTGGTGACCAGCGCGGAGAGGAGGCGGGAAGCCGACCTGGTTATGTCGGCGACCGCGGCGTCGAAGGCCGGCTGATTTGCCGCCGACGGCTTTGTGAAGCCGCTGACCTTTCGCACGAACTGCGTTGCCGCAGCCCGCACTTCGTCCTCGGTGGCCGGCGGGTCGAAGTTAAACAATATCTTTATGTTCCTGCACATACTGCACCTCGCTTCCGGCAACAGCTGTTTTGCCTGTCACTGTCCATAGCCGCTATTCTATCAAACACAGGCAGCCAGGGATGTTGCTTGCTGGCATCCGGCGGAAAAATGTAAGTAAAAGGGGGCTTCCTGACATTCCCTGTCCCCGGTTTTTCATGTTAAATATTAGTAGGACATCCTCGGTTATCCGGTTCGGGGGGATCATGAATTTTATATTTGCAAGTTTACAGCTGCTGCTGGCGGCGGCGCCCGCGCACGCCGCTGAAAATAAGCCGCCCGCGCTGGAGACGGCCACCTTCGCCGCGGGGTGCTTCTGGGGCGTGGAGGAGATCTTCCGCAAGGTGCCCGGCGTGGTAGAGACCCAGGTGGGCTACACCGGCGGCGCCCGGAAAGCGTCTTACGAGCAGGTAACCCGCGGCGATACCGGCCATGCCGAATCCCTGGAACTCAAGTTCGATCCGGGCAGGGTCTCCTACCGGGACCTGCTGACCTTGTTCTTCAAGATGCACGATCCCACTACGCTAAACGCCCAGGGCAACGACCGGGGCACGCAGTACCGCTCGGCCATCTTCACGCACGGGCCGGAGCAGCTGAAGACGGCCAAAGAGATGAAAGCCAGGGTGGAACGCTCCGGCGCGTGGAAAAAGCCGCTGACCACCGAGATAACCGCGGCCGGCCCGTTCTACCGCGCCGAGGAGTATCACCAGAAGTACCTCATCAAGAACCCGGGCGGGTACGATAACCACTTCCTGCGCGACCTGGATTTTGAAAAGGGAGCGCCGGGGGCTTACGTAAAGGAAAGCGCCGACGCGCTGAAGAGGCGCCTCACCCCCATGCAGTTCGACGTGACCCAGCGGGAAGGCACCGAGCCGCCGTTCCATAACCAGTACTGGGACCACCACGAGGCGGGCATTTACGTGGACATAGTCTCCGGCGAGCCGCTGTTCAGCTCGCAGGATAAATTCGATTCCAAGACGGGCTGGCCCAGCTTCACCAGGCCGCTGGTCAAAGAGAACATAGTGTCCAAACCGGACCGCAGTCTTTTGGGGGTGCGTACCGAGGTGCGGTCCAAACAGGCGGATTCGCATTTGGGGCATGTGTTCGACGACGGCCCCGCCCCCACCGGGCTGCGCTACTGCATCAACTCGGCCGCGCTGCGCTTCATACCGGCCGACCAGCTGCAAAGAGAAGGCCTCGGCGGCTACAGCGAGCTGTTCAAGAAGCGCTGACGCAATGACGAAGATAGTTGAAAAGCACCCACGCTTCATACGCTGGGCGCATTGGCTTAACTTCCCGCTGCTCGGCCTTATGATCTGGAGCGGCATCCTTATATATTGGGCCAACGACATGTACTGGGTGGGCATACCGGAAGCCCTGGCCGTGCGGCTGGGGCTGGACTACCGCCTGGCGGAGGGGATGGGCTGGCATTTCTTTGTGATGTGGCCTTTCGCTTTGAACGGGTTCTGCTACGTCTGCTACCTGGCCTTCTCCGGGGAGTGGCGCGAGCTGGCGCCGGACCGGGCGTCGTTTCTGGAAGCGCTGCTGGTGACCCTGCACGACCTGCGCCTGCGCAAGGAGCTGCCGCCGCAGCGCGGCAAGTTCAACGCCGCGCAGCGCCTGGCCTATACCGGGGCGATACTGCTGGGCATGGCGGCGCTGGTCACGGGACTGGCCATCTACAAGCCGGTGCAGGCCGGCTGGCTCACCTGGCTATTGGGCGGCTACGAGGCGGCGCGGCGGGAGCATTTCCTGGTGATGCTGGCCTTGGCGGGTTTCTTCGCGGTGCATGTCACGCAGGTAATACGCGCCGGCTGGAATAATTTCCGCGCCATGGTGGCCGGCTACGAGGTAGTTGAGAAATGAAAACTTCCGACATAGAGCCCGGCAAGCTGCGCGCGCGGCTGCTGCGCAGCCTGGGCCTGGGGCTGGCGGCGGCGGCGCTGGGGGGCAGTCTGTTTTTGTGGATCAAGCGTGGGGCCAGCGACGACGGGGCCCCTTTGCCGCTGCGCAGGGCCTTTCAGGTGAACGAAAAGATCTGGGCGCGCCTGCAGTCGGAGCGCCTTTCTGTGGCCAGGCCCGAGCCGCCAGAGGGGCAGGAGCCGCGCTTCAACGGCGGGCTGGGGCTGGAGGACGAAGTCGACCTGGAAGATTACACGGTGCGCGTGGAGAGCGGCGAACGCAGGCTCAACCTGGACGTCGCCGCGCTGCGCGCCCTGCCGCAGACGTCATACTCCACGGATTTCCGCTGTATCGAGGGCTGGAGCGAGGTGCTGCAGTACAAGGGCACCAGGTTCTCGGATTTTATGGACGCGTACGGCGTGGGCCGCAAGAGCGACGGCACGCCGTACCGCTACGTAGGGCTGGAGACCCCCGACGGGGGTTACTACGTCTCCATAGACATGAAGTCGATGCTGCACCCGCAGACGCTGCTTACTTACGAGGAGAACGGCCGGCCGCTATCCGACGAGAACGGCGCGCCCGTGCGGCTGATGATCCCCATAAAGTACGGCATAAAGAGCCTCAAGCGCGTGGGGCGTATCTTCTTCTCCGACGAGCGCCCCCCGGACTACTGGGCCGAGCGCGGCTACGACTGGTATTCCGGGTTATGAGGCTGCGGCTATGAAATCAAAAAGATCCAGGCTGCTGCGGATGGACAATGTCAGCATTGTCGTCGAAGACCTCCAGGCCGCCATCGCTTTCTTTGTCGAGCTCGGCATGAAGCTCGAAGGAGAGACGACCGTAGAAGGGAAATGGGTAGACCGCGTTCTCGGGCTCGAAGGCGTCCGAAGCGACATCGCTATGCTGATGGCTCCCGATGGCGGCTGTCGGCTGGAGTTGTCGACGTTCCGGAAGCCGGCGCCGATAGCCACTGAATCAGAGATGCCGGTCAACACGCAGGGCAAGCACCGCATCATGTTCGCGGTCACGGGCATAGACGACGTAGTCGCCCGGCTCAAGAAGCTCGGGGCTGAGCTGGTGGGCGAAGTGGTGCGGTACGAGGATATTTACCGGCTCTGCTACCTCCGCGGCCCCGAGGGTATTATAATCGCGCTGGCCGAACAGCTCGGGGGTGAATCGGTGACGGACATTTTAAAGCGCGAGTACGCCGTGGGGGACAGCGACAAGCTGGTGGCGGAGAGGTGACGCCGATCCCTGGAGCGCCGATAGACCGCCGGGCCAGCCCGGCGGTTTTGTTTTGTTAGAATACACTTGGTAGGATATAGGCCGGGAGTTAATGCGAGGAAAAAATGCTCATTACCAAGCCCCTGCAGCTGTTATTGGTCTCGGCGGTGTTCGCTCTTCAGCTGCATGCGGCCGCCCCGGCGGCGCCTGACGAGGTCTACGGCGCACTGTTCGAGCAAGTGCAGCTTTCCGGAACTTTCAACGACAGCAAAGCTTTCCCGGACGCCGTTCCCACTAAAGCTCCGCGGGAGATCATGGCCGCCTATGCCCTGTCTTCCGGCGCGACGGACTTTTCGCTGACCCGGTTCCTCTCCGAGAATTTTGCTTTCCCTTCCACGGGCGCTTCCGTAGTTATCAGTTCAGCTTCAAGCGCGGCCGAGCGCGTGCACGCGCTCTGGGCCATGCTGGAACGGCCGAAAGACGCGCCCGCGCAGGCCGGCTCGCTGCTGCCGCTGCCCGGGCCCTACATAGTCCCCGGCGGGCGGTTCAGGGAGATCTATTACTGGGATTCATATTTCACCATGCTCGGCCTCGCCCGCGACGGTAAGACCGGCATGATGCGGGCCATGGCTGATAATTTCGCCTATCTTATAGATACCTATGGCCACATACCCAACGGCAACCGCACTTATTACCTGAGCCGCTCGCAGCCGCCGTATTTTACGCTTATGGTCAAACTGCTCGCCACGACCAGCGGCGACGCCGGGCTGTTGCGCGCCTATCTTCCGGCGATGGAAAAAGAATACGGGTTCTGGATGGACGGGGCTGACAAACTGGAGAGGGACGGTGACGCCGCGCGTCGCGTGCTGAAGATCGGCCCGGCGTTCCTGAACCGCTACTGGGACGATGTCCCGTCTCCCCGGCAGGAGGCGTATAAAGAGGACATAGCCGTAGCCGGCTCGTCGTCGCGACCGGCAGCGGAGGTGTACCGCGATATCCGCGCCGCCGCCGAAAGCGGTATGGATTTTTCCAGCCGCTGGTTCGCCGACGGGCGCACCCTGGCCTCTATAGAGACCGTATCCATCGCGCCGGTGGACCTTAACTGCCTGCTCTACGATGTGGAAATGACGCTTCATGAACTGTATAAAGCTTCGGACCCGGGCAAAGCGCGTGTATTCAAGAGCCGGGCCGAGAACCGGAAGAACGCTATCAACGAGCTGATGTACGATGCGGAGAAGAAGTATTACGAGGATTATTACTTCAGGAAGGGAGCGAGGACCGGCCGGCTTACGCCCGCGGCTATGTACCCTTTCTTTCTTAAGGTTGCTCCGGAAAGCCGTGTTCCCGGGACGGTTAAAATGATCAAGGGTGAGCTCCTTAAAGCCGGCGGGATAGTTACCTCCCTGACGGCCACCGGGCAGCAGTGGGACAGCCCCAACGGCTGGCCGCCGCTGCAATGGGTGACCGTCAGCGGCCTGGAAAACTACGGGCAGCACGAGCTCGCCATGGAAATAGCGCGCCGCTGGACCGGGCTGAACGAAAAGGTATTCGCGCGCACCGGGAAAATGATGGAAAAATACAATGTCATCGATACCACGCTGGAGGCCGGGGGCGGGGAATATCCCGGCCAGGACGGCTTCGGCTGGACAAACGGCGTCTATCTCGCGCTGAAAGGTTTTCTCGAAGAAAAAAGTAAGGAGAACAAATGAAACCCATCTGCTGCCTGTGTCTTGCTGTTTATCTGGCGGCGGCGCCGGCCGGGGCTGCTGCCTGCACGGTCTTTATGTGGTCCGACGGCCGCGACTCCGTGTTTGCCAACAACGAGGACAGCCCCATAGGGGACGAGTCCGTTTTCACCTTTGTCCCGGCATCGGCCGCCGGCTACGGCTATTTTTATATGACGTTCCCGTACTTGGCCGAGCCTTTCATGGCGGGTTATCCGCAGGGCGGGCTGAACGAGAAAGGCCTGGCTTACGACATTACCGCCACCCCGCTGGTAAACCAGGTGGAGGTGGTTATCCCGGCCGATACGCCCTACAGCGGCGGGAATATAATGGAGCTGGTGCTTAAAAAGGCGGCCACCGTGGATGAGGCCGTGGCGCTGATAAAAAAATACAGGGCCTCCGAAAACATACGGAGGGCGGCCGGCGTTTCGGAATTCAGGCAGATGCAGGCGCTGCTGGCGGACAGCAAGGGCAACGCCGCGGTAGTCGGGGTAGGCCCGGACGGCGAGCTGGCCGTAACGGAGAAGGCGGGGAAGTTCCGCGTGGTCACCAACTTCAGCCTGGCGCAGCCCGGCAACAGCGCCGTGACCGAAAAGGCGCGCTACGACACTGCAACGGAAGCGCTGAAAGGGATGAAGAAAGCGCCGGTGAGCGCCATGCGCTCGCTGCTGGCCGCCGTGCACGTAGAGGGCATGGCCTCCACGCTGTACTCCACCATCTACGACCTGCGGTCGCTGGACATCACCATCTACAACTTCCACGATTACGAATACGCGAAAAAACTGGATCTTAAGACCGAGTTGGCCAAAGGCGCGCATTCCATCCCGCTGGCCGAGCTCTTCAGGGACCGGCCGCTCTTCGCCCTGCGTTCCATGAAGGAAATGGCCGCGAGCGTAAGGTCCCTGCAGGAAAAATATCTCCAGGGACAGAAAGAACTGGACGCCTGCCCTAAAACCGCCAAATAACTAAAAAGAAGCAGCTGTGGTGCACATATGAAGAATTCCGAATACGTCATCGAGCAGTACCGCGGGAACAAACTGGTGCGCTCCTTCACGCCTACCGGGGACAAGGCTTATCCGTGGAGCATGAAAGTGAACGGCAAGCGTTATCTGCGCACGAACGGGTGGGTCCTGTCGAAGGTCCTGCCGACCCTGGTAGAGGGCTCCAGGTTCACGACGAAAGCAGTTCCGGCGTTTAAAGTGGAGGGAGACTGATGACTTTTATATTGTTGATGATACTCGGTCTGGTGTTTTGGGGGCTGCCCTGCCTGCTGGTCGCGCATTGGGCGGACAAATGGGGACGTCGCGGATGGGTATGGTTATTAGTGGCTTTGCTGATAAATCCGATTTTGGCGGCGTTAATAGTGCTGTTCCTTGGAAAGGCCGATAGTGTTCTCTCTGCAAATGCGGAATAGCCGTTGAGAGGACGCAAACTAAGCCCGGCGGTTTGGTAGAATTCGGGATATAGATAAAAAGGGAGATGTTATGGCGCCTGAAACAGTTAATTTGCTGATAATCGTGGTTGCTATCGCTGTCGCTGCGGGGGCGGCCGCGTATTTTGTGGTGCGGTTCCTGAAGGGCAGCATCAAGATAGCGCTGCAGAGGGAATCGTTCGCGCGCGGCGAGCTGGTCGAAGGGACCTTCGCGCTGGAGGCGAAGAAGGAAATACACGGCAACAGGCTTGTGGCCGCGCTGGTGGCCACGGAGACCTATACCGAGCGCAACTACAAAGGCCGCAGCCAGCGCAGGACCCGCGAAGTTTACCGCGCTAGCCAGATAGTTGAGGAAGCCCGCGTTTACCCGGCGGGCTTTACGGCCAATTACAATTTCAAGATAGCGCTGCCCGCCGGCGAGGTGCGCGAGGGGAACTCCATACTGGGCGGGGCTTTGAGCCTGCTGACCGGCTTTGGCAGCAGGGTGGAGTGGCGCGTGCAGGTGAGCCTGGACGCCGAGGGCGTGGACCTGGCCGCCAGCCGGCGCATCTACGTGGGCTGAGGGGACGCTGCTTCCTATCTTCCTAACTAATGCAAAGCCGCCGGGGGAGCCCGGCGGTTCTTTTTTGGCGGGCGGGACGCCGCCGTCAGCGGTTGTCCCAGTTAACGGAGGGGGCCTGCGTCGGGACTTCTATGGCCGCGTCCACGGGGATTCCGACTTCGAAGTCCACCTGGCGCACGGTCTTTTTCTGGTCCAGGTAGTTCAGGAGTTCCATTCCGGTCATCACCAGGTCTGTCGATTTTAACTTTATGGCCATCATGACGCCATTGGTGGTGGACTTGAGGAAAGTGGCGGTGACTTCCTTGCCGAAGAGGCCGGCGGCCGTCTTCTCTATGCCTTTAGCCACGCCGTGCTCCAGGGCCACGCAGCCTTTGCCTACGCCGGGGACGCGGCACCAGGGGATCAGCACCACTATGGTGGCGCCGGCGTTGGCGGCCATCACTATGCCGCTGGGGTTGCACTGAAAGGTCTCCTGCGTGATGTTCATGCCGCCCAGCATTATGAAGCCGGCCGGGCCGGACAGCATGAGGGTGTTCATCATCAGTACTTTGCCGGCGACGGTGCCGGTGAGACCGGAACCCACCGCGTCCAGGGCCTGACCTACGTAGTTAAAGGGATGGCCGTTCTGGGCCAGCCAGGCGTTCACGCTGCCGCGCATGTCGTAAATATCTTTCCAGACTATCTTCACGGTGTCGGACGGCTTCTCGGCCAGCTTGGCGGCCACCAGGTCCTCGGCCATCATCCGCACCACGGGCTCCCGCTGCAGATCCTCGGGGATACCGGCCTTGTTCATGAGCTGGCCCACGGCCGTGTCCATGGTGCAGAAGCGCTGTACCTCCGCGGCCGCGGCGGCCGGGGAGGGAAGGGCTGAAAGGGTTAAAAGGGGTATGAGTAGAAGCGCAACGTATTTTGTGGGGTTCATCTGTATATATTATGGCAGATCCGCATATCGGGCGTATGGGCCGGGGTGCCTTGAACCCTGCGTTATTAGACCCACTCCGGGGTGGGCCTTTTGGATAGCGGGGACGAGGGGGAGAGGGGACGCTGCTTCCTATCTTCCTAACTGGTCGAAGCCGCCGGGGAAGCCCGGCGGTTTTGTTTTGGTAGAATAGGGTGTGGATATGAGAACTATTTGCTGCGGATTCCTGCTGTTGCTCGGCGGCCTGGGGAGGGGCGCGGGGGCGGCCGAATATTCCAGGCAGGCCATGCTGTCAGGGCCGGTCACGGTTAAGGACAATGCCGCGGCGGAAGTGCCGCTTGCCGCCCCGGTCAGCCGGCGCCAGGAGATGGCGCAGCTGGATATAGTTTTCTCTACGGACGCCGCCGGTAAATACTCGTTCTCGCGCGGCGGCATAAGCTCCCCGCGCGGCGCCGTCAACCTGGTGGTCACGCTGGTGGCTGACGACGGGGCCAAATATGTGGCCGATATTGTGACCGGGGACTTTTACGCCAATGGCGTGCTGGCCAGGTTCGCTGTGCTGCCGCCGCGCCGGGTGGCGCTGCGCAAAATGCTTCTGCGCGGACTCAACGTGCCGCCTATACGGCAGATCTACTGGGTGGAGGGCCGCGAGAGGCGTTCCACCGGCGTGGACGAAACCCTTACCCATTGCGAAGAAGGAAAGTGCCGCTGGAACGAGGCCATGGATTACTGCCGCAGCCGGGGCGGCCGCCTGCTTTCGCTGGCCGAGCTGAAGGCCATGTTCGCCGACCAGTGCGCCGCCGGCGGTGAGGACTGCCGCGAGGGCTTCTGGTCGTCCACGGAATACGCGCCGTTCCCGAGGAAGGCCTGGTACCTGGATTTCAGCGACGGCAAGGGGGTAGCGGCGGAGAAGATCTACAACGCCCATGTGCGCTGCATGGTGCCGGCCTCCGCGGCGTATACCGCGCGCGATGAACGCAAAGGCGAATGCGCCGCCGACAAGGACTGCAGGCTGATCTACAGTAATTGCGGCTGCGCGGCCGTGCCGGCCGGCGATCCGCGTACGGTTCTCGACGGCGGAGCGGCGGTATGCAAATGGAACATTTGCCACGGCCAGAACACCGCGGCCGTCTGCCGCCGCGGCCGCTGCGTAAAAGACAAAGAATAAAAAGCGGGAACAGGCGTAATGAAAAAAAACTATACGGTATTTCTTCAGGCGGTCGTTGTGCTCCTTGGCCTGTGCGCGCTTGCTTTTATGCTCTGGGAGCCGCACCTCGAGGGCAGGAACGCGCAGGCCACGCTCTTCGAGATCTACTTCAAGGATCCCTTCCTGGCGTACGCGTACATAGCGTCCATCCCGTTCTTTGCGGCGCTCTACCAGGCGTTCAAGGTTCTGGGCTATGCCGGGGAAAACAAGTGGGGCTCGCCTGAGGCCGTAAAAGCTCTGCGGACCATAAAATACTGCGCGCTGGCCCTTATCGGCTTTGTCGCGGTGGGAGAAGTCTTCATCATGCTAAACGAGAGCGATGACCGGGCCGGCGGGGTTTTCATCGGCCTCATCGTCACCCTCGGCTCTGTCGCTGTCGCGGCCGCGGCGGCAAAGTTGGAACGGGGCGGCGGGCGCCCCGCTAAATAACCATATGGACGAAAAGCATAAGCTTTGGTTGGGGAAGGGACTGAGCGTGCTGGCCTGGGTTTATCTCGCGGCCAGTGCGGCCGCGGTAGTGATCGCCATCTCCGGGCGCTTTGCGGTAAGGGTCCCATACGGTTTCGGGCTCATCGATCTGATACTGCTGCTGTTCTCCATAGCTGTCGTACTCGGCGGCTTCTGGCTGCTGAAGACCGTCTCTAAGCTCCTTGCTCCCTCGAAATAGTGGTCCTTGCGCATGCCGGAAGCGTCTGTTAGACTATTAATAGAGGTTCTTGTGCTTATGCTTCTTGGAAGATACCTGTGCCTGCTGGCCCTGGCCGCGCTGTTAGCGCCGCCGGCCGCTTTTTGCGCCGAAGGAAAAACGGCGTGGGGGACGCGCGTCTCCGAGAATTACGATGTCTGGGCCTGGCTCTCCGAGTACACCGGCGAGGATCAGGAAAGCTGGGCCGACCTGGGGCGCGACCAGCAGGAAGCCGCGCTGACCAAGGCCAAGGCCGGCTGCGAAAGGGCCGGCTCCAAGCTGGCCGCCACCAGGAACCAAAGCGACGGCCTGGCCATCCTGTCGCTTACCGAAAGCGACCTGGGGCAGATAGGCGTCTGCGTCAAAAACGGCGACGCCATTGCCGCCTCGCTGGAGGCCAAGAAGGCGCGGCTCGCCAGTATACGCGCTAAAGCTTCGAAGGGCAATTATTCCGACGCCGACATGCTCTGGATGCGGGAGAACGGCATAACCCTGCCGCAGGAAAGTTCGGCCGCCGAGGAGAAGGCGGCCAGGCAGGCCGACCTGGCCAAAAGCCGGAAGAAGAAATACGACGCCGCCCAAAAGAAATACGGCAAGCTGAAAGGCCAGGACGCCCAAGGCCTGGGCCAATTGTACGACGGCGGCAAAAACTCCGGCGCCGCCGACCCGACGGCGTCAGCCGATCTTTCCGGCGCGGGCGGCAAGCGCCTCGCTATGCCCAAGCCGGAAGCCAGGATGCCCACCAAGAGCCTGACGGCCAGCGCGCCGCCTGTCATGGCCGGCGCGGCCGCCGCCCCCAAGCCAGCCGCCGCGCCCAAGCCCGCGCCTGCGACGTCCTACATCCCCGACAGCCCGGCCGACCCCACCAGATATTTCGAAGACCCCAAGGTAAAGACGGCCGTAGCCAAGGTCTGGGCCAAGGCCGAGGAGAAGATGGCGCAGCCGGGCTACACCAGCAGCACCTACAACAGCAACCCCATCGCCCGGGCCGTCTATAATAACCTGGCTTCCACCCGCGTTAAGACCGCCATGGCCGCCAACGAAATGATGATGAACTACCGCTACAACGGCGAGGCCGACGTAGCGGCTTTCCAGCGGGATTTCGGGGTCAAGCTCACGCAGTCGCAGATAGCCGACATAGACCATTTCTATTCTGGCGCTTCTTATTCGGCCATCCCCGTGGTGGGCGCGGTGGGCGGCGTGTTCTTTTCGGCCGCCTACGACGGCGGTTACGATATCGGCAAGGGCCTGGTAAAGAACGGCAACGGCCGCGTGAAATACAATGTGCGCCAGGTCGGCGTTGACGTGCAGGGCTGCGCCTTCGGCATGGCCCTTACCGGCACCGATATCGGCGAACGCGCCGCCAAGATGCTGGAGTAGCGGGATAGGTGCCGCCGAAGCCGCCGGGGAAGCCCGGCGGTTTTGTTTTGTAGAATAGGCGAAGGGATGAAAATACTTATCATCGAGGACAACCTGGAGCTTTCCTGGGTGCTCGCGGATTGCCTGAAGCGGGAAGGCTTTAAAACGCAGATCGCCTCCAGCGGGGCGGCCGGCGTAAAGGCGGCGCTTTCCTACCTGCCCGACCTGGTGCTGCTGGATTATAACCTGGGCGACATGACCGGGCACGACGTGGCCGTGGCCATACAGAACATGCGGAAAACCACCCATATCCCTTTTGTCGTCCTGTCCGCCCTGGGCGCGGACCCCATGCTGGTGCGCGGCTTTTCTAAGTTCCCCAACTGCCGCGGCACCATGTGCAAGACCCTTTCCACGCGGGAAGTGCTGAAGACCATCCACAAGGCGCTCCCCGCCCCGGCAAAAGTCCGGGAGGAGCAGTAACGCTGTCCCCGCCGTCGGGCCGGATAAATTTGTAAAATTGACTCCAGATGAAAAGAATATCGTTGCTGCTCGTCCTGCTCTGTTGTGTCACGGCCTCCGCTGCCGGGGTTTCGTTCGATTCCTCTGCGCCCGGCCCTGCCGCTCTGGCCGCGGGCGTGCGCGCCGCCGCTGAGGGCCTGGAGCTGCCGCAGCCGGCGCCCCGCGCCGCTGAAAAAGAATGGACGGTGCTGGTCTTCATCAACGGCAAGAACAACCTGGAACCCTTCGGCCTTAAGGACCTCAACGAGATGGAGACCGCCGGCTCCACCGACCGCGTGAACGTGGTGGTGCAGCTGGCGCGCATAGCCGGCTACAGCACGGCGGAGGGGGATTGGAAGACGGTGCGGCGCTACCTGGTGAAGAAAGACTCCGACCTCTCCAAAATTTCCTCGCCGGTGCTGCAGGAACTGCCCAGGGTGGATATGGGCGATTACCGCAGCCTGGCGGATTTCGGGCGGTGGGCCAAGGAGCGCTTCCCGGCGCGCAGGTACATGGTGATAGTGTGGAACCACGGCTCCGGCTGGAAGCGGGCCCCCGCGGCCGGCAAGGGCATCTCTTACGACGACGAGACCGGCTCGCACATGAGCGTGCCGCAGCTGGCGCGGGCCCTTGCCGAAATGGGCGGGGCGGACGTGTACGCCTCCGACGCCTGCCTGATGCAGATGGCCGAGGTGGTTTACGAGCTTAAAGATACCGCACAATTCATAGTGGGTTCGGAAGAGACGGAACCGGCGGACGGCTACTCGTACGGGCCTTTCCTGGCGCGCCTTCTGGCCCGGCCGGCCATGCCCCCGGCGGAGCTGGCCGCGGCCGTGGTGGACGCCTATAACGATTTTTACGCCTCCAACGATACCGGCTCCACGCTGAGCGTGGTGAACACGGCGGCCCTGCCGGATCTCCTGGCCGCCGTTAACGCCTTCACCTCCGAGCTGATGCTCTCCGGCGAGAAAGAACTGATCGTAACTTCGGCCAAGGAGGCCAAGCGCTACACCTACCCGGAGAACAAGGACCTCTACGACTTCACCCGCCGCGTGGCCGCCGCCACCGCCAGCCCCGGAGTCAAAGCCGCCGCCCAGCGGCTTAACGGAGTAATTAAAGGGCCGCTGGTGGTCTATAACCGTACCACCAACAGCACCGGCGGTATCTGGGGCGCCAACCCGGTGTATCACGACGACTCCAACGGCCTGGCGGTTTACTTTCCCCATGTGCCGGCGGCCGAAGGCTATACCGGCCTGCGCTGGGCGGCCGATTCCGGCTGGGACGAGTTCCTGGCCTGGCTTTCCAGGTAATGGAGGAAGCATTTATGGTAAAGCCATTAAGGAAGTCTCATATTCTTGCCGGCATGTTCTTTCTGACGGTGTTTTGCACGCTTCCTGCCATGTGCCAGGAGCGCCAGGCAGCGCCGGCCGAAACGGAAGCCGAAGCCCTCAGGGCTCTGATAGAACGCGCCATCAGCGGCGGGGAAGCGCTGCCGGTCCCGAGCGCTGCGGACGCGGAAGCGCAGGAGTTCGTGAACGCCGGCCGCGCTGGCGGCCGCGACGTGGTAGAGTCGCCGAAAAAGCTGCGCCCGCAGAAGATGGGCGGTATCGGCCGCTCGAACGAGGACCAGAAGCTGGCCGGCGGCATGACCGTAGTCGGAATGGCGCTCGGGGCGCACTCCGACATGATGTCCCAACTGCCGGCAGCCATGCCTGAACAGGAACGCGCCAAGATGAGCGGGCTGGCCACTAATCTGGCGGGGATGCCGAAGGACACTCCTTCTAAAGCGCTGCGCCGCAGCGGTTCCCGCGCTACCCATGTGTTCTACGTGCTTCTCGGCAAAGATGAAAACGGGAAAGCGAACAAGCCAGTAAGGCTGGTGTGGCGGCAGACTCACGGCGACAAGGCCGCTATCGCCAGCCGCTCTATCTATTTCATCACGGATGCGGACGGGACGCTGCTGGATGTAGTGGAGAGGGGGAAGGGCTACCAGGGACGCGCCAGGGCCCGTCTAAAGAACGAGGACAAAGACATCGCCGAGCGGTTTAAACTCGAGAAAAGGTTCTGGCTGGGAAAGAGCAAGGCCGCGGGACCGCGCTAAAAGGCGGCAGCGCTGCCGCGGTATTCGTTTTTCAACTCGCGCAACGCCGCCGGGATAGCCCGGCGGTTTTGCTTTATAGGGAATATTGTATACTTGGGGCGGGTAAGGTTTAGTGCAGGGGGGGGGGATGAAAACCGACAAATCAGACGTTACTAATGGAACGGACCCGGCAGGACCGCGCTGGGCCGCCATCTTCAATTCTTGTCCCGCGCCCATGTGCGTTTCCGGCACCGACGGCCGGTTCCGGGACGCTAACCCGGCTTGGGAACGGCTGACCGGCTACAGCCGGGCGGAGGCCCTGGGCCGGACCGGCGAAGAGCTGAACATCTGGGTGGAGCCGCGCCAGCTAGCCGACGCTTACAAGGCGCTCGGCAATGGCGAAAACGTGCGCATTGAGATGAAACTGCGCGCTAAGTCCGGCGAGATAAGGGAGATGCTGCTTTCCGGGGACATTGCCGTGCTGGAAGGCGAGCGCTGCGTAGTCACCGTGGGGCACGATATCTCCGCCCGCAAGCGCGCCGAGAGCGCGCAGACCATGTACCTCTCCGTGCTCAAGCTGCTGGGCGCAGGCGAGTCATCCGAACACGTCATTGCCGACATCCTGGAATATATACGCGCGACGCTCGGCATAGAGTCCGTCGGCCTGCGGCTTGAGCGAAACGGGGATTTCCCCTTCTTCGGCACCAGCGGCTTCAAGCCGGATTTCGTGGCGGCCGAGCGGACGCTCTGCCTGCGCGCCGCTTCAGGAGAGACCGTGTGCGGCGAGGACGGCAAGCCGGTGCTGGAATGCACTTGCGGGGCCGTGCTCAAGGGCAGTCTGGACCAGGACCTGCCGTGCATGACCAAAGGCCGGGGGCTGTGGTTCCCGGACGTCAACGACATCGCCGAGGACACGCTGACCGCGCTGACCGGCCGGCTGGTGAATTTCAGGGGGCGCTGCGTCAAGGAAGGTTTCCGCACGCAGGCGCTGCTGCCGCTGCGCAGCGGCGAGAAGACCATAGGGCTGCTGCATATCGCCGACCACCGCCCCTGCAGGCTGTCCCGCGACACCGCGGAATTCCTGGAGGGCCTGGGCACCAGCATAGCGGTGGTGATAGCCCGGCGCGAGGCCGAAGAGGAGAAAGCCCGGCTGGAAGACCAGGTGCGTCAGTCCCAGAAGATGGAATCCGTAGGGCGCCTGGCCGGCGGCGTAGCCCACGATTTTAACAACCTGTTGACGGCTATAAGCGGCTACGGCTCCATACTGCTGCGCTCCATGGACGCGAAGGACCCGCGCAGGGGGGACCTGCAGGAGATGCTCGCCGCCGCGGAAAGGGGCGCCGGGCTTACGAGCCAGCTATTGGCCTTCAGCCGCAAGCAGGTGCTGCACATTACGGTGCTGGACCTCAACGGCGCCGTGGAGGGCGCGCTGAAACTGCTCAAGCGGCTTATCGGCGAGGATGTAAACCTGGAGACGGACCTCGCCAAAACCCCCTGCCTGATAAGCAGCGACGCCGGGCAGATAGGGCAGATCATCATGAACCTGGCGGTCAATGCCAGGGACGCCATGCCGGAAGGCGGCACTCTGACCATCTCTACCAGGCTCTCGGAGCTGCCGGCAGAGCCCGGCGCGCAGCGCGGCCCCGCCGTGGAGCTGATAGTGGCCGATAACGGCGCCGGCATGACGGAGGAGGTGCTGCGGCGCGTCTTCGAGCCGTTCTTTACCACCAAGGAGAAAGGCAAGGGGACAGGCCTCGGGCTGTCCACGGTTTACGGCATAGTGAGGCAGAGCGGCGGCTCGGTGCGTCTGCAGAGCGCCCCGGGCAAGGGCACGGTCTTTACTCTTTACTTCCCGCAGGCCTCGCCCGTAGCCGCCAGGCAGACCGAGGCCGCCGGCCTCTCCGCGGCGATGGCGCGCGGCACCGGGCGGAAAGTGCTGCTGGTGGAGGACGATGAACAGCTGCGCCGGCTGGGCGCGAGGGTGCTGCGTGACTCCGGCTACGCCGTGTACCCGGTAGACAGCGCCGAAGCCGCCCTGGCCGAGCTGGAGCGCATAGGCAAGGTGGATGCCCTGGTGACCGACCTGGTGATGCCGGGGATGAACGGAGTGGACCTGGCCGCCGAGGTAAAGCGGCGCGGCCTGGTCGACCGGGTGCTCTACATGTCCGGCTATGCCGACGCGGACCTGCCGCAACAGAGCGACACTGGCCGCGAAGAACATTTCATACACAAGCCGTTTACCGTAGAGAGCCTGGTGGCGAAGCTCGAAGAACTGTTCAGCGACCAGGGACACACTTAGCTGCCGCGCTAAAGTTAGCGAAACCGCCGGGACAGCCCGGCGGTTTTGTTTTGACGGAGCGTCCGCGGGCCGGACAACTAAGGTTTTGCGGGGCCTGCTACCCGCACCGTTTCGGTGAGCTCCTCCCACTGGTCGCTTTTTACGTCCAGGTCCGTTTCCCGGCCGCCGCGCAGGATGGTGAACTTCATGACTCCGCCCTGCGGGAGGCGGTTCCAGTCAGCGAGGGCCCGCTCATAGGCCTCGCGGCTGGTCAGGGGCGCGCCGCCGGCGGACTTAATTACGTCGCCTTTGCGTATGCCGGCGCGGTAGGCCGGCTTGTCGTCCGTGGCGAAGCCTACCGTCATCCCCTCCGGCCCGAAGCCGGCCCAGAAGAGGCCCGGCTCCGACGGCGTCAGCCGCGTGACGTTCTTGTATTCTCCGCCCAGCCGTACCACGCGCAGGAAGCCGCCCAGGCTGCGCTCCACTTTAACTTCGGCGCTGCCGCTCGAGCGCAGTACCGTGAAGGTCATGGCTTTGCCGGCTGGCAGCGCGTCGAAAGCCTTGGAGAAGTAAAGATAGGCGTCCGGCGTGGCTATGGGCGCGCCGTCCACGGCGGTCACGGTGTCGCCGTTCCGGAGGCCGGCCGCGTAGGCGGCGCCGTCGGCTTCTGCCTTCACTATCTGCACCCCGCCCGGAACGGCCTTGACCCACTTGGCCCCCAGCGGCCGCGGTTCCTGGCGCTCGTGGACGCCCCAGGTAGCCAGCGCCGCTAGCAGGCGCGGGTAGAACTCGTCGAGCGTCGGGTATTTGGCGCGGTCGGCCTCGTACTCGCCGAGCAGCCGGTACCAGTCCTCTATGAAGATGAAGCCGGCGCGCTCGCTCTCGGCCTTGAGGAAATCCGCCGCGGCGGCCTCGCCCCTGAGCTTGAGCAGCAGCCTGGCGTGCACGGCGCGCACCAGCAGTTCGTTCATCACGGAGCGCCAGTCGCCGTAGGCGGCGTCCACCTTGCCGCGCAGGCCGGCCCGCAGGAAGGCGTAACGCCGGGCGGCGGCGTAGTGACGCGCGACCACGGGGTTGCAGAAGGGATGGCCGAACTCATGCAGCGCCATCTGCTCCGCGTTCACGGCGCTTTTGAAGTCGGAGCCGCCGCCGGGGCGGCGCGCGGCGCTCAGGATGCTGTAGATGGTGGCCGCGCCGTCACGGTCCCTGACGGTCAGGCCGTAATTGCCGCCGGAAGTAAGCGTGAGAGGCGAGGCTATCATCACGGCGCCGTCGAAGGAACTGTAGCCGTGGTAGGCCTCCTGCATCCCGACCAAGTCCGCCCGGGGCAGGGCCGCGTAGAGGTCCGCCGCGAAGCCGGCGTAACGGCCGCGCATTTTCTCCCAGTAGCCGGCGAAGGACGAAGCCTTGTGGAAATCCTTCACTTTCTCCCAGTAGGCGTCCATGTAGGCCGTCTTCGCGTCGTGGTCCCCGGGGCTGACGCCCTGGATGTTCAGCCTGTTGAGGAACTCGGCGGTGTAGTCCGCTATTTTTCGCCCTTCGGGCAGGTCGCTGAAATAGAGAGGGAACTCCGCCGGGACGTTGTACGCGAAGCCTGTGCTCCAGTTCAGCGCGCCGTCGGCGTCGAGCTCCTTCACCGCGGGGTGGCCCTTGTGAGGCGCGAAGTAGGCCGCCATGTCGGCGTAGACCGGCATGTACACGGTGTTGCGCAGCTCGGCCGAGGAGGCGGCCAGGTTGAGGATGGTGTAGAAGACCTCGGTGTTGAGATTGGCCTTCACCGTGAGCTTTCCGCGCGTCAGTTCCAGCGGCGCCTCGGCGGCAGCGGCGGGGGCCAGCAGTGCGGCGCAGGTCAGGAGGGCTAGCGCGGCAGTTCGGCGGGTCCGGGTAGTCGGGGTTGTTGTCATATTGTCTTTTGAGCTAGATTACGGCGTAGAGTACCGTTTCGCAGGCGACGGGCTGGTGCTGGCGCAGGTAAAACCGGTACTCCGGCACGAGCGACCTGATGAACAGGGGGATCTCGAACAGGTCGCCCGGTTTGTGATAGACGCAGACTGCGAGCTTGGGCCTGTTGCGCTTTATGGTTTCCGCCGCGCCCTTCAGGGCTTCCAGTTCGGCCCCCTCGATGTCGAGCTTTATGAAAGTGGCGTCTGGGGCCGCGCGGTCCACCGTATCCGCCTTTACGGAAACCTCGCCATCGCCGGAGACGGCCGAGGCAGAAGTGCCGTGCCACACGGCGAAAGGCAGCGCTGCGGGCGCGCTCCACAGGCCCTTGTTGTGCACGGTCACGCCGCGCAGGCCGCGTTTCTCCACCGTGGCACTGAGCTTCGCGGCCGTGGCCGGGTCCGGCTCGAAAGCGCAGCAGCGGGCACACTTGCCGCCGGTGAGGCGCATGAAGGTGAGCAAAGTGTCGCCGGTATAAGCCCCGCCGTCCACAAAGACCTCGCGGTCCGAGAGCTCTATGATGCCCTTCGGGAAATATTGCTCCTTGCGGCTTAACTCGGCGAGCGGCCCGGCGTCTCCGCCCAGCTTGCTGTTGAGGAAAGCCTCGAAAGTCGCGCGCGACAGGTCGTCGGCCAGCAGCTCATAGGCCGCGCCGAACTGCGCTCGGTGCGCCTCCAGGTAAGCGCGGTCGAAAGTGTTGTTAAGCAGCTCGCCCATCACGTCGAAGAAATAGACGCCGGCCACCCGGCCGCGGTCCAGGCGGTCCAGCTTCTCCCTGGCCAGCCGGGAGTTGGCGAAAGCTATGGCGATATTGAATCTGTCGAACCTGCGGCTGACCTCGTCGAAGCCGACGGCCTCTCCGGAGGAGGTGAAGCCGGCGTCGGTGAAGACGGCGGCTACGCTCAGGCCGCGGCGCGCCAGGTATTCGCGCAGGTAAGGCGCGTACCAGCCGTCGCCGTAGAGCACCAGCGGCAGGCCGGAGGCCTTCAGTACCTTTAAGTCCGCCTCGGCCCTGCCGGGGCCGGCGTTGATCTTGTCCCAGGGCGCTGCCATATATCTATTTTAACAAACGCCGGGCTCCGCCGGGGAAACGCCGTTCTGTTTTGGTAGAATGAAGAACATGGAAGAATCTATATTAGTTATAGTTAAGCCCGACGGCATGGTGAAGGGCCTGGCGGGCTATGTGCTGACGCGCTTCGAGGCCACGGGCCTGCGCATGGTGGCCGCGCGCATGGCCAAGGTCACCAGGGAACTGGCAGAGGCGCATTACCACCATCTCCGCGAGAAGCCGTTTTACGAGGAGCTCATCCGCTTCATCATGGGCGAGTTCGACAATAACCAGGACAATGTGCTGGCTTTCGCTTTTGTGGGCGAAAGCGCGGTGAAGAAAGCCCGCGCCATAGCCGGCGCCACCAACCCCGAAGAGGCCGATTACCGCACCATCCGCGGCAGCCTGGGCCGGGTGACAACCAAGGGCATTTTCGAGAACGTGGTGCACGTCTCGTCGGACCCAATAGAGGGCGAGCGCGAGATCAAGCTCTGGTTCTGGCCGGAAGAGCTGACCGTGGAGCTGTTCCCCTCCAAGCTCGCCGGCAACCGCAAGGTCTGGGTGGAACCCGGCGGTCCCAAAACCCGCACCGGCCCCTGGCCCGAGGAGTATAAATAATGAACTGGCTCCTGCGCCTGCGCGGTCTGGCCTGGCTTTGTCTTAACTGGGCGGTCGGCTGGGCCGTCGCCGGCTTGCTGATAGGCGTGACCAGCCTGGTAACGCCCTTCCTGCCCTGGGACGCCTTCTTCAGGGTCTTCGACGCCCCGCTGCCCGCGCTCGGCCTGCCGGGCTTTATCGGCGGCGCTATCTTCTCCATATTAATAGGGCTGGCTGAACGCGGAAACAAGTTTGAGGAGCTGTCGCTGCCCAGGTTCGGCGCTTGGGGCGCGGCTGCCGGCCTGCTGCTGAGTTTGGTCCCCGCCGCCATGGCGGCCGCCGGGCTGGCTACGATCAATCACCCGGAGCACGGGGTGTGGAAACTGACCGCCCTGATAGGCGGCCCGCTGACGCTGCTGGGAGCGGCCTCGGGCGCGGCTTCGCTGCTGCTGGCCAGGCTGGCGCGGCTCTGGAGAACGCCGCTGCTGCAATTGCTGGCCAGCGAGTAGGGACACTCTTAAAAAGCGCAAACTAAAACCGCCGGGCTGTCCCGGCGGTTTTGTTTTAGGGTTATTGCTGCAGGGCCAGGGCCGGGGGCTCGCCGGTGAGCAGGCGGGTGGTGCCGCGGCCGCTGTGGAACAGCCAGGAGGCCCAGACGCCTTTGGCGAAAGTGGACAGGGTGATGGACCACCAGATGCCCGGCGTGCCGAAGCCGAAAGTGATGGCCAGCAGCCAGGCCGCCGGCCAGCGCGCGAGCGTGAGCGGCACGGCGATGAACATGTAGTCGCGGGTATGGCCGAGCCCCGTGAACACTCCCTCGAAGAGCAGTTCCCAGCCCAGGAAGATCTCGAAATACCCCACGGTGCGCAGGTAGCGCGCGGCGTTGGCTATTACCTCGGGGTCCGAAGTCATGGGGCGCACCAGGAGCTCGGGCACCAAAATGAAGGCCAGCGCCACCGGCAGCAGCAGCAGGGTGATGAGCAGGCGGCCGCGCGTCACTATCTGCCGCACCCGCTGCATGTCGCCGCGGCCGAAGGACTGCCCCACCAGCGCCGCCATGGCGGTGGAAAAACCTATGCCCAGGAAATAGGGCACGCCTTCCAGGCGGAAGCAGACGCTTAAGCCCGCGAGCGGGGCCTCGCCGAAGCGCGTGATGATGGCCGTGAGGGCGGGGTAGACGAGCGACCACACCACGTTGACCGAGGCGGCCGGCACGCCGATCTTGAGCATGCGCGCGGCGCGCGAGAAAGCCGGGAGCTTCAGTACCTCGGCGAGCGGCGGCAGATAGCCGCGCCGGCGCAGGTACAACACCTGCAGCGCCAGCGCGCCTGCGGTGACTATGGCGGAAGCGGCGGCAGCGCCCTGCACGCCCAGCGGCCTGCCGGTACCCCAGCCCAGTATCAGCACCGGGTCCAGCACGATATTGATCGCCACCGACGCGGACATGATCAGCACGTTGGTGCGCGTGTCGCCGTAGGCGTTGAACACGCTGCCGGCCAGGTTGCACAGGTAATAGAGCGGCAGGGCGCAGACGTAGAGGGTGAGGTACTGCCTGGCGTAGGCGGCGGTGTCCGGCTGCAGGCCCATCAGGCTGAAGATGAGGCCGACGCTCGGCAGCAGCAGGGCCATTATCAGCAGGCTGCCGCCGAGGCTCAGCCAGGCGGCCTCCACGGCGGTCTGCCGCGCTTCCTCCGTTTTCCCGGCGCCGAAGGCCTGCGCTATCAGGCTGTTGGCCCCGGCGGTGGTGGCGGCCATGGCCGCGTAGACCGCCCATGTAAGGAAAGCCGCCGAGGCCACGCCGGCTATGGCGGCGGTGCCCAGCTTGCCCACCCAGAAGATATTGATGATGTCGAAGAGGACGAAGCCCAGCGAGCCCAGGAAGGCCGGGAGGGCTATGCGGAAGATTTCGCGGTCGAGCGGGTTGCGCTTCCAAGGGGCTTTCATTGATACAATTTTAGCAATTTGGGCCGGGTTAACCGGGGACAAAGGGCCTATGAACGGCAGGGCCTTTGTGCTCTTTGCCGGCAGAGGCGCGTTAGCTACAATATCTTATCCAGTCTACGCTCCGGGATACGGGGCCAAGGGGTGCGTTAATGAAAAAGAAATTCTGTGCAGCGTCGGTGTTCCCTTCTCTTCTGTTAGCCTCCAGCGTGATCTTCGCGGCAAGCGACGGTTCCGTCAAGCAGCTGTCGGATGTCAGCGACGGCGTTAACCAAATCACACAAGAGCAGAAAGACCTTCAGGTTAAACCCGGTTTTCAACCTGGCCAGCCCGGCCATCCCGGTCAGCCGCCCAAGCCGCCGCTCCCCGGCGGCAATCCCGGTCACCCCGGCCAGCCGCCCAAGCCGCCGCCCCCCGGCGGTAATCCCGGTCATCCGCCGCAGCCTCCGCAGCCCCCGCAGCCTCCGCAGCCGCCCAAGCCGCCGGTGGACACCACCCACGCTTATAACGCCGGCATGCGGGACGGTTCCGACAAGGGCGTCAGGGAAGGCCGCCGCGAAGGTTACGCCGAAGGCATCAACGACGGCGAAAGGGAAGGCCGCAGGAACGGCACCAACGAAGGCGACACCGCCGGCCGCGCCGCGGGCTACAGGGACGGCTATGGCGTCGATCAGTCCGCCGGCACCCAGCAGGGCAATGCCGACGGTCAGAACGCCGGCATCAATAACGGTACCGAAGCCGGCAAACGCCGCTGCTACGACGCGGGCTATACCAACGGTTATAACTACGCTTATGCCGAGTCTAAACAGTTAGGCCAGCAGGACGCCGCTTCCTACAGCAACGGCTACGCCAAGGGGCAGTCCGACGCCGCGGTGATGGAAGCCGCCAGCGGCCAGAAGGCCGGCTACCAGGCGGGCTTCAGCCAGCGCGAGATTGAGCTTCAGAACCTTTCCGTCGCCATGCAGCCCATGGCGGGCGCGCGGTCGAAGGGCTCCAAGCTGGACCTTCCTATAGAGATGGCCCGCAACGGCTACGCCACCCCCGAAGAGCGGCAGGCCTACGAGAGAGGCTACAGGGAAGGCTATCAGCGCAGCTACCGCCGGGCCTACGACGACGCCAAGCGCGAAGGCTACAACGAAAGATACAACATGGCGTACAGGCGCGCTTACGACAGCCAGTACTCCATCAGCTACCGCACCGGCTTCGCCGACGGCAAGGATAAGGGCTACAAGGCCGCTTACCGGACGGCTTATAACTCCGCTTACGCCTCGTTCTACGAGGAATACAGCAACAGGGAATACGCCGACCAGCGGGCCCTGGGCCAGAGCAACGGCCGGGCTACCGGCCAGCGCGAAGGCTTCGAAGCGGGCTGCGCCGAGCAGACCCAGCGCGGCTACAACGCCGGCTACCAGAAGATGGCGGCCGAGGTGTACCCGGGCGCTTTCGACGCCGGCAAGCAGTCCGGCATCGCCGCGGCCGACAAGTTCTACGCCGAGAACGCGGTGATGAAGGTCTTCGGCATCTCGTTCTACGACGAGAACAATAACGGCAAGTTCGAGGCCAGCGAGAACGTCATGCTGCGGGCCGAAGTGAGCAACTTCGGTTTCCAGATGTCGGACGCCGTGGCCATAACGGTAAAGAGCGAGCGCGGTGAGATAGTCATACGGCCCGACCTGCGCGCGGACGGCGTAGCCGGCCGCTCGAAGGGCGTTATCAACATGCAGATCGGCAAGCTCTTCGACGTGGTCGCTCCGGACTCGGACGCCCTGGTAGTGAAGTTCATGGAAAAGGGCAGGCAGATCGGCGAGTCCCGCCAGATGTATGCCCGGACCAACCCCAACAGGGTCGCCATCATCACCAAGGACGGCACCTCTATAAAGGAAAAGGCCGGCTGGCTGTTCGTCGGCACGGTGACCGAACTCAACGCCGGCGAGAAGGTGCTGATCGTAGGCGAGAAGGACGACTGGTTCAAAGTGCGCCGGTCCGAGAACGCCGCGGGCAGCTGGACCGAGGGTTTTGTGAAGAAAGGCAAAGTGAGCGTGCAGTAAGCGGCTCAAGAAGTAAAGCGAAACCGCCGGGACAGCCCGGCGGTTTTGTTTTTGGCGGGGCGGCGCTAGCTCTTCATGCGAGCGAGCAGCCGGAAGCAGGCCCCGGCCGCCGCCTCTATGCAGCTCAGCATGTGGGACGGCATGGTATTCTCCAGGCCCAGCGGCATCCGGTCCGCGGCGCAGAATTTAGTGGCGCGGGCGCGGGCCTCTTCCAGCACCTCTACTTCGTCGCGCCCGGCCTTCAGCTCTTTCTCCAGGCCTTCGAAATTCATCCTTGAGTAGGCGGCGGTGGTGATCCGGTCCGGCGCCGGCTCCCGGAACTGCCCGGGGCGCTTCTTCTCCTCTTCCGCCACCGAAAGCGGCTGCACGCGCGACAGGCGCTGCAGCAGCAGGTCCTTGCTGCCGGCGAAAGCGCCGGAGACGGCGTTGTAGTCCTGCCCGCTCACCAGGTGCGAGAGCGCCTCCCTGAACGAGTCCAGCTCCGACGTGCTCATTTTGCCGCGCGTCAGCGCGGCCGCGAGCCGGTCCGCAAGCTCCCGGAGCTTCTCGCGCTTGAACTCGTCTAGCAGCGCTCCTATGGCCTGCAGCCTGACGATGAAAAATTCTTTTTTCGTGAACAGGCCTTCCGGCACGGGGCCGGAAAATTCCTTGAAGGCCGCCATCAGCCTAAGTTGGCAGCTCAGTTTATCTTTGCGGTTGCTCATATCGTCCCCCATTGTCCCGCTACCGGCGGGAACCCTTGCGTTTATTTTACCTTTTTTTCTCCGGGCGGCAAGAAGGGCCGGCGCCGCGTTTTGCTAGAATAGCCGTTAGGCGGGGGGCCGCCGGAGAAATGAAAGTTTTAATCGTTGACGATAGCGCCGATGTGCGCGCGCTGCTGCGGGTGATTCTGGAGCACCGGGGGCACACCGTCGTGGGCGAGGCTGAGGACGGCGCGGCCGGCCTCAAGGCCTTCGCCGAACTGCGCCCGGACGTGGTGCTGCTCGACATCATCATGCCCGGTAAGTCCGGCATAGAAGTGCTGGAGGAGATCCGGAAAATGGACCCGGCCGCCAGGGTCATCATGGTAACCGCGGTGGAGCAGGACGGCATCAACAGGCGCCTGCTGCTGCTGGGAGCCGCGGGTATCATCTACAAGCCGTTCAAAGAATCGGATATACACAAAGCCTTGCGCGTCGCCACCCCGTTCAGGGAGAAGGCGGAGCCGGTGCCGCCCGCCGAGGCCGAGCCTCTCATAAAGCTGGCGGCCGGCGGCCTGAGCCTGTGCATGCTCAGGACCTCGGAGGCCTCCAACTGGGCCTGGGAACTGTGCGATGTAGAAGTGCTGACCGGCACGCTGTCGCATATAGCGCCGCTGCTCGATTTCGGCCCCGCGTCCGCGTCCGTGCAGGTGCACGTGCGCGAGGGTTTTCCGCTCACGGCCGCGCTGGCGTTCCGCGCCGAGGACATTCATTTCATCTCCAGCTGCTGGGCAAAGGGGCCGCTCTACGACACCGCCTCGGTGAAGGAAGTGGAGGAAGGCATCCTCATAGAGATCGGCAACATTATCCTCAACGCCCTCATCAACCCGCTGGTGAACGCGGCGCATAAGATCGGCCTGCCGTCGGTGCCGATGATGGTAAAGGGCGGGCCGGGCGCGGTGGTGGCCGCCCTGGGCGCCTGCCTTGACCCGGCCGCGGACCTGCGCATCATACGCGCCTCGCTGGCCATGCGCCGCGAGGGCCGCGTCGCCCGCGCCGGCGTCCTCGCCCTCCTCCCTCACCGCCACGGCTAGTCCGCCCAAGGATAAAAAATATGAAACTTCCGCTCGTATTCTTGTTCGCAACGCTGCTGCCGGCCACAACTTTTTCTCAAACCCCGGGGGTCATAGACCTGAAGCCAGAGAGCAAGGCAATCCGCGACTTGAGCCCTAAAGCCATAGAGGAGTTCAAGGAAAGGGATAAGGTGGCCGTAAAACTGACCAATGGCGCGTCCAGGGAGTCGCTGACAAAAAAGGAGCTGGCCCTGCTGAATAAGTACGGCTGGGGAGAAGAAGGGAGTATCTGGGACATAATGGATCAGGGCTGCAGCTGGTATTGCGGCGGCGGACCGCGCAAAATTGCCGCCTCCTCCTTCCTTGCGCCGGCCGGCGACACCAGTTACGACGCGGAGAAGGCCCACGATAACAGCTTGAAGGCAGCCTGGGTGGAGGGCGTGCCTGGATACGGGAAGGGGCAGTACCTCGAGTATTTCTTCGAAAATAAAAGCCCGCGGCTTACGAACGTCCTTATCTACAACGGCTATGTTAAAAGTGAAAAGACCTGGAAGGAGAACTCGCGCGTCAAACAGCTTCTGCTGTCCGTGAACGGCGCGCCGTATGCGCGGCTTCACTTGGCGGATACGCGGGACCTGCAGAACTTCAGCCTGCCCGGGCCGCTTGGCCGGCGGGCCGACGGCAAGGAGCTGGAACTCAGGTTCGAGATCGTAGAAGTATATAAAGGCCTGCTCCACGCCGACACCGCGCTGACGGAACTCTATTTCGACGGCATCGACGTGCACTGACCCCGGCGGTTCTTAATACTACCAGCCATTTTTTATATATGGGAATACCTGCGGGGAAGAAAGGGGGGAATGCTTTTCTGGGATTAGCGGCCTCCACGCTTTTGATAAGCGGGGGGATCTCTTTCCTGGGCGGGGTATTGATATTCTGGCTGCTGTCTTTTCTGATGCATATCCCGGATCCGGTTGAATACATAGGGGTCGGCGCAATGACTGTCGCCGGATTGCTACAGGGCGGGCCGCTGTTCATTAAATATTTGAAACTTCATAACAGCGATTGGTCACCTATAGGTAAAAAGGTGTTCCTGCGCATCAAAACGTCGAAGGATTCCGGACTTGAGGGGCTGGCGGCGGAAGGGGTATACGTCAACTCCATCGGGACGGAGGTCGGCGAGATCAGGCTGACCGCCCCGTTGGATATCGGTGGCGCCGGAGTCCAGACTTTATTCTTTACCGCTCGCAAACTTAAGGATTACAGTGAAAACATCGCCAAGGGAACCATCGAGGTATTCCTTTTCACCGCGGCGGAAAACAGGTCCCAAGAAGACGCCCTCGCCGTTGCCGAGATCCGTGCAGAGAAGAAAAAGTAAGTAAGTGAGGGGACCCTGGTGACTTAATGACTAGTTAATGGTCGTGCAAAGCCGCCGGGGTAGCCCGGCGGTTTTGTTTTGTAGAATTGGTCTATGGCCGACGACGTGTGCGGTAAATACGAGAGGATAGCCGGGTGGTTCGACGCCAGCCGCGGCAGGCAGCTGGCCGAACGGGAATACCTTGAGGCGCTGGCGGCGCGGCTGCCGGCGGGCGGCAGCGTGCTGGACCTGGGCTGCGGCTCCGGGGAGCCGCTGGCGGGCTATTTTATCCGCAAGGGGTTCAGCGTGACCGGGGTGGACGGCGCGCCCGGCATGATAGCCCTGTGCCGCGAACGCTTCCCGGCCATGACCTGGCTTGCGGCCGACATGCGCGCCCTGGCGCTGGGGCGGCGCTTTAACGCGGTGCTGGCCTGGGACAGCTTCTTTCACCTTTCGATGGACGATCAGCGGGCCATGTTCCCCGTGTTCGGCGCGCACCTGGCCGACGGCGGGCTGCTGCTGTTCACGACTGGCCCCGGCGAGGGGAATACCAGCGGCAGCATGGAGGGCCTGGAATTCCCGTATTCCAGCCTGGCCCCGGAGGAATACCGCCGCCTGCTGGCGGGGCAGGGGCTGGAAGTGCTGCTGCACAAGGCGGAAGACCCCGCCTGCGGCGGGCACACCGTGTGGCTGGCCCGGCGTAAAGCCGGGAAAGAATAAATCAGCCTGTAGTAACAGTTAATGTGACCAAATACCCGCCTGCGCGCACGGCGCCGTTCTAGTGCCAATGAGGCCGGCCGGCGGCCCCTTCAGCCCAAGACTTTGCGCCTGGCATCTCCTAAACTATATATGCGGCGGATAGAAATAGAGAGGAGACCCGGATGAAAATAATTCTTTCATGTATACTGCTGGCCGGCGCGCTGCAGTGCGGTGCGGCGGAGTTCTCGGACCTGCAGCGGCTCAGCGCGGGCGAGGCCAAGCAGGCGGCGCCCTATACTTTTTCAGACGGCCTGGTGCTGCCCATGCCCGCCGTCTATAACGGCCCCAGCATGCTGCAGCGGATGCGCGAGCTGAAGGCGCTGCTCGCGAGCACGGCGGGGCAGACCCCTGACCCGCTGGGCGCCGATCGCGCCGAGCTGACCGCGCTGCTGGCCGTGGAAGAGCCTGCGGGAACCGAGGTGGGAAGGTTCTACAGCAAGTATTTCTCAGCCGCGGGCCCATCGCGCACCGACGGCCAGGCCAGGGTCTTCGAAAGCGACGCCGTGGCTTCCAAAGAAAAGGCCGAGGCGGACCTGCAGAGCTACGTGAACAATATGAAAGCCGCCGGCGTTGAGATAGTTTCCTCTTTCGTCGACAGCATGGAGGACGGCGAGAGCCTCCTTTACCGCTTCGTCATCTCGTACCGGGGCGGCGAGCTGCGCAAGTACGTGTTCGACGGGTTCCCGGCCAAGGACAAGGCCGACGAGGCCAGGGACCAGGCGCTGGCCGGCTTCAAGAAGGCCGGTTTCCCCGTGCTCAAGTACGGCATCAAGGGCGCGCCCGGGGCCTTCAGCTTCTACGCGGTCTACCTCACCGGTGACAATGAGCCGCGCCATGAGATGAGCTACATGTCCATAGAGCCCGAGGCAAATCCCGCCGTGAACCTGACGGCGGCGGCGACGGCCGGCACGCTGGAAGCCAACGGCATGCCGGTGCTCTACTCCCTCACCAGCGACGCCAAGACCCGCTTCATGATCCGGTTCATCGGCAAGGGCACGGTGAAGCGCATACAGAGCGGGAGCTACAATTCCTACGCGGCCGTGGTGAAGGGCGCGCAGGACAAGCTGCTGGAGCTCTCCAAGATCCCCGGCTCCATGCCCATGGACCTCGAGATCCGCACCATCGGCATGTTCTACATCATAGACTACCTGCAGCCCTGACCCCCTACGTGAAGTGGTGGCGGCAAGCCGCCGGGACAGCCCGGCGGTTTTGTTTTTGTAGAATAGTGGGAATCGTTAACTGCGGGGGGTATGGCTATATGAAAAGATCGATACTGATAGCGGCGGTACTGCTTGCCGGCGGCGGACTTTTGATGGCTAAAAAGACCAGTCCCGCGCCGGCGCCCAACGGCATAGAGCTGCCGGCCGATTTCGCCGATTGGCGGCTGGTCTCCGCTTCCATGCGCGCCGACAACGACACCATGCGCGCGGTGCTGGGCAACAAGGCCGCCATGAGGGCGGCGCGGGAAGGCCGCGTAAACCCCTGGCCGGACGGGGCCGTGCTGGCCAAGGTGGTGTGGCGGCGCGTGGACATGGAAGAGTGGAGCACGGCTTCGGTGCCGGGCGCTTTTGTGCAGGTAGAGTTCATGATAAAAAACTCGCGCAAATACCCGGAGACCGGCGGCTGGGGCTTCGCGCGCTGGCTGGGCAATGAACTTAAACCCTACGGGCAGGACGCCGGTTTTGTGAAGGAGTGCTTCTCCTGTCACCAGCCGGTGAAGGACCGGGATTATGTCTTTACCCGCCCCGCGGCCATGCCCTTAGCGGGCCGCTAGGGCCGCCGCCGCTTCCCATTTCCTTGACAAACCCTAAGCCGCCGGGCGCCCCCGGCGGTTTTGTTTGATAAAATCTGTCTATGGTCAGAAAAGCATTCCCCGAGGACGCCGAGCGGCTGGCGGAGATACATATCTCCGGCTGGCGCGGCGCTTACAGGGGCATACTGACGGACGCTTTCCTGTTCGGCAAGCTGCGGGTGTGCCGCCGCGCGGAGAATATCCGCAAGGAACTGGAGGAAGGCAGAGGGGAATATTTCGTGGCGGAGCGCGCCGGCGCGGTGGCTGGCTTCATGGCGGTGGGGGCTTCGCGCGACGAGGATAAAACCGGCGGCGGCAATTTCGAGCTGTGGGCCATTTATACCGAGCCGGCCCTGAAACGCTCCGGCGTGGGCGGCGAGCTTATAGGGTTCTGCGAGCGGGAGGCGGCGCGCCGCGGCATGCGGGAGGTTTCGCTTTGGGTGCTGCAGGGCAACGCCGCCGGCCGCGCCTTTTACGAGAAGCACGGCTACCGGCCGGACGGCGCCGTTAAAACGCTCGAACGTCTGCCCTCGCCCGACGGCGCGCCGGTGGCGGAAGTGCGCTACGTAAAGGAGCTGCGGGCCGTATGAACGAAAGAACGCCTCCCGCTTTCAATCCCAGGCTGGCCTGCCCCTGGCCGCGCCGCCCGCGGCTGGTGAACGTGGGCCAGATAGCTCCGGCAGAGCTGGACAGCTGGATCATCCATCACGACGACCAGGCGATAGTAGTGAATAAGCCGGGGGACATTGTCTGTCACCCGTCCAAGGACGGCCCCTGGTCCAGCCTCGCGGGCGCGGTGAAAGAGCGCTTCGGCCTGGCCGCGGCCCACCTGGTCTTCCGGCTCGACCGCGAGACCAGCGGCGTGGTGGTGTTCGCAAAAACCCCGGCGCTGGCCGCCCGCCTGCAGACCGCCATGCAGCGGCGGCGGGTGGGGAAAGCCTACCTGGCGATAATGACCGGCGAATTGACCGGCCCGGTGACGGTGGATCAGCCTTTGGGCGACGATGAAGGCAGCGTCGTGTACTTCAAGGCGGGTGTAAGGCCGGACGGGCGGCCCTCGGTGACGCACTTTACCCCGCTTTCCGTCGAAGGCGGGTTTACGCTCGCGCGCGTGGTCACCGAAACCGGCCGCATGCACCAGATCCGGGCCCACGCGCAATGGCTGGGACACAGCCTGGTGGGGGACAAGATCTACGGGCCCGACGACCGCTGCTACCTGGCTTATCTCGACCACGGCTGGACGCCGGCCCTGGAGGAAAAACTGCTGCTGCCGCGGCAGGCGCTGCACTGCGCCGAAATAGACCTGCGCAAAGCCGGGCTGGACCGCGTCTTCTCCGCTCCGCTGCCGGAGGACCTGCGCGCTTTCTGCGCCGCCCGCGGCCTTGCGGTCCCGGAGTGAGCGCGCGCTCCTGAATATATATGCGAAAACCGCCGGGGCAGCCCGGCGGTTCTCTTTTGTCTGCTTCGGACGGAACTTATTTCTTGGCGGCGCCCTTGTTGATGGAGAGCACCTTGATGGCGGCCAGCGGGTACTTGGGCGGGTTCGGGGGCAGGTACTCGCCCTTCACGGTGATGGTCTTGCCGTCGAGCTTCTCGAGGGGCTTGAAGACCTTCTTGTCCTTGGAGGGGAGGAGCTTTATGGACTCTTCGCCGACTTTGAGCATGATCGTGTCGTACTTCTCGTTCTTGGCGGCGTCGGCCTTCTGTATCTGTATGACGCCGGTCTTCTCCACCAGCTCGGGCTTTTTCCCCTGCGTCTGCGCCCAGGCGCCGGCCGCGCCGGCCAGCAGGGCTAAAGCGATGAAACCGCCGAATAGCTTGTTCTTCATGTGGTGTATCTCCTTATAAAATTCGCTGCGCTATACTCTGAATAATACATCTTTCCGGCGGCCGCCTCAACCGCGCGCCGCGCCCGTGCGTTTTTGCCGCGGCAGGTTTGGTAAAATTGAGCATATGCTTCAGGACCGGCCGCTTTACGAGGAGATGGTACGCACGGGCTCGCGCGGGCTTTGGGCCTGGCGCGCCGGCAATTGGCTGGTCCGCACCGGGGTGATCGGGATAGTGCTGCTCCTGATGGTCTGGCCGGGCATATTCTATTTCAAGGTAAGCGAGTCGGGGCTGATCTTCTTCGGGGTGCTGCTCCTCATGGCGGCGCTGTTCACGCTGGGCAGCTTCCTCAAGCGCCTGTCCTACAGGATAGCCCTGGGCGAAGGAATAGACGTGGCCAGCTTCCTGGCCGGCCAGGACGAACCGAAACCGCCCCGACCCTGAAAAGGTTCCTGCTGCCTTTTTCATGCGAAGCTGATAAAATGAACCTATGCTGACTTTCGTGCTTTGGCTGATACTGCTGGTGCTGTGCTGGCCGCTGGCGCTGCTGGCCCTGCTGCTCTACCCGCTGCTCTGGCTGCTGCTGCTGCCGCTGCGGCTGCTGGGGATAGCCGTGGGCGGCGTGCTGACGCTGGTGTGGACGGTGGTCACGCTGCCGGCCGTCATACTGCGCCGCCTGGCGCGCGGGCCGGCGCAGGGGGCCTAGGGCGAGGCCGTTGCCATGATCAAGAAAGCAGACTCGCCGCCAGCCCCGGCAGCCCACCGCGAAGAGTGCTATACCTGCCGCCGGCCCAGGAAGAACTGCCTGTGCGGCAGCGCAAAACCATTCGCCACGAGGATGCGCTTCATCATCCTCATGCATACCAAGGAAGCCCACAAGCAGCGGACGGGGACGGCCCGGCTGGCGAAACTTTGCCTGACGAACGCCGAGCTCATTGTGGGCACCGATTTCACCCGCGACGCGCATGTCAACTCGCTGATAAAGGACCCGGCCTACAGCCCTTTCGTCCTGTACCCCGGCCCCAAAGCCGCGGATTTCAGGTCCCTGGCGGCCGGCGCGCTCCCGGAAGGGAAAATTCCGCTGGTCTTCGTCATAGACGGCACCTGGCGCGGCGCCCAGCGGGTGCTGAGGAAAAGCCCCAATGTCCGCGCCCTGCCGCGGCTGTCTTTTACGCGCGGCTATACCTCGCAGTTCATAATTAAAAAACAGCCGCTGGCGCATTGCGTTTCCACCATAGAAGCTATTTACTACTTATGCAAAGAGGCCCAGGAAGCCGGCTATGAAGATCTGAAAGGCCGGGAAGAGATACTGATGGGGATCTTTAAAGAATTGGTGGACACCCAGCTCGGTTATCAGAAGGGCAAAGGCAGAAGGCGCGAAGACCCGGCGGGCGGTTGTCGGCCTTGAGCGAATATTGTATTCTGCCGTTATGGGGACTAACGAAAATATGATCTGGTACGTGTTGGCCGCTTTGGCGGCGGCGCTGCTGCTGGGGCTGCTGCTGCGCAAAAAGAAGGCGGCGCAGCCGGCGGACGACGGGGAGCAGGCCCCGGTGCCCGTGGAGGGCAGCACGGCCTTTACCGGCCGGCATGCGGGCGTGAAATACTGGCTTTACTACGAGGGCGGGCAGGCGCGCCTGGAGATAGAGACCAACGGGGAAATAACCGCGCCGTTCACCGCGGAGCATGGGCCGGGAAAGAAGGACAGGCCCGGGGATGAAAGGGATTTCGAGGTGAGGGAACTGTTCAGGTTGGGGGCCGCCAGCGTGACCGCCGACAAAATAGTGTCGGCGCAGTTCGAGGAAAGGACCCTGAACGCCAACGCCGGCACCAGGTACGCTCCCAGGCCCGAAGAGGCCGCGGCCCACAAAGCGGTGGAGCTGCTCAAGATCATCCGCGACAAAAGCCGCAAGCCCGCGTGAGCCTGCGGCCGTTCACGGGCAATGAAGAACCGCCGGGGCAGCCCGGCGGTTTTTCGTTCCACACGCTTGTCAGTGCGGGCGCGATGTCGGGTGGCCGAGGACGTCGGTCACGGCTTTCAGGAGGCCCTGCTCGGTGAAGGGCTTGGTCAGGAAGTGGAGCGCGCCGAACAGGCGGGCGCGGTATTTTTCTATCTCGAAATTCTTGGCCGACATGACCATGAGCTTCACTTCGGCCAGTTCGGGGGTGGTGGAGATGGCCTTGCAGATGTCCATGCCGCTGATGCCGGGCATCATGATGTCGGTGATGACCAGTTTGGGGCGGGCCTTAATGACGGCGGCCACGGCCTCCAGCGGGTCCTGCACCCAGCGCACGGCGTAGCCGCCGCCGGTAAGGATGTCCAGCGCTATCTCGCCTACGAGCGTGTCGTCTTCCACTAAGATGATGTCGGTCTTGGTCATATGGCCGCCGGAGGGCTTACTAAAGAATACATTATATTCCCGGCGCGGGCCAGCCTGCGGGCTTGCTTTTCGGCGGCGGCGGTGTATAATATGAGGGTAGTTCAATTCTATTAACGGGAGGCTTGCTATGGTGGAGATTGTAATGAACCTCGGTCGCCGGGCCTCCTTTCCTTTTTAACTGCGTAAAACTGCTGAGGACACCGGCATAACCGGAGCGGGCCCGCGCCCGCCCCCGCGCGCCTGGCGCGCCTGCCGGTGTATATCAGGAGATAACAATGTCAGAACAGAAAATGTTTAAAGCGCTGGTAACTGCGGAACAGCGCGGCGGCTTTACGGTGCTGTACGAAGGCGGAGAGCTGCCGGCCGTCATCACCGGCAAGCTGGCCGGGGAAGCGGTCTCGCGCCTGGACTACCCCGTGGTGGGCGACGAGGTGGAGATGTCGCTGCACGACGGCGGCGCCAAGGCGGTGATACACGGCGTGCTGCCGCGGCGCACGCTGCTGCTGCGCAAAGCCCTGGACGGCGCCAGCGACGCGCAGCCGGTGGCGGCCAACGTGGATAAGGTGTTCATAGTGATGGGGCTCGACGGCAACTATAACATAGCCCGCATGGAGCGCATGCTGACGGCCGCCTGGGACAGCGGCGCGATACCGGTAGTGGCGCTGACCAAGAAGGACCTGTGCCCGCCGGAAGAGCTGGCGGCGCGCCTGGACGCCGCGGCCCTGGCCGCGCCCGGCGCGCGGGTGCTGTGCCTGTCCTCGCTGTCGGGCGAAGGCGTGGCGGAGGTGGAGGCCGAGCTGGCCGGCGGCCTGCGCTGCTGCTTTGTGGGCTCGTCGGGCGCGGGCAAGAGCACGCTGGTCAACCGCCTGGCCGGGCGCGAAGCCGCGCTGACCGGAGAGGTGCGCGAGGATGACTCGCGCGGGCGGCACACCACCACGGGGCGGCAGCTGCACCGCCTGCCCTGCGGCGGCCAGGTGATAGATACGCCCGGCGTCAGGGAGTTCGGCGTGGCCTACTCCGGAGAAGGCCTGGCGACCTCGTTCGCCGACATCGGCGAGCTGGCGGCCGGCTGCCGCTTCACGGACTGCTCGCATTCGGGCGAGCCCGGCTGCGCCGTGGCCGCTGCGCTTGAGACCGGCGCGCTGGAACCGGAGCGGCTGAAGAGCTACCACAAGCTGCGCCGCGAGACCGAGCGGCAGGAACTGCGCAACGACCTGAAGAAGCGCCTGGCGGCCAAGGGCCGGCTGAAACGCTTCGGCAAACTGGTGCGCGACATCACAGAGGAAAAGCGCCGCCTGCGGGGCGGCTGACAAGGGGAACCGCCGGGACAGCCCGGCGGTCCTCTTTTATCTAGGGCTTTTGTCCCCGGCGCCTGGGTACAGAGACCCTTTCAAAGCGCGGCCGGGCGGGCTAAACTATCTATGTGAAGATAGACAGGAGGCCTATGAAAAAAGCGACTACCGGTACACTTGCGCTGCTTGCCGCGGTCTTTTCGGTTGCCGGCGCTTCGGCGCAGGGCGAAAAAGGGATTTACGGCGGCGACGACCGGCAGGACTATTACCAGGCTTCCGAGGCCCGCCGCAAACTGGCGGATTCCACCGTGGCTTTTTTCAAAGCGGCGCAGGTAGCGCCCGACGGCCGGCTGGCCCTGGCGAATTACGGCGAGAAACTGGACCTGTGCAAAGGCGAGGCCTTCCGGGACCAGCCCATAGGCGCCTTCTGCTCCGGCACGCTGGTAGCCCCGGACCTGGTGATGACGGCCGGGCACTGCATCAAGAGCAATTACGACTGCTCCGAGGCTAAAATGGTTTTCGGTTACGCGGTGAAAAGCGCCGGCGCCAACCCGGACCGCGTGGACCCCTCCGACGTTTACTCCTGCAAAAGCCTGGTGGTGCGCGACCAGGACGACAGCGGCCCCGACTACGCCCTCATCCGGCTTGACCGGCCGGTGACCAACCGCGAGCCGCTCCCGATCAACCGCGCCGGCAAAGTGACGGAAGGGACCAGGCTCTTCGTGATAGGCCATCCCGTTGGCCTGCCGGTGAAGGTGGCTGGCGGCGCTTCGGTGCGCAGGGTGTCGTTCCTGGATTATTTCACGGCTAACCTGGACACTTACGGCGGCAATTCCGGCAGCGCCGTCTTTAACGAGGCCACGGGGCTCATCGAGGGCATTTTGGTGCGCGGCGGCAAGGATTTCGAGCTCAAAAAGTCGCTCTTCAGCAAATGCAATATCTCCGTGAAGGTGGCCGATTCCGAAGGCCGCGGCGAGGACGTGACGAGCGTTTCTGTGCTGGCCAGACACATACCGCTGCCCGGCCAGGAGGCCCTGCCCGTGGAGACCCCGGTGCAGACCCCCAATCCCATACTCGGTAACTGCACGGACCCGGGCCCCGGCGCTACCATAGAGCAGCTGATGGCTTACGTGGATTGCCTGACCAGCCAGCTCAACAGCAAGCCGTAGAAGTTAAGGCCGGGTCGCAATGGAACCGCCGGGGCAGCCCGGCGGTTCTGTTTTGATAGAATGAGTGGGTGAAAGAACTCAAGAAACTGAGGGCGCTGGCGGTGCAGCGCTCGCTGTTCGCGGCTGGCACGGTGCAGCAGGCGGTGGACCGCCTGGGCTTCGTGCAGGCCGATCCTATCCGCGCGCCGGCCCGCGCGCAGGACCTGATCTTGCGGCTCAGGGTGGCCGGCTACAAAGCGGGGGACCTGGAGCGGCTTTACCCGGCTCTCGACATAGAAGAGGATTACCTTTACGCCTACGGTTTCGTTTCCCGCGGGGTGTGGCGGCTGCTGCACCCGCGGCGGGCCGCGGCGCCGGGCGCGCTGGAGAAAAAGATACTGGCGGCGGTGGGTGAACTCGGCGAGGCGCACCCGGCCGCGCTGGAGGCGCGCCTGGGCGGGCGGCGCGTGACCAACGCCTGGGGCGGCAAGTCCAAGGCCACCACGCAGGCGCTGGACTGGCTGCATTACCGCGGCCTGCTGCGGGTGGCGCGGCGCGACAGCGGCGTGCGCGTGTTCGCCCCGGCGCGTCCGGCGCCGGAACCCCTGCCGGAGCGGGAGCGTATGCGCGAGCGGGTGCGCGCGCTGGTGAACGTCCTGGCCCCCGTGCCGCTGCGCCAGCTGCGGGCCATGGCCGCGCGGCCGCTCGCCCGGTATTTCCCCGGCCTGGGCGCGGCCCCGGCTTTCCTGGCCGCCATGATAAAAGAAGGCGAGCTGGCGGTGGTGAAAGCCGGCGGCGCGGATTATGTGCTGCCTCCCGGCGCCGGTACGGCGGGCGCGGCCCCGCGCCGGGTGAGCTTCCTGGCCCCGTTCGACCCGCTGGTCTGGGACCGGGGCCGTTTTGAACATTTCTGGGGCTGGGCGTACCGCTTCGAGGCGTATACGCCGCCGCCCAAGCGCGTGCGCGGCTACTACGCCCTGCCGCTGCTGTGGGGCGATTCGGTGATAGGCTGGGCCAACGCCTCGGTGAACGGCGGCCGGCTGGAAGTGGAGACCGGCTACATAGGCGCGCGCCCCCGCGACGCCGTCTTCCGCCGCGAGCTGGAGGCCGAAACGGCCCGTCTCGCGGCCTTCCTGGGAGTTTGATCGCTACGGGTGAACCCTGCGGTTTTCCTTTTGATAGAATTACTGCGTGTGCAAAGTGAATTTATGAAAACCATAAAAAAAGCGGCCGGGCTGGGGGTGGACAGGTCGGTGTACGACGCCGACGTCTACGACGGGCTTAACGATTTCACCCACGACGTGCCGTTCTACCTGGAACTGGCCCGCAAGGCGCGCGGGCCGGTGCTGGAGCTGTGCTGCGGCAGCGGGCGCATCACGCTGCCGCTGCTGAAGGCGGGCCTGGACGTTACCGGCGTGGATTTTACGCCCTCCATGCTGACCGCGGCCAGGAAGAAAGCGGCGGGGCTGGGGCTATCCGGCGCTTTCCTGAGCGGGGACATGCGCAAAGTGCGCCTGAAGAAAAAATTCAAACTGGTCTTCATCCCTTTCAACTCCCTGCAGAACACCTATACCCTGGAGGACGTGGAGAAAGTGTTCGCCACGGTGCGGGCGCACCTGGCGCCGGGCGGCATTTTCCAGTTCGACGTCTTCAACCCGAGCATCGGCTACATGGCCCGGCTGGTCAAACTGCACAAGGGCGTATACCGCTTCCGCACTCCGGAGGGGAAGAAGGTAGTGATAGACGAGGTCTGCGCTTACGACGCCGCCGCGCAGGTGAACCGGACCACCTGGATACACCATGTCGACGGGGGCAGGGCGCTGCCGCAGCGGCTGGACATGCGCTGCTTCTACCCGCTGGAGCTGGACGCGCTGCTTAAATACAACGGCTTTAAAGTGCTGGCCAAGTACGGCGGCTGGGACAAGGCGCCGTTCTGCTCGGCCTCGAAGAAGCAGATCTATATCTGCCGCGCGGCGCGCCCCTGAGCGGCGGACCGGGAACAGAAGTTTTAGTATCATACATTCAGGGGAAACGGGGAGGAACTGCCATATGAAGATCAGGAACTTGTTAGCCGCGGCCGCGCTCTGCCTGGCGGGGCAGGGTTTTGCTCCGGGCACGCTATGCGCCGACGGCGGCGATGAAGTACTGGCGGCGCACCCGATGCCGCTCTACCCGGGCAGCGTCACGGCGTCGGGCGCCGGGAAACTGGCCCGCCTCAGCAAGGACGACCTGGCCGCCGTGCGGAAATATTTCGAGGCGCGCCTGAAGCCGGGCGACAAGGTGAAGCCTTACAGCGGCGACGGGGAAGCCGGCTTCGACGTCACCTACACCAAAAAAGTGGGCTCGCGGGAGCAGACAGTACTGGAAGTGCGCGTGACGGCCAGGACCGAAAAGCGGCCGCCGCACCAGGCGTTCGGCGAGCTCTTCGCCCAGGTCAGCGCCGGGCGGCATAAAGAGGCGGAACTGAAAGCCCTGGAGAAGGAATATGGCGGGATAGACAGCGCCTATTTCCGCCGGTCGGCCGGCCAGGACGGCGACGAGGCCGGCGTGCTGCTGGCGCGCGCCCACAAGCTGGCCCACCCGGACGAGGGCAGGCTCAAAGCCGCCGGCAGGAAGAACAAGGTTTCCGACGAGGACAAAGCCGAGGCGAAGGAATTGAAGAAAAAGATGAAGGAGCTCAAGGCGCAGGGCGACTTTGCGGGGATGATGGCGCTTGCCCAGAACAGCAAGAAGTTCCAGGCCCCGCCCGCCAACCAGGCCGAGGCCGCGAAGCTCGCGGCGCAGGACCGGGACCGTGACACCTGGGACATCTGGCTGAACTGCCTGAAGGACACCAAGGCCGCGGCCTACCGCACCCGGCTGGAGTATGCGTCGGACGCCTTGAAAGACTAAAGCCGCCGGGCCCGCCGCCCGCGCCGCCGCCAAACCGCCGGTGACCCCGGCGGTTTTTGCTTTGCCCTGGCCGGTTTTCGACCGCAAAGGGGAAAAGGGTCAATGGAAGTGGGAAGCAAGCCGTTACCTGCCGCCGGATTTTCAGCTTTACTATATGTAAGGCGCTGCCGGGAGGGAATATGACCAAAGCGTTGCTTATCTGCGCGGGGATAACCGTTTTTGGCGGCTGCTGTCTTGCCGCGGGGCCGACCCGCGGCAAGACAACAGCCGGAGGGAAGGAAACCGCAGCGCCGAAGGAGAAAGTCATGGAGAACACAATTTACGACTTCACGGTCAAGAACGCCGAGGGCGGGGCCTATCCCCTGGCAGGGCTCAGGGGCAAGGTGGTCCTCATCGTCAACGTGGCGAGCAAATGCGGCTTTACCCCTCAGTACGAGGGCCTGGAGGAGCTGCATAAAAAATACGCCGAGCAAGGCCTGGTGGTCCTCGGTTTTCCGTGCAACCAGTTCGGCGACCAGGAGCCAGGTACCAACGCCGAGATACAGCGTTTCTGCAGGCTGACTTACGGCGTCACCTTCCCGGTGCTGGGCAAGCTGGAGGTGAATGGCCCGGGCGCGGACCCGCTTTACGTGTACCTGAAGAAAACGGTGCCGGGCGTGCTGGGCAGCGAAGCGATAAAATGGAACTTCACCAAATTCCTGGTGGACAGGACAGGTCATGTGCTGGCCCGCTACGCCTCCGCGACGAAGCCCGAGGCCCTGGCGGCGGACATAGAGAAGGCGCTGGCGCCGGCCACGCTGAAAGCCGGGGGCAAGTAGCGCAAAGCCGGCCGGCGGTTTTGTTTGGTAGAATTTACGGATGAAGAAGAACAAAACCGGCCTGCCGGCCGGGGCGTCCCTGGCCCAGCTGCAGCGGTATATAGGCGAGACCGCCCAAAAGCGGGGCTTCCATAAGCAGCGCGCGCTGGAAAAATGCCTGATACTCGGCGAAGAAGTGGGGGAACTCTTCAAGGCGATACGGAAAGAGGAGAAGATCCCCGTCGGGCGGCATTCCAAAATAGGCACCATCAGCGAAGAGCTGGCGGACGTGCTGATGTACGTCTGCTCGATAGCCAGTTTTTACGGCGTGGACCTGGAGCAGGCTTTCCGCGACAAGGACCGTGTGCATGCCCGGCGCGTCTGGCGCTGACCTATGAGACTGCACGGCGGCTTAAGGATGAACGGCACGGAGTACAAGGCCGGCAGCGAGATAGCCTGGTACAAGGTCTACCCGTTCTTCCTTTTCCATATGTTCATGTTCGGGGGCTCCGGCTTCCTGATGGCCTACGCCGGCGCGGACACGCCGCTGGTCTTCCTGTTCCTGCACGGCGGTTTCGCCATCCTCATCTATACCGTGTTCTACTTCGCCATCTTCGGGGCGGACGAGGTGAAGTGGATGTTCATAAACGCCGGGCTCGGCGCGCTGGGCATCTACACGCAGATAGACTGGCTGCTGTCTTTCTTCGGCAAAAGCGCGGGCGATTATTCTTTGGCCAGGCACTTCATCCCCTTCCTGTATTATGTGCTCTACACCTTCCTGCTGCGGCAGGCGCTGCTGGACCTCGGCGGCGCGCGCGAGGACGAAGGCCGGCGGAGGCTGGTGGAGAACGGCTACATCGGCGTCTCGCTGGCCGCCTCCGCCGCCTGCTTCCTGCTCGGCAAGTAGCCTGAAGAAGAAATGATAGACTTTCGCTTGCAACCTATTATGCAGGAGACCCTATGTTCAGATCTTCCGCCGTTCTCGTCGCACTGATATCTTTTATGCCTGAAAAACTCCCAGCCCAGCAGCAGTCGACGGCCCCCGCGGCGAACGAAGACGCCTACCGCTGGCTGGAGGACGTCTCCGGAGAAAAAGCGCTGGACTGGGCCAGGGCGCGCAACGCGGAAACTATGGGTGAGCTGTCGGAGACTACCGACTTCCTGCAGCTCAGGACCGACCTGCTGAAGATCCTGGACTCCAAAGAGCGCATCCCCTATGTGGCCAAGCGCGGCGGGTTCTTCTACAATTTCTGGCGCGACGACAAGAACCCGCGCGGCCTCTGGCGGCGCACTACGCTGGAGGAATACCGCAAGGCGGCGCCCGCGTGGGAGCTGCTGCTGGACCTCGACGCCCTGGCCAGGGAAGAGGGCGAGAACTGGGTCTGGGGCGGCGCGCAGGCGCTGAAGGCCGGCGGCTACCGGCATTACCTTATCAGCCTTTCCCGCGGCGGCGCGGACGCCGCGGTGGTGCGCGAGTTCGACCTGGAGAAGCGCGCCTTCGTGAAGGACGGGTTCAACCTGCCCGAGGCCAAGGGCGGAGCTTCCTGGATAGACAAGGACACCGTCTACGTGGCTACCGATTTCGGCCCCGGCACCATGACCGACTCCGGCTACCCGCGGCAGGCGAAGCTGTGGAAGCGCGGCACGCCGCTCTCCGCGGCCGAGCTGGTCTACGAGGGCAAAAAAACGGACATGTCGATAGGCGCCGGGCACGACGACACCGACGGGTTCGAACGCGACTTCGTATACCGCACCGTGGCCTTCTACAAGAGCGAGCAGTTCCTGCGCGGCCCGGGCGGCTCCCTGCGCAAGCTCGAGGTGCCCGACGACGCGTCCGCCTCCGTCTATCGCGAGTGGCTGCTGGTGGAGCTGCGCAGCCCGTGGACCGCGGGCGGCCTCACCTATCCCGCCGGCGCGCTGCTGGCCGGCAAATTCGACGACTTCATGGCGGGCGGGCGGAAGTTCGAGACGCTTTACGAGCCGGCCGCCAACAGCTCGCTGGCCGGCTATAACTGGACGCGCAATCACCTGCTGGTGAACGTGCTGGAGGACGTGCAGAACCGCCTGCTGGTGCTGACGCCCGGCAAGGACGGCTGGAAGCGCGAGCCGTTCCAGGGCGCCCCGCCGTTCACTACCGTGTCGGCCTCCGGCCTGGACCCCGAGCATACCGACGAGTACATGCTGAACATGGACGGCTTCCTGACCCCGGCCGGCCTCTACTATGGCAGCGTGGGCGGCGCTCCCGAGAAGCTAAAACAGCAGCCGGCCTACTTCGACGCCGCGGGCATGGAGGTGAGCCAGCACTTCGCCACCTCCAAGGACGGGACCAAGGTGCCGTACTTCCAGGTCTCGCCCAAGGGCATGAAGCCCGACGGCGCCAATCCCACGCTGCTCTACGGCTACGGCGGGTTCGAAGTTCCGATGTATCCCTATTACAGCGGCGTGACCGGCCGCGCCTGGCTCGCCCGCGGCGGCGTGTACGCGCTGGCCAATATCCGCGGCGGCAGCGAGTACGGGCCGCGCTGGCACCAGGCCGCGCTCAAAGACAAGCGCCACCGCGCCTACGAGGATTTCGCGGCGGTAGCGGCGGACCTGGCCGCCCGCGGCGTGGCCGCGCCCGAACGGCTGGGCGCCATGGGCGGCAGCAATGGCGGGCTGCTCATCGGCAACATGCTCACGCAGTATCCCGGGCTGTTCGGCGCCCTGGTCTCGCAGGTGCCGCTGCTGGACATGAAGAGCTACTCGCATCTGCTGGCCGGGGCCTCCTGGATGGCCGAATACGGCGACCCCGACAAGCCGGAGGAGTGGGAGTATATAAAGACCTTCTCGCCTTATCACAATCTTAAGAAGGGCGCCGCGTATCCGCCGGTGCTGTTCACCACTTCCACGCGCGACGACCGCGTGCATCCCGCCCACGCCCGCAAGATGACCGCCAGGATGAGGGACCTGGGCTTCGACGTGCGCTACTACGAGAACATCGAGGGCGGTCACGGCGGCGCGGCCAATAACGAGCAGCGCGCCCACATGTCGGCCCTGGAGTACAGCTTCCTCTGGCAGAAACTGGCCGGGCCGGTTAAGGCGTCCGGCAAATGAAGAAATATTTAAGAGCCGCCCTATTACCGCTCTGCCTTAGCATGGCCTGCGGCCCGCAGCTTTTCGCGGCGGGAAAAAAAGCCGCGAAGCCGCCGCGCTGGGTGGTGCACAAATTCAACTCCTGGGAGATCTCCACGCCCGAGGGGTTCGGTTTCCGGCTGGGGCAGACCGGAGAGACTTACCGGGAGTGGGTGCGCGACTGGGACAAGCAGTACCTCTCCCGGCCGGACGCGGAGGGCTGGCTTTCGTACAGCGAAAGGATAAGCGTCATCATCGGCAGGAACGCCGCCACCAACTGCGGCACCGTGCCCCTTCCGCTTTCAGGGGGCGATCCCAGCACCGGCCAGGACCGTACCAAAGTGACGCCCGTCATAGAAGGCAGCCATTACGGCATACCGAGCAGGAAATTCACGGTCCTTTCGGAAAAGACCGACCGCGGCGAGAAATGCATGGAGCATAACTACGCCGCGGAGGACGTGTCCGGCGGGGACGGCGCCATAGAAAGGGTGGAAGTAGTCTACACTTACGCGCTGACTTACCCCCGGGACCTGGCCCCGCCCGCGGCTATGAGGGAAGTCAGCAACGGCGGCCCGAACTACCAAACCTACCTGCAGATGCTGGCGACGCTTAAGCCGCTTAAGCAGAAAGCCGGCCCCGTCCGGCAAGGCAGCCAGGGCGCCAAGTATGGCACCATACCGATCATAAAGTAAAGACGAGGATTTTCGCAGCCGAAACGCCGGGGCAGCCCGGCGTTTTTTCTTGCGGAAGCGCTAAAGAGTATTCTGCCAGGAGCCGCCGTTGACCACGCGCTTGAAGCCCAGGCGCCTGAGGATGATGAGGCCGTAACCGCTGCGGGCGCCCGACGCGCAGGAGAGGACGATGGTCTTCTCTTTATCCAGCTCACCGGCCCTGGCCTCCAGCGTATCGAGCGGGATATTGAGGCTCCCGGGCCGCGAGCCGGCGGCGAACTCGGCCGGAGTGCGTACATCCACGAAGACGGCGCCGTCTTTCGCCAGCTGCGGTATATCCGCCTTTTCGGTTTTGCCGCGCAGGTTGCGGAAAAGCAGGAAGGCCAGCACCGCCGCGGGCGCGAGATAGGGGAGCAGGTCGCCGGTAGTAAAGGTCGCCATGGTCCTTCCATGATACAAAAAAGACGGCGCGCCGGAGGCGGCCCGGCCCAAAAGACCGGGGCGGCGTGGGCCCTTTTGCCCTTACGGCGCGGGGTGGTCAGGAAGCATAATGTTATTAATGAGAAAAATTAAACTTTCACTGCTGCTCTCCTCGCTGTTCCTGGCCGGGCTGACGCCCGCCTTCTCAACACCTCCGGCCGCGGGCTCCGCCCGGGCCTACGACCTGCTGGCGGACCTGGTCTATGTTCCGTCGACAGAGGTTGTCGCGTCCACGCCGGCGGCGGTGGAAACGGACCTCCGCCAGTACGATAACCCGCCCTGCAAGCCCAGCCAGGCGCTGCTGCCCGGCAAAACCTTCTCTCCCAAAGTCAGCGACGAGCGCCGTGAGCGCGCGATCAAGGAGCTGCTCTCGCGCATAGCCGTCTGCACGCCGATGCCGTACGACAACGACGGCAACGTGCACAGCAAGCCCCACGCGGGCCTGCCCAAGAAGCCGGCCGGCTATTACCTGGAGTACACCCTGATAGTCCCCAACCGCCCTACCGGCTCAGGTCCAGAACCGGTGGTGATAGGCGGCGTCACCTACATGGCCGGCCCAGTGCAGAGCTTCCGCGGCGCCGAGCGCCTGATGATAGGCGGCGGCCGCGAGGTCTTCTACACCCCGGACCATTACACCACCTTCATTCCGCTCTCTATAGTGCGCTGAGCGCCGAAGCGCGCAAAAGAAACCGCCGGGATAGCCCGGCGGTTTCTTTTGCATTTGACCGAAGTTTGACGCCGATTTGCGGATTCCCGGAGGGGCGGGCTGGTAGGCTATCACAGCGGAGGCGGGGCAAGGAGCTGTTTATGAAACCTTATGCGCTCATCATCTTCTCGGCGGCGGTACTGGCGGCGGGCCCGGCGGCGGGGGGCGGCCTCGCGGAGGCCGTGCGGGCCATGACGGCGGGCACTGAGGCCCGGATACAAGAGCGGGTGCTGGACCCCATGCTCGGACGCGGGGCGGCGCATGCTTTCCTGGAAATGAAGGCGGAGCTGGCCAGCGCGGAGACGGAGGAAAGCCGCTCCGGCTACGGCGAAGCCCGCACCAGGCTGCCCGACGCCGCCAACGAGGAGGGCGGGCTGAAAGAGCAGAGCCAGCTGGCGCGGCAGAACAAGGCCAGCGCGGAAAAGAAAACCGTTCTCGGGCTGGCGCCAGGGGCGATGAAGCTGCGCGTGCTGCACGACGCTTCTGTGCCGCAGGAAAAGCTCAAGGCGGTGCGGGAGGCGCTGGCGGCGCTGTTCCCGGGCAAGCTCCGGGCCGAGGACATAACCTTCGTGCCGGCCATTTTCGCCAGGCCCCTGCAATAGCGCGCCGGGCGAAATAAAAACCGCCGGGGCAGCCCGGCGGTTTTTTCTTTTGGCTGTTCAGCCGGCTCAGTGAGCCAGGGGAGCGGCGCTGCGCAGCACGGAGAAGGCGGGGCCTATCTCGGGGGTTACGCCGTCGAAGTCGAAGTCCAGCGTCCGGGCGCCGGGAGGCAGCAGCTCGGCCGCGTTGGCCGGCTTGTACCAGCACAGCGGGCGGAAGCCGGCGGTGAAGCCGGCGGAGCGGGTGCAGGTGCCCACGGCCGGGTTGGTCTCGCTGAGGACGGCACCGACCGGCTGGGTGCACAGCGACCCGGCCAGGTAGGTGTCCATGCGGCACTGCGTGGGCGGGTGCACGCTCATCATGGTGGTCACCACGGTGGCGGAAGGGGTGTCGTAGCGGGGGGTGACGGTCTCGTTGCGCAGGGCCTTGAACAGGTAGGCCACGGACTTGCCGGCCATGGCGGCCCGGTAGCAGACGGCGCGGTCCTCGTCGGAGGAATACATGGCCTCGCAGCCCTGGCCGGCCACTTCGTCACCCTCGGACAGGGCGGTGAAGGTCTTGCTGGCCTTGTCGGCGAAGACGAGGCGCAGGCACTTGAGGTTGGCGAAATAGTCGCTCTGGCCCTCGTTGGAGGCCCAGGCGTTCCAGCCGCCGGTCTTGGGCGCGCCGCCCAGGTGATGGCCGAGCTCGTGGCAGGCCACCAGCGCCATGCCGTCCTGGGTGATGGTCTCGTGGCGGGCCAGGCCGCCGTACATGTTGAGGATATAGCTCTTGCCGCTCTGCTGGGCCGAGGCGTTGACGGTGGCGTCCGTCCAGAGGCGCTTGAGCACCAGCACGCCGCCGCGGGCGGCCACGATGGGCTTGTAGATCTTCTCCACGGTGTCCATTACCTCGTTGAACTGGGCCTCGGAGATGCCCCTGGCCATGGGCGAATCCACGGGGATCTTGAGGTCGTTGTGGGGCAGGAAGCCGGCGCAATCGGACGCGGCGGCGGGGATGACGGCCGCGGCGGCGAGCAGGGCGGCGACGGCGGAGAACAGTATGGTTTTTTTCATTTTCCTTCCTATGCTTCCGGGCGCGGGCCCCGGGGCTGACAAATGTCAATATTTAAGGTATTATACCGAAGACGGGCCGCTTTGCAAAGAAAAAATTTTGGCAGCGGCGGGCGGCCCTACGGAGCGATATGCGTATTTTGACCGGTTTCCTGCTCTCCCTTATCCTGGCCGGCGGCGCCTCGGCGGCGCGCGCGGGCTATACCCCCGACTTCGACTCGGGCATTGACGTCCGGCTGGCCATAGAGGCCGCCCTGGAAGCGGCCTCCTCGGCCGGCGGCCTGCTGCCGGAGCCGCAGGGACGACCAGCTCCGGAGACGGTCTGGGTCAGCATGGAGAAGAGCGACGTGGCCGCCCTGGACGGCGCGCTGTTCAAGCGCGCCCCGGTGGCCCAGAACAAGCGCATCGCCATCTACGAATATGAGACCGACAGGCTGGCGGCGCTGGCCGACGGCATGCAGCGCTCCTTCTACCGCGCGCCCGGCTTCTTCGCCCACGACACGCTGGAGTCGGCGCTGGAGGACCTGAAAGCCCCGCCCGCAGTGCCTTCCCGGGCCTATACCCTGGACCAGGCCGCCCGGGTGCGTGACCTGGCCGCCCGGGTGAAGGAAGAGCCGGTGCTGGCCGTGATAAACGCCATGTCCGCCTTCAAGAACAGGGGCTCGCGCTACGCCACCGGGGTGGACGCCTCCAAGTGGCTGCAGAAAGAGTGGGCCAAATTCGCCTCGGGCCGTTCCGACATTTCCGTGGCCCCCTTCAAGCACGCCGCCTTCCCTCAGGAGTCGGTGGTGCTGACCGTGCGCGGCGCGGTAGAGCCCGAGAAGGTAGTGGTGATAGGCGGGCATATAGATTCCGTGGCCGGCTACGGCGACACCCCGGCCCCCGGCGCCGACGACAACGCCAGCGGCGCGGCCGTAACGCAGGAAGCCATCCGCGTGCTGGTGGAGAGCGGCTACCGCCCCTCCAAGACCCTCAAATTCATCGGTTTCGCCGCCGAAGAGGCCGGCCTGCGCGGCTCGGCCGACATAGCCGCCGCGTTCAAGAAGGAAGGCGTGCAGGTGGAAGGCATGCTGAACCTGGACATGGTCAACTACAAGGGCTCCGAGAAGGACATCTATTTCGTCACGGACAATACCAGCGCCGACCAGAACGCTTTCCTGGGCAGGCTGATAGACACCTATCTCGGCTACACCTGGGGCACGCTGAAATGCGGCTACGGCTGTTCCGACCACGCCTCGTGGACCAAGAACGGCTACCCGTCCTCCTACGCTTTCGAATCCACCTTCGAGCAGCATAGCCCGTTCATCCACAAGCCGACCGATACGCTGGGGTCCTGCGGCGGCAGCGCCGTCCACGCGGCCAAGTTCGCGCGGCTGGCCGCGGCCTACGCCGCGGAGCTGGGCAAGTAAACAGGCGCCAGTCTTCTCTCTTTAAGACCGCCGGGGCAGCCCGGCGGTCTTGTTTTGTAGAATAAGCGGAGCAGGCGCGTCCGCGGCGGCAGGGCCTGCGGCGTAAACCGAATGAAAACCTTAGCTAAAATCTTACTGCTGCTGTTCTGCGCCGGCGCGGCGCGGGCGGCGGAATACATCAATTCGCCGGTGGGCAGGGAGGTTTATTACGACCCCTACAACGAGGGCGTGGACGCGCACCTGCACAGCCGCCTCGGCGAGGCTTGCGGCGCCTACTCGCGCGCGGCGGAGGCGGCCCTCAAGCTTGACGACGCCTACTCCAAGTGGGAGTACGCCCGCGCCATAACCCTGCGCGCCGCGGCGCATCACGCGCGCCGGGAATACAGCCTGGCCGAAAAGTATTACCTCGAGAGCCTGGCCTACGCCCGCAAGCACGGCCTGTACCTGGGGAGCATGGCCCAGAGCGGGCTCGGCCGTATCTACCTGGAGCGCAACCAGCCGCAAAAGGCCGGGCTGCTGCTGAAGGAAGCCTGCGAGCTGGAATACGCCGAGATCGGCCGCACCTCCCAGGCCGGGGTCACCGCCAGCCGCGACAGCCTCGCGGCAGCCATCTCCGACCTGGGGCGCCTGAACGAGCAGCTGGGCAACCGCCAGAAGGCCGAGGTCTACTTCCTGACCGCGGTAAAAATCTTCAAAGACACGGCCGCCCCGGGCGCTTTAAAGGTGATAGACGCGGAGCAGATGGACTCCTTTGCTATCATACTTTACCGGACTGGGCAGTTCTACCGGGGGGGAGAGCGGCCGGAGGCCGGCGCCACCTATTACGCCCGTGCGCTGGCGGCCTTCGAGAGCTGGCGCGGCCTGGACGGCAGGCCCGCGCTGAAGGCTCGCGCGCTGGAGTACCGCGGCCGCACGCTGCGCGCCCTCGGCCGGGACGCCGAGGGCCTGGCCGACCTGAGGGAGTCCTCCGCCCTGTACCGGCAGGTAAAGGGCAAAAAAACGGCGGGGAAATAAAATTATGGCACCATTCGACAAAAATCCGCGGGACCCGCTGCACGGCGTCACCCTGGAGACTATACTCAAGGAGCTGGTGGCCAGGCATGGCTGGCCCAAACTGGGGCATTTCCTGCCCATCCGCTGTTTCAAGTGGGACCCCAGCATCAAGTCCAGCCTGACTTTCCTGCGCAAGACCCCGTGGGCGCGCAAGAAGGTGGAGGCCTGGTATATCAGCGAGCTGCCAAGGGAAAAGCGGTAGCGGCCGCGGCCGGGAGTGAGTTAAGCCGCCGGGAGGTCCCGGCGGCTGACTTTTGACAGGATAAATAAAAACGCCCCGGTTGCCCGGGGCGTTTAAAACCGTTAAAGGGTTTTAGTTTACCACCTGTCGCCGCCGCCGTAGCCGCCGCCGCCACGACCGCCGCGATCGCCACCGCGGCCACCGCCGCGGTTACCGCCGCCGCCGCCGGTGCGGGGCTCCATCGGGCGGGCTTCATTGATGGTCAGCTTGCGGCCGCCGAAGTCGGTGCCGTTGAGCTTCTCCATGGCCGCGACAGCTTCCGCGTCGTTAGCCATTTCCACGAAGCCGAAGCCGCGGGACTGGCCGGAATCCCGGTCAGTGATCAGCTTGGCGCTGGTAACCTGGCCGAAGGTGGCGAACAGGGCGTTCATCTCTTCTTCGGTGGTCTTGAAGGGCAGGCCGCCCACGTATATTCTCTTGCTCATTATGTTATTCTCCTAGCAACTATCTTGACGTGCTCAGCTCTCTTCGCTCTAACTCTTCCGGATGTTGCTTGGCAGAATTGGCTTCAAAAACTTGAGGTCAGGTCAGACTACTCCCATAGTATGACATTATTTCGGGAAAAGGTCCATAGGCATCATGGCCCAAAATGCCTGGGCCCCCTCTTGGGCGGCAAAACAGGCGGTTTCTTTTGCTAGAATAAACGGCGGGAGAGCGGGGGCCGTTACGCCCGTATTAAGGAGAGTTCTATGAGATACTGGGTGCATATAGACAACCAGGTGCAGGGGCCTTTCGATAAGGAGAAGCTGGCTTCCACGCCAGGCTTTACCGTGGCCTCCATGGCCTATCCCGAGGCGCCGGCCGGGAGCGAGCCGGCCGCGTGGAAAGCCGCTTCGGCTTACCCGGAACTGCTCTCCGCGCTTACACCTTCGCCTTCGCCCGCCCCGGCACCAGCCCCCGCGCCGGCCCCGAGCCGGCCCGCCCCCGCAGAGTCGCCGCTGGCGCTGACCATGCGCGGCTCGCTGGTCGGCGACCCCGCTTTTGACGCGCCGCTGCCCAAGGCCCCGGAGGCGGTTAAACCGTTCCCGGTCAGTACAGGGACCCTGGCGCCGGCCGAAACAGCCGCTCCGGTTCCCGCTCCTGCCCCCGCGCAGCCGGACCAGCGCCTGGCCCAACTCCGCCTGAAACTGGGCCAACTCGGAACGGAGCTGGCCGCCGTGGCCGAGACGCAGACGCAGCTGGCCGGCAAGTTGGCCGGTGCCGTGAAAGAACTTAAGGAACTGGCCGGAGAGTGAACTCCGCCGCTCCCCGCGCAGCCGCCGGGCCCGCCGCCCGGCGGTTTTGTTTGCTAAAATAAAGGTGGTGAGGCGGGTTACGGGAGAACATGCACAAGATACTTGCCGTTGAGGATAATCCGGCGATACTGGATTTTTACCGGGAATTCTTTACCGACGCGGGCTTCGAGGTGAAGACCGCGGAGGACGCTTTTTCCGCCATCAACCTCTACAAAGAATTCAAACCGGACCTGGTCATCCTGGACCTGGGCATACCGGCCGGCGGCGGCATGATGGTCTTCGACACCCTGCGCACCCGGCTGCAGTCCCCGACGCCGGTCATCTTCTCCACGGGCAAGCCCGAGCAGCTGCCGCCTAACCTGCACCACCTCTACCACGTGGCGGTGGTCACCAAGCCGGTGGACCCCGAGGTCCTGATGGCCGAGGTAAAGAAGCTGCTGCCGCAGCCGAGCGAAAAACCGCTGAACCCGGTGCCGCCGCCCCCGCCGAAGCCGAGCGAAAAATATAAGGTCCTGGTGGTGGACGACGACCCCACTATCCTGGAGCTTTACACCGAGATCCTGGCCAAGGCCGGCTTCGAAACGGCCACCGCCGAGGACGCCATCGGCGCGGTGACCAAGTACCAGGAGTTCCACCCCGCGCTGCTCATCCTCGACGTGGACATGCCGGCCGGCGGCGGGCGCAAGGTGTTCGAGCGCCTGCGCATACAGCTGGCCTCGCCGACCCCGATACTTTTTTCCACGGCCACGCCGGCGTCGGTGGCGGACCTGGAGAAGAACCTCAATGTCCTGGTCCTCAAGAAGCCGGTGACGCCCGGCATTCTGGTGGGCGCGGTGCGGGACCTGCTGAAGCTGCCCTGAGCCCGCCGCGAAGTTTGGTAAAATTTGGTAATTACGGAGGAACGATGAAAAAGAACCTGATCATAGCTTTGATACTGCTGGGCGGGGCGGCGCTGGGCGCGCACGCCGCCAGGGCGCGCGTGAACGGCCCGGCTGCGCAGAAGATGTGGGAGGCCCTGAACCTGATGGCCAAGCTCGAGGACCTGCCGCTGCATTCCGTAGAGGGCGGCGCGGACACACTGGCGGTGCGCAAGCTGGCCTGCGCCTCCGAGATGTACGACGCCTGCTCTTTCTTCGCGACCGTGAACGGCCAGGAAAAACTGATAGTCCACCTGGACGCCGCCGGCAAGATAATAGACGCGCTGTACGCCAACGGCATCTACCCCAGCGAGGACGACCCCAGCCTGTCGCAGACGGCGGAGTTCGTCTCCTGCTCGAAGACGGGCGATAAATACGATTGCGAGATTAAGGCTTGGGACTGAAACGTTCCGGTCTTAAAGCGAAGGGCGGCTGAGAGGCCGCCCTTCTTCTTTTTAATTGCCGATATTGGTCGGCTGGATGGAGGAGGAGCTGCCGAACTTCACCTTGCCCTGCAGCTTCTTGCGGGGCTGCGGTTCGGTCTCTGCGGGGGCGTCGCCGGACTTTTCTCCGGCTGAGGGCGCGCCGTACTGTTTGATGAACCCCGTCACTTTTTTGCCGTGATCCTCGTTGAAGGCCCTGGACTTCAGCTCCTCGAGGGAGAGCTGCGGCGCCCGGGTCTTGCGCGGCGCTGCGGCGGGCCGCTGCGGCGCGGCCTGCTCCTGCGCACCCAGCCCCAGGCTTTTTATCACGTCTTTCGTGCCCGCCATCATGGAGATGGCCGGCCAGGCTACGGTCAATATCAGGCCGAAGCAGACCGCGGCTATGGCCACCATGGTGGAGATGTTGAAGGCGGTCACCAGCATCTTCAGGCGGTGCAGGTGGCGGTCGTAGTGCAGCTTGGCGCGGCTGAGCAAAGTGTCGTCCAGGCGGCCGGCCTTCTCGGCTATCTCCACGGCGAGGCGGTCCTCCTCGGGCATGAGGGGGGCCACGCTGCGCGCGAAGCTTTCGCCGCTGGAGAGCCGCGCGGCGGCCCGGTTCAGGCGGCGCCGCGTGATGAGGTCGTCCTGAGAGAACTGCGCCAGCACGGCCATCATGGCGCCGGGCTGCAGGCCGGCCTTCAGCAGCAGGGCCAGCGTAGTATAGATGTAATAGAGGCGGCCCTCGTAGGTGGCGAAGCGGACCACCGGCAGCCAGTGGCCGGCCAGGCCTGTCAGCTTGCGGCCAAGCCCGGTGCCCATGAACCAGCGCAGCGCCAGGAGCGCCAGCGAGCCGATCAGCAGCACCTTGTACCAGGAGGCGTAGAGCCATTCGGCCAGCGAACTGAAGAAGAAGGCCTGCGGCGGCAGGGACGCGCCGGACTTGAGCAGCGGCTCCATGACGGCGGGGACCACCTTGAACGAGACCAGCAGGAACAGCGCGCCGGAGAGCGCCAGGACGAAGAGCGGGTAGATGAGCAGGCGCTCTATCTGGCGCCGGAATTTTATGCGCACCTCGAGGCAGTCGGCGTAGATCTCCAGGAATTCGTCTATCTTGCCGCCCTCCTCGCCGGCGCGCAGCAGGGCGATGAAGACGGGGGGGAAGACGCCCTGCGCGGCGAAAGCCTCGTGCAGGAACTTGCCGCGGTTGGTCAGCTCGGCGGCGCGCCGGACCAGCCGGCCGTGCCGGGAGGAGCGCGACAGCGTGTCGAAGGCGTCGCTCAGCGTGAGGCCGCTGCGGATAGTGGAGACGAGCGAGCGGCAGAAATCGAGGAGGGCATCGTCGGACATCATACGCAGTTTATATTAACAAATTCCGCGGCCCGTCCGGCGCGGCGAGTTTTGCTAAAATAAAACCATGAAGGATTACGCGGAGCCGCGGATGCACACGGCGGAGCATTTGCTGAACCAGGCCATGGTGCGCCTGTTCGGCTGCGGCCGGGCCTTCAGCTCCCACATAGAGCGGAAAAAATCCAAGTGCGACTACCGGTTCCCGCGCGCGCTTACCCCTGAAGAGCACGCCGAGCTGGAGCGCCGCGTCAACGAGACCGTGCGCGCCGGCCTGCCGGTCACGGAGCGCTTCTTCTCGAAGGAAGAGGCCGCGGAGAAGTTCGACCTGGCCCGCCTCCCGGAGGGGGCCGCCTACCCGCTGCGCGTGATCCTGATAGGCGACTACGACGCCTGTCCCTGCATAGGGCCGCATGTCGCCTCCACAGCCGAGATCGGCGAATTCAAAATAGTCTCCAGCGGCTGGGCCGACGGCGTGCTGCGGGTGCGGTTCAAGCTGGGCGGCGGGCAATGAAAAAGCTGGCTCTCGCTTTAGCGCTGCTGCCGCTCGCGGCCGCGCCGGCGCCGGCGGCGGGACCGGCCACTTACTATTTCATAGCGGTGCAGAACGGCGCCTATAATTTCAAGGGCGGCCGGCCGGCACTGGAAGAATCCTATAAAGCGCTGCAGGGCATGGTGAAGCTGGCCGGCGAGCGCGGCGTGCGCCTGACGCTGCTGTTCAGCGCCCAGTACGCAGAATATGTCTCCGCCGATCCGGCGCGCTTCGCAGAGCTGGCGGGCTGGCAGCGGGAGGGGCACGAGGTCGGCGCGTACCACCAGGGGCCCGAGACCACGGCCTGGGACGGCTACACCGATCTGGCGGCGGAGGAACTGGCGGGCCTGCGCGGCGGCGCCCCGGCCTCCGGCGGGCATAAGGAATATTTCGCCGCGCTGGCGCGGCTGGAGCCGGGCCTGAAGACCGGCTGCATGGTGGGCGGCTCCGACACTAAATTCCTGGCGGCGGCGCCGCCCTACGAGATCTGCCTGCGGGGAGATCCAGCCGGCGCGCGCGGGGCGGCGGCCGGGGTGAACGACTCCGTTTTCGTGCCGCTTGCCGGCGGGCCGCGCCGCAACCTCTCCTCTTACCACCCTTCAGACAAGGCCGGCATAGAGGCCGCGCAGAGCGCCTTCGGCGGCATGGGGCTGGGGGTCTACGGGGCGTCGTTCCGCAGCACGCCGGCCGAGTTCGGCGCTTTTTATGCCTGGCTGAATTTCCTGGCGCGGCAGGACCCGCAGGGCCTGCGCAGCCGCACCGTCGCTTCCGTCGTTGCCGGAGGCCTGCTGGAGCAAAAGAAAGCCGCGCCCCCCGCGGCGAAGAAGGCCGAGGCACGGAAGCAGCCCCTGCCGACGCGCACTCTGATCAAGCAGAGCCCCGCAGTGCAGCAGGAGCAGGAGCAGAAGCAAGAGCAGGAGCTGCCGAAGCTGCGGCCTATCCCGTCGCTTTTTGGCCGGCCGGGGCACAGGGTGCCATCGCCGCGCGGCCAGCTGCCGGGCCGGCAGAAGCCGGGCTGGTGCGGCGACGGCATCTGCGACATCTACGAGCGCGGCAAGCCGGGCAGCTGCCGGCTGGACTGCGGTAAATAATATATTTTGGCCGTCACGCCGCCGGGCTGCAAGCCCGGCGTTTATTAATTACGGCTGTTGCGAAAGTTCGATGTGGACCTCGTTAACCGGCAGCTGCAGGGTTTTGACGCCCAGCATGCCGAACAGCGGATGCTCCAGGTTGAGGATAATGAAGAGGGTAACGGAAGTCGCCGCCGCGAAGCTCAGGCGGTGCAGCCAGCTCCGGCCGCCTTTGTCGGCCAGGCGGTAGCCCGCCATTTTTGCCGACAGCAGGGCCATGGCGTAGAGCAGCAGGTAAACGGCCCCGGGCGGATGTATCTTACCCAGAAAGTCCCTGGTCCTGGCGTTGTCGAAGGCCTGGTTCAGGCCCCCCAGCACCAGCGGCGCGGCGTGCGGGTAGGTCTCCCGGCGGCAGGCCGCCACAGCCTCCCGCCAAAGCGTGTCTTTGAACCCGGCGGTACGGGCCACGGCCCTGGCATGGCTTTCGGCCTGCCTGATCACTTCGTATTCCTCCACCCTTGCCCCGGCGTAATCCAGCAACAGGGCTTTCAGCCGGGCGCCCGCCGCGGCGGGCAGCAGGTCCAGCCTCTTGCCGGCGGTGCCTATCGCGTTGGCCTCTTCTATCGCGGCCAGGTCGCGGGCCTCTATCCGGTCGTAAGCCCCGGCGAAAGTGAAAGCGATAAGGAGCCCGAGCAGCGCGAAAACCGCGCCGTCGATGGCGCCGGCTCCCGGTGAATCGCCCATTTTCCCTTTCTTCAGCGCCAGCCGCCGCCCGAGTTCCATGCAGAGCAGCATGCCGGCAAAAAGCGCCAGCGCCTCCAGCGCGCTTAGTATCCCGTAGTATTCGTTAGCGAAGTCTGTCAGCATAAGGTTAAAGCCTCCGGTACTGTCGGCGGTCGCATTGAATATATCAAATTAACTTATGAAAGTTAGAGCCCGTCGGGCACGGGCAGGCCGCGGGCGGCGCAGAAGGCGCGCAGGTCGGCCGGGAACGGCGCGGTGAAGACGCGGGGCGCGCCGCCGGCCAGCAGGTCCAGCGCCGCGCAATGCAGCGCCTGGCGAGGCAGCAGCAGCCGCGCCTCCAGCGCCGGCGTCCAGCCGGTCTCTATGAAATCCAGGAAGAGCCGGGCGTCGGGGCCGTAGATCTTGTCGCCGGCCAGGGGGAGGCCCAGCCACTGCGCGTGGGCCCTGATCTGGTGTTTGCGGCCGGTCTCGGTGACCACGCGGGCCAGCGTGAAACCGCCGCCGCGGGAAAGGGGGGTGAAATGGGTGACGGCCGCCTGGCCGCCGGGCGTTACGGCGGACTTCGCCTTCACGGGGCTGGTGGTGTCTGGCCCAAGCGGCTGGTCCACTGTCGCCGGCCCGGTCAGGTCCCCGGTCAGCACGGCGAGATACTCCTTGGCGGCTTTGCGCGAGCTCATGGCGCCCTGCAGCCGGCCGGCCGCGGCCGGATCTTTGGCGAAAACGGTTACGCCGCTGGTTTCCCGGTCCAGGCGGGTGACCAGGTGGGCCGCCGCCAGGCCGAAATGCTCCCGCACAGCGCCCGCCAGGCTGGACCACGGCCCGGCTTTGGACGGATGGCAGACCACGCCGGCCGGTTTGTCGAAGGCGAGCAGGTCCCCGTCTTCGTGCAGGATCCAGCTTTTCAGCTCTCCGGGGGTTATCAGGCGGACGCAAGGCCCCTTCTCAGGCATGGCTTTTTACTGCAGCAGCTCTACGGTGCCGTAGCCTTTTTTCGAGGCCGGCTTGGCGGCGCCGGGTGCGGGGCCTTCCAGCAGCAGGTCCAGCTTGTAGCCTTCTCCCGAAAAGGAGGTCTTTTTGTTCAGCGCTATCTCCTCCTCGTTCTGAAGCTGGAAGGGCGTGGCGGCGGAGGGGGCGTTGTGCTCTACCTGGTACTGCAGGCGGAAGACCCCGCCGGAAGCGGAAAAAAGGCTATTGAGGATATACCCGAATTTCTTTTCGCCCTGCCGGATGGAATCCACCGCGTTGGACTGGACGCCGGCCTTGGAGACCAGCCGGCAGACCTGGCGCGAGTCCGCGGAGGAGAGGTCGGCGGTCAGGCGGTAGTTGGGCAGGCCGCCGGTGCTCCAGGCCTTGCCGGCTTTGGCGGGGGTTTCTTTCGAGGGGTCGAGGGTCAGCACTACGGTCCATGGGCCGCATTCCAGGGCGGTCAGCGGCTCGCCCGGCTTCAGAGCCACCTCGGACTGCACCTGTACCGAGCGGCCCTGCGCGCCGCGGCCGCCGGAGAGCTCCAGCTGGTACTGCAGGGCGTATTCCCCGCCGCCAAGGAGCAGGGCGTTGAGTATCAGCTCCTTGCCGTTCAGGGGACCGACGTGGCTGGCCTGCCGGCCCTCGGTCAGCCGGATCGTCTGCCGGTAGGCTGCGCGGCCGTTGCTGACGCGGGCCTCCAAAGTGTGGGGCGCCGCGGCGGCCGGCTGCGCGGCGAAGGCGGCGGCTAAAAGGGCCAGGGCGAGGGGCAACGGCGTCATTTCTATTTCTCCTTTTTGGGCTTGGGCTCCGGGCGCTTCACTTCCCAGCTCCTGGCGCGGCCGGCGTCGAGGTGCACGAAGGCCGCGTCGGGGTAATGGCCTACGCCGCCGGCCCCGAGGCGGTTGGCGAAATCGGCCACCTCGGCCGTGGGGCGGCCGGGCACGCGGATATCGGCGGCCCAGCCCAGCATGTGCATGCTCCAGCGCGCCGCGCCCTTGAGCTTGCGGTTGAATTTGGGGGAGCGGTAGCCGCTCAGCAGCACCAGGTAGCCGCTGCCGGACTTGTCCTCTACCACGTCCAGGATCTCCAGGAGCTTTATCGATATCTCCGTTTCCTTGCCGGTAGCGCTGCAGCGCAGCAGGCGCTGCAGTTTGTCCAGTTCAGGCTGGCTGTAGGCGCCGTCCTTGCCGCGGTACCGCGCGGCAACCTGTTCGCGGGTGTCGGCCCGCATCAGCGTCAGCACGCCGTCGCCGCCGAGGTTGACCGGCGCCGGCGGGTGCGCTTTGGCGCCGTGGATGAAGATATAGGTTTCCGGGTCGCCCTCTTCCAGCTCTATGATCTGGGCTTCGGTGACTTCGGGAGGCTCGGGCGCGGTGTCGAGCAGGGACGGCAAATTCTCCAGGAACTCGTCTACCGTCAGCTCTTTGCCCTGCCCGGCGCAGAGCAGCAGGGCGAGGGCGGCGGCGCGGGCGAAGCGTGAAAGCATAGCGTTATTCTAGCAAAGGTCAGCGGCCCCTGACGCGTGCCGGCCCGGCTTGACCATGGTCGTGGGCTCAAGGGCCCAGGGGGGAGTGGGCCTAAAGGGAAAATATCTGTTGACACTCATCAATTGATTTTGCACAATTCACCTAAGCAGTTATCCTAATCAGCGGAGGAAGTTCATGATAAAGACGATAGCGGCGCTGGTCCTGGCCCTGGCCATGGTACCTGCTAATGCGGCGAACATCAGCTTCGACACCCACGGCGGCAGCGTCCTGCCCGCCATAACCTCTATAGACATCCCCGCCCGCCCGGCCCTCGTGCCCGAAGGCGTGAATCCTTTCGACCGCTTCGGCGCCGAGAAGATAGTAGGCGGCGTGCAGGCCATAAAGGGCGAGTACCCCTTCCTGGTCTCCCTGCGCAGCTCCTACGGCAGCCACTTCTGCGGCGGCTCGCTGATCAAGAAGAACTGGGTGCTGACCGCGGCGCATTGCGTCGAGGGCGGCTACCTTAAGGGCGTCACCATCGGCCTGCACAACCAGGCCGACACCGTCGGCGTGGAGAAGTTCACCGTGCTGCAGATAGTGAAGCACCCCGGCTGGAACACCAACACGATGGATAACGACTACGCGCTGGTCCAGCTCTCCGGCGACTCCAAGTTCGCGCCGATAGCGCTCAACACCGCCGAGATTACCTCCAAGGTGGACTTCGTCACCGCCGGCTGGGGCACCACCAGCGAGGGCGGCGGCGTCTCCAAGATCCTGATGAAGGTCACCGTGCCCTTCGTCAGCAAGGAAACCTGCTCCGCGGCCTACGACGGCATCTCCGACAGCATGCTCTGCGCCGGCTACGCCGAGGGCGGCAAGGACTCCTGCCAGGGCGACAGCGGCGGCCCGCTGATCGTCGGCACCGGCTCGGGCATGAAGCTCGCCGGCGTGGTGAGCTGGGGCGAAGGCTGCGCCCGCCCCAACAAGTACGGCGTTTACTCCAAAGTGAACCTCGCGCTTGACTGGATAGCCAAGACGGCGAAATAAGTTTTTTCGTCTCGAAAAGGGCCCGGCCGCAAGACCGGGCCTTTTTATTTGGGGGTGGGGACGTTGTTGAGTTGTTGACTTTTTATGCGTTACACGCGGGTATTATCACCGGAAATGCCAAAAAGTCAACAACTCAACAACGTCCCCTATTATTAATGATATCATTATCTATATGAAATTAAATACCATACTTTACGTGCGGGACCAGGGAGCCAGCAGGGCTTTTTACGCCGCGGCCCTGGCCGCCGAGCCCCGGCTGGATGTGCCGGGGATGACCGAATTTGAACTTTTCCCCGGCTGCGTGCTGGGCCTGATGCCGGAGAAAGGCATAAAAAGGCTGCTGCCGGCCATGCCGGATCCGGAAAAAGGGGCCGGGCTGCCCAGGGTAGAACTGTACCTGAACGTGCCGGACCCGGCGGCCTACCACGCCCGCGCGCTGGCGGCCGGGGCCAAAGAATTGAGCCCCCTTGAGCGCCGCGGCTGGGGGGACAGCGCCGCCTACAGCCTGGACCCTGACGGCCATGTTCTGGCCTTCGCCGCGCCGCTCTGAGAAACCGCTTTACATACTATAGGGGTTTTGTTATAATAATCGTGTAGTTAATCGCGGCAACGCCGCGGTTTCTTTGAAAATGCAGTTTTTATTACGCTGTCGCGTTCGAAAGAATACGGACAGCGGCCCTATAGACGGAGCGGCCTTGATTCCCTCCGCCTGCGGGCTTAATCATAGAAACTAAAAATATAGAGTAACAGTACCGGAGCTGAAAAAGTTCCGGCGCGGTTTGTTCGTTTGTCTTTTTGAAAACCGCGGGAACCCGGCTTGAAACCGGGCGTTTCCCGTCGGAAAAGGCGACGCAAGGAGCGGATTGACATGACTGAAGAAAATAAAGAGAACGCGGCCCCCGAGGCCAAGCCCGAGGCGCAGCAGCTGCCCGTGGTTCATAAATTTCTCGTCGGCCAGAAGATGGGCATGACCCAGCTCTTCGACGCCGACGGCAACCTGCACGCCGTCACCGTCGTGCAGGCCGGCCCGTGCCGCGTGGCCTACACCCGCACCAAGGAAAAGGACGGCTACCAGGCCGTCTGCCTCGGCTACGGCCACAAGAAAGAGAAGAGCGCCAACGGCGCCGAGAAGGGCCTCGCCAAGAAACTCGGCTCCGCCCCGCTCCGCCACCTGCGCGAATTCCGCGTGGCCGATCTCGCCGGCGCCGCGCAGGGCCAGACCGCCAGCGTCGAGCGCTTCGCCGAGGGCGAATACGTCGACGTGCAGGGCGTGACCAAGGGTCACGGCTTCTCCGGCGGCATGAAGCGCCACAACTTCGCCGGCGGTCCCGCCTCCCACGGCGCCTCGGACCGCGAGCGCGCTCCCGGTTCGCTGGGCTCGCGCCGCTCGCTCGGGCGCGTGCTGCCCGGCCAGCGCATGGCCGGCCACTGGGGCGTGGAAACCTGCTCCGTGCAGAAGGTCAAGATCGTGAAGGTTATCGCCGAGGAGAACCTGATCCTGGTGAACAGCGGCATCCCCGGCGCGACCGGCAGCACCGTCTACATCACGCTGACCAACAAGAAGGTCCCGAATCCGAAGGCCAACAAGGTCTCCAAGAACAAAGTGAAGCAGGACGCCGCCAAGAAGCCCGCCAAGCCCGCGGCCAAGAAGTAAGAGAGAGGACAAACCATGGAAACTAAACTTTTGAACCTCAAAGGTCAGGAAGTGGGCACGGTCGCCCTGCCGGAGAACCTGTTCTCCGTTAAGCCCGACCCGTTCTTCATCCACGAGGTGATGAACCACTACCAGGCTAACAAGCACCGCGGCACCGCGTGCACCAAGACCCGCGCCGAAGTGTCCGGCGGCGGCAAGAAGCCCTGGAAGCAGAAGGGCACCGGCCGCGCCCGCCACGGCTCCACCCGCTCGCCGATCTGGCGCAAGGGCGGCGTCGCGTTCGGCCCCAAGCCGCGCTCGTTCCGCCAGTACCTGCCGGTGCAGAAGCTGCGCCTGGGCCTGATAGACGCCCTCTCCGCGCGCGCCGCCGACGGCGCCGTGCTGGTCATCGAGAACCTGGACCTTGGCGCCGCCAAGACCAGCGGGCTCAACGACCTGCGCAAAGGCCTCAACGCCAAGTCGATATTGTTCGTCACCGACAAGATGGACAAGAACTTCAAGACCGCGTCCAAGAACATCGGCAATTTCGGCTGGTGCCTGGCGCAGAACCTGAACGCCTACGAGGCGATGCGCAGCACCAAGCTCGTTTTCACCGCGGCCGGCCTGAAAGCCCTGGTCGCCAGCGTCAAGGAGGCAAAATGAACTTTACCGAAGTGCTGATAGCCCCCATACTCAGCGAGAAGAGCGTTATCCTGAAGGACACGGAGAACCGCTACACCTTCCGCGTGAACCCCAAGTCCAACAAGACCGAGATAAAGAAGGCCATAGAGACCCTCTTCAAGGTCAAGGTCACCGCGGTCCGCACCGCCAACCTCCCCGGCAAGCTCCACAAAGTGGGCCGCCACGAGGGTTATCGTTCCGATTGGAAAAAAGCGGTCGTCACCGTTAAGGCCGGCCAGAAGATAGACATGACGGACCTGCCGAAGTAAGGCGGAGGAAGAAAGAGCTATGCCCATCAAATCATACAGACCCTACACCCCCTCGCGGCGCACGCTGCAGATGGCCGATTACTCGGACATCACCAAGACCGAACCCGAGCGCAAGCTCGCCAAGGGCCTCCGCAAGCACGGCGGCCGCAACAACACCGGCATGGTCATGGTCCGCCACCACGGCGGCGGCCACCGCCGGCGCTACCGCCTGATAGATTTCAAGCGCGAGAAGTACGGCGTGCCCGCCAAGGTGACGGCGATCGAATACGATCCCAACCGCAACGCGCGCATCGCCCTGCTCGTGTACGCCGACGGCGACAAGCGCTACATACCGGCCCCCCTGGGCTTGGGCGTGGGCGCCACCGTGACCAGCGGCCCGAAGTCCGAGATCAAGCTCGGCAACGCGCTGCCGATGGCCAACATCCCCGACGGTACCTTCATTCACGCCATCGAGATGATCCCCGGCAAGGGCGCCCAGTTCGTGCGCGCCGCCGGCACCCAGGCGCAGCTGATGGCCAAGGAGGGCGACTACGCCCTCGTCAAGATGCCGTCCGGCGAGCTCCGCAAAGTGCTCAAGAACTGCATGGCCACCATCGGCCAGGTGGGCAACATCGAGCACAACACGATCACCCTCGGCAAGGCCGGCAGGCAGCGCCACATCGGCGTGAAGCCCACCGTGCGCGGCGCGGCTATGAACGCCGTGGACCACCCGCTCGGCGGCGGCCGCGGCCACTCCAAGGGCAACAACGTTCCGCGCTCGCCGTGGAACCAGCCTTCCAAGGGCTTTAAGACCAGGACCAAATCCAAGATCTGGGGCTGGATGATAGTGCAGGACAGGCGCAAGGCCAAGTCCGCGTAACGGAGGAATATAAATGAGCAGATCTTCTAAAAAAGGGCCGTACGTAGACCAGAAACTCCTGGCTAAAGTCCAGGCGGTCGTCCAGTCGGGCGACAAAAAGCAGATAAAGACCTGGGCCCGCGCCTGCACGATCACCCCCGAGTTCGTCGGGCAGACCCTGCTGGTGCACAACGGCCGCAAGTTCCTGCCGGTGTACGTCACCGAGCGCATGGTCGGCCACAAGCTC
>MGUG01000012.1 GCA_001799845.1 Elusimicrobia bacterium GWC2_64_44 | reverse complement strand
GTGCGGGTGGAGGTCTTCTCGAAAATGAGGGCGATGTTCTTGCCGGTGAGGCGCTGCTGTTCGGTGCCGGCGTACTTGGCGGCCTTGAGGTCCGCGGAAAGCTTGAGGAGGAACACCAGTTCCTGCTTGCTGAAGTCGAGTTCCTTGAGGAAGTGCCTGTTTCTTAGGTTGAAGCCCATTTATAAGTCTCCTTTTAGAAATTAACGCCGGGAATGCAGCCCGCCGTTATATTATACCCTTTTAAACAAAAACGGTTCAGACCACGCCTTTCTTCGGGCAGACCTTGTTCAGCGGGCAGTCGGGGCAGCGCGGTTTGCGGGCGTCGCAGACCGCGCGGCCGTGCAGCACCAGCGAATGCGCGAACCAGATCCAGTCGGCCTGCGGCAGCAGCTTCATGAGGTCGGCCTCGATCTTGCCCGGGTCCGTCTCTTTGGTGAGGCCCAGGCGGAAGGCCAGGCGCTTTACGTGGGTGTCCACCACCACGCCGGCCGCTATGCCGTAGGCGCTGCCCAGCACCACGTTGGCCGTCTTGCGGGCCACGCCGCGCAGCGTCAGCAGCTCGTCCATGGTACGGGGCACCTTGCCGCCGAAATTCTTCACTATGGCTGCGGAGGCCTCTTTCAGCGACAGCGCCTTGTTCTTGTAGAAACCGGTGGAGTGCACCAGCTTCTCCAGGCCGGCCAGGGGGGCTTTGGCCATCTCGGCCGGCCCCGGGTATTTTTTGAACAGCGCCGGCGTGACCATGTTGACCCGCTCGTCGGTGCACTGCGCGGAGAGGATGGTGGCCATCAGCAGCTCGAACGGGCCGCCGTGGTCCAGCGAGCAGTGCGCCTCCGGGTAGGCGGCCTTGAGCAGTTTTACGATGAGGGCGGTCTTTTTGTCCATTACAGTATGAAGTCCGTCGAGAGGAACTTGGACTTGCGGCCGCGCAGGATCCTGCGGATGAGCTTCTTGTTGGCGTCGGAGTCCTTGGCCGCCACCAGCGAGCGGATGGAGAAGGCGCGCAGCGCGTCGGACACGCTCAGCGTGCCCTCGGCCGAGTCCTTGCGCCCGGTGAAGGGAAAGATGTCGGGGCCGCGCTGGCACTGGCTGTTGACGTTGACGCGGCAGACCTGGTTCACCAGGACGTCGAGCATGGGGGCGATGGCGTCCGTGTCCCGCCCGAACACGCTGACCTGCTGGCCGAAGTTGGAGTCCACCACGTACTTCAGGGGCTCGCGCACGTCGCTGAACGGCACCACCGGCACCACCGGGCCGAACTGCTCCTCGTGCCACAGGCGCATTTTGGCGTTCACCGGGTAGACCACCGCCGGGTAGACGAAGCTGGCGCTGGCCAGGCCGCCGCCCTCGTTTATGACTTTGGCGCCGTGTTTTTTAGCGTCGGCGATGACCTCGGCCAGGTACGCGGGCTTTTCGGCCTCGGGCAGCGGGGTGAGCTTTACCTTGGGCTCCCACGGCATGCCCATCTTCAGACCTTCTATGGCCCTTACCAGTTTCTCCAGGAACTCGCTCTGCACCGAGCGGTGCACGAACAGGATCTTCAGCGCCGTGCAGCGCTGGCCGTTGTAGGACAGCGCGCCGGTGACGCATTCGCTCACGGCCAGGTCCAGGTCCGCGTCGGGCAGCACTATGCCGGCGTTCTTGGCGTCCAGGCCCAGCACGCAGCGCAGGCGGTGCGGCGCCGGGTGCTGCTGGCGCAGGACGTCGGCCACTTTATTGGAGCCGATGAAGGCCAGCACGTTCACCTTGCCGGTCGCCATCAGCGGGCCTATGATCTTGCGGCCCTCGCCGTAAAGCGTGTTCACTACGCCCTTCGGGAAAGAGTCCCGGAAGGCCTCCAGCAGCGGCCGGTGCAGCAGCACGCCGTACTTCGGCGGCTTGAACACCACGGTGTTGCCCATGAGCAGCGCCGGGATGAGCGTGGTGAAAGTCTCGTTGAGCGGGTAGTTGTAGGGGCCCATGCACAGCACCACGCCCAGCGGGGCGCGCTTGATCTGCGCAATGATGCCCTGCGTGACGGACAGCCGCGAGGAATTGCGGTCCAGCTCCTTCAGCGCGTTTATCGTGTCCACGATATATTCCACCGTGCGGTCGAATTCCTTGGCCGAGTCCTCGGAGGACTTGCCTATCTCCCACATCAGCAGGTTCACTATCTCGGCGCGCTTCTCCTTCATGCGCCAGATGAATTCCTCCATGTGGGCGATGCGCGCCTCCACGCTGAGGGTGGGCCACAGGCCGCGCCCCTCGTCGTAGGCGGCCGCCGCGGCGTCCAGCGCCTCCAGGGCCTCCTTCTGCGTCATCAGCGGGTAGGAGCCCAGCCGCGCCCGCTCCGGCCCTTTCTTGCCGGCCAGGCAGACGGGGGAGAGCACTTCGTGCCGCGGGCCGGCCCAGCTCTTTATCCTGCCCCCGACCAGGTATTCTTTCTGCTCCAGGGGCTTCAGGCGGGCCCCTTCGGGGATGGCCGCCTCGTCGGGGAAAATGGTCTTAAGCTTCGTTTCTATTTCGGTCATAGCGGCTCCTAGTTGAGTACCCTTCTGAAAAATATCTTCTTCGCGCCTGCGATCATGCCGTTCTTAGCGGCCTTGAAGTCCGCGCCGAACTTCTGGGCGAAGGTGACCTCGCGCACGGAGTTGCTGTCCATGGTGGCCTCTATCAGCCGGCCGTTGCCCGAGTAGAGCATCACGTGGTTGATGGCGGAGGGCTTCGCGGCGTCAGAGGAGAAGATGAGGTCGCCGGGCTTCAGGTTCTCGCGCGCCACGCTCCTGGACGCGCGGAACTGGTCGTCGGCGTTGCGGGGCAGGTCCAGGCCCCAGGCCCGGAAGGCCAGGCTCACCAGGCCGGAGCAGTCCACGCCCCAGGCCGAGCGGCCGCCCCAGTAATACTTGTCGCCCAGGAAGACGCGCGCGGTGTCCAGGATCTTTTCGCGCAGCTCGGCCGCGGGGGGGAGCCCGGAGAGCGCGTTGAGGCTTTTGGCCGGCAGTTTGCCGGCGGGCAGGGCCACCGGGTTGGCGCCGCCGCCGGCGGCCAGCACTTTCACGCCCATGGAGAATTCTCCGTCGCCGGATCTGGCGGTCTTGGCGCGCACCACGGCAGTCGGGGTCAGCGGCGGGGCAAAGCCCAGGTGCTCCAGTTCCAGCCAGCCCTCGTAGGGGCCGAAAGTTTTATTGTCCGCCAGCAGGCTGTGCTGCTCCACGGCGTTCACGCGGGCCCAGCCGCCGGAGGCCTCCAGCAGCTCCGCCTTCTCGTTAAAGACCAGCTGGCTCTCTATCAGCTTGCGGCGCTCGTCGCCGGCCCTGGGCGGCATGGAATACAGCTCGGTGACTTTTTCTTTTACCGCGAGGAACTTGTTAAGGTCTTTGGCCACCAGGTAGGAGGTGCCGTACTTGTTGCCCAGCCAGGCGCGGGCGAACTGGCCGCGCTTGTAGACGCGCTCCACGCTGGCCTCTTCCGGGGCGGCCGGGTCGTGGGTGATGACGTCGCCTTTGGCGGTGAAGCCCGTTATCACCAGCAGGTGGCCCCTGGTCTTCTTCAGCGGGGCGTTGTCCAGCTCGTCGGGGCCGAAGGTGACGCTGGCTATGACGGGCGTGCCGGCCTGCACGAAGGCGCGGGCCTCCTCCAGGGTGTTGAGGCGCGCGAGGAGCGCGTAAAAGCCGCGGCTGCCGGCGTAGGCCGTGTTGAAGAACCAGTTGCCGTAGATGTTCTGCGCCGAGTCCAGCACCGGCGCGGCGGCGTCGAGCGGGCCGGTCTTGAGACCCAGGCCGGTGAGCGTCATGGCCAGCGAGACCGGGCTGCAGATGTCGCCCTTGTAGTTGACCTGCTGGGTCATCTGAGAATATTTAGGCAGGGCCACTTTTACGGCCTTGAAGCCGGCCGGCTTCAGGGCCGCCTCGGCGGGGGCGTAGGGGGCCAGGGAATCCGTGTAGGAGGCCGCGGCCAGGCGCAGCGTGGCCGGCTTCTTCCCGGGCGCCAGCGTTACGCGGTAGCGGAAGGCGTCGGCCTTTTTGACCAACTTGAGAATGTCCACGTCCATCCGGCCGAAGGGGTTCTCCTGCGCGGGCGCGCTCTCGCCGCCGCCGGAGGCGCTGAAGCTGCCGTAGCTGAACCAGGGGCTCCAGCCTGCGGCGGTCTTGACCTGGGCTTCCGCCTGCAGCGCGCCTCCGCCGGGGAAGACCGCGTCCGCGGACAGCAGCAGCTGGTCGAAGGGGAAAAACGCGGGCAGCTCGGCCGAGGTCAGCACGGCGGGGGCGCTGGCGTCCTCTACGGTAAAGGCGCCGGCGGGGAAGGCCGCCGGGGCCAGGTTGGAGGTCTTGAAATCCCGGAAATCCCCGGGCAGGAAATGCGCTACGGTCCAGGAGCGGGGCGCGGCGGCCGCCGCAAAAGCGTACTTAGCGTTTGTGGTCATAAATGTAAGAGCTAGTATTAAGACTGTGGCTGGTTTCACAGGGTGCTTCCATAGGGGGTTGAACAGGGTAATCCTACCAAAATTGAAATGCGTTGTGATAATAGATATTATTATAGGGCAGACGTACACTGACCCTGGAGAAAAACATGAAAACCATAATTTTAGCCGCGCTGCTTGTACTGCCGTCCCTTGGCTTCGCCGCCGAGGTTGAAAAAACCCTGAAAGGCGTGTCCATGCCGGTCTCGCTGCAGTTCGAGGGGAAAAAGCTGGAGCTCAACGGCCTGGGCCTGCGCACCAAGGTAGTGTTCAAGGTTTACGTCGCCGGTCTTTACCTGGAGAAGCTCTCCAAGAGCGGCGAGGAAATAGCCGCCTCGGAACAGCTCAAGCGCGTAGAACTGTCTTTCCTGCGCAAGGTGGACGGGGCCGACGTGGCCAAGGCTATAGCCGACGGCTTCACCAATAACGCGGGCGCCGCGCTGCCCGCGCTGAAGGACCGCATAGCCAAGTTCGAAAAACTCATCCCCGACGTCAAGAAGGGCGACCGCCTGCTCTTCGTCTACCGCCCCGGCGCCGCCGCCGGAGTGGAACTGCAGTACAACGGCGCCTCCCTCGGCAAGATAGAGGGCAAGGACTTCGGCGACGCGCTGCTGCGCGTCTGGCTGGGCCCCAAGCCCTCGGACAAGGACCTGCAGGACGGCCTGCTGGGCCTGAAATAACCGGTGACGGCTCTATTCGCCCTGCTGCCCGCCCTGCGGCTCTGCGCCGCGGGGCTGCTGCTTTTCCTGCTCGCTTGCGCGGCCCTGTGCCCGCGCTGCCTGGCCGGGGAGAAGCGGGGCTTCGCGCGCGAAACGCTGTCCGCGACCGGCGGAGTGCTGACCTCGCCGCTGCGCCTGGACCGCGACGCGGCCCTCTGGACCGGCGGGGTGGCGGCCGGCACGCTGCTGGCCTACTCTTACGACGGGCAGATACGGCATATCTTCGGCAAGAACCACTCCTCCCTTAACGACAGCTTCGGCTCGGCCTTCGAGAAAGCCGGGGACGGCTCTTACGGGGCGGGCCTGCTGGCCGTCTACGGGGGGATCTGCTACCTTATTAACCACAAGGACGGATCGCGCACCGCTCTGTTGGGCGCGCAGGCCTTCCTGGCCGCCAACGCGGCCGGCACGCTGATAAAAGTCTCGGCCGGCCGGGCCAGGCCCTACGCGGACCTGGGTAAGGGCGTTTTTCGTCCCTACAAGATGAAGACCGCTTACACTTCTTTCACTTCGGGCCACACCACCAGCGCCTTCGCCATAGCGTCCGTCTTCGCGCGCCGCTGCGCTTCGCCCTGGGTGGGCGTCTCGGCCTACGCGCTGGCGGCTGGCACCGCCCTGGAGCGCGTCTACGACGACAAGCACTGGGCCTCCGACGTGGTGGCGGGCGCCGCGCTGGGCACGGCCGTGGGCCGTTGGATAGCCTCCCCGTCGCGCGATAAGGATTCGGCCTTGCTGCTGCCTGTTTACACGCCGTCCTACGCCGGGGCCGCGCTGACCTACGCCTTCTGATATGAAAAAACTTATCGCAGCTTTCCTGCTGGCCGTCCTCCCGTCGTGCGGGGCCGCTCTCACCGTGGTGTTCCAGCCCTCTCACCAGACCGATACCGGGGAAAATTACAACGAGGCCGCCACCTGCGGCGCCATCGTGGACTACGCCCTGGCGCATCACGGCGGCAAGTATATACACAAGGTCTGGAGCTACGGCCGCGAGGGCCTGCACCACTCCGACCAGGGCAGCAACACCATGCTGGCCCACACCACCGCCGTGGAGGATGGAAAAATTTCAGGCTACGCCTGGGAGCTGTGTGAGTCCAACAAGCTTAAGCCCGAGATCTTCATCAGCGTGCACAATAACGGCGGCACCAACCGGCACGCCGTCTGGGGCTATATACACGACGGGGACGCTAACATGGAGCACAACCGCCGGCTCTCGAATATCCTTATAGAGGAGATAGCCCGCGCCACCGATCTGGAGAATCGCGGCACGCATCTCGACAGCAGCACCGGCCGCAACGACTACCGCTGCGCCGCCACCGGCCGCCTGGGCTTCTACAGCATCGACGAGAACGTAAACACGGCGCCTTACCGCGTGGTGCTGGAAATAGGCGACCTGGACAAGAGCCGGGCCTTCCTGCTTTCTGAAGAGGGCCGCAAAGCCATAGGCGAGGCCATAAGCCGCGGCCTGTCCCGCTTTATCCGGGGGCTGGTCATAGAAAGGGTTAGGGGAAAGTAAAATACCCGGCGTCAACCGGGTATTTGGGTCGGGGCACCGGGAATCGAACCCGGAATTCATGCTCCCAAAGCACGCGTGAGAACCATTTCACCATGCCCCGCGCTGCCTGCGAACTAACATTCTACTAAATACCGGTCTGCGGCGGGGTCTTGCGTATGAAGGCCTCCGACACGCGGTGCCGGCGGGTCTTGCGCACCAGTACCTCGACTGGAGCGGCCTTCACCATCTCGCTGCCCTTCGGGGCGCGGCCGAGGCGCTTCTCCAGCCAGGCCGCCAGCGTTACGTTGGATTGGCCCGGCGGCAAACCCAGCTTGCGGAGAATGTCGGACATATCGGCGCCGCCGCCGGCTATCAGCCCGCCGCCCGCGGCGTAAAGGTAGGAAGGCAGGCGGTCGTACTCGTCCTTGATCTTCTGCCCCACCAACTGCGAGATGATGTCTTCCAGCGTGAGCAGCCCGACGGCGTGGCCGGAGTCGTCCGTCACCAGGGCCATGTGCACGTTCTTGGACATCATGTCCTCGAGGGCCCTCGGCACGAGGGCCCCGGCGCGCACCTTCTCTATCGGCCTGGTTATGGCGGCCACGTCGGGCGTTTTGGCCTGCATCTTCAGCGCGTTCACGATGTCCTTGAAATTTATGTAGCCGATGATGTCCTCGGGCAGGCCGTCAAGCTTGGTGACGGGGAAGCGCGTGTGCAGGTCCATGTGGGCGCGCACCAGCGCCTCCGGCAGCGTGGCCGTGGCGGGGATGGAGGAGACGGCGGACAGCGGGATGAGCATCTCGTGCACCTTGCGGCGGGACAGCTCCGCCGCCGCGTTCACTATGCGCTCTTCCAGGTGGCCGATGGCGCTTTCGTCGCGCGCCTGCGCGGCCGCCAGGCGCAGCTCGGCCAGGGGGGCCTTCTCGTGGAAGCGGTGTTTGGCGGGCAGCAGGGCGTTGACCACGGCCAGCGCGGCCTTGATGATCAGCTCAAAGACGAACAGCAGCGGGTAAACAGCATAGTAGAGGCCGCGGAAGAACGGCGAGAAGGTAAGCAGGATGAACTCTTTGTTCTCGATGGCGAACACCTTGGGCACCAGTTCGCCGAAGATTATGGTGACGAAGCTCAGCGGCAGCACGAACAGGACTATTCCCAGCGCCTGGGCCCCGCCCTCGGTAAGCAGGAAGCGGGCCTGCAGCAGGGGGGCGACGTACTCGTTTATGCCGGCGCCGCCGGTGGCGGCAGCTACCGCGCCGGCCAGGGTGATGCCCAGCTGTATCAGCGAGAGGCTGGCCTCCACGCGGTCCTTCATGAAAGCGGCCGAGGAGGAGCCCGGGGCCTTCTTTTCCTCTAAATGGCGGATGCGCGCCTTGGCCACCGAGGCCAGCGCCATCTCGTAGGCGGCGAAGCCTGCGTTGAACACCAGCATCAGCGTTATGACTATAAGTTCTGTCGTAAATCCGTCCACGAGTTTCTCCCGGCTTTGAAATATGCGCTTAAAAATATATAATACCAATATATTCCGGGATGGTGTAACGGTAGCACGAGAGACTCTGAATCTCTTTGTCTAGGTTCAAATCCTAGTCCCGGAGCCAAATTTAGCCCCCTTTCGAGGGGGCTTTTTCTTTGTTATGAGTTGGGGAGATCTCACCCTCCCGATCCGCTAATCCGGCGCCGGCTCAGAGCCGACACCGGACAACAGCCCGGGCGGCTAAGATATTGGTATAATTAAATATTATTCGAGACTAATCACACACTTGGGGATTTTATGCAAAAAATAGCTAATAAATTAGTGTTTGCCGGTATTCTCGCTTCCATTAGTTTTACCTTCGGATGCAATCGTGCAGGGATTAAGGGAAGTGGTAATGCTATTGACCAGTCCGCAAAAATCAATACATCCATTGCATTACCAGGGGGGACCTCTACAATAAACAATTACTACCAAGGGATGACCAAAGAGCAACTAGTTGATGAGCTAAAGTTACGAGATGAAAAAATAGAGTCACTAGAGGCCCTTTCAAAAAAGTATATTTACACCCCTCTGACTCCGCAGATTATGGAGGATATTGTGAAGGCGATTCCTACATGTGGACCGATAAAACAGGTACAAATTTCCACAATGAACAACGGAAAAAATGAATACCAAGTAGCCAATGACCTTGCAGGGTTATTGCGGAAGGCAAATCTTGACAGCCGTTTTCAAGGGGATGGAATAGCATTAGGGGGAGATAAGAATGATAGGATATCAATCAAAATGAATGAAAAGACGTTTCAGACTGCTGATAAACTTGCCAAAATATTGAATAGTTATTTGAAAGGCAAATTCATAGGTGACTATGATAATACTATGGAAGATGGTGTGATTGAAATTACCATAGAAGGTACAGTATCTTTTAACTCCGATGGTACAGTTGAGCTGCCCTCGTAAATCGGCCTGACGTTACTTTTGATAATTATTTTATTACCCTCTGTGTCCCGTTGGGGGAGCCAGTTTTCCTAAGACCTCGGCGGTTTCGCCGGGGTCTTTTTGTTTGGTATAGTTAAACGAGAGGGGGAAATGTCAAAATTCAAGACTGACCCCATCCCCGCAGGACACTAGGGATAACTACTCTCATGTTTCCTACAGATCACAGCTAAGGAGGAGGAAAGTCATGTCCAACATAAAGATCGAGCAACAAGCTATGAGCGGCGGAGTCTGGTTCGCCGCATGGCTCTTCACTATCGGCTATCTGAAGCTCACGTTCTGGCGCGGCGTCATCGCCTTGGTCATATGGCCGTATTATCTCGGCGCGTACTTCGCGCCCGCGGCGAAATAGAATGCCAAGCCTGTTGCTCCCTGACACTTTGATCACAGGAGCTTAATGCCGGCTTTGGATCATTTTAGTGTAAAGTTACCCACGAAAGTGTAATTAAATCTGGCCTAAATTATTGGGCTAGGGTCAATTTGTCATATGGAAGAATTCGCCGACACTACGATCTTAACACTGGTCAGGCATTCTGAAAAGATCCTGAAGCGCGAGCAGAAAATGTTGTTCGCCGGCCGGGTCTTGCGGGAGAATCTTGCCGCAGGGACAAAAGAGATAAGGGATATCCTTAGAAATAGGGATAAAAAATATTTCGTTTCGTTCTCCGTGAAAAGAGGGAAATTGCGCTGGCTTTGGATATCAAGCAGGATCGAATCAGGTTTTTTCGGGGATATCGTTTATCTTAAGGCCTTTTATATTTCCAGGGGAGAGTTGGGGAAAGGAATTCTGAAGCGGCTCATTTCAAACGCCAGGAAGTATCATAAGGCGGGTGGTGTTGAAATTTATCTGGCTCTTTGTCTGCGCGATAAAGGGGCCATCGCTGAGTTCCGCAATAACGGATTTACGGCAGCGCTTTATGGCCTTGCGGCCAGAACAGCGGAGTCTCTGGGGTATCTGTCGAAACTGAACCCAAATATCCCGGCGGGATATAAGATTAAACCCATAAACTTCGGTAAATCGCTCGAAGAGTACCTGGATCTGAGCGTCCGGGCCATGAAGACAGACAGTACATCGGCGACCTATAATGCCCCTGCGTCCCGGTTGAAGAAGACTTACCGGAGTAATATACGTCTGGGAGTAAGGGAAAAAGCGTTTGGCCTTTATTTTAAGGATAAACTTGTCGGTGAGATATCCCTGGGAAAGGCCAAGGGGGCTCCGGATATAGGCTTGATCGCGGGGATAGGTATTCTTCCGGAACACAGGGGTAAGGGGTTGTCAAAACTTTTGTACCGTAAGGGGCTTGAATGGTTCAGGGACAACACCCGGAAGATATATGTCGGGCAAAGTTCAACCCGGGGCGTCCTTGGCCAGGCAGGAAAACTGAAAAGACGAAGGACCTATGTGCTTATGAAGGGGTGAAGCGCGGGGCTCTGAGGGAGTTCCCGCTTTAAGGCCCTGGCAACTATGCCGGGGCCTTTTTTTGCGTCGGACTGACGCACGGGAGCGCGGCAGCACGCGGATCGCGGGCCGGTTGACAGGCCGCCGCCGCATGCCGTAAACTAGGCTCATGCGCAAACATATATTACTCTTTGCCCTCATTCCCGGCTTGCTGCTGGCCGCCGCGCAGCCGGCGCCGGCGGCGAGAAAGGTCAAGGTCGTCGGCAAAACCGTAGAGCAGGAAGAGCTCCCCGCCATAAACTGGAAACTCGCCTCGGTCGGGTTCTCGAAGACCTTTAACTACCGTAACGAAGAAATAGAGTCCGCCGAGCCGGGCAGGTTCTTCCCCGGTATGGTGGCTTTTGCCCTGGGGCACATGGACGCCGGCGGACATTTTCTGACGCTCAACTGCGGCACAGCGCAGAGCTGCAGCAGCCGGCGCGACGAGCTGGAGGATCGGGTTATCTTCGCCTCCTTCCTGGATTCCATTTCTACGCCCAAGGTCTACAAAAGCCAGCTTTACGACTCGCGCACCTGGGCGCTGACCTCCCTCGGGGAGGAATACATGGCAAAGCTGCGCAAGCGGCACCCGGACCTTCTTGCCCGGCTGGGCAGGCTGACGGCCTCGGCGCTAGAAGTCAGGCCTTGAGCAGCGTATTTTACCGGAGTGTCCACCTCAATTGCGGCAGACTTTAACTAAGACGGACTGCTAAGATAAAAAAGGCCTCTCGACAGAGAGGCCTTTTTGTCGTCACAGGTAACCAGGCTATCCGGAAAACATGAACGCGCCGCCGATCCGGACCAATGCGGCCAAGATCACAACTAACGTGTCAAAACACGGCAAGCTGTATAGCCTGAAACCTTTTTGTCCCCGCGCGCATCAAAGAAGTGCGGCAATAAACAGGCGGAGGAGCTACAATGCAAAATCTTACTACTGAAGAGTTCAAGGCAAAGGTCTTCGATTTCGAGCATAACAAGGAGTGGAAGTATGCCGGCGACAAGCCGTGCATAGTGGATTTCTACGCCGACTGGTGCGGGCCCTGCAAGATGATAGCGCCGGTCCTGGACGAGCTGTCGCAGAAATACGCCGGGAAGCTGGATATATACAAGATCGATACCGACCGGGAGCAGGACCTGGCCGCGGCTTTCGCCATACAGAGCATCCCGAGCATGCTCTTCATCCCGATGACGGGCAAGCCGCAGCTGGCGCAGGGCGCGCTGCCCAAGGACGCCTTGGAGAAAGTCATCGGCGACGTGCTCAATGTGAAGTAAGCGGTCTCAGCCCGGCTGTAAAAGAAAGATCCCCGGCTGTAAAAGAAAGATCCCCGGCTGGAGGGCCGGGGATCTTTTTTGCGTCTGGCGGACTTTACTTGAGCAGGTCCATCACGGCGGCCAGGGCCGGCAGCAGGATGGCGCCTACCATGGCCTCGCCGGCCACCAGGCCGGAGGCCAGCGGCGTGCCGTAATGGTCGAAAGAGCCGCCTTCCTTCGGCGAGAAGCGGCTCCAGACCGCAGAGATCACGGCGCCGCAGGCCATGGCAATGTTGAGCGAGGCCGGCAGGATCAGCGCGAAGCCGAGCGCCGCGGGTATGGGCACCATCCAGAAGCGGCTCACCTCGTGGCCCTGCTCGTTGGTTTTCTTGAACGCGAGCATCAACTCGAAGAAGACGCCGATGAAGATGGCTATGATGGAAGCCTGCATCGCGCCGTGCGGCAGGAAGGCCAGGCCTTTCTCCATTACTATGGCGAGCGTGGCGATCTTGAGGCCCGTCGGGGCCGCAAGCTGGCCCGGGTTGAGGCCGATGCCGTAGGTCTTTTCCAGCATGGTGAACATCAGCGGCGTTAAGTACGCGCCTATCGGGATCACCATAAGCTGGGCCAGGATCAGGGTCTTGAACTTGCCGCCCAGGCGCTGGGCCACCCAGAACGAAGGCACCACGCATTCCGCCGTAGCCTGCGGGTTGGCGCTGACATAGGCCGCGGTCAGGTTGGCGCGTATATGGGCGGGCCAGAGCAGGCCGAAGAGGAACTGGGTGGCGTTGGCCATCAGCGAGACCGGGCCAGAGCCCGTGATACCGAGCACGCGCAGGCCGGCCACTATCAGCACCGGCTGTATGGCCACGGCCAGCAGCACCTGCTGCCAGGGCATGTCGAACCAAGAACTGGTCATCCAGACCAGCAGCGTGACGGTTACGGAGATGCCGGTGATGGTCCACCAGAGCGGGATCTCCTCGTCGGCGATAGACTTGAACTCGTGCTTCTCGTACTTCACTTCGCGCTTCTGCCAGAAATGCTTGACGATAGGCACCAGCACGCTGGTCAGCGCGGCGGCTATCATCATGGCCGTGGCGGGCCACATCATCCACTGCACCACGTACTTGAAGTGCGAGCCGGCGCCGAGGAACTCGGTCGCCTTGCCGCAGGTGGCGTTCAGGAAGTCCATGGCCTGCGCCTTGGGCGCGCCTTCCAGGCCGCCTACGGAGTTGAGGGCACTGAGGCAGGCGGAGAAGTTCTCAGGCGTCACGCCGGAGAGGGCCGAGTACCTGGCCACCTGGTCGCCGAAGGCGCTTACTATCCAGGTGCCGAGCAGGCCGGAGAGACCTACTGAGAGCGGCACCAGCATGCCTATGCCGATGGCCGCGAATTCCAGGCCGAAAGTGATGTTAAGCAACTTGTTGCCCACTATGGGGGGGAGCACGCCCATGCCGTCGCGCAGGAAGGTCAGGAAGCCGGCCCCGCCGGTGCTGACCAGCAGCACGTCGCGGCGCTTCTTGGTGGTCTCGCCGGCGTTCGGGTCGGTCAGGGTCTGGGCCACGGCCAGCGTGGCCTTGCTGCCCGGCCACGGTATGGAGTGGTCCTTCAGCAGGGAGCTGCGGGGGAAGATACCCATGAACACGCCGAGGTTGGCCGAGACCAGCAGCCACAGGAACATCTGCCAGGTGGTCAGGTTGAAGCCGATGTCGCGGCCGAAGACGTTCTGTATATAGAAGAAGGCCGAGAGGATCACCACCATGAAGGCGATGCTCGACACTAGGCCTATCATGGCCTGGATGATGTTGAGCTCGATGGCGAGCTCCTGGCCCTGCATGCGCTTGCCCAGGATAAAGGCGGCCAGGAACATGCCGCCCATGGTCAGGTCCACGCTCTGCCCGAGCTTCAGTGTAACGTAAGGGGTCGCGGCCGCGGCCACGGCGCACAGTATACCGCCTAGCAGCAGCAACCGCCAGTTAAGTTCTTTCATCCTGTCTCCTTAGAAGTGTCATTTGCCGGAAAACCTGAGATATTTCCGCGGCGTCCTGATCAATATGATATAAAAATGGGGACCGTTGTGGGGATAGCGGTCGTCGCGGTGAACTTTTATGGTTAAGCGAATGGAGTTACGGATGAAGAACTTGCTCGGGCTTTTGTCAGTGATAGTTCTTTTTAGCGGCTGCGGCGCTTCGCTGGAGAAAGCGGCGTACAAGGGCGATGTCGTCAGGCTGCAGGCGCTCCTGGCCGGCGGGGCGGACCCTGATTCGCGCAACAGCTACAACAAGCAGACTCCCCTGCATGTCGCCGCGCTGTACTCCCAGCACGACGCAGCCAGGCTTCTTATAGAGAAAGGCGCGGACGTGAACGCCAACCACCTGGGCAACGGCAAATGCACTCCGCTGCACATCGCCGTGACCAACGGTGATTCCGCCATGGCGCGGCTGCTGCTTGAAAAGGGCGCCGACCCTGATCCCGCTGCGGCGGGGGATTGCGGGCTTGCGAGGCAGCGGGTGGGGATAGGAGTCCAGCCGGCCTATACGCCGCTGGAGCTGGCGCAGAAACGGGGGAATGAAAGCCTGGTTTCCATGCTGCGTTCAGCAATAAGCCGCCGCTACGGAGTAGTGCCCGGCAGCGCCAGGAACGCGGATGAGTACGGGCCCATAGTCACTTCACTCCTTAAAGCGTACAGCGGCGGGGGCAAGACCATCGCCGTGGCCGGTTTTTCCTACGCCGACGGTCGAGCCTCGGCGGACGGAGACATCGTTTCCGAGCGCTTCTCTACCGAGCTCATCAACCGCGGGACGCTGCGGGTGGTGGAGCGCAAAGAAATAGAAAAGATACTCGGGGAGCTTAAACTTCATAATGCCGGCGGGATCAGCCCCGAGTCGGCGAAAAAAGTGGGCCGGCTGCTGGGCGCGGACCTGCTGGTCATAGGCGGGATGGTCGAACTGCCCGGGAAAGTGCTGGAGCTCAACATCAGGCTCGCCAGCGTCGAGTCCGGGGAAGCCGTCTCCGCCGTCACCGGCAGGGTTCAGAAAGACTGGGTGAATTGAGAGCTGCGGGGGCCACTCTGCTTTAAATACTGAACCCTTTGACCGCCCGGTCAAAGGGTTTTCTGTCAGCAGCCCTGTGCGTATATCCGGGCTCAGGCGCCGGCGGGGCCGCACATGCGCAGCCATTCGCGGAACAGGGTCTCGAACTGGCGGCACTCGTGCGGCAGGAAATGGCCGCAGTCGTAGAAAGCGTGATATTCGCTGTCCTTCAGCTTCGTCGAGAGCTTGAACTGGTCCATGTAGCCGGTAAGCGTATCCTGCTGCCCCACCAGGAAGGTGGTGCTGGATTCTATCTTCGCCGGCTTGATCTTCAGATTGGCGGCGGTGGCGCGCCTGGCCAGCAGGGCCTGGTACGTCAGCCGGCCCGGGTAAAAACCGGAGGGTATGTCCGCCGTGTACTTCTGCAGCGTCTCGGCCGTCCTCTTGACCGCCAGTTTCAGGTAGCGGGCGTCGGCGGTTTTCTTCTGGGCCTGCGTCAGCTCGTCGGTGATAATGGTGGCTGTCGCCGGGCGTTTGATGCAGGTCTTGTCCGTGCAGACCGGGGGGGCGATGAGGAAGAGGGAGGGGAAGCGGATCTTTTCTGCCAGTTTCAGGGCCACGAAGCCGCCCAGGGAGTAGCCCACTACGGCCGGCGGCTTTGTAAAATTCCCGCGGAAGAACGCCTCCGTGTCTTCCAGCAGCGCGGTCATGTCGGCCCGCGTCAGCGGGGAGTCAGACGCGCCGTGCCCGGGGAAATCCGGGTACACACGGCGGCAATCGTCGTTGGCCCCGAGGAAATACGGCTCGAAGGTGTTCTTCATCGAGACATGGTCCACGGTGGCCCCGTGCAGGAATACCACGGGCCGGCCTTTTTCAGGCCCGGCGTCGTCGTAAGCCATCCATGTATTTCCGGTATCAAAGCGTTTCATCCCTAAACCTCAGCCCGTAGTATATCAAAGATAGACCGGCGCCGGTGGAGGCGTCCGTCCGCAAAAATATCCGCCAGAAGGGCTACTCTGTTTGCTATATTTATAACTATACACCGAAGTGGGTGACCATAATGCGCAAAGTCCTGATAATCGAAGACGACCCGATAATGGGAAAGGTAATGCAGCGGATCTTTCTTTCCGAGCATTATAGCGTTAACCTGGCAGTGACGGCCGAGGCTGGGATCGCGGCGTGCCTGAAAGAGCTGCCCGATCTTGTGCTGCTGGATGTTATGCTGCCGGACGGCAACGGCATTGATGTCTGTCACCACATAAAGGCCGACCCCAAATTGAGGCATATCCCGGTAATAATCGTTTCCGGCGAGGCCATGTCGGTGGATAGTAAGGTTTCGGGCCTGGAGGCCGGGGCGGAGGACTACGTTCTTAAGCCTTTTATCCCTGAAGAGCTCATTGAGCGGGTTGCCGGAATACTTAAGCGGTCCTTAAAACCGATCTGAGGCGGTCCGCCGGTGCGCCGCAATTGAAAAGGCCGCTCTCGCGGCCTTTTCAGCTTATCCAGCGCCGGCTACTTCATCAGCAGCAGGCTCAGCGCCATCACCATCATGCCGCCCATCAGCCCGAACAGGCTGTCGTGCCCGCGGCCGTAGGCGCGGCTGGTGGGGAGCAGTTCGTCGAGGCTGATATAGACCATGATGCCCGCCACGCCGGCGAACAGCGCGCCGGTGACCTGCGGCGGCACCGCGCCGCCGGCGCCGAGGAAGAAGCGGATGGCCAGGTAGGCCAGCCCGGCGCCCAGCGGCTCGGCGAGGCCGCTGAGGAAGGAATAGATAAAAGCCTTCTTGCGGTCGCCGGTGGCGTAGAAGATGGGGACCGAGACGCTGACGCCCTCGGGGATGTTGTGCAGCGCCACCGCCACGGCGATGGCCACGCCGAGGTGCGGGTCGCTCAGTGCCGCGAGGAAGGTGGCCAGGCCTTCGGGCAAATTGTGGATGCCGATGGCCAGCGCGGTGAACAGGCCCATGCGCATCAGCTTGCCCTGGTGCACGTGCTCGTGCGCGCCGACGACGCCGGCCTCGGTGGCGGCGTGGCATTCCGCCGCCGTGGGCACGTGGGCCTTGGGGTCGTGCAGTGGCGCTTCCTCCGCTTCGCTGTGGGTCTCGTGCGGGTTTTCCGCGGAGGGGATGAGGTTGTCTATGAGGCCTATGAAGATCATGCCGCCGAAGAAGGCCCCGGCGTTCACCCAGTGACCCAGCTTGTCGCCGTAGGCGGCCACCAGCGCGGCCGAGCCCTTGTAGAAGATCTCCACGAAGGAGACGTAGAGCATCACGCCGGCGGAGAACCCGGTGGAGACCGAGAGGAACCTGTAATTGGTCCTCTTGGCGGCGAAGGCGATGAGGCTGCCTATGCCGGTGGCCATGCCCGCGAAGAGCGTGAGGCCGAGCGCGTACCAGACGTTGCCCATAGCTACATTCTACTTTTTTGGGCGGCTTCTTGTTTTGTATAGTTATCACTAATTTATGGACCTTTCCGCCGCCGAAAATACGCGCAGGAACAACGCGCTCTCGGACGCCTGGGGCGGGCTGGCCGCCATGCTGGTGGCCCTGCCTTCGGCCATAGCTTTCGGCGTGGCCATGTACGCGCCGCTGGGGCCGGCCTTCGCCGGAGCCGGGGCCCTGGCCGGGATGCTCGGCACCGTGGCCCTTGGGCTGGTAGCGCCGGCGCTGGGCGGCGCGCCGCGGCTGATCTCCGCGCCCTGCGCGCCCGCCGCGGCCGTTATGGCCGCGCTCTGCGCGCGGCTGGTAACCGGCGGTTCCACGCCCGGAGAGGCCGCGGCCTCGCTGCTGCTCGTCGGCGTCTTCTCCGGCGTGCTGCAGCTGGTCTACGGCGCGCTCGGCGGCGGCCGCCTGATAAAATACATCCCCTACCCCGTGGTCACCGGCTACATGAGCGGCGTAGGCATGCTGATAATAATTCAGCAGGCCGGGCCTTTCCTTGGCCTGTCCAAGGAGACCTCCGCATGGGCCGGCCTGCTGGCCCCCGCCGCCTGGCAGTGGCCCGCTTACACGGTGGCGCTGGTCACCATAGCCGCCGCGCTGCTGGCCCCGCGCCTGACGCGCCGGGTGCCGGCGGCGATACTAGGCCTCGGCTCCGGCGTGGCGGCGCATTTCCTGTGCGGGCTGGCGCGGCCTGAGCTGCTCGCGGCCGACGGTAATCCCTTCATCATCGGCGCCATGTCGGCCAGCCCCGCCGCCATTTTCGGCGGCCTGGCCCATAACTTTTCCTGGCTGCGCGCCGTCGGGGCCGAAGATATCTGGCGCCTGGCCGGCCCGGCGCTGACCCTCTCGGTGCTGCTCTCCATAGATACGCTCAAGACCTGCGTGGTGACCGATTCCGTGGTGAAGAGCCGCCACGACTCCAACCGCGAGCTGCGCGGGCAGGGCGCGGCCAACCTGGCCTCGGCCCTGCTGGGCGGCATGCCCGGCGCGGGCACGCTGGGGGCCACGATGGTCAGCATCACCAGCGGCGGGCGCACGCGCCTGGCCGGGGCGCTCGAGGGCGCCTTCGCGCTGGCCGCGGTGCTGGCCCTCGGCGGGGCCATAGGCCGCATCCCGGTGGCGGCGCTCGCCGGCATCCTCACCGTGGTGGGCGCGCGCATGATAGACCGCTCCAGCGTGCGCCTGGCGCTGCGCTCCTCCACTATCCTCGATTTCGCAGTGATCCTGTCGGTGGCCGGCACCGCGCTGGTCTCCGACCTGCTCAACGCCGCCGGCGTGGGCATAGCCTTCTCGATCCTCCTGTTCATGCGCGAGCAGCTGGGTACCAACGTGGTGCGCCGCAAGGCCACCGGCGAGGAGATCTCCTCCAAGCAGAAGCGCCTGCCGGCCGAGAAGGCCGTGCTGGCCGAGCGCGGCAAAGAGACGCTGGTGGTGGAGCTGCAGGGCAGCCTCTTCTTCGGCACCACCGACCAGCTGTTCAGCGAGATCGAGCCCGACCTGAAGGTCTGCCGCCGGCTGATCCTGGACATGCGCCGCGTGACCTCGGTGGATTTCACCGCCGTGCACATGCTGGAGCAGGTGGCCGAGCGCCTCTCCGAGAAAGGCGGGGCGCTGGTGTTCTCGCACCTGCCGCACAGCCTGCCGACCGGGCAGGACCTGCTGGGCTATTTCAAGCAGCTCGGCCTGACGCGGCGCGGCGGCGGGCGCGTCTTCGATACGCTGCACGACGCGCTGGAATGGACGGAGGACGTCACCCTCGACGAGGCGGGCGTGCCGCGCCCGGACCCCGGCGAACTGCTGGACCTGGCGCAGATAGATTTCCTGAAGGGCCTCGATAAGCACCTCCTGGAGCGCATGCACCTGGCCTTCTCGGAGCGCAGGGTCAAGGCCGGCGCTCCCGTCTTCCTGCGCAAGGGCGGGGGACACGAGCTGTTCCTGATCCGCCGCGGCCGGGTGCGCATAGTGCTGCCGCTCAAGGACACGCACCGCCAGCACCACCTGGCGGTGTTCGGCCCCGGCGACTTCTTCGGCGAGGTGGCTTTCCTGGTGCGCACGCCGCGCACCGCCGACGCCATCGCCCTCGTAGACACCGACCTTTACTGCATCGGCCGAGAGGCCTTCGACGCCGTAACGAAGAGCGACCCCGCCTACGGCGCGGCCTTCTACCAGCGCCTCGCCAACGTGGAGGCGCTGCGCCTGCGGGACACCGACCGCGAGCTGCGCCGCCTGCAGGACAGCTGACGGGCAGGAGGAACTAATGAGCGTTTCATCCCATCTTAACCCCGAGCCCGAGCGGCGCCTCTGGATCATTCACGAGAACCTGCGCCGGGAGCTGGAGTGGTGCGACATAAAGCTGGGCGCGCTGGCCGCGCTGGCCGTGCTGGAGCTGGCGCTGGCCGGCTACCTGCTGCCGCAGGGGCCGCTGGCCCGGGTCACCCTGGCGCTGCTGGGCGGCGCGCTGCCGCTAGCCGTGTTCGCGCTGACGCCTTTCATCGAGACCCCGCCGCGCATGCCGCTGGCGGACCCGGACCGCGGCAAGCCCCACCAGGGAGACTCGCTGCTGGCGGCCTGGGACATCACCAAGTACCCGCAGGTGGAACTGGTCAATATCATGGACCGCTACCTCGGCGGCGGCGTGACCGCGACTCCTTACTACGACGATATCGTCGGGCAGATAGTGCTGACGGCCCGGCGCATCACCCGCAAGGTGCGCGCGCTGGCCGCGGCCGGCGCGCTGGCGGTGCTGGCGCAGCTGGTGCTGCTGGCCGGCCTGCTGTGGCGCTGACAGGCGCAGGATTTCCTACAATATACCCATGCAAAACATCTCCGCCCTCTTCGGCCCGTGGATAATAGCTTTCTACTCGCTGCTGTTCTTCTGCACGGCGCTGCTCTACCGCGCCGCGCCCGACGAGCGCCGCAAGATGGGCGGCAGCGCGCTGATGGCCGCTTTCTCGCTGGCCGGCATCCTGGCGGTAAAGCTGCTGGGCGGGGCGGCCGGCGGCGGCCTGGTGAAGCTGGTGGAGGTCATCTCGCGGCTGCTGGCCGTTATCGCGGCCATCAACGTCGTGGGCGTTTTCGGCTTCGCGGTGGTCATGCCGCGCGTTCGCGCCGGCGTTTCCAAGTTCGTGGAGGACCTGGTGCTGGCCGGCGGCTACCTGCTGGGCGGCCTGGCTGTGGTCTCCGCCTCGGGCGCGGACCTGAGCGGCATACTTGCCACCTCCGCGGTGGTTACCGGCGTGGTGGCGTTCTCGCTGCAGGACACGCTGGGCAATATCATCGGCGGCATGGTGCTGCACCTCGACAATTCCTTCGTGCCCGGAGACTGGATAGCCATCGACAAGTTCGAGGGCATCGTGCGCGAGATCCGCTGGCGCCAGACCACGCTGGAGACCCTTGACGGCGACGTGGTCATCATCCCGAACATCAACCTGATGAAGAACCCGGTGACCGTGCTGGGGCGGGCCCAGGCCGGCACGCGGTTCCGCGCGGTTTCTTTCAACGTCTTCTACGACAGCGCGCCCGGAGAAGTGACGGCCGCGGTGGACCAGGCCTTGCAGGACGACCCGCCGGCCAACGTGGCCAAAACTCCGGCCCCTTATTGCGCGCTGAAGGATTTTCAGCCCAACTGCGCCGTCTACGAAGTACGCTACTATCTCTCGGACTTCTCCATGCCCGGCCGCACGGATTCCGCGGTGCGGTCCAAGATCTTCTACGCGCTGTCGCGCGCCGGGATCAAATTGTCGGTGCATAACCGCTCGCTGGTCCTGAGCGAAGCCGCGCAGGAGGCGTCCGAGCGCGGCGCGCAGGCCGAGAACGACCGGCGCCTGGCGGCCCTCAGGGGCGTAGACGTCTTCGAGCCGCTCAACGACGGGGAACGGCGCATCCTGGCGGGGCGCCTCAAGCCCACGCCTTTCTCTGCGGGGGAGACCATCACCAGGCAGGGCGCCTCGGCCGACTGGCTCTATATCCTGTCCTCCGGCTCCGCCGACGTGCGGCTCTATTCCGGTGACGCCGGCTCCTACAAGAGCGTGAAGCGGCTTGGCCCAGGAGACGTGCTAGGCGAGATGGGCCTGCTTACCGGCGAACCTCGCACCGCCACCGCCGTGGCTGCGGAAGAGGTGCGCTGTTACCGCCTGGACCGGGACGGGTTCCGGGGCGTGCTGGCGAGCCGCCCGGAGATAGCCCAGAGTATAGCTTTCATGCTGGCCAAGCGCCGCGTGGAGCTGGCCGCCGCCAGGGAAAAGCTGGCCGGCGAGGCCGCCGCGGGCCTGAAGAGCGAAGAGCAGAACCTGCTCTCGAAGATAAAGGATTTCTTTAAACTGTAGCCGCCCTTCGAAACCGGCGGATTCCGGGGACACGATACTTAATTAGGAATTAAGTATCGTGTCCCCGGAATTGTTTACAGCCATTTGTGCCGGGGGTAGCGGCGGGCGAGGGCGGGCTTGAGCTTGGGGTAACTGTCGGCCCAGAAGCTTTTGAGGTCCTTGGTGACCTGCACAGGGCGCATGGAGGGGGCGAGTATGTGCACCACCAGCGGCACGCGGCCGGCGGCCACGCGCGGGGTTTCGGTCACGGTGAACAGGTCCTGGATCTTGGCCTCCAGGAAAGGCTCGCCGTTCTTGGGGTAGCGGATCTTGGCCCGGCGGCCGCCGGGCATTTCCAGGCGGGACGGGGCGTGCTTGTCTATCAGCCGCACTTTCTCCCAGCCGTACCAGTCCTGCAGGGCGGGCAGCACCGGGCGACCCCGCGCCTCGGCCACGCTGCGCGCGCCGGAACAGATGTCCGTGATGATCAGCGCCCGGTCCTCCTCCGAGAGCGGCTCCAGGCCGAAGTCGGGGCAGGCCCTGGCGAGGAAATCCACCCGCGCCAGCCAGTCTTCCACGTCCTCGTCCCACTTCTGGAATCTTTCATTGCCGCCTATGAACTCTTCGGCGATCAGTTCCGAAGAGGCCTTGGCCGGCCTGGCGGCGGCCACTTCCCGGCGCACGACCACCCCGCGGTAGAGGGTCAGGGTCTCCGTGACCGGGGTGCGCATGGTCTCGTCCAGCGCCGCCCGGGTCACGGTCTCCAGGTCGGCGGGGAAGGCCTCGCGCAGCCACTCTTCGCGGATCTCGGCCGCGAAGGAGAGGGTGATGTCGGCGCTGCCGCGCTGGACGCTCTCCATGGCCTCCCCGGCGCAGATGATGGGCGCGCCGGCGGCGGCGCTGCCCGGGTGCAGGCGCGCGCGGCGGCCGCCCGGCAGCTGGTAGCGGCCTTTCTCGGCGGAGAACATTCCGCCCACGCGGTCCGGGAAGGCGCGCAGGAAGCATTTGGAGGCGAGTGCCACGGCCGCGCCGCCGCCGGGAGGGGCGCCGGCGGCCAGCCGCGAGGCCAGGCGCCAGGCGTCCCGCGCCGCGTTCTGTTTTACGCCGGCCTTCTGGCAGGCGAAGAGATCGAAATCCGCGGCGGCGCAGCGCTCGAGCGCGCGCACCACGGCGGCCAGGTCCGAGCGGATCTCGCCGGCGCGGTTCTCGGCGCGGCGGGCCTCGTCGAGCCAGAGGCCGCGGCCCTGCGCCGCGGCGGCTATCAGCGCGCATTCGTAAGCGCAGCCCAGGCGGGCGCCCTCCACCATCATGCGCGAGTAGCGCGGGTGTAGCGGGTAGCGGGCCATGGCGCGGCCTTCCTGCGTCAGGCGCCCGGCGGCGTCGGCTGCGCCGAGCTCCCTTAAAAGTCTTTCGGCCCGCTCCGCTTCCTCGGGCGCGGGCGGGTCCAGCCAGCGCAGCGCGCCGAAATCCCCGAAGCCGGAGGCCTTCAGCGTCAGCAGGGCCTCGGAGACGTCGAGGCGCAGTATCTCCGGCTCCAGCGACGGGGGGCGGGCGGCGTTGTCGCGCTCGGTCCACAGACGGGCGCAGACGCCCGGGGCCGTGCGGCCGGCGCGGCCGGCGCGCTGTTCCGCCGACGGGACGGAGATCTTCTCGGTGAAGAGGGTGTTGATGCCGCGCGCCCCGTCGAACCGGGCCACCTTCGCCAGGCCGCTGTCTATCACGGCGGTGACGCCGTCTATGGTCAGCGAGGTCTCGGCGATGTTGGTGGCTATGATGATCTTGCGCTGCGCCGACGGGGAGACCGCGGCGTCCTGGTCCTGCGGGCGCATCTCGCCGTGCAGCGGCCGCACGGCGCAGCCGGCCAGCGCCGGCAGTTTCGCCAGCTCCGAGGCGGTGCGGTTTATCTCGTAGGCGCCAGGCATGAAGATGAGGGAATGACCCTCCTTCACCTGCTGCATCACCTGCGCGCAGGTGCGGGCGGCGGCCTCCCACGGCGGGAGCTTGGCCGTCTCCGGGCCGCAATAGGCGACGGTCACCGGGAAGGCGCGTCCCTCGGCCAGGACGGTCTCGCAGGGCGCCAGGTAGGCGGCGAGCTTCTTTTCGTCGAGCGTAGCGGACATTACGACTATCAGCAGGTCGGGCCTGGGCCCGGCCTGCAGGGCCAGGCAGGCGGCCAGCGTGATGTCGCCGTGAATGTGCCGCTCGTGGAATTCGTCTAAGATGATGGCGGAGTAGTTCTTCAGCAGCGGGTCGGAGACCAGCTCGCGCAGCAGTATGCCTTCGGTCTCGAAGACGATTCGGGTCTTCGTCCCCGTCTTGTCGTCGAAACGGACGCGGTAGCCCACCTCACCGCCGGCTGAGCCCCCGCGCTCTTTGGCCACGCGGTCGCCCAGCATGCGCGCCGCCAGCCGCCGGGGCTCCAGCACCGCAATGCGGCCTTTGAGCCCGCACGAGTCCAGCAGTATCTGCGGCACCTTGGTGGATTTGCCCGAGCCCGGGGGGGAGGAAACTATCAGCCGGCGGCTTCTGGCCGCGGCCTTTATTATCTCGCCGGCGCTGCGCTGTATGGGTAGGAGCACGCCTATATTCTATAAATTCGGCGCGGGCTTTGGCGGGTTCCAATCGTACTCGGCCTCGGCCTGGAAGGCGGCGTGGTCGGAGACGTCCCGCCAGGGGCCGGCGCAGAGCACCTGCGCCCTGGTCACCTTGAAGCCGCGCAGGTAGATGCGGTCGAGGGGGAAGACCGGCAGGGCCGCCGGGAAGGTGCGCAGCTTGCGGCCGTGCAGCGACAGCCCCGCGTCCTTCATCAGCAGGCAGGTCTCCAGCTCGTCCTTCTTGCCTTTGCGCCACTCGTTGAAATCGCCGGCCACTATGGCCGGCTCGTGGTCCGGGACCACGCCTTTTACATATTCGCAGATCCTGGCGAATTGCTTGACGCGGGAGCGGCGCAGCAGGCCCAGGTGCACGCAGACGCAGTGCAGCGGCGGCTTGCCTCCGGGCAGCTGGATCTTGGCGTAGAGCAGGCCGCGCTTCTCCACGCGGTTGGTGGAGATGTCCACCCTTTCTGAATGCAGGATGGGGAAACGAGAGAGGATGGCGTTGCCGTGGTGGCCGGCGGTGTAGACCACGTTCTTGCCGTAGGCGTGGTTGAAGCCCGAGACCTCGGTCATGAACTCGTGCTGCGGCTTCACCGGCCAGCCGAAATAGCGCTCGGCGTGGCGCAGGTTCTGGCCGACCACTTCCTGCATGAAGACTATGTCCGCGCCGGAGTCGTGCACGCACTCGCGCAGCTCCGGCAGCGCGAAGCGCCGGTTCAGGTGAGAAAAGCCCTTGTGGGCGTTGATGGTGAGAAAACTGAGCTTCATATCCCCCGGGAATATGATACAAAATCTGCGCCGCGCGCCCCGGCGGCTATTTGTTATCATAGCTGTAGGGGCGCGGCTAAGGCGCGCGGGGGAGAAAACAATAAATCATGAGCGGATACGGGCGATACCTGACACTCGGGGTCTTCGCGGCGGCCATGGGCGTGCTCGAGGCGATAGTGGTGGTCTACCTCAGGCAGCTCTATTACCCGGCCGGCTTCTCTTTCCCGACGGTGCTTATCCCGCCGGAAATGCTCTCGGTCGAGCTCGTCCGTGAGGCCGTCACGCTGGTTATGCTCGCCTGTGTCGGGGCGCTCGCGGGCCGGACCCGGCTGGAGCGGCTGGGGTGTTTCCTGTTCGCCTTCGGGGTCTGGGACCTCCTCTACTACGCCGGGCTTAAATATTTCCTCGGCTGGCCGCCCTCGCTGCTGACCTGGGACGTGCTGTTCCTGATCCCGGTCACCTGGCTCGCGCCGGTGCTCGCCCCGGTCATCTGCGCGCTGACGATGGTGCTGTTCTCGCTTTGCGTCGCCGCGCCTGCCGGGCAGGGCCGCGAGGCGCGCATTACCCCGGTTCAGTGGGGACTGCTGGTCAGCGGCGCCTTCCTGGTTTTCTGCACCTTCGTGCAGGACTACGCCGGCCTGATAATACGCAACGGCTTTCTCCCGGACTTCTTCCGCCTCGCGAACGACGAGCGATTCCTGCGGCTGGCCTCGGCTTACGTGCCCGCGCGCTACAACTGGCCGCTGTTCACACTCGGCGAGCTCCTGGTCCTGGCAGCGATCTTCCTGTCCGCGAAGGGCTTGTGGCGCGGCCGCGCAGGTTGAAAGCGGGCGGGGCAGGGAGGTATAATGGGCGGGTAGGGATATCGGGACAGTTTCTTGATCCAACCGGCGGCAGGCCCGCCGGAGCGGGCGCGGCACTGAGCGGCGCAAAGGTCTTATGCCAAAAAAAATACTCATCGTAGAGGACGATCCCCAGATGCTGGAGGTCATGCGGCGCTACCTGGAGAACAGGGGCTTCGGCGTGATCTTCACCAATAACGGCTCCGAAGCGCTTATGATGGTGCGCGATTCAAAGCCCGACCTGGTGGTCACCGACGTGAAGGTGCCGGGGCTCGACGGCTTCGAACTGTGCAAGGCCGTCAAGTGCTCCGCCGATACCGCCGGCGTACCGGTGATAATCATCTCCGGGGAACGCACGGAGGACGCGGACCTGGTGTCCGGTTACGAAAAGGGGGCCGACGATTACCTGCCCAAACCGTTCTCCTTCGCCGTGCTCGCGGCCAAAATAGGGGCCGTGCTGCGGCGCTATTCCGCGGGCCTCGGCCAGGCGGCGCAAAAGATAAAAGAGTCAGGCCTGGAACTGGACCCCGGCGCGAGGGCCGTGCGCATGGGCGGCCGGCCGATAGTGCTGACGCGAAAAGAGTTCGACCTGCTGACGCTGCTGTTGGAAAAGAAGGGGCGCGTGCTGGGAGTGCCCTACCTGCTGGAAACTATCTGGGGCTACGATATGGCCACCTACGACAACCCGCATACGGTGGAGACGCACGTTTCCTCCCTGCGGAAAAAACTCGGGGCCAAGCTGGCCGGGCGCCTGGTAAGCGTGACCGGGCACGGCTATAAGTTCGAGTGAGCCGGCGCCGGAAGTGACCTTGCGCCCTGTGCGCCCCGCCCGGGGCGCGCGGGTCCCTCCCCGTTTGCCCGCCGCCAGGCGGGATTTGAGAATAACCTGAACTTCTCCGGAGCTTTCGCGTAGCCCCGGCCCCTACACTATAGCAGGGGTCAGGGCTATGAATACCAAATTTAAAAAAATCTCCGCAGCGGTCGTCTGCCTGGTCCTGCTCGCCGTTTCGGCGCAGGCCGGGGGCAATCCCTACAGGGGACTTTCCGAGGACATAGCCCGCGCCGCGGCCGCCAACGCGGTCAAGAAGATAGCGGTGCTTGGCTTCGAGGGCCGCGGCGGCGCAGGCCGCAACGAATGCGCCTATGTGGCCGAGCTGGTAGGCACGGCCCTTAGCGCCACTAAAAAGGTATCCCTTATAGAGCGCTCCCTGCTCGACGGAGTGCTGAAAGAGGCCAGGCTCTCCAGTTCGGCCGGCGGCGAGGGCCCCGACAAGGAACTCTTTTCGGTGGACGCCGTGGTCACCGGAATGGTGTTCCCGGAGGGGGATTGCCTCAAGGTCTTCATAAAGCTCATCGAGGTGCGGACCGGCAGGGTGCTGCTGTCCAAGGCGGCCCAGGGCGTGCGCCTGGCCGGGGGGTTCATGGAGACCATGTCCGACGCTCTCGATCTTCCCGACGTGCCCATGCCGGAAGCCTCCGATATCCGGGAGGTCAGCATGGCGGCCTCCGGCCTGCGGGACTCCGTGGCCGAGCCCGCCGCCGGCGCATGCGTGGAGCGCCGGATGCTGCTGGCCAGCATGAACGCGGAGCTTGTGGCCGAAAAGGCGCTGTTCTGGGCGGCCAAGATGCGCGAGCCCGGCTTCAGCCTGGCCAAACTGCGCCGCAATCCCGGCAGCGAGATAAGCGACCGCGGCGTCCGCAGCGATTTTTATAAACTTCTGAAAAAATATTACGCGGAAGGCTATTCCTCCGGTCCCGGGGCCGACAGTAAAGGCCGGCTGGCCAGGCTGTTGTGGCTGGAGGAAGTGACGGCCGCGGAATGCGGGGGGGTGGTATGAACAGAACGCTGCTGGTGGCTGACGACGATAAGCAGTTCCAGGGGCTGGTAGGCAGCATCTTCCGAGGCACCCGCTGGAGCGTGAAGACCGCCGGGGACGGCTCCTCCGCCATGGAGAGCCTGATGAACTTCCCGCCGGACCTGGTGCTGCTTGACCTCAACATGCCCGGGGTGGATGGCCGGGAGGTGCTGGCGCGCATGCGGCATACCCCGCGGCTGGAGATGGTCCCGGTGATCATCGTGAGCGGCGAGGACAGCCCGGAAGCGAGGTCAGCGGAGTTCGAGCGCGGGGCGGACGACTATATCTGCAAGCCCTTCGACCCCGTGGACCTGCGTTCGCGCGTCGAGAGCGCGGACAGGCGCGCGCGGCGCATGCTCGGCGCTAACCCGCTGACGCTGCTGCCCGGCGGCCCGGCTATCGAGGAGGAGGCCTGGCGCCGGATAAAGGACGGGACGCCCCTGGCTTACTTCCATATCGACATCGATAACTTTAAGGCCTACAATGACGCCTACGGTCACCTGCGCGGCGACGACGTCATCCGCGAGACGGCCGCGCTGCTGGGGCGCGTGCAGGCCGACTTTCCCGAAGAGAACGTCTTCCTCGGCCACATAGGCGGGGACGATTTCGTGCTGATGAGCTCCCTGGGCCGCGACGAGCGGATAGCGGCGGCCGTGGCGCAGCGCTTCGACGCGGCGGTGGGCGCCTTTTACGGGCCGCAGGACAGGACGCGCGGCTTCATCCTGTCCACCGACCGGCAGGGCGGCGTCCGCGAATTCCCGCTGATGTCCCTCAGCATAGCGATGGCGGCCAGCGACCGGCGCGAGCTGGAGCATTACGCCAGGATAGCCGACATAGCGGGCGAGATAAAGAGCTACCTGAAGAAACTGCCGGGCAGGACGGGCAGCATGTACCTGAAGGACAGGCGCAGGGATTAAGGGGGAGTTATGGCTGACATACTTGTCATCGAGGACGACGGGGTAGTGCGCGACGCGCTGCGCGAGCTGCTCACGCGCGCCGGGCATTGCGTGCGCGTGGCCAGCGACGGAGGCAGCGGGGTGGGCGTCTTCAGGAGCCAGCGGCCGGACCTGGTGATACTGGACCGCCACCTGCCGGTCCTGAGCGGGTCAGCCGTGTTCGCTAACATCCGTGCGCTGGCCCCCGAGGCGAGGATCATCCTGCTCTCGGGCCACGACGACCCCGAAGCTGTGGCGGTCTACCTGAACCACGGCGCGGCGGCCTTTCTCTCGAAGGGGGACGGCCTCTCCAACGTGCTGCTGGCGGTAGAGGCGATAGTCGGAACGCTCGCCCCGAAACCCGCGCCCGCATGCCGGGTCCCCGCCCGGCAGGCGCTGCCGCTGGTGCTGGTGGCTGACGACGATGCGATGATGCGGGATATCCTCAGGCGGGCGCTGGACGAACTCGGGTGCCGCGTCCTGGAAGCCGCGGACGGCGAGGAGGCGGCCCGGCTGGCCCTGGCGCACAGGCCGGATATCGTCATCCTGGACATGGTGATGCCGCGCAAGGGCGGGCTGGAGACGCTGCGGGAGCTGGTGCCGGAGCTGCCTTCGGCCGCGTTCATGGTCATTACAGGCCTGGGCGAGGAGAAGTCAGGGCGGGAGGCCATGCGGCTGGGCGCGATGGATTATATAACCAAGCCCTTCAACCTGGCCCTGCTGAAAACGGCGGTAGAGGCGCGCCTGCTGCAGCATGACAGCCTCGGCTCCGCCGGCCTGTAGCCGGCGGCCGGAGTACAAGGGGGCAAGTTTATGAATACCGGACAGGCATATACCGGAAACTTCGCGAGGGGCGGGTATGAACTGGTGTTCCTGACCTTCATGCTCGGGATAGCGTTCCTGATGCGCGGCAATCCGCTGATAGTCTACCCGGACATCCTGTACCTGTTCCTCATGCTGGCCGGCGCGAACCTCCTGTTCAACTCGCTCGCGCCCCGGCTGCGCGGCGGGGAGGCCTGGGTGGTGGAGCTGGCGCTGCTGCTGAACATGCTGCTGGCCACGGACATCATTAAAGCCTCCGGCGGCGGGGCGTCGTATTTCTGGGTCCTTTATCTGCTGCCCGTCTTCACGGCGGCGCTGGCGGTCAAGCTGTTCGACGTGGTCAGCTCTCTGCTGTTCTGCTGCCTGGCGGTGGTCTACTTCAGCAAGCCGCTGCAGGGGTGGGACCTGGCCGAAGGGTTCAGCGTCGCGGTCAAGCTCGCGATCTTCATTTTCTCGGCGGCCATTCTCTACCGCACCGCGCTGTCGCGGCTCAAGTCGGAGCAGGTGCTGGCCGCGAAGAACGCCGAGGCCGAACGGCTCCTGGCGGAGCTGGAGGAGAAGCGGGACTGCATGGTGGCAGGCGCCTCGGCCAACGAAGTGGGCACGCTGATCTCCGGAGTGCTGCACGACCTCGGGAGCCCGCTTTCGGTGCTCATGATAGGGATCGAACTCCTGTCGGAAGGCGCGGCCTGTGATAAAGCCGCAGTGGGGCGCATGGAGCGCGCCGCCAGGCACGCCATGGCCATGGTCGACAACGCGATGGCCATAGTAAGGGGGAGGGAATACGTTTTTGAGAAGGCCAGTTTTCCCGAGGCCGCGCGCGGCGCCATGCAGCTGGCCGATTTCCTGGCGAGGAAAAAAAGCGTGCGGATCAGCTCCGAGATCTCCGGAGATATCCCGCCGGCCTTGATAAGCCGCGTCCATATACAGCGCGTCCTGACCAATTTGCTCAATAACGCCGTGTCCTATTCGCCGGAAGGCGGCGCGGTCTCGCTGAGGGCCGGCTACGAGCGTGGACGGATAACCGGCCGCGTGGAGGATTCAGGGCCCGGTTTCACCGAGGATGTCCTGCACGGCGGGGTAAAGGCTTTCGGGAGCACCCGGAAAGGAGAGGGCGGGACCGGCCTGGGCCTTTACGTGGCCAAGGAAATACTCAGGCGGCACGGGGGGGGACTGCTGCTTTCCAACGCGCCAGGCGGCGGCGGGCGGGTGAATTTCGAGATCCCCGTCTCCGGCCCCGGGGAGGTCTGACGGTCCGCCGCGGTCGCGGCTGTCTGCTTCCGCGCCGCGGAGCGCGCACTTTCATCCGGCTTCGGCGGAAATAAAAAGCCCGGGGTTTCGCCCCGGGCTTTTTTCTATCGAGGCAAGCCTCAATACCGGTAATGATCCGGCTTGTAGGGGCCTTCCTTCTTGACGCCGATGTAGTCGGCCTGCTCGGTCGTGAGCTTGGTCAGCTTCACGCCGATCTTGGCGAGGTGCAGGCGGGCCACTTCCTCGTCTAAGTGCTTGGGCAGGCGGGTCACTCCGATCTCGTGCTTCTTGGTCCACAGCTCCAGCTGCGCGAGCGTCTGGTTGGAGAAGGAGTTGCTCATCACGAAGGACGGGTGGCCCTTGGCGCAGCCCAGGTTCACCAGGCGGCCGTCGGCCAGCACGTAGATGGAGCGGCCGGAGGGCAGGTCGTAGCGGTCCACCTGCGGCTTGATGTTGACGGCCTTGACGCCTTTGGCGCTCTTGAGCGCGGCCATCTGTATCTCGTTGTCGAAGTGGCCGATATTGCAGACTATGGCCTGGTCCTTCATCTTGAGCATATGCTCCAGGCGGATGATGTCCTTGTTGCCGGTGGTGGTGACGTAGACGTCGCCCTCGCCCAGCGTGTCCTCGACGGTCTTCACCTCGAAGCCCTCCATCGCGGCCTGCAGCGCGCAGATGGGGTCTATCTCGGTCACTATGACGCGCGCGCCGAAGCCGCGCAGGGAGCGGGCGGAGCCCTTGCCCACGTCGCCGTAGCCGCAGACCACACAGACCTTGCCGGCTATCATCACGTCGGTGGCGCGCTTGATGCCGTCGGCCAGGGACTCGCGGCAGCCGTAGAGGTTGTCGAACTTGGACTTGGTC
>MGUG01000011.1 GCA_001799845.1 Elusimicrobia bacterium GWC2_64_44 | reverse complement strand
CGCCCATGTTCTCCAGGCGGTTGACCTCTATGCAGTAGTCCAGCACGCGGCGGGCGCGCTTGGTGTCGTGCATGTGCTTTACGGCGTTGGCCAGCGCCTGGGTGGACTGGTCTATTGTGTCGGCGAACATTATCATGTGCTCGTCGTTGGTGTCGAGCTTGTAGAGCTTGATGCGGTTGGCCATCGAGTTGATCATGTCGATAATGTCGTCGAGGGTGTTGGCGAGCGCGTAGATGTCCTCGCGGTCTATCGGGGTGATGAAGGTGCGGTTGAGCATGTCCACGATCTCGTGGGAAAGGGTGTCGCCCTCGTGCTCGAAATTCTTTATCTTCTTGACGGTCTCTTCGTCGAAGGAGCCTTTCTTGACGGAGTGCCGGAAGCAGTCGGCGGCCTTCACGATATTCTCGGCCTGCAGGTTGAGATAGTCGAAGAACTTTACTTCTTTGGGCATGAAACTGATGGACATGGAGTGGCTCCTTGAACCGCTGTATATATTAATTATATCCTTTTTGGCGGAGTCAACGCTAACGCAAGGAGGCCGCATGGACCTGAAAAAAGCCATTTACACCCGTTTTGAGCGGTACGTTAAAATAGATACGCAGAGCGACGAGAAATCGCCGGCATTCCCGTCCACAAAAAAACAGCTGACGCTCGCCCGGCTGCTGGCGGCCGAGCTGCGCGCTATAGGCGCGGCTCGGGTTAAGCTGGATAAGTACGGTTATGTTACCGCCGAGCTCCCCGCCACGGCGAAGGGGGAATTCCCCGTCATCGGCCTGCTCGCGCACATGGACACCTCTCCGGCCGCCTCGGGCGCCGGAGTAAGGCCGCAGGTGCACAAGGGCTGGAAGGGCGGTGATATCGTTATAAACAGAAAGCTCGGCGTTATCCTCAACGAGAAGAACTGCCCCGAGCTGGCCGTCTGCCGCGGCGAGGACATCGTCACCGCCTCCGGCGATACGCTGCTGGGCGCTGACAACAAGGCGGGCATCGCCGTCATTATGGCGGCGGCCGAGTACCTGCTGGCGCACCCGGAGATAGCGCGCGGCCGGCTGAAGATAGGTTTCACGCCTGACGAGGAGGTGGGCCAGGGCGTAAAGTATTTCGATGTAAAAGCTTTCGGCGCGGATTACGCCTATACCTTCGACGGCGCGGTGGCCGGCGAGGTGGAGGACGAGACCTTCAACGCCGACGGTGTGACCATAAAGATCGCCGGCAAGAGCGTGCACCCGGGTACGGCCAAGAACGCCATGGCCAACGCGGCCCGCATCGCGGCCGACATCGTCTCCGCCTGGCCCGAGAACCAGCTGCCGGAAACCACGGAGCACAGGGAAGGCTTCATAATGTTCACCGACATCTCGGGCGAGACCGAGAAAGCGGAAATTTCCGGCATCGTGCGCGACCACGACCTGAAGAAGCTCAAGGCCATGGAGAGACAGCTGGAGGCCATAGCAGCGGCCGCGCGCCTGAAGTACCCGCTCGCGAAAATAGAACTGGCCTTCAAAGAGCAGTACCGCAACATGAAGGAAGTCATAGCGAAGCACCCGGCGGTGATGGGCAAGCTGCTGGCCGCCGTGCGGCAGGCGGGGCTGCAGCCGCACGTGACCCCGGTGCGCGGCGGCACCGACGGGGCGCGGCTCTCGTTCATGGGCCTGCCCACTCCCAACGTTTTCACCGGCGGCTACAACTACCACGGCCGCTACGAGTGGGTTTCCCTCGACGGGATGAACAAATCCGCGCAGGTGCTGGTGAACCTGGCCCGCGAGTGGGCCAAGTAACGATGGCCAGCCGCCGGCTCACCGAACTGTTCCTGGAACTGGCGCGCCTCGACGCCATCCCGGGCAAAGAAGCCCCGGTGGCAAACCACATCTCGTCGTTCCTTAAGAACCTGGGCCTGCCGGCGCAGATGGACGGCACGGCGGCGGCCGCCCTCTCCAACACCAGCAACGTGGTCTGCCAGATAGGCGGGGGCGGGGATTTCGCCCTGGTGGCCCACATGGACACGGTGCGTCCCACCTCCGCCAGCGAGCCCGCCGCCGCCGGCGGCCGGCTTTCCACCGGCGGGCGGGGCCCGCTGGGCGCGGACGGGCGCGCCGGGCTGGCCGCGATCCTCTACGCGCTGGAGCGCGCGGTGCACACGTACGCCCAGTTCAAGCCGTTCACCCTCGCTTTCACCACCAGGGGGGCCGGCAACCTGGCCGGCGTGAAACACCTGGCCCTGCCGCCCGGGGTGCGCTGCGGCTTCACCTTCGCGCCGGGCCTGCCGGCCGGCGCCTATACAGCTTCTTCTCACGGCGTGGCCGTCTTCTCCGCGGACATCCTGGGCCGTGCCGCCGACGCCGGGACCGACCCGGAAGGGGGCGTTTGCGCCATCAGCATCGCGGCCCGCGCCATAGCCGCGCTGAAATTCGGCCGGCACGACGCCGAGACCACCTCCAACGTCGGTACTATCGCCGGCGGCGCCGGCACTTCCATAGTGCCCCCGGCCACGCTGGTCAGGGGCCAGGTGCGCGCGGCCGAAGCCGCCAGGGCGCAGCCCCTGCTGGAGGCCTTCAGGGCGGAATTCGAGAAAGCGGCCGCCGCCGCCGGCGGAGCGGCGGCCTTCAAGTGGGCCTGGGAATTTCAGCCCTACAGCCACGCCCCGGACTCCAGGGTGCGGCAGCTGGCGGAGGCGGCGCTAAAGGGCGCGGGCCTCACCCCGGCTCCCTCCGGCGCGCAGCAGGGCGGAGAAGCCCACGCGCTGAACGCCAGGGGCATCGCCTCGGTGGCCTTCGGCATAGGCGCAGGCGCGGTCAAAACTAACGACGAGTATCTGAGCCTCGAAGACCTTTCAAGCGCGGCGGAAACCGTATCCAGCCTTATAAGGACCTGACATCTTGCTTAAACTCCTCTCGGCGATCATATTCTTCACTCCCTGGGCGTCCTCGGCCCTGGGCCTCCCCGCCGCCGCCCCGCGGCCGCTCTCGCTCGGAGAAACCTACGCCCTGGCCGCCGCGCGCAGCGAAGCGCTGGCGCTGCAGGCTGAAGGCGCCGCCCAGCTCGACGCCGCCGAGCGGCAGCTGGCCGCGGCTTTCCGCCCCGCATTCGATTTCAACGCTTCGCTCTCCAAGCAGCAGAACGCCGATACCGCCGCGAGGGGGTATTTCTCCGGCAGTTACAATATCTTCTCCGGCATGCGCGACTACATGGCAGCCAAGGCCGCCTCCGAGAAAACCGCGGCCGCGCGCCTGGACCTGGAGCGCGCGCGGCAGCAGCTCTACCTGTCGGCCGCGCAGGCGTACCTGGGCCTGCAGGCGGCCCAGCGCGAGGCGCAGATACGCGAGGACCAGCTGGAGGTGACCGCCAGGCGCATTTCAGAGTTGGAGGCCCGCGCCGCGATAGGCCGTTCCCGCCGCAGCGAGGTGATCTCCGCGAAGGCCCAGCTGGCGCAGGATAAAGCCGCCCATCTCTCCGCCCTCTCGGCCGAGCGGCTGGCCCAGCAGGCGCTGAAGTTCTTGACGGGCCTGCAGGAAGACCTGGCGCCGGCCGCCCTGCCGGCCCGCCTGGCCGCAGACCTGCCTGCCTACCTGGACCTGGCCGCGCGCCGGCCTGACCTGGAAGCCAGGCGCCGCGACGCGGCGGCGGCCGGCTTCCTCTCTGAAGTACAGGAACTGGGCGGGCGCCCTGCGGTGAACCTCCTGGCCAATTACTACGTGCTCCGCACTCCCCGGCCGGACCCCGTCAACCGCTGGGACGCCGGGGCGTTCCTGAGCGTGCCGCTTTACACCGGCGGCCTGCTGCGCGGCAGGAAAGAAGCCGCCTGGGCCGGCAAACGCTCGGCGCAGACCGCGCTGGACCTGGCCCTGCGCCAGGCGCTTTCCGACGTCAGAAGCGCCTACGACGACTATGAATTCTCCTCCCGCCAGGCGGAGAGCCTGGCGGAGGCCCTGGCGCTCGCCGATGAGAACGCCCGCTACCAGGTTGAGGACTACAAGCTGGGGCTGGTCAACAACCTGGAAGTGCTGAGCGCCCTCAACACGGCACAGCAGACCCGCCTGGCGCTGTCGCAGGCGCAGGCCCGCAAAACCCTCGCGCTTATAAAACTGGAGACCGCGGCCGGCGCGGAAATAAAGCCATGACCCTTTCGGACCTCTCGATAAAGCGCCCCGTCTTCGCCTGGATGCTGATGCTGGGGCTGATAGTCTTCGGCGCCATCAGCTTCGGCCGCATGGGCATCAGCCAGCTGCCCGACGTGGATTACCCGGTGGTCAACATCAGCGTCAGCCTGGAGGGGGCCGCCCCCGAGGTGATGGAGACGCAGGTCACCGACGTCATCGAGAGCGCCGTGATGACCATCGCCGGCATCAAGGATATCTCTTCCTCGTCGCGCCGCGGCTCGGCCCGCATCACGCTGGAGTTCGAGCTGGAGCACGACATCGACGACGCCATGCAGGAAGTGCAGGCCAAGGTCTCGCAGGCAGCGCGCAACCTTCCCCGCGACATAGACCCGCCAGTGGTCACAAAGACCAACCCCGAGGACCAGCCCATCATCTGGATGGCCCTCTCCGGCGACAGGCCCGTCAAGGACCTGATGAACTACACCAACGACGTGCTGCGCGACCAGTTCAGCATCATCGAAGGCGTGGGCGAGGTCAACATGGGCGGCTATGTGGACCCTGCGCTGCGGGTCTGGATGGACGCCGACAAGATGGACGCCGCCCAGTTGACCGTAACCGACGTGCTTACCGCTATTTCGGCCCAGCACGCGGAGCAGCCGGCCGGCTACATCGATACCGGCAAGAAAGAGCTGAACGTGCGGGTGCTCGGCGAGGCCCCGACGCCCGAGGCCTTCTCGCGCATAGTGATAGCCGGGCGCGGCGGCGCGGCCATCTGGCGCACCTACCATATCGGCGACGTGGCCAAGGTCGAGGACGGCCTGGCCGACGTGCGCCGCATCACCCGCAACTGGGGGCGCCGTGCGGTGGGCCTGGGTATAAACAAGCAGCGCGGTTCCAACGCGGTGGATACCGCCCGCCGTGTTAAAGCGAAGACGGCCGAGATACAGAAGAACCTCCCCGAGGGGATGCGCCTCGAGATCGTCAACGACTCCACCCGTTTCATCGAGGAGTCCACGCATGAGCTGAACTTCACGCTGGTGCTCTCGGTCATACTGACGTCGGCGGTCTGCTGGCTGTTCCTGGGCTCCTGGTCCTCCACCGTCAACGTGCTGCTGGCGATCCCGACTTCGATAGTCGGTTCGTTCATAGTCCTCTATTTCATGGGCTTCACGCTCAACACCTTCACGCTGCTCGGCCTGACGCTGGCCATCGGCATCGTGGTGGACGACGCCATCATGATGCTGGAGAACATAGTGCGCCACAACGAAAAGGGTGAGGGCCGCGTGCGCGCCGCCATCCTGGGCGCCCGGGAAATGACCTTTCCGGCGATGGCGGCCTCCGTGGCCATTCTGGCCATCTTCCTGCCCGTGGTGTTCATGCAGGGCATTATAGGCAAGTTCTTCTTCCAGTTCGGCGTTACCATGACGGCGGCCGTGATGCTGTCGCTGCTGGAGGCGCTCACGCTGACTCCGATGCGCTGCTCTCAGTTCGTGGACGCCGAGCGCTCCCTCTGGATCGGGCGCGCGATGGACAGCCTGATGGAGAGGGCGCGCGTCTCCTACGCGGCCCTGCTGGGCCGGCTGCTGCGGCGCCGCTGGACCGTGATAATGGTTTCGCTGGCGGTCTTCGCGGCCTCTATGTCCCTGATAAAGTTCATCCCCAAGGAATTCTCCCCGGCCCAGGACCAGAGCCGCTTCCTGGCGCGCGTGCAGATGCCCGTAGGCACGCCCATGGAAGTGACCGCGAAGGCGATGGAAGAGGCCGAGAAGTGGGCCATGGCCCAGCCGAACATCCGCACCTTTATGGCCAATACCGGCGGCTTCGGCGGCGGGCAGGTCAACCAGGGCATGCTGATGATAGCCATGAAGCCCCCGGCCGAGCGCGTGCCGCTGCCGGGGCAGAAGCGCCCTCCTACGCAGCAGGAATTCATGCGCTATGCGCGCAAGCCGCTCAACGCCATTCCCGGCGTGCGCCGCGCTGCAATACAGGACCCTTCGCTGGGCGGATTCACGGCCCAGCGCGGCTTCCCGGTGGAATTCAGCGTGCGCGGTCCCAACTGGGACAAACTGGGGGATTACAGCCGCCAGCTGATGGAAAAGATGACGGCGTCCGGCAGGATGGTCGACGTGGATACCGATTACCAGGAGGGGATGCCGGAGGTGCAGGTGGTGCCCGACCGGGAGAAGGCGGCGGCCCGCGGCGTGTCGGTCTCCTCTATCGGCGACGCGGTGAACTCGATGATAGGCGGCGTGCGCGCCGGCAAGTTCACCCGCGGCGGCAAGCGCTACGACATACGGGTGCAGCTGCTGGGCAAAGACCGCAGCGACCCGGGTGACATCAACAAGATCTGGGTGCGCAACAACCGCGGCGAAGTGATCCGCCTCTCCGAGGTGGTGAAGGTGGAGCAGAAGACCACGCTGCTGACCATCTCGCGCAAGAACCGCGAGCGCGCCATAGGCGTGTTCGCCAACGTGGCCCAGGGCTCTTCGCAGGAGCAGGCCTTAAAGGAAGTGGAGCGGCTGGCCAAAGCGATACTTCCCGAAGGCTACAGGGTGGTCTTCTCCGGTACCTCCAAGACCTTCCAGGAGTCCTTCTCCAGCCTGACTTTCGCGCTGATCCTCGGCGTGTTCGTGGCGTACATGATCCTGGCCTCGCAGTTCAACAGCTTTCTGCACCCGTTCACGGTGCTGCTGGCGCTGCCGTTCAGCCTGACCGGCGCCTTCATAGCGCTGAAGCTGGGCGGCTATTCGCTCTCCATCTACAGCATGATAGGCCTCATCCTGCTGATGGGCATAGTGAAGAAGAACTCGATCCTGCTGGTGGATTTCACCAACAACCGCCGCCGGCTGGGAGGCCTCGGCGTGGACGAGGCGCTGCTGGAGGCCTGCCCCGTCAGGCTGCGCCCCATCCTGATGACCTCCTTCGCCACCGTTGCCGCGGCCATACCGCCGGCGCTGGGCTACGGGCCCGGCGCGGAGACGCGCATCCCGATGGCACTGGTGGTCATCGGCGGCGTGCTGCTCTCGACAGTACTTACCCTGCTGGTGGTGCCCTGCGCCTACAGCCTGATGGCCCCGCTGGAGAGCAGGCGCCACGAGGACGCCCTCAAGACCGCCCTGCGGGAACTGGGCGAAACTCCGGAAAGCAAATAGCCCCGCAAGGGTAAAATAAAAAACCGGGAGGCGGCTCCCGGTTTTTTGTTTATCGCTTAGCGGCCTCAGCGGTTCTGCTGGAGCGGGGGGTACTGCTGTCCGGCGGGCTTTACGCCGGGGAGGGGCGCCGGCGCGGGGGCGGCGGTAATTTCAGCCGCGCGCTGCTTGGTGGCGGTGAAGACCTTGCTCACCGCGGCCACCATGCCGGCGGTGTCGCCCAGGTCGGCGGGGATGATGAGGGTATTATTGGTCTTGGCCAGCTTGCCGAACTCGCCCAGGTACTGTTCGGCGATGCGCAGGTTCACGGCGTCGGCGCCGCCCTTCTCGTTGATGGCGCTGGCGATCTCGCGGATACCCTTGCCGGTGGCCATGGCGATGCGCTCTATCTCCTGGCCGCGGCCTTCGGCCTCGTTGATGCGCTTCATCTTTTCGCCTTCGGAGAGGGCGATATTCTGCTGCTTATCGCCTTCGGCCCTGTTGATCTTGGCCTGCTTCTCGCCTTCGGATTCGGCGATGATGGCGCGCTTCTCTCGTTCGGCGCGCATCTGCTTTTCCATCGCGCCCTTGATGCTCTCGGGCGGAGTGATGTTCTTGATCTCGTGGCGGGTGACTTTCAGGCCCCACGGGAGGGAGGCCTTGTCTACGGCGGCGACGATCTCCATATTGATCTTCTCGCGCTCCTCGAAGGTGCGGTCCAGCTCTATCTTGCCGATCTCGGAGCGCATCGTGGTCTGCGCGAGCTGCGTGGCCGCGAACTGGTAGTCCGTGATGCCGTAGCAGGTCTTTATCGGGTCCATGATCTGGATGTAGAGGATACCGTCGACCTGCACGGAGATGTT
>MGUG01000010.1 GCA_001799845.1 Elusimicrobia bacterium GWC2_64_44 | reverse complement strand
TGCCGTCGGCCAGGGACTCGCGGCAGCCGTAGAGGTTGTCGAACTTGGACTTGGTCACGGAATCGTTGACGTTGATGGCGGGGACCATCAGCTTGCCTGCCTCGTGCATCTGGTACAGGCGGTGCACGCCGGTGGTGGTCTCCTCGGAGACGCCCTTCCAGTCTTTGGCGGCGTTATGCCAGCGCTGGGGGGTTTTCTTCAGGATAGCCTTGAGGCAGATATTGAGCTCGGTCTCGTCCTCGGTGCCGCACTTCGCGTTGAGGATGGAGGCGTCGTTCTCGGCGTCCACGCCGCGGTGTATCATCATGGTGGCGTCGCCGCCGTCGTCGACGATCAAATGCGGGCCCTTGCCGCCGCCGAAGTCCAGGGCGCGGTCGGTGCACCACCAGTATTCGGCCAGCGTCTCGCCCTTCCAGGCGAACACCGGTATACCGGCCTTGGCTATAGCGGCCGCGGCCTGGTCGGAGGTGGAGAAGATGTTGCAGGAGCACCAGCGCACTTCGGCGCCCAGCGCGGCCAGCGTCTCTATGAGGACGGCGGTCTGCGCGGTCATGTGCAGCGAGCCCATCACGCGCGCGCCCTTCAGCGGCTTCTTCACGGCGTATTTCTCGCGGATGGACATCAGGCCCGGCATTTCCTGCTCGGCCATCTCTATCTCGCGGCGGCCCAGGCCGGCCAGGCTGATATCTTTTACTTTAAAGTCGTTCTTCATGGTTTTCCTGTTCTCCTTGATCGCGGTGGTCATTTACCCCTCCAGACTAAATCGTTATTGTAATTATATCTTTTTCCCCTGACAGGGGGAAAGGCGGGCTATGTTTGCTAAAATTTAAGCATGAAGATCTATAAACTGCTTTTAGCCGCCGCCGCCCTGCTGGCCCCGGCCCTGGTTTCCGCGGAAGAGTGGATAATCCCGCGCACTACCTATTATATTACCGCGGAGCAGCAGAAACTGCCCGACTTCCCCGCGCCGCCCAAGGCCGGCTCCCCGGAAGACAGGAAGGACCTGGCCGCCGTCTTCGACTGGCAGCAGAAGCGCACGCCGGAGCAGTGCGCCAAGGCCCAGGCGGCCGCGCACGCCGACTTCGAGAATTTCTTCGGGGACCTCAGCCCCTTCGCCACGCCGCTGCCGGAAGAGGCGGCGGCCATCTTCAAGCGCGTTAAGACGGAGACCGACGGCATAGCCGCCGACATCAAGGACAAGTACAAGCGCCCTCGCCCCTTCATGCGCGACCCCGTGCTGAACCCGTGCCTCGGGCGCGTAGGCGGGCTGGCCTATCCCAGCGGCCACGCCACAATCTCGCGGCTGCTGGCGCTGCTGCTCTCCGACCTCGTGCCCGCCAGGAGAAAGCTCTTCCTCGACCGGGCCGACGAGGCCGCGCTGGACCGCGTGATAGGCGGCGTACATCACCCGGCCGACACGGCGGCCGGGAAGAAGCTGGCCGACCGCCTCTACCCGCTCTACAAGAAAAGCCCGGCCTTCGCGGCGGACCTGAAGACGCTGCGCGGGCTGCTGCTCCGGGACAAGGTCAAAGTAAAAGCCGGGAAATGAAAGACCTCACCACCGGCAGCGAAGGCCGCCTGATCTGGAACTTCGCTCTGCCGATGCTGGCGGGCAACGTCCTGCAGCAGTCCTACAACGTGGTGGACAGCGTCATTGTCGGCCGGGCCGTGGGCAAGTCCGCGCTGGCCGCCGTGGGGGCGAGCTTCCCGATACTCTTCCTGCTGATCTCGCTGATCATCGGCGCGACGATGGGCTTCTCCATCCTGATCTCCCAGTATTTCGGGGCCAAGGATATGGCCCGGGTCCGCAGGACCATCGACACCTCCTACATCTTCCTCTTCTTCGCCTCCCTGCTGATGACCGCGGCGGGCCTGCTGTTCTCCGAAAGCATCCTGCGGCTGCTGAACACGCCCGAGGAGATCCTGCCGCAGGCCCTTACCTTCCTGCGCATCACTTTCGGCGGGCTGGTCTTCCTGTTCGGCTACGGCTCGGTCAGCGCTATCCTGCGCGGCCTCGGCGACTCCAGGACCCCGCTTTATGTCTCGGCCATCTCCATCCTGCTCAACGCCGCGCTGGTGGCGTTCTTCGTCATAGGGCTGGGCTGGGGGGTGGCAGGCTCCGCCTGGGCCACGCTGATAGCGCAGGGCGCCTCCTTCCTCGGGGCGATAGTGTATCTCAACAGGACGCACACGGTGCTGAAGTTCAGGCTGCGCGGCCTGGAATTCGACCGGGCCATCCTGAAAAAAGCGCTGGCGATAGGTTTGCCTTCCGGGGTGCAGCAGCTGCTGGCGGCCGGCGGCATGATGGTGCTGACGCGCCTGGTGAACGGCTTCGGCACCGACGCGATGGCCGGCTACACCGCGGCCGGGCGCGTGGACACCTTCGCCGTGATGCCGGCGATGAGCCTGTCGGCGGCCATCTCCACTTTCGTCGGGCAGAACGTGGGCGCGGGGAAACTGGAGCGCGTCCGCAACGGCCTGAAGGCCGCTCTGCTGCTCTCCGCCGCCACCTCGCTCGCCACCACGCTGGCCGTGGTAGTGTTCGGCTGGCACCTGATCGCCCTGTTCACTTCGGATCCGGCTGTGGTGGCCATAGGCGCGCGCTACCTGCTGATAGCGGGCGGGTTCTATATAGTTTTCTCCTCCATGTTCGTAGTCAACGGCGCGCTGCGGGGCGCCGGGGATACCGTGATCCCGATGCTGGTCACGGTGCTGGCGCTGTGGGTGATCCGGCTGCCGGTTTCCACCTTCCTGGCGGCCAGGCTGGGAACCGACGGCATCTGGTGGGGCGCGCCTGTGGCCTGGTGCGCCGGGCTCGCTTTCTCCGCCGGGTATTTCGCCACGGGCCGCTGGAAGCGCCTGGGCGCGGTAAAGCCGCCGCCGGCGCCAGCCCCGGCGCTGCCGCCGGAGGAAGAAGAGGCTGAATGGAACGTTTCCAAATTCTGAGGTGCTTATGAGCGACAACGACAGGCTGGTCTATTCCACGGGCCCCGACGGGAAAGTGACCTGCCCTAACTGCGGTAAGACGCCCTGCGAGTGCCCCGAGGGGCTGGCGGGGGAACTGCGGCAGCGCACGCAGACCGAGCCGGTGCGCGTCCTTTTTAAAAAGACGGGCAAGGGCAGCGGTATGACGCTGATAGAAAAGCTGCCTATGCACCCGGCGGGCAAGGAAGAGCTGCTCAAGAAGTTCAAGAAGCGCCTGGGCGCCGGGGGCTCGGTGAAGGACGGCGTGCTGGAACTGCAGGGCGACCGCAGGGCCTTCGTAAAAACCGAGCTGGAAGCCGCCGGCTACAAAGTCCGCCTCATCGGCTGAGCGCATAAAAAAGGAGGCAGGCACCTTTCAAGGGCGCCTGCCTCCTTTTTTGCGTCAAGGTTCAGGAGTGCCAGTACCACTCTATCTGCACCGGGCTGGGGGCGCCGTCCTGGGCTTTGTCCTCGGCCGCCTGCTCCATGCGCGGCAGGATGTCGCGCAGCTTCCAGCTGTCGAGCTGCCTGCCGAAGACCCAGTACTCGGTGAACGGCTCAGGGGCCTCGTCGCGCTTGAGCACCTTGCCGTTGCGCAGGATGGCGCGCACGGCGGTGGCCGTGATGCGCGCGGTGAACTCGTCCAGGCGCAGGCGGCTGCGCTCGGCGGGGCTGGTCAGCACCACGTCCGCCCGGCGCGTGAACAGGCTTTTGAACTCGAAAGAGAGGCCTTCGGTCTTGCGGTCCCGCATCACCTGCTTCAGCTTCTCCAGCGCTTCGCCAGAAACGAAGTCGCGGTTGAGCAGGCTGCTGTCGTTCTTCCCCCAGGCCTCGTAGACGCTCTCGAAGGCCAGCGTGGCGGCTATCTCCATCTTCTGGCGGTTCCAGCGGTCGGCCTGCGGCCGCTCCGGGGCCGTAGTCTCGGACCGGGCTGCGGCCGGGGCGGGCTGCGGGGGCCGGGCCGAGGCTGCCGCGGCAACGGCGGCCGCCGGTGCCAGCGAGCGCAGCAGGTCGGCGCCGCGCTCAAAGGATTGCTCCGCGTCGGCGGGGGCCTGCGCCCGCGCGCCCGGCGGCTGGTAGGCGGCGTCCCCCGAGGGGCGGTCGGCGCGGGGCACCGATGCCGCGGCCTCGGGGCTGTCGGGCAGGTTCGGCGCGTTCAGGAAATCCAGGTCGCCCACCTGGTCTATGCGGGCCAGCGCCCAGTTTTCGTTGAGTTGGTTGAAGGTCCAGAATTCCTGGAAGGTCTGCGGCTCCGGCGGACGCAGCTCGGTGTGGCCGCGCTCGCTGACGGTGTAATCCCTGGCTGAGGCCGTTATCAGGACGGAGAAGGCGCGGCCCTCTTTCTCCGCCGGGCAGCGCACGTGGACGAAGTCCAGGGCCAGCACCTGCAGGTCGTCCATCATGTTGATCTCGCCGCGCGCCCGCATGGCCTCTACCTTGGCGCTGTGGCTGGCGTGCATGTACGGCATCATCACTCCCCGCAGGGTGCTGTAGTCCCTGGCCTGCCAGGCCAGCTGCACCTTGAGGAAGACGTCCCTGACCCACTGCAGCAGTTCATCGGGGGAAAAGTCCTTGTCACGCCGGGCCAGCGCCGCCAGGATCTCGCGCGTGCGGGCGGAGCGGGGCGCCAGCAGGGAGGCGTTCACCCGGCCGCCGGAGGACCCTGATGACCCTGAGCGGGATGTCCCGCCGGAGCCGCCGGCCCCGGAAGAGCCTGAGAAATGGGAGTAGCCTTTGACGGCCAGCACGGTGGCCGCGATGGCCAGCATGATCTTGTCGAAGAAGGTGTCGTGCCGGCGGCGGCCGTAGTAGTTGCTGTTGTAGCTGCGGCTGTAGCCGCCGCCGTAGCTGCCGCCGAAGCCGCCCTTGTTGTGCACTATAAAGCCGCGCGCTATGAAGGTGTGAGGGGGGGCGACCTCCAGGTTGTAGACCGTGGCCACGCCGCCGGGCTTGATGGACTTTATCCTGGTCCAGACGCGGCGGCCGTCCTCGAGCACGCCCACTTCGTCGCCCTTGCGCAGCCCGCGCACCTCGGTGAAGCCGAAGGGCGTCAGCAGCGGATGCTCGGAGGTGGCCGTCAGGGTGCCTTTACCGGTCCTGATGACCACCAGGCGGTCTTTCTTCTCTATGAAATTCCGGACTTCGCACTGCAGCAGTTTGTCGTTGGAGAAGGCCAGCACCTTGTCTCCCGGCTTTATCTTCTCTATCGGGACCTCGCCGGTGAGCGTCAATACTGGCGTCCCGGCGGGGAAGCAGCCTCCGCCGCCACCGCCGCCGCCACCGCCGCCGGCCCTGGGCCAGGCGGGCGCGGCTGGCAGCGCCAGCAGGATGGAAAGGAGGAGGAGCCTCATGGGGCCGTCAGTGCAGGGCCGCGATCAGCCCGCCCAGCACGGCGGCGGCGATGATGATGCTGACGCCCAGGATGGCGGCGGAGACTATGCGGCCGAAGTAGTCGGCCGCGGCGCGGTTGCCGCGGATGATCTCCTTGCCTTCGTCCATGTCGGGCGTGAGCTTGTCGAAGACGGCCGGGATGCGCGCCGAGAGCCGGATCAGCAGGAAGGCTCCCGCGGCGCCGCCGGTCAGCGCGAAGACCAGCGCCCAGAAAATATTGATGATAGTGTCAGACATGTAGCCTCCGTTAACTCCCCGTAGTTTATATTTTTTCTGATATAAAAGAAAGGACGGGGCCGAAAATGCTAAAATAAGGTCTCGGCAGTCCCGGTGTCTTCCGTTCGGTTCCCGGCAAATTCTACTGCTATAACGCCCTTAAGGCGGCGTGCACCTATGATAACACTACGCAACGTTCATAAATCCTTCTCTTCCCAGGTCCTTTTCGAAGACGCCTCGCTGCAGGTCAACGAGGGCGACCGCTTCGCGCTGGTGGGCCCCAACGGCGCCGGCAAGTCCACGCTGTTCAAGATGATGCTGCGCGTGGAAGAGGCCGACGACGGCGAACTGCAGTTCAAGAAGGGCGTGGTGGTGGGCTACCTGCCGCAGGAAAACCCGCCCAGCTCCGAGAAGACCGTGGTGGAGGAAGTGCTCGACGGCGTAGAGGACTACGACGGGCGCATAGAGTCCGAAGGCAAGGCCATCCTGATGGGCCTCGGCTTCAAGGTGGACGGCTTCACCCGCAAGGTAAACACCCTTTCCGGCGGCTGGGCGATGCGCGTCGCGATGGCGAAGCTCCTGCTCAAGAAGCCCGACCTGCTGCTGCTCGACGAGCCCACGAACCACCTGGACCTGGACTCGCTGATGTGGCTCGAGGAATACCTCCAGTCCTACCAGGGCGCCATCTTCGTCATCTCCCACGACCGCGACTTCATCAACAAGATCTGTCACGCCATCGTCTCGCTGCAGGATAAGACCCTGCGCGTCTACCACGGCGACTACGAGAAGTACCTGGCCGAGCGCCAGGCCGAGAAGGAGAAGATCTATTCCGCCTGGCGCCTGCAGCAGGAGGAGATAGCGCAGATGGAGGATTTCATCGCCCGCAACCGCGCGCGCGTCTCCACCGCCGCCCGCGTGCAGAGCATGATAAAGCGCCTGGAGAAACTGGAGCGCATAGAGCTGGTGCAGGAAGTGAAATCGGTGAAGATCCGCTTCCCGCAGCCCGGCCGCACCGGCACCAAGGTGCTGGAGCTCAAGGACATCAGCAAGACCTACAAGGTGGCCGACCACCCCGACATCAAGGTCTACGAGAATTTCAATTTCGAGCTGCAGCGCGGCCAGAAGCTGGCGCTGGTCGGCCACAACGGCGCCGGCAAGAGTACGCTGCTCAAGATGCTCGCCGGCGTGATAGAGCCCGACAGCGGCGAGCGCGCGCTCGGCCTTAACGTGAAGACCGGCTATTTCTCCCAGCACCGCGACGGCATCCTGGATCCGCGCAAGACCGTGCTGCAGGAAGCCATGTCCAACGACCGGCTGAACCCCGAGCTGATGGTGCGCACGGTCCTCGGCACCTTCCTGTTCCCCGGCGACAACGTGTACAAGAAGACCGAAGTGCTCTCGGGCGGTGAAAAAAGCCGCCTGATGCTGGTAAAGCTGCTGCTCGACCCGCCCAACGTCATATTGATGGACGAGCCCACCACCCACCTCGACATGGCCAGCGTAGACGCGCTCATCGCGGCCCTCAAGGAATTCGAAGGCACGCTCTGCCTGATCAGCCACGACGTCTACTTCCTCAACGCGCTGGCCGACGGCGTAGTGCACGTCGAAGCCGGCAAGACCACCGTCTATCCCGGCAATTACGATTACTTCCGCTACCGCCAGGAGCAGCTGGCCCGCGAAACGGCCGGCCAGAAGAGGAAGGAGCGGCAGGCCGAGCCCGAAAAGGCCTCCGGCGCCTCCGAAGATTACGAGGAAAAGAAGCGCCAGGAGGCCGAAGTCCGCAAGAAGAGCCGCCGCGCCGAAACCCTCAAGAAAGAGATCGCCTACTCGCGCAAGAACGTGGAGACCCTGGCCGCCAGGATGTCCGCGCCCGAGATCCACTCCGACTACAAGCAGGTCAAGGAGCTCGGCGACAAGATAGCCGCGATGGAGGCCAAGATAGCCGCCTTCACCGCCGAGCTCGAGGCCCTCGAAGCCGCCGCCGGCCAGTCCGCGCAGTAAGACTCCGGGTTGTCGAAAGACTGCCGGGATGTTGCCCCTCGAACCCTTTGGGGAAGGGGGGCCCCGCTTCGGGGGGGAACCGCGCAACGGTTCCCTGCAGTCAGGGTGAGAGGGGCAATGTCCCTGCAGTCGGGATCTAAGGGATAGAACGTTTTTATCGGTATTCAAGGAGCAACACACAGACATGCAACAAGATAACGCCAAGCGCCGGCCCGACCTGCGCAACATCGCCATCATCGCCCACGTCGACCACGGCAAAACCACTATGGTCGACGCCATGCTCAAGCAGACCGGCGCCTTCCACGACAAAAGCGGGGAAGAGGCCATCTGCATCATGGACTCGAACGACCTGGAGAAAGAGCGCGGCATCACCATTCTCTCCAAGAACACCTCCGTCCGCTATAAAGATACCACCATCCATATCGTCGACACCCCCGGCCACGCCGACTTCGGCAGCGAAGTGGAGCGCGTGCTGCGCATGGTCGACGGCGTGCTGCTGCTCGTCGACGCCCTCGACGGCCCCATGCCGCAGACCCGCTTCGTGCTCAAGAAGTCCCTCGCGCTCGGCCTGCGCCCCATCGTCGTCATCAACAAGGTCGACCGCCTCAACTGCGACCCGCACGCCTCCCTGGACAAGGTCTTCGCCCTGTTCATGGAGCTCGGCGCCACCGACGCCCAGCTGGACTTCCCCGTGGTCTACGCCGTCGGCCGCGACGGCTGGGCCTCGGCCGATTATCACCACCCCGCCAAGGACCTGAGCCACCTCTTCGAGACCATCATCAAGACCGTGCCGGGCCCGCTGGACCTGGACGACTCTCCCCTGCGGCTGCTCGTCACCATGCTCGATTACAGCTCCTACACTGGCCGCATCGGCGTGGGCCGCATCGTGCAGGGGAAAATAGCCGCCGCCCAGCAGGTCTCCGTGGCCCAGCCCGGCACCGAGCCCAAGACCCGCAAGGTCATGCAGCTGATGGGCTACAAGGGCCTCGAGCGCTGCATCATCAAGGAGGCCCGCTCCGGCGACATCGTGGCCGTGGCCGGCCTGGAAGGCATCGAGGTCGGCGACACCGTCTCCGACCCGGAGAACCCCGGCGTGCTGCCCGGCCTGGAGATAGAGCAGCCCACCCTCTCGATGGAGTTCTTCGCCAACGACAGTCCCTTCTCCGGCCGCGAGGGCAAGTTCGTGACCGCTACCCAGCTGCGCGACCGCCTCTACAAGGAGCAGGAGATAAATGTCGGCCTCAAGGTGGAGGAGATCCCCGGCCAGGGCGGTTTCAAGGTCTCCGGCCGCGGCGAGCTGCACCTCTCCATTCTCATCGAGACCATGCGTCGCGAGGGCTTCGAACTCAGCGTGTCCAAGATGGTGGTTATCACCCACGAAGAGAACGGCGTCACCGTGGAGCCGGTCGAGATGCTGATGCTCGACGCGCCCGCCGAGTACCAGGGCGCGGTGATGAACGGCCTCGGGGCCCGCGGCGCCCAGCTGAAGAACATGAGCGTGGGCGAGGACGGCCGCGTGCGCTTCGAGTACGTCATCTCCTCGCGCGCGCTTATCGGTTTCAAGTCGGAATTCCTTACTTTCACCAAGGGTTCCGGCCTGATGCATCACAGCTTCCACGGCTTCCTGCCCGAGGGCAACTTCAACCAGCCCAAGCGCAACGGGGTGTTCATCGCCAAGGAGTCGGGCGTGTCCACCGCTTACGCCCTCAACAGCCTGCAGGACCACGGCATCATGTGCGTCGGCCCCGGCGAGCCCGTGTACGCCGGGCAGATAGTGGGCGAGCATTGCCGCGCCAACGACCTGGTGACCAATCCCTGCAAGGAAAAGCAGCAATCCAATATGCGCTCTTCCACCGGCGATATGTCCATCTCGCTGACGCCTCACCGCAGGATGACCCTGGAGCAGGCCATCGAATACGTCGAGGACGACGAATTCGTGGAAGTCACTCCCAAGAGCCTGCGGTTGCGCAAGAAAGTGCTGGACCATAGCAAGCGCAAGCGCAGCGAGCGCGACGACGAGGAGCGGTACGACGAATAGCGTGGACAGCCCCGACCTGCTGCAGACGGCCTCCGGACTGACCGGCGCCCTGACGGGCGGCATGAGCATGTGGGGGATGGCGGCGTCCGGGCTGTTCTCGCTCGTCGGGATCATCTATCTCCGCCAGGGCCGCGCCGCCAACGACGTCAACCGCATCCTCTGCGGGCTGGCCCTGCTGGCCTACCCGTTCTTCGTGACGAAGACCGTCTACATAGTCCTGGTCGGGGCGGCGCTGACCGCCGCGCCTTACCTGATGGAAAAATTCTAATGGCCATAAATATCGAGATCAAAGCGCGCGCGGCCAACTGGGCGGCGCAGATGGCCGCGGGCCTCGCGATCGCGGACAGGACCGAGCGCCTGGAGCAGGAAGACACCTTCTTTAACATCTCCAACGGCCTGCTGAAGCTGCGCGAGCAGCGCGGCGGCGACGACTACCTGGTCTTCTACCGCCGCCCCGGCGAGAAAGGCCCCAAGCCTTCCGAATACACCCTGGTGCCGGTGGCCGACGCCGCCAAGACCAGGAAAACCCTCTCGCGCCTGCTCGGCGTGACCAAGATAGTCTCCAAGACGCGCCTGGTCTGCCACGTCGGGCGCACGCGCATCCACTTCGACGAGGTGAAGGGCCTCGGCCGCTTCATCGAGCTGGAAGTGGTGCTGCGGCCGGGCGAGGGCGAGACCGCCGCCCGGCGCGAGGCGCAGACGCTGATACGCGAGCTCTATATCCACCGGTCGGACCTGCTGGCCTGCGCCTACGCCGACCTGCTATGAGGCTGTTCACCAGGGGGGAGGGAGGCGCCGGCGAGCTGCTGAAGGTCTCCTACCCGATGATATTGTCCACCGCCTCCAGCACGGTGATGCAGTTCGTCAATCGCGTGTTCCTGGCCCATTACAGCCCTGACGCCCTGGCCGCCTGCGTGCCGGCCGGCCTGCTCTCCTTCGTCTTCGCCTGCTTCTTCTTCGGGATGGTCTCCTACACCAACGCTTTCGTCTCGCAGTACTACGGGCGCGGCAAGACCGCCAGCGTCTCGGTGGCCGTCTGGCAGGGCTTGTGGCTGGCGCTGGCCTCCGGCCTGCTGCTATTGCTGCTCACCCCGCTGGGCTATTTCATCATAGACCATTCCGGCCACGCGCCCTCCGTCATTCCGCTGGAGAAGCAGTATTTCCTGATCCTGAATTCCGCCGGCCTGGTCTTCCTGGCCAGCACCGCGCTCTCCGCCTTCTTCACCGGCCGCGGCAAGACCAAGGTCCCGATGGCGGTCAACATGGCCGGCAACGCGCTGTGCATCCTGCTCTCCTGGCTGCTGGTCTTCGGGGCCGGCCCCGTACCCGCCATGGGCATCAAAGGCGCGGCCTACGCCATGGTGGCGGGCCAGTCGCTGATGCTGCTGCTCTACCTGGTCCTGATCTTCTCGCCCTACAACCGCCGCCGCTATCGCACCGCGCGCCTGGTGGGCGTGCACAAGGGGCTGTTCCTGCGCCTGCTGAAATACGGCGCGCCCAACGGCGTGGGCTTCTTCCTCGATATCGCCTCCTTCGGCGCCTTCATCTTCATCGTAGGTGCTATGGACAAGGTCTCGCTGGCCGCCAGCAATATCATCGCCTCCATCAACATGCTGGCCTTCATGCCGGTCATCGGCATGGGCATAGCCGCGCTGACGCTGGTGGGCAAGTACATCGGCATGCGCAAACCCGACGTCGCCGTGCGGGTGGCGCATAACGGCGCTAAAATGGCCGCCCTCTACGCGCTCTTCCTGGGCGTGCTCTTCATCGCGGTGCCCGGGCTGTTCATCAATATCTTCGGCTCCGGCCACGACGCCGAGTACGCGGAGATCCTCGCCCGCACCAGGCCTGTGATGAAGGCGCTGGCCGTGTTCGTGTTCTTCGACGCCATCGGCATGGTGTACGCCGACGCGCTGCGCGGGGCCGGCGACACGCGCTTCCAGATGCTGGGGGCCAGCGCCGCCGCCTGGGCGCTGTTCGTGCCCGGCATCTGGTACATCACCCGCTTCGCGGGGGGCGAGCTGATCCACGCCTGGTCGTGGGCGGCTTTCTACGTGCTGCTGCTGGCGGTCTTTTTCGGACTGCGCTTCCGCTCGGGTCTGTGGCGGAAGATAGACATCTTGAAAGCGTAGGAGTATAATCCAGATATGGCTGAAAAAATATTTTCCAGGGCGGGCGGTTTGCCGAGGCTGAAACTCTCCCACGCGCCGGCCGGGCCCAACGCCTTCAAGCGCATGATAGATATCGTCGACCGCGCCGAGGCCGGCCAACTGGTGGCCGTCTATGACAAGCACGACAATCCCTACGGCGTGGCGATCTACAACCCGCACAGCCAGATCATGGCGCGCATCATCAGCCGCGAGAACCCGGAGGAGTTCACCGTCGAGAAGTTCTTCGACGACAAGGTGACGCGGGCGGTGTCGCTGCGCCGCGAAACGCTGAAGCTCTGGGACAAGACCGACGCCTGCCGCCTGGTGCACGACTACGCCGACGGCCTGCCGGGCCTGACGGTGGACATCTACAAGGACCAGATCGCCCTCGAGTTCTACTCGCTCGGCATGTACCGCCTGTGGCCCAACATCGAGGCCGCCTTCAAGAAACATTTCCCGAACGCCGCTTTCCATCACCGCGCCACCGCCTACACGCAGGAGATGGAAGGCTTCAAGCTAAAACCCGAGGCCGGCCCCGGGCATAAGACCCGCATCACCGAGAACGGCGTGCAGTTCGAGGTGGACATGCGCGCCGGGTTCAAGACCGGCTTCTTCTGCGACCAGCGCGAGAACCGGCTGTACGCCTCCCAGTTCGCGGCCGGCAAGAAGGTGATAGACCTTTGCGCCTATACCGGCGGCTTCGGCATCTACGCCGCGAAGCTCGGCGGCGCCGAGCAGGTGACCTGCGTGGAGCTGGACGCCGAGGCCGTAGAGGCCTCCAAGCGCAACGCCAATATCAACAAGGTCAAGATCGACACGGCCTGCGCCGACGCCTTCACCTACATGCGCCAGATGCTCGAGCTCAAGCGCAAGTACGGCCTGGTGGTGCTGGACCCGTACAAGCTGGTCTCCAACCGCGAAGAGCGCGACAAGGGCATCTTCAAATACCGCGACTTCAACCGCATCGCGCTCTCGCTCGTCGAGGAAGGCGGCATGTTCGTCACTTGCTCCTGCAGCGGCATGGTGTCGATGGAGGAATTCTCTTTCATCCTGCGCGGCGCGGCCTCCAACGCCGGACGGCGCGTGCAGATCCTGAAAAAAACGGGGGCGGGGCCCGACCATCCCGTGGCCGCGGATTACCCCGAGGGAGAATATCTCAAATGCATCTTCTGCCGGGTGTTCTAGGTCTGCTGCTGCTGGCGGCGCCCTGCGCCGCGGACGAGCGGCTGGAGCCGTTCTTCGGTTACTGGGCCGGAGAGGTCACGGCCTCTCCGGGAGGCTGCGAGTGGAAGGTAAAAGGCAGGTTCTCGCCCGCTGGTGGATCCATGCGCGGCAGTTTCACCTATTCCGGCCCCTGTTCCAAGGCGCCAGGGTCTGGCAGCTTCAATGTCAACCGGCAGGACGGCCCATGCCTGCAGGCCATGCTCTCCATCCCGGGGCTGCCGGGCATGAACGGCGAGGCCTGTTTCAACGGGGACGGAGACCTGGTGTTTAAATCGGGCCTGGCCAGGGGCAAATTAACGCTTTCTGAAGGCGATAGCCGCGCGGACCTGGAGGCCGCCTCCCCGCTGGGCTCGGCCGAGGGCGTCTTCAACAAGGTGCCGCAGAAGAAACCCAAAAAGACGACAGTGAAAGGTAAGGCGGAGGGGAAAAAAGATGCCAAAAAGGTCAAGCCGGTACTACCTGAAGTTCTTATCGGAAGCTATTAAAGAGGCCCGCAAGGGCCTGCGCGAGGGGGGCATCCCGATAGGCTCCGTGCTGGTAAAGGACGGCAGGATCATAGGCCGCGGCCATAACCGCCGGGTGCAGAAGAAGTCCGCCATCCTGCACGCCGAGATGGACTGCCTGGAGAACGCCGGGCGGCTGAAAGCCGCGGACTACGCGAAGTGCGAAATTTATTCCACCCTGTCGCCCTGCCCCATGTGCACGGGGGCCATCCTGCTCTACAAGATACCCACCGTCGTAATCGGGGAGAACAAGACCTTCAAGGGCCCGGAAAGCTACTCTAAAAAATTCGTAAAGCTGGTGAACCTGGACTCCGCCGAGTGCAAAAAACTGATGGCTGATTTTATCGCGGCCAGGCCGGAGCTCTGGAACGAGGATATCGGCGTTTAACGGCTATTTCATCTCTTTGACCTTCCGCTCAAAACAGGAGTCGCAGTACCCGTGCGTGAAAACGGCCTCGGAATGGCCGCTGATGTAGGTTTCCATCTGTACCCATTTGCCGTCGGGGTTTTTGATCTTCCTGCATTCGCAGCAGGTCGGCAGCAGCCCGGTCAGCAGTCTCACGCGCTTCAGCGCGTCCTGCAGGTCCGCTATCAGCCGCCTTTTCTCGTTGCCCAGCGCCTGGCGCTCTACGGCGTAGCGTAGGGCGCGCTTGAGCAGGCGGTCGTCGAACTGCCCCTTCACCAGATAATCCTGCGCGCCGAACTTCAGGGCTTCCGCCCCTGTCTCCTCGTCGTCGGTGCCGGTCAGCACGACCACGGGCAGCGTGGGAAAAGCGCCGCAGAAATCCTTAACGGTCTCCGTGCCGCGGCTGTCGGGCAGGGCCAGGTCCAGGAGGGCGGCATCCGCGCCCTCTTCGGCAGCCGCGAGCCCGCCTCGCAGAGTGCCCGCTTCGTGCAGCCCGTCGGCAAGCCCCGCCTCGCCCAGCATGCGCCGCACGGCCCCGGCGTAAACCGGGTCGTCCTCCACCAGCAGTATCCTCATATCGGACATATCGCCCCCTTCCGGTTTTATAGCAAATGCCGGGGCGCGATACAAAATTATTTATCGCCGCGATAACCCCGCCGCCTGTATAGCAGTAAGCGTTTATATATATAATGGGATTCAAGGATGGGTGGGGCGGGTCGGCAGAGGAACGCGATGATAAAAATACTTCTCTTCTCGGAGGCGGCCGGCGGGTGCGCGGTTTCCAGCGGGGCCGTGGAGCTGCTGCGGCCCGGCTTCCGCTGCTCGGCCGAAGGCGACCCCGCAGCGGCGGCCCGCGTGCTGGGCGGCGGTGCCTGCGACCTGGCGCTTTCCTGCTGCGGGCCAGGCGCGGCCGACCTGCTGCGCGCCAGGGACCTGCTCGCGCCCGGAGTACCTGTCATAATAATCTGCCGCGCCATCGGGGACGCAGCCGTAGAGCTGATGGCGCAGGGCGCAGACTACTGCCTGGCCGAGACCAGCCTGCTCAGGCTGCCCCAGGTCATAGATTCGGCGCTGGCAAAACGGGCCGCGGCGAGAGAGCGGGCGGCAGCAGCCGACCGCCTGGCCAAGGCCGCCAGGCTGGACGCCCTGGGCCGGATGGCCAGGGCTATGGCTCACGACATGAACAATCTGCTGGGGGCGATAGAGGGCTACGCGGCGCTCGGGCTGCGGGCGGTCGGCAAAGACGACCAGCTCTGGAGCGACCTTAACGAGATACGCGCCGCGGTGAAAAGGGGGGCGGAGATCAATAAGGCTTTGCTGGTATTCGGCCGGCCACGGCAAACCGGCAAGTTGCCGCTGCGGCCTGCAGCCCTGCTGCCCGCGCTGCGGGGGGCTCTGCCGGCCGGGCTGCGCCTGGAGGCGGACGTACCTGACGCCCTGCCGGATGTTCTGGCCGCGCCAGCCCAGTTGGAACACCTGTTCCAGCAACTCCTCTCCAACGCCGCTGAAGCCATGCCGGGCGGAGGTGTGGTGAAATTCTCCGTCACCGTCCGCGACCTGCGCGCCGGAGAGGTGTTTTCCCCGGACCCTGCCGCGGCCGGCGGCAGGTTCGTGCGGTTCTCGGTCGCCGACTCCGGCGAGGGCATGGCCCCGGAGACCGCGGAGCGCCTCTTCGAACCGTTTTTTACCACCAGGGAAAAGGGGCGGGGAACAGGCCTTGGGTTGGCCCAGGTCTACGGCATAGCCAGGCAGCATAACGGCTGGCTCGAGGTGAAGACTGCCCCGGGGGCCGGGTCTGAGTTCTCCCTTTACCTGCCAGCGGCGGCGGCCGCTACCGCTCCCGCCGCAGCGACCGGTCCGGCCGCTCCCGCTGCCGCGCGCCTGCCCGCCAAGAGCCGCGTGCTGCTGGTGGAAGACGACGACGACCTGCGGGGCATCGCCGCAAGGGCCCTCTCCGCGGCGGGCTATACTGTCGCCACGGCGTCCACTGTCGCCTCCGCGCTGGCCCTTTTCGACCGCCCCGGCGCTTTTGCGGCGGTCTTCTGCGACCTGATACTGCCCGACGGCAACGGCATAGACCTGGCGCGCCGGCTGCTGGCCCTGGACCCGGGCGTACGCCTGGTCTTCGCCAGCGGCCACCTGAAGGACGACGCCGCTCTGGCCTTCATCTACTCCGGGCACTACCCGTTCCTGCATAAGCCCTACGCCATCGACGCGCTGGTGAAAGTTCTCGAGGGCGGCGATTAACCAGTTGCCCGCGGCGGCGCGGGATGTAATATAATACGGTAAATATGGCCAAGATACTTCTTATCGACGACGACGCCCTGGTGCGGGACGCGCTTGCCGTTTTCCTGATGCGCGACGGACATACGGTGGTCACCGCTTCCGACGGGCTCAACGGCCTCCAGCTGTTCAGGCGGGAGGCGCCCGACCTGGTGGTGCTGGACCGCGCGCTGCCGGGCCTCACCGGCTCCGGCGTGTTCGACGAGATGCGCAAAGTCTCCAAAGCCGTACCGATAATGATCCTGACGGGTTTCGACGCGCAGGAGGAGGCGGAGATCTATCTGCGCAACGGAGCGGCCGCCTTCGTTTCCAAAGGCGAGGGCCTGTCGCGGGTGCTGGAGGTAGTGGCAGAGCTGCTGCCGAAAGCCGCCGCCCCTGCGGCGGAGCACGCGGCAGCTAAACTCCCCGCGGCCAAGGAGCGCCCGGCCGGGAAACTCCCCGCCGCCAAGGAACGTCCCGTCGGCATCCTTATAGCCGAGGATGACCCGTCCATGCTGGACGTGCTTCGGCGTTTTTTTGTGCAGCTGGGGTACCGGGTCTTTGCCGCGGAGGACGGCGTGCAGGCCGTCCGGCTGGGCCTGGCGGAAAAGCCCGACCTCGTGCTGCTGGACATTTTCATGCCCGGCAAGGACGGCATCGAGGTGCTGGAGGTCCTGTCCACCGCCCTGCCAGGAACGGGGATAATGATGATAAGCGGAAATGACGACGAAGAAGTAGCCAAAGACTGTCTGAAAAAAGGGGCTTTCGATTATCTCTGCAAGCCGCCCGACCTGGGCGTTCTGGAGAATATCGTGAAAACGCGGCTTTTTATGCAGAAAACGGGCACCCGCTGAGCATCCGCCCGGCTTGACCTGTTCAAGCCAAAATGGCATAATAGAGGGGTAGTTCAAACCGAGAACTCAAGATTTTTCGAAGCCTATCCTGCTAGCAGTAGAGTGGGGAAAGCGCAGAGAGAGTTGAGGTCAGGTAAAGATAGCTAGGAGGATAGTACAATGAGCAAGAGAATATACGTGGGCGGTCTGCCCTTTAAAACCACTGAAGAGGAAATGAATACCCTTTTCGCGACCTACGGCCAGGTTACCAGCGCCAAGCTGATCACCGATAAGTACTCCGGCCAGTCCCGCGGCTTCGGCTTCGTCGAGATGCCGAATGACGAAGAGGCCAATGCGGCCATGGAAAAGCTGAACGGCTCCGATTTCGGCGGCCGCAAGCTGACCATCAACGAGGCGCGCCCGATGGAAGCCCGCCCCCGCACCGGCGGTTTCGGCGGCGGTCGTGACGGCGGCCGCGGTGGCCGCGACGGTGGCCGCGGCGGCTACGGCGACAAGTGGTAAACTGAGATCCTTTAACGGTCTTAAACGCCCCGGGCAACCGGGGCGTTTTTATTTGGAGACACATTAAAGGTATTGCGTCTGCGGTTATACGGATGTATAATTATACGGAAGTATAACAATCGCGGAGGAACTATGGCCAGACCGTCGTCCGATACAGACCTGAAACTTAAAGCCGCCGGCCGCAAGCTCCTGCAGGAGAAGGGCATTACAGGCCTGAGCGTGCGCGGTGCCTGCCGCCTGGCCGGGGTGAATACCGGCATGTTCCATTACTATTTCGGCTCCAAGGAAGAATTCCTTAAGGCCGTCCTGAAAGAACTGTACGCGGAGTTCATGTACAATTTCAAAGCGGGGGTTTCCGCCGCGGGCACGCCCCGGGACAGGCTGAAGGCCGCCCTGGTCGAAGTGGGCAAATTCGCGCTGGCCATGCGCCACGCCGCGCCCATGCTGTTCGCCGACCTGGCCCATGGCAAGAAAGAAGCCTTCGCGTTCCTGAGCGGCAACTTCACGGAGCACGTAAAATATATCGCGGCGCTCGCCGCGGAATGCCGTCCGGCGTCGGCTGTAAAGGGGCATTCAGTGCCTTTCATCATCGTCGGAGTGCTGCCGGTGATGGTCTTCCCCATGCTGATGGGGGAGGTGATGGAGCGCAACGGCGTCAGGGACCTGGGCGGGATCCCGTTGGCTAAGCTGCGCGGTGAGATCTTCTCCGACGAAGGCATAGCCGAAAGGGCCGAGATGGCGCTGAGGGGGATAGGTTTATGAAAATTATGCTGCTGACCCTGCTCCTGGCCGCGCCCGCCGGCGCTGCCGAGCTTTCGCTGACGCTGAGATCTGCCGAGGAGAGCGCCCTGGCCGTTTCCAACCAGTACCGCGCGGCTAAGCTGTCGGCCGAGGCGGCCGAAGCCTCGGCGGCCGCGGCCGGGACCCTGCTCAACCCGCGTCTGGCGCTGGAGGGCAGCCTGCGTTACGCCCACGTGGTGCCGGAGATAGCCATGCCGGCGGCCCTGGGCGGCGCGAGGCCCCTGGGGGGCAACTGGAATTATACGGTCGGCCCGTCGGCCTACTGGACCTTCTTCGACGGCGGGGCGCTGCGCTCCGGCCGGGACGCGGCGCGCAGGACGGCCGCGGCCCGCCGGGCCGAGGCGGAGCATGTGCGCCGGCAGACCGTGCTGAAGGCGAGGCAGGCCTACTTCCAGCTGCAGCTCGCGCTGGAGCGGGTTTACCTGATAGGCGAGAACCTGCAACTTTCGCTGGCGCAGCTCAAGGACATAGCCCTTGGCGCCAAAGCCGGCACGCGCAGCCGCCTGGACGAGATCCGCGCGCGGCAGGAGACGCTGGCCCGCCGCCGCGACCTGGTGCGCTCGCGGGCCGACCTGGGCGCGGCGCTCAGGGAGTTCGGTTTTCTGACCGGCCTGGAGCCGCCGCCCGGCACGGCCCTGCCCCTGGACGCTCGCCTGGCCGGGCGCGACCTGGGCGGCGCGCAGGAGGCCGGCCTGTTCCTCAGGGCGGAGCCCTATACCGAGATCATCGGGCGGCTGCTGCCGGCCGCCGGGGGGGCTCCGGACAAGAAACTCCCTTCGGTGGAGGCGCTGGACCAGTCGGCGCGGGCCTACCGCGCGCTGGCCGGGGGCTACAAGGGAGAGCGGCTGCCGCGCCTGACGCTGGGCGCGCGCTCCTCGCTGGATTACCCCAACGGCCCCAACCTCTATTCGTTCATGCAGAACTCGGCTTCGCTTGCGCTCACGCTGCCGCTGTTCGAAGGCGGCCGGTCCGGGGAGAAGCGCAAAGAGCAGGAACTGAACGCCGCCGCCGCGGCGGAGCGCGGCAGCGAGGCGGCGCTGGCCGCGGAGAAAGATTTCAGGAAGGCGCTGGATTCCTACTCCGCCCTCCTGGCCGAGCAGGAGATCAACATAGAGGCCGTCGACGACGCCGCGGAGGCGTCCCGGCTGGCCTACGAGGCCTACAAGGCCGGCGGCGGCACCTGGCTGGAAGTGGAGAGCGCCAACCTGAAGGCGCTGCAGGCCAAAACCACGGCGGCCGCGGCCAACGCCGAGATCCTTATAAAACTTGCCCTGCTCGACAGCCTTACCGGGAGCGTGAACTAGTATGAAAAAGAAAATAATACCGCTTGTCCTTATCGCCGTTATCGCAGCCGTCTTGCTGGTGAAGACGCGCAGCGGGGGGGCTTTCCGCTACGCCGGCACCATAGAAGCCACCGAGACGGACCTTTCGGCCCGCAGTCCGGGCGTGATAGAGCGCTACGGCGCGCGGGAAGGCGACCCTGTGAAGAAAGGCCAGGTGATAGCCGCCCTCGACTGCGCCGACCTGCGCCTGGCCGCGGGCATAGCCGCAGACGACTTCAAGCGCGCCGAAGAGCTCTATACCGGCGGCTCTGTCTCCAAGGAAAATTACGACCGGCTGAAATACCGGCGCGACGATTCGGCGCTGAAGGTGGAGTGGTGCGCGGTTAAGTCACCGGTGGACGGCCGCCTGCTGTACGCCTATCGCGAAAAGGGGGAACTGGTGGCGCCGGGCACGAAACTGGCCACCGTGGCGGACCTCTCCGAAGTGTGGGCCTATATCTACGTACCACACGACCTGCTGGCCAGGCTGAGCGCCGGGATGGAGGTAAAGGGCTTTCTGCCCGAGGCCGGGGACAGGGAATTCCCGGGGCGCATTTCCGTGATCCATTCCGAGGCGGAGTTCACCCCGAAGAACGTGCAGACCCGGAAAGAGCGCACGCGGCTGGTCTTCGCCGTGAAAGTGTCCTTCCCCAACCCCGGCGAGACCCTGAAGCCGGGCATGACCGTGGAGGTCGCGCTCCCGGAGTAAACTTCTATGCCCGGTTTCGCGATAAGGACGGAAGGTCTTAAAAAGAACTTCGGCGCCGTGCGGGCGCTGCGGGGAGTCTCTTTCGATTTCTCGGAGGGGCTGCTGCACGGCCTGATAGGCTCCAACGGGGCCGGCAAGACCACCACAATGCGGCTGCTGGCCGGGCTGCTGAAGCCGTCGGCCGGGAGCGTGCGCTATTCTCTGGACGGGCGGCCGGCGGAGTTCGCGCAGGTGCGCCCCGGGCTGGCCTATATGCCGCAGCAGGCGAGCCTCTACCCGGACCTGTCCATTGACGAGCACCTGCAATTCTTCCGCGCCCTTTACCGGCTGGACGCCGCTACCTACGCGCGCCGCTCTAAGGAACTCCTGGGGATAACCAGGCTGGACAAGTTCAGGGAGCGCCGCGCCGGTCAGCTCTCGGGCGGCATGTACAAGAAACTCGGCCTGATGTGCGCGCTGCTGCAGTCCCCGTCGGTGCTGCTGCTCGACGAGCCCACCAACGGCGTGGACCCCATCAGCCGCCGCGAGTTCTGGGAACTGCTGTACGCCCTGGCCGCCGACAAGATCCTGGTCATCGTATCCACCGCGTACATGGACGAGGCCGAGCGCTGCTCGCGGGTGCATCTGCTCGACGCCGGCGCGCTGCTGGCCTCGGGCGAGCCGCGGGCCGTGCTGAAGGAGCGCGGCGCGGCGAACTTCGAGGAGATCTTCATAAAAGGGGCCAACGGATGACCGCCGGCCCGGCCCTGGAGGTCAAAAACCTCTCCATAAAGTTCGGCGATTTCACCGCCGTTGACGACGTTTCCTTCACGGTGCGGCGCGGGGAGATCTTCGGCTTCCTCGGGGCCAACGGCGCGGGCAAGACCACCACTATCAGGATGCTTTGCGGCCTGCTGATCCCTTCTTCCGGCTCCGCGCTGGTGGGCGGGCTGGGTTTCGCCGACGGCGGCAAGGGCATAAAGAAGATAGTGGGCTACATGTCGCAGAAGTTCACGCTCTACAACGACCTGACGGTGGGGGAGAACCTGGATTTCGCGGCGGGCCTGCGCAAGCTGGCCCCGCGCTACGCCTGCGCCCGGCGCCGTGAGCTGTTCGAGCTGATAGGGTTCGACCGGCCGCTCAATACCATGGTGGCGTCGCTGCCCGGCGGGGTGAAGCAGGAACTGGCCCTGGCCGCCGCCATGCTGCACGACCCGGAGATAGTCTTTCTCGACGAGCCCACCTCCGGCGTGGCGCCCGCCTCGCGCGCCCGCTTCTGGGCGCTGATACGTAAAGTGACGGAGCTGGGCAAAACGGTGATAGTGACCACCCATTACATGGACGAGGCCGAGCAATGCGGCCGCATAGCCCTCATGCGCACGGGCCGCCTGATAGCGCTGGGCTCGCCCGACGAGCTGAAGGCCTCTGCTTTCCCCGGCCCCATGGCGGAACTGGATTTCAACGGCCCCGCGCCGGCGGCTTTCCTCAGGGAGCTTGAAAAGGCCCCTGGCCTGCTGGAACTCTCCCCGCACGGCATGCGCTGGCACGCCGCCTTCAGGGACGCTGACTCAATGGAGGCCGCGCTGCCTGCCTCCGTGCCGCGCGCGCTCATCAAGCCTTCGCTCGAGGACGTGTTCATCCGCCTCGTAGAGGGGGCCGGGCGATGACCGGCTTCGACCTGCACCGGGCCTGGTCCGTGGCGCGCAAGGAGGTAATGCATATCCTGCGCGACCCGTTCACGCTGGCGCTGGCGCTGGGGCTGCCGGTGATGCTTGTCACCTTCTTCGGCTACGCCATAGATTTCGAGGTGCGCGACATCAAGGTGGCGGTGGCCGACCGGGACAGCGGCCCCGCCGCCCGCAGGCTCAAGGAGATCTTCTCGGCCTCCGGCTATTTTCGCCTGCTGGAGACCGACGGCAACCCGGTCGAAATGCTCGACTCCCGGCGCGCCGACGCCGCGCTTTTCATAGAGCCGGGCTTCTCCCGGGACGCCCTGGCCGGCCGCCCGGCCAGGGCCCAGTTCGTGCTCGACGGCAGCGACAATTCCAAGGGCGCGGTGATGATGGGCTACCTGCCCGGCATACAGCGGGCCGCCGCGCTGCGGTTGTACGGTTCGGAACCCGCCCCCGCGCCGCTGCGGCTGGAGACGCGCTTCCTGTTCAACCCCGAGCTCAACAGCCGCTGGTTCATGGTGCCGGGCCTGGGCGCCATCATAATAGGCCTGCTCGCCATCCTGCTCACCGCCATGACCGTGGCGCGCGAATGGGAGAACGGCTCCATGGAGCTGCTGCTCTCCACGCCGGTGCGGCCGCTGGAGATCATCATAGGGAAGCTCGCGCCCTACGGCCTGCTGGTGCTGACGGGCGTGTTCTTCGTCTACCTCTCGGCGCGGCTGGTGTTCGGCGTGCCCTTCCTCGGCTCCCACCTGCTGTTCCTGCTAGCGTGCCTGCTCTTCATCACCGCGGCGCTGTCGCAGGGGCTGTTCATCTCGGTGGTCACCCGGCAGCAGCAGGTGGCCATGCAGGTGGGCATCATCTCCGGCCTGTTGCCCTCCATGCTGCTGTCCGGCTTTATTTTCCCGGTGGAAAGCATGCCGCCCTTCTTCCAGTATTTCACGATGCTGCTGCCGCCCCGCTGGTTCATAGTGGCCGCGCGCGGCAGCTTCCTCAAAGGGGCGGGCGCGGCGGAGCTGGCCGTGCCGCTCCTCGCGCTGGCCGGGCTGAGCCTGCTGCTGCTGACGCTGGCGCTGAAAAAATTCAAGACGGACCTGGAGCCCTGACATGAACCCCACGCTCAAGGCCTTCATAAAGAAAGAGCTGATCCAGACGCTGCGCGACGTGCGCATGCGGGTACTGCTCTTCGGCGCGCCGATCCTGCAGCTCACTATCTTCGGCCTGGCGCTGTCGAGCGAGATCAAGAACGTTAAGCTCGCGGTGTTCAGCCAGCCTGGCGACACGGCGGCGGTGCGGCTCGCGGACGATTTCTACTCCTCGGGCTGGTTCAAGCCGGCGGCGTTCAGCCCCGGCGAGGACCCCTTCGAGCTCATCGGGTCGGGCCGCGCCGACGCGGTGCTGCTGATGCCGCCGGGGGGCCTAAGCCGGGCGGCCGGGCGGGGCGAGGGAAAGATGCAGCTGCTGGTGGACGCCTCCAACGCCACCAAGGCGCGGGTGGTGGAGGCCTACGCCAAGACCATAACGGCCCGGGCCGCCGCGGCCTACGGAGCCCCGGCGGCGCAGGGGCTCTCCTTCGACGTGCGGGTGCTCTACAATCCCGCCATGGAGTCGGCCCTGTTCCTGGTGCCCGGAGTGGTGGGCATGCTGATCTGCCTGGTCACCATAATACTTACCGCCATGTCGCTCACGCGCGAGCGGGAGCTGGGCACTTTCGAGACCATAGTCTCGGCGCCCCTCTCCGACGGGGAGATCCTGCTCGGCAAGACGCTGCCTTTCGTGCTGCTCGGGCTCGTGGTCTTCTCCCTGGTGCTGACCGTGGCGCACCTGGCCTTCGGCGTGCCGGTGCGCGGCCCGCTTTGGCAGCTCTTCCTGGCGGCCTTCGTTTTCATCATCACCACGGTGAGCGTGGGCACCTCCATCTCTACGCTCGCCCGCAACCAGCAGCAGGCCATGCTGGGCGGTTTCATGTTCCTGTTCCCGGCCATCCTCATGAGCGGCATCATGTATCCAGTGGAGAACATGCCGCCGTCCATTATAGCCGCCGCTTACCTGGACCCGCTGATGTATTTCATGCGCCTGCTTAGGAGTATAATGTTGAAAGGCGGGGACCCGCATGTTTTCTGGACCAATGTGGGCGCGCTGGCCCTGATGGCCGTAGTCGCCGCCGGAGTGGCTTATAACCGTTTCAGACAGACGCTTAACTAGGAGAACTATATGGCTAAAACAGAAAAGAGCGAAGACCTGCGCGGCCGTGCCCTCAAGGCCAGGGACCTGGTGGGTTACGACAAGGGCGCCGTGGTGAGCCGCACTATAATACAGAAGCCGGTGGGTACGGTCACTATCTTCTCCTTCGACAAGGGGCAGGGGCTCTCCGAGCATACCGCGCCCTTCGACGCTATGGTGGAGATACTCGACGGCGAGGCCGAGATCAGCATAGAGCGCAAGCCGGTGAAGGTGAAGGCCGGTGAATTCATCATCATGCCCGCCAATAAACCGCACGCGCTGCTGGCCGTTAAGAAGTTCAAGATGGCCCTGATAATGATAAAAGCCTAGCTGCGGGAGGGGACGCTGATTCCTAATTCCTAATTTCCAATTAGGAATTAGGAATCAGCGTCCCCTATATTAAGGAGACACCATGAAGAACCCTGAAATAGTTGAGATACTGCGGCAGCTGGAGGCTATAAACTCTCCCAGCGGCTATACCGTAGAAGCCATCGCTTTTCTCGCAGATCTCTTCCGCTCCGCGGGACTGAACCCGAAGCTGACCAACAAGGGCGCGCTGCTGGTGTGCGAGCACCCCGAGCCCGTGACCGTCTGCGCCGCGCACGTGGATACCCTGGGCGCCATGGTGACGCGCCTGGAGGGCGACGGCACGCTGCGCGTGACGCAGGTGGGCGGCTGGCCGTGGAACTCCTTCGAGGGGGAATACCTGACCGTGATGAACGCGGCCGGCAGGAAATGGCGCGGCACCCTGCTCTGCGACAACCCCGCCGCCCACGTGAACCGCAATATCGGCAAGGCCGAGCGCTCCGGAGAGAATATGCATATCCGGCTGGACGCCGAGGTGAAGTCCGCCGCGGACACCAAGAAACTGGGCATAGGCGCCGGGGACTACGTCTTTTTCGACCCGCGCTTCGAGGTCACGGATACGGGCTTCGTGCGCTCGCGCTTTCTCGACGACAAGGCCGGCTGCGCGGTGCTCGCGGAGGTGATACTGAAGCTCGCGCCGCGGCTCAAGAGCCTGCCCGCCGCTTTCTTCTTCTCTAATTACGAGGAGGTCGGCCACGGGGCCAGCGCCGGCATACCGCGCTGCGTGAAAGAGATGGTCGCGGTGGATATGGGCGTAGTGGGGCGAGAAGTGTACGGCCACGAGACGCTGGTCTCCATCTGCGCCAAGGATTCCACCGGCCCGCACGATTACGAGCTGCGCCAGCGCCTCGTGAGTCTTGCTAAAAAGAAGCGCATCCCGCACGCCGTGGATATCTTCCCGTTCTACGGCTCCGACGCGCACGCCACCATGGGCGCCGGTTACGACGTGAAAGTGGCCGTCATCGGCCCCGGGGTTTCGGCTTCGCACGGCGTGGAGCGCACGCACCTGAAAGGCCTGCGCGCCTCCGTGCAGCTGGTGGAGGCCTACCTGGCCGACATCGTCGGCCGCAAGAAATAAAAAAAGCGGGCCGCTTTCTGGAGGGTTCCTCCCGAAAGCGGCCCGTTTTATTTTTTAAGGCCGCTGCCCGCCCGCCTGCCCTATCTCTCCCCGGGAAAGGCGGCGGAACTCGCCCGGCTGCAGGTCGCCCAGCTGGAAAGTCCCGAAGGAGACGCGCTTGAGCCGCGTCACTTCGTGCCCTATGGCCGCGAACAGCCTGCGGAGCTCGCGGTTCTTGCCCTCGGTCAGCTCCACTATCAGATGAGTTTCCCTGCCGCTGGCCTTGCGCAGCGTCAGCGCGGAGGGCTTCAGCAGCTCCCCGTCGTCCATGATGCCGCCGGCGGCCTTTTTCAGCTCGTCGGCCGTGACCAGCCCCTCTACCGTGACGGCGTAGGTGCGCGGCACGGCGTTGGCCGGGTCGGTCAGCCAGGCGGAAAGCTTCGTGTCGTTGGTCATTATCAGCAGGCCGGTGCTGGCCATGTCCAGGCGGCCTACCGAGTGGAGGTCCTTGAATTCGGGGGGGAGCAGGTCGAAGACCGTGCGGCGGCCCTTCTCGTCGGAGCGCGTGGTGACCACCGCGCCCGGCTTGTTGAGGATGATGGTGACCCAGGCCTGCTGGCCCAGCTCCCGCCCGTTGACGGTGAACCTGTCCGTCTCCGGCGAGACCATGAACAGCGGGTCGGTGATAGTGCGGCCGTTTACTTTCAGGCGGCCCGCTAGCACCCATTCGCGGGTCTGGCTGCGGGAGGCCGAGCCAAGTTTGGAGAGCGCGCGCTCCAGGGGAACCTTGCCGCGGTGTGTGGACATGCATTAATTATAGCCGATACCGGGCGGGTCGGCGAGGGGGAGGCGCCGGGTTGACATCTATTTGGCAATTTGGCAAAATAGTCAAATATGAAACCAGACCTCAAAAAAGCCTACGCCGCCCAGGCCTCCGTGCTGAAGGCCATGGCGCACCCGACCCGGCTTTTAATACTTAACTCGCTTAAGAAGAGGGAAACCTGCGTCTGCGAACTGCGCGACCTGGTGGGCGACGACCTCTCCACGGTCTCAAAGCACCTGCTGGTGCTCAGGAACGCCGGCCTGGTGGCGGCGCGGCGGGAGGGGAACTGGCTGCATTACAGGCTGACCTGCCCGTGCGTGCTGGACTTCGCGGCCTGCCTGGCCGCCCTGGAGCGCAAGAATGTTTAAGCCCGTACAGCTCTTCGCCGATTGGCTGGTTTACGGCGTCTTCGGCCTGGGCCGGGACACCCTGGCCGGCGGCGCTCTCAATTTCTTCGTCTTCGACACCATAAAGATCTTCCTGCTGCTCGCGGCCATCATCTACGCCGTCTCTATAGGCCGCACTTTCCTGCCCCCGTCACGGGTGCGGGAGATAATCCTTACCAAAAGCCGGTTCGCCGGGCATTTGTGGGCCGCGGCGCTGGGCATAGTGACCCCGTTCTGCACCTGCAGCGCGATCCCGCTGTTCCTGGGCTTCATCCAGACCGGCATACCGCTGGGCGTGACCTTCACCTTCCTGGTGGCTTCACCGATGATAAACGAGGTGGCGCTGGTGATGCTGTTCGGCATGTTCGGCTTTAAGATAGCCGCCCTCTACGCCCTGAGCGGCTATGTCATCGCGGTCGCGGCGGGGCTGCTTATAGGCCGCCTGAACCTGGAGCATTTGCTCGAGGGCTTCGATCCTGCCAAGCGGGTGCAGAACGCGGCGCTCGGGGCGGACCTGCCCTGGAGCGAGCGGCGCGATTACGCCAGGGAGTATACGCTCGACATCCTGAAGAAAGTCTGGCCTTACGTGCTGATAGGCATAGGCGTGGGGGCCTGGATACACGGCTATGTGCCGCAGGACCTGCTGGCGCGCTGGGCCGGTGCGGATAAATGGTACGCCGTGCCGCTGGCCACGCTGGTGGGCATACCGCTGTATTCCAACGCCGCCGGCATCATACCGCTGGTCAGCGCCCTGACGGACAAAGGCGTGGCGCTGGGCACGACGCTGGCCTTCATGATGGCCGTGACAGGGCTGTCGCTGCCGGAGTTCATGATCCTGCGCCGGGTGATGAAAATGCGCCTGCTGTTAGTGTTCTTCGGCATCGTGGGGGCGGGCATCATGTTCACCGGCTTTTTGTTCAATTTCGTGATGCGGTAGGCGGTCGGAGGAAAAATGAAAAAGATACAGATCTTCGGCGGCGGCTGCGCCAAATGCGGCATACTTTACCAGCACGCCGAGGCCGCGGCGAAGGAACTGGGTATTGAATACGAAATAGAGAAGGTAAGCGACTACGAGAAGATCGCCGAGGCCGGCATCATGGCCACCCCGGCGCTGGCCGTGGACGGCAAGGTGAAACTGGAAGGCCGCGTGCCTGGCGTCGAGAGCCTGAAGGCCCTGCTTAAATGACCGGCCGCCTGCTGCTCAAGGTGCTGCTGTTCGGCTTCATCGCGGCCGGAGTCGGCTCAATGCTTCACAAATCGGCCCTTTCCCGGGCGGCGGCGCTCAAGGCGCGGCCGGCTGCCGCGGCGGCGCACGCGGCGCCCGTGAAGGCGTCTGCCGGTGTCTCTCAGAACACGGCGGTGGTCTATTACTTTTACACCAATACCCGCTGCGCTTCCTGCACCCAACTGGAGGCTTACACGCGCGAAGCTGTGGAGACGTTACTGTCCGCAGGCTATAAAGGCTGGCGGGTGGAATTCAAGGGCGTGAACGTGGAGGAGCCCGGGAACGAGCATTTCACTCAGGATTACCGGCTTGAGTCCAAGGCCGTTATAGTACAGAAGTTCTCCGGCGGCAAGCCCCTGGACTGGGTCAAGCTGGACAAGGTCTGGATACTGCTGGGCGACAACGCCGCCTTCGTGAATTATGTCGCGGCCGAAACGCGGCAGGCGCTGGATAAAAAATGAACGCGGAACTTTGGGCGGCCGCCCTGACGGCGCTGTGGACGGGAGTGCTCACCTCGGTGAGCCCCTGTCCTATGGCCACCAATATCGCCGCCCTGGGTTACATTTCAAAGCAGTCCGGTTCCCATAAACTGGCCGTGCTGGCGCATGGGGGGCTTTACGCCCTGGGGCGGGCCCTGGCCTATCTCGCGGTCGGGTTCCTGATAGTCAGGAGCCTGCTGAGCGCGCCGGACTTTTCTTTCTTCATGCAGAAATACGGCGGCCAGGCTTTGTCCCCGCTGCTGGTGCTGGCCGGGATGTACATGCTGGGCCTGGTCGGGCGTAATTTCACCGGGTTCGGCCTGTTCGATTTCCCGAAATACCGTGCGGGGGCCGGGGCTTTGTCCTCGCTGCTGATGGGCTTCCTGTTCGCCCTGGCCTTCTGCCCCATTTCGGCCGCGCTTTACTTCGGAGTGATACTGCCTTTGGCCGCCAAAAATAACGCGCCGTTCTCGCTGCCGCTGCTCTACGGCCTGGGTACGGCCCTGCCGGTAATAGGCATGGCGGCGGCGCTGGACCTCGGTTTGAAAAAGGTGAACGCCATTGCCGGGAGCGCCGGGAAGTTCGAGCGCTGGGCCAGACCCGCCACGGGCTGGGTCTTCGTGGCCGCGGGCGTCTACCTGGGGCTTAAGTATATTTTCGGGGTTCTCTAGGAGACAAAATGAAAGTCCATCACGAAAAGACCCGTTCCATGGTGCGCAAGGCATACGGCACCGTAGCCAGGAAAGCGGTTTCCTGCTGCTCCGGCTCCTCCTGCTGCGGGCCGAAGCCGGCGAAGTCCGAGGGGGAACTGGGGCTCTCCTGCGGCAACCCCGTCGGTTTCTCGAAAATAAAGAAAGGCATGACCGTGCTGGACCTGGGCTCGGGCGCCGGCAAGGACGTCTTTATAGCCGCGCCGCTGGCAGGTCCCAAGGGCCGCGTGATAGGCGTGGACATGACGCCGGAGATGCTGAAGCTCGCGGCGAAGAACCTGGCCAAGTTCACCGCCCGCACCGGCCTTAAGAACGTGGAATTCCGCAAGGGGCTCATAGAAAAACTCCCCGTCAAGGACGGCGAGGCGGACCTGGTGATCTCCAACTGCGTGGTGAACCTGTCCCCGGACAAGCCGGAGGTCTTCCGCGAGGCTTTCCGCGCGCTCAGGCCGGGCGGCTCCATGGTAGTGAGCGACATCGTGCTCAACAAAGAACTGCCGCCGGCGCTGAAGAAGCATGCCGGGCTCTACGCGGCCTGCGTGGCCGGGGCGCTGCTGCGGCAGGATTACCTGGGGGCCATTAAGGCCGCCGGGTTCAAGGGCGTAAAACTGCTGGGCGACACCCTTTACCGGGCCGGGGGCACCTGCTCCGACCCCATCACGGACAAAGCGGGCAAGGCCCTCGACGGCACGGCCTCCAGTATTACCGTTTTAGCCCTTAAACCGGGCGCGAAGCAGCGGAAAAACTAAAGGAGAGAACTATGCTGAACATGACCGACGCGGCGATAGAGAAGATCAAGGGCTTCATAGCCAAGCAGGGAGCAAGCTCAAGCCTGCGCATTTTTATGGCGCCGGGCTGCTGCGGCCCCAGCCTGGCCATGGACATCACCACCAAGGCGGAAGCTGGCGACGCCGAGATGGAGATAAAGAAGTTCAAGTTCTTCGTGGCCGCGGACGCCGCCGCGCAGCTGGAGAACGCCACCATAGACTGCGACAGCGAAGGCTCGATAATGGTGAAGGGCCTGCCCAAGTCGGGCGACAGCTGCGGCTGTGACGACGGCGGCGGCGGCGACTGCGGCGGCGGCGACTGCGGCTGCGGTCACGGCCACTAAGAGAGGACCGATGCGGATACTTTTCCTGTGCACGGGCAATTCCTGCCGCAGCCAGATGGCCGAGGGCTGGGGGCATAAGCTGCTGGCCGGCAGGGCCGAGGTCTTCTCCGCCGGCAGCAAGCCGGGGGTAGTGGACCCGCGGGCTATCAAGGTAATGGCCGAGGCCGGCGTGGATATCTCCGGCCACCGCTCCAAGCATTCCGACGAATTCAAGGGGCAGGCCTTCGACCTGGTGGTGACGGTCTGCGACCAGGCGCGCGAGAGCTGCCCCCTCTGGCTGGGCCCGTCGGAGAAACTTCATAAAAGTTTCGAGGATCCGCCCTTTCTGGCGAGAGACGCCAAGACCGAGGAGGAGGCGCTGGCCCCTTACCGCCGTGTGCGCGACGAGATAAAGGTTTTCGTGGGCGGACTGCTCGAAGGGATAAAATAATGGAAGGGATAATGAAGAGGCTGTCTTTCCTGGACCGCTACCTGACGCTGTGGATCTTCCTAGCGATGGGCGCGGGCGTGGCCGCCGGCTGGCTGTGGCCGGCCGCCGTGGCGCAGTTCAACGCCGCCTCCAGCGTGGGTACCACCTCCGTCCCGATAGCCATCGGCCTCATCCTGATGATGTACCCGCCGCTCGCGAAGGTGAAATACGAGGAGATGCACCGCGTCTTCGCCAATAAGAAGGTGCTGCTGCTGTCGCTCGCGCAGAACTGGCTGGTGGGCCCGGTGCTGATGACCGCGCTGGCGATCATCTTCCTGCGCGACAAGCCGGAATACATGGTGGGCCTCATCATGATAGGCCTCGCCCGCTGCATAGCCATGGTGATAGTCTGGAACGACCTGGCTAAGGGCGACTGTGAATACTGTGCGGGGCTTGTGGCCTTCAACTCGGTGTTCCAGGTGCTGTTCTTCTCGGTTTACGCCTGGTTCTTCATCACCCTCGTGCCTCGCTGGCTGGGGCTGGAAGGCGCGGTGGTGAACATCACCATGGGCGAGATCGCTAAAAGCGTGTTCATTTACCTGGGTATTCCCTTCATCGCCGGGATAGTCACCCGGTTCTCCCTGATAGCGGCCAAGGGGCGGGAATGGTACGCTGAGAAATTCATCCCGGTCATCAGCCCGCTGACGCTGGTGGCGCTGCTGTTCACCATAGTGGTAATGTTCTCCATAAAGGGGGAGAACATAGTGGCCGTGCCGCTGGATGTGGTGCGCATAGCCATACCGCTGCTGGTCTATTTTGCGCTGATGTTCTTCGTCTCTTTCTGGATGAGCAAGAAAAGCGGCGCGTCTTACGGCGAGTCCGCGACGCTGTCCTTCACGGCTTCCTCCAATAACTTCGAGCTGGCCATAGCGGTAGCTATCGCCACCTTCGGCATAAACCACGGGGCGGCCTTCGCGGCCGTCATCGGCCCGCTGGTGGAGGTGCCGGCCCTGATAGCGCTGGTGAACGTGTCGCTGTGGATAGGCAGACGCTGGTACGGGCTCCCGACCGCGGCATAACCTGTTACCCGGAAAAGAAAACCCCGCGCCCTTACGGACGCGGGGTTTTTTTACGCCTTGCGGCTGTCAATTAGAACTTGTAGTTGACAGTGAGGGCGGGCAGGCGGGCGGTGGTGTTGTACTTGCCGTTGAGGACGGTCTTGTCCGCGAGCAGGGAGCCGTCGTCCTGGATGCTGTTATTGACGCGGCGTTCCATGAACTTCAGGTACAGGTAGGAGAAGTCCACGGAGAAGCTGCCCTTCGTGTATCCCGCGCCCACGGACACGCCGAGGCGGTCCGAGCAGGTGTTGCGGGTCTCGAAGAACTTGTTGTCGACGGGGCTCAGGTCATAATAAGAACCGGCGCGCAGCTTCCAGGCGTCGTTGACCTTGTACTCGGTGCCCACGCGGAAGGCCCAGGCGGAGTTCCAGTATTTGTAGTCGGTGGACCTGCTGGCTACGCCGGCGTCGTTGGTGTAATCGATGACCAGCTTGTCGTAGGTGGTCCAGTCGGTGTAGTCGGCCTCTACCGAGAACAGCAGGTTTTCGCTGTGCTTATAAGCGGCGCCCAGCTGGAAGGTGTCCGGCAGGGTGATCTCGGTCTTGGCGTCCTTGTTGGTGGCGGCGGCCGCGGCGAGGGCGCCGGTGGTCGGCAGATGGATCTTGCCGTCGATTTTTACCTTGACCTGGCTGCGGTAGTTGGCGGCGAGGTTCCACTTGCTGTTAAGCTTGTAGTTCGTGGCCAGCTGCCAGGCGGTGCCGGTGCCGTCGCCCTCGAGGGTCTGCTCTACGTCATTGCCGGCGAATTCTATCTTCTTGTTCATCGTGGCGTCCAGGCTGACATGGCTGGCGCCGGCGCCGACGGACAGTTTGTCGGTCACTTTGTAGGAGCCCGTGAGGCCGGTGTAGATGGCCTTCAGGGCCGACTCGGTGGCCACGCGGCGGGTGTTGGCGGTAACCGGGTCCCACTCGGTCGTGAGACCGAAGGGCACCAGCATGCCGAGGCCGATGGCGAACTTGTCGCTGAGCTTGTGGGTGGCGTAGACATGGGGCAGGGTGTGCAGCTTGTTTTCAGTCCGGTCGATAGTTCCGTTAGTGTTGGTGTGCTCGGTGCGGGGGTCGATGAAGACGGCGCCCACGGAGACATTGGTGCCGTTCAGGTCGCCCAGCATGGCGGGGTTGTACCAGACGGCCGAGGCGTCATTGGCCACGGCGCTGAAGGCCGTGCCCATGCCGTTGGCGGAAGCGCTCTGGTTGGCCTGGCGGAAGCCCGCGGCATTAACGCTGCCGGCAAGGGCGAGAACTATAGCTATTGTCTTTAACATTAATTCCTCCTAACAATTTATAGAACCAGTAAAATTATACAAAATACCCTCCGTAACCCGCTTAACGAAGGTCAACCCCCCAAAAAATGAGGCAGCCGCCTTCTTAAAAGGCGGCTGCCTCATTGTTGCGGGTTACAGGGACCAGAGTTTGACGGTTTTGTCGTTGGAGGCGGAGGCGACGTACTTGCCGTCCGGGGAGACGTCCACGCTGTAGATCTCGTCCGCGTGGCCCTCGAAGGTCTTAAGGCAGGTCCCTGTGGCAGGGTCCCAGACCTTTACGGCGCTGCCGCCGGTGACGACATATTTGCCATCGGGGGTAAAAGCAACGCAGTTGACCCAGTCGGAATCCTTGACCGAGCCGGACTCCGTCAGTTTCTCGGTGTCCCAGACTTCCAGGCGCTTCTCCATGCCGGTGGCTACGGCCAGGCGCTTGCCGTCCGGGGAGAAGGCCAGGCAGCGCACGCCGTAGAGGTAGGAGTCGTTGTCGTGGAGCAGCTTGCCCGAGGGGTCCATGATCTGCAGTTCCACGCCGCCGGCGGCTATCAGGCCGGAGGGGGAGACCGCCAAGGCCTTGATGTCGCCCATCTCGGGCTTCAGCGTGCCCTTCACCGCGCCGCCGGGGGAAGCGTAGATCTTGATGGTAGAGTCGTCGGAGCCGGAGTAGAGCAGCTTGCCGTCGGGGGAGAAGGCCAGGCAGTTCACCGGCCCGTCGTGGGCGTTGACCTGCGCCAGCGTGGTGCAGTCGGCCGTTTTCCAGATCTTGACGCTCTTGTCCCAGGAGGCGGAGGCGAAGGCGTCGCCGTCCGGGTCGAAGGCTACGGCGCGGACGTCGCCGCCGTGGGCCTCTATGGCCTGTATCTCTATGCCGTCGGGTATGTCCCAAAGGCGGATGGCGTTGTCCTCGCCCGCGGTGGCCAGGAATTTGCCGCTGGGCGAGAAGGCCAGCGCCAAGACACCGTCCTTGTGGCCTTCCAGAGTTTTTACCAAAGCTGTTTCGTTCATAGCGCCCCCTGAGCGGATTGTCATAATTTATATAATTTAACGACCTCAATGCAAAAGCACCGCGTACGCGACAGCGTAAAAGCCTCCATAAAAGACGGCGTGGCCTGGGCCGCCATGAGCGGTTTTACGGACCCCTACGCCGTGCCCTTCGCCATGGCCCTCGGCGCCTCCACCATGGGCGTGGGCGTGCTGCGCTCGCTGCCTTCCCTGCTGTCCTCTTTCTTCCAGTTCTTCACCGAGCGGCTGGTGACGCGGCTGGGCAGCTGCAAAAAAGCCCTGCTGCTGACGGTCTTTATCCAGGCGCTTTCCCTCTTCGCGGCGGCGGGAGCGGTCTTCCTGCCGGCCGGCGCGGCCTTTCCGCTGCTGCTGGCGGCCATGATGGTCTACACCGTGGCCGGCAACATGTCGGCGCCGCCCTGGGCGGTGCTGATGGGCGAGTATATCCCGGCCTCCAAGCGCGGGAATTTCTTCGGCTTCCGCTATCAGCTGGTCGGCCTGATGTTCTTCTCTGCCAGTTTCGTCGCGTCCAGGATACTGGGCCTGGCCGGCGAAAAAGCCACGTGGGGCTTCTGCGCGGTGTTCGCGTCGGCCGGGATGTTCCGGCTGTTGTCCTGGTATTTCATCACCGGCATGTATGAGCCGCGTACCGGCTTCCACCTGCCGCGCGGCTCCGGGGTGAACTTTTTCGCCTCCTTCGATTTCCGCCGGGGGCGGGTGCCCGCGCTGTTCTTCTCCGTGCTCGTCCTGCTGACCTCCACCTACCTCGCGGCCCCGTATTTCAGCGTCTACGCCCTGAAGGAGCTCAAATGCGGCTACCTGCAGTACATGGTGCTGATGTCCATAGGCCCGCTGCTGACCTACCTGACCATGCAGCGCTGGGGCCAGGCGGCGGACGCCTACGGCAGCGTTAAGGTGCTGAAGGCCGCCTTCCTGCTTATCCCCACGGTGCCGCTGCTGTGGACTTTCAGCCGCAACTTCTACTACCTGGCCGGGGTGGAGGCCTACTCCGGCGTGATCTGGGGCGCCTACCTGATAGGGATGAACAATTTCATCTACGAGTCCATCCCCGCCAATTCCAGGGCAGGCTACATCGCCTTCAACGCCTTTACCGGCGGTCTGGCGCAGTTCGCCGGCGCCCTGGCCGGCGGCTGGCTCTACGGCCATTTGCCCGCCTTGCGGGGCAGCTCCTTCGTAGCCCTGCTGCTGATCTCGGCCGCCCTGCGCGCCGCGGCCGTGCTGCCGCTGTTCCGGCTGGTGCGGGAGGTGCGCGAAGTCCGCGCGGCCGGCCCGCAGGAGCTGCTGCTTTTCCTCATCGGCTTCAAACCCCTTATCCGCTAATGCCCTAAGGGCCTATTTTCGCCTGGGTCTCTTATCTGTATTTATACGGCCCTTGGCCTCTCTTGCCTGCCGCCAGGAACTGGTATAACATAGTACAGCAAACCAGTATACGGGAGACCACAATGAAGAACCTGATGAAATTTAGCGCAGCCGCCCTCGCGGCCTTCAACCTGATTTCCGTGGCCGCCGCCAACGGCGCGGTGCTCGGAGACTCCGGCTACTCGCTGGAAGGCGTCGAAACCCCCGCTGTGTCCGCTCCCGCCTCCGCCGCGCAGGAGCAGGCCGCCCCCGAACTGGACCTGTTCTCCTACTTCGGCTACGGCGTGGCGCCCCGCGCCTCCGAGCTGCAGATGGAGCAGGGCTTCAATAAAGGCCTGGCCGACACCGTGTTCTCCATCAACCTCGACACCATCAAGAACGCCTATCTCAAGCCCGCCGTCGCCTTCACCACCGGCGCCGGCACCAAGGTGCACGTGAGCGGCTCCAAGGCCAGCAACTGCCCCGACGGCGGCAACTCCTGCGCCGACAAGGACAAGTTCTTCCTGGTGCTGACCACCTCCCGCAACGAGAGTTACTTCGTGCGCGGCACCGAGATCATCAACTGGGGCATCTTCATGAGCGGTTCCAAGACCGTGACCATAGACGGCGAGAAGTTCGTGGTCAAGATCAAGGCCAACGCCTCCACCCCCGAGAACAGCATGCTCGAGATCAAAGGCCCCCGCGGCATGGCGCTTAACACTTCCCTCAAGTCCGTCGGTGACGGCGTGGCCGCCAAGGGCGTGGACGTGAAGCTGGCCAAGAACTACAAGCTGGCCTACGGCAACGAGATCGTGCAGGGCCCGCAGGGCGCGCGCTTCACCGACAAGACCCTGGTGCTGCTGATCCCCTTCCCGGTGGTTGACGCGACCTCTTACTTCATCTTCAAGACCTCCGACATCAAGCCGGCCGGCGTCACCTTCCCGTCGTTCGAGGCGGGCTACGGCTTCAAGCTCAACGGCTCGCAGTTCGACATCTACAAGCTGTAAATTCCAAAGCCGTTATAAGAAGGCCGGGAGCGTCCCGGCCTTCTTTGTTTTACGGCCACGGGCCCGGACGGAGCCGTGCTATAAAAATATATATAATACCCGTAAGCGGCGGCTGAAACCGGCCGTTCCACCGGCGCCCAAGGATAAAATGAACTTCGCGGAAGATATCAGGACGGTTTTTGAAAAGGACCCGGCCGCGCGCGGCTTTTGGGAGGTCCTGCTCTGTTACCCGGGCCTGCACGCCGTCTGGCTGCACCGCCCGGCGCACTGGCTCTGGACGCGCGGCTGGTTCTTTGCGGCCCGGCTGCTTTCCCATATAGCGCGCTTCCTCACCGGCGTCGAGATACATCCCGGCGCCACCATAGGCCGCCGCTTTTTCATAGACCACGGCATGGGCGTGGTGATAGGCGAGACCGCCGAGATCGGCGACGACGTACTGCTCTACCAGGGCGTAGTGCTGGGCGGCGTCTCGCTGGAGCATAAGAAACGCCATCCCACGCTGGGCAACGGCGTGGTGGTGGGCGCAGGCGCCGCGGTGCTGGGCGCCATAAAGATAGGGGACCGCGCGCGCATCGGCGCCGGCTCCGTGGTCCTGGCCGAGGTCCCGCCGGAGGCCACAGTTTTCGGCGTGCCCGCCCACACCGGCCGCGCCGCAGGCGGCCAGCTGGACCATAACCGCCTGCCCGACCACTGCGCGGACCAGATGCGCCGCGTGCAGGAAGAACTGGACAAGCTCCGCGCAGAGCTGGGGGGGACGAAATGAACTATGCTCAGGACCTGAGCGGCCTGGTGGGCCGCACGCCGCTGGTGAAGATCTGCCGCGACGGGGACTGCCCGGCGCTGCTGCTGGCGAAACTGGAATTCTTCAACCCTTCTTCCAGCGTCAAGGACCGCGCCGCGCTCGGGATGCTGGCCGACGCCGAGGCGCGCGGCCTGCTGAAGCCGGGCGCCGTGGTGGTGGAGCCCACCAGCGGCAACACGGGTATAGGCCTAGCCTGGTTGTGCGCCATCAGGGGCTACCGCCTGGTGCTGACCATGCCAGAGACCATGAGCGTGGAGCGCCGCAAGATCCTGCACGGTTTCGGCGCCAAGATGGTCCTGACCCCCGGCCCCGCCGGCATGGCCGGCGCGGTAGCCAAGGCCGAGGAAATACTGGCCGCTACCCCCGGGGCCTTCATGCCGCGGCAGTTCTCCAACCCCGCCAATCCCGCCATCCACGAGGCGACCACCGCCGAGGAGATCTGGGGCGATACCGACGGAAGCGTGGACTTTTTCGTGGCCGGCGTAGGCACGGGCGGCACGCTGACCGGCGTGGCGCGGGGGCTTAAAAAGAAGAAGCCCGGAGTGAAGGTGGTCGCGGTGGAGCCGGCCGCCTCGCCGCTGCTCTCCGGAGGCGCTGCCGGGCCGCACCGCATCCAGGGCATAGGCGCGAATTTTGTGCCGGAAGTGCTCGACCGCTCCCTCATCGACGAGGTCGTCCAGGTCACTGACGAGCAGGCCGGCGCGGCCGCGCGGCGGCTCATGAAGGAAGAGGGGATCATGGCAGGCATTTCCTCCGGCGCCGCCATGCGCGCCGCCTGGGACATCGCCGCGCGCCCTGAGTCCAAGGGCAAGACCATCGTTGTGATACTGCCGGATACCGGCGAGCGCTACCTGAGCACCTGGCTCTTCGAAGACCTGCCGCCGCAGGGGGCTTCGGACTGACATGAAACTGGCCACCCTCTGCTATGTCCGCAAGGACAAGAAAACCCTGATGCTGCACCGCGTCAAGAAGCCCGACGACGTACACGAGGGCAAGTGGAACGGGCTGGGCGGCAAGTTCGAGCCCGGGGAGAGCCCGGAAGACTGCGTGATACGCGAGGTGCGGGAAGAGTCCGGCCTCAAGATCCGACGCCCGAAGTTGAAAGGCGTCCTTACTTTCCCGGATTTCGCCAAACGCGAGGACTGGTACGTGTTCGTGTTCACGGCGTCGGACTTTACGGGCCGCCTGCTGGACTCGCCGGAGGGGAACCTGGCCTGGATCCCGGACCGTGACCTGCTGAAGCTGAACCTCTGGGGCGGCGACAAGGTCTTCCTGCCTTTGCTGGACCGGCCCGGCTGCTTCTCCGGCAAGTTCCGCTACCGCGGCGGCCGGCTGCTGACTTACAGCGTGGAAAACTACCGATGAAAAAAGAACTTATACTAGGCCTGATGAGCGGCACCTCCGCCGACGGGCTCTCCATAGCGCTGTGCGAGGCCGCGGGGCGCTCGCTCAAGGTGGCTGCTTTCGGGAATTATCCGTATCCGCCCGCCCTGCAGGCGCGCATCATCGCCGCTAAGGACATGGCCGCGCCGGCGCTGTCCGCCCTGAACTTCGAGCTCGGCCGGCTCTGGGCGGGAATGGTAAAGAGTTTTTGCCGCCGGCACCGCGCCGCCTATAAGAGCATCGCGGTCATCGGTTCGCACGGCCAGACCGTCTGGCACTCGCCCGGCAGGAAGGGGCATACCCTCCAGATAGGAGAGGCCTCTTTTATCGCCGAGGAGACCGGCCGGCCGGTGGTCTGCGACTTCCGCCCTGCAGACATGGCCGCCGGGGGGGAAGGCGCGCCCCTCATCCCTTTCCTGGACGAATTTTTGTTCGGCGGCGGCGCGCCCGTGGCGCTGCAGAACATAGGCGGCGTGGGCAATATCGCCTTCGCGGGCCGCGGCGTAAAGACTTTCGGCTTCGATACCGGCCCGGGCAATTCGCTGATGGACACGGCGGTGTGCGAACTCTCCGGCGGAAAACTTTCTTACGATAAGGGCGGCGCCTGGGCCGCCGCCGGGCAGCCCGACCTGCCTCGGGTTTACCGCCTGCTGGAGGCGCCGTTCTTCTCGCGCCGGCCGCCCAAGTCGCTGGACCGCAGCGAGTACACGCTGGAGTTCATAAAGAAAAATTTCCCCGGGCAGCTTACCAGGAAATGCTCCGCCAACCTGCTGGCCTCTCTTAACCTCTTTACCGCGGCCTCAGTCGCCCAGGCCTTCAAGGCCTTCGCTCCGCGCGGCACGAAAGAACTCATAGTCAGCGGCGGCGGGGCGCTGAACCCGGTGCTGATGGATAATATCGCCGCGCTGCTGCTGCCGTCCGGAGTGCGCGTGCGCTCCATCGCCGAGCTTGGCCTGCACCCGCTGGCCAAGGAGCCGGCCTGCTTCGCCCTGCTGGCGCTGAAGGCCCTGCGCGGCGAGGTCAACCACTGCCCGGCGGCTACCGGCGCCCGCGGCCCCCGGGTGCTCGGCAAAGTGCTGCGCTGATGGATAAGCCCTCGCACCGGTCCGGCCTGGGCCTGCTGCTGCGGGCTTTCAAATACCGCAACTACCGCCTTTTCTTCGCCGGGCAGGGCGTCTCCCTCGTCGGCACCTGGATGCAGACAGTGGCCCTGAGCTGGCTGATCTACCGGCTCACCAACTCCGCGCTGCTGCTGGGCATTACCGGCTTCCTGGCGCAGGTGCCGGCGCTGCTGCTGGCGCCGCTCACCGGCCCCGCGGCGGACCGCTTCGACCGGCGCAGGATCCTGCTTATCACGCAGACCCTCGCCATGCTGCAGTCGCTCGCGCTGGCGGCGCTGGTATTGTTAGGTTCACCGCAGCCCTGGCAGATCATCGCGCTGGCCTCAGTGCTGGGGGCCATCAACGCCTTCGACATGCCGGCCCGGCAGTCCTTCGTAGTGCAGCTGGTGGAGCGGCGCGAGGACCTGGCCAACGCCATAGCCCTGAACTCCTCCATGTTCAACTCGGCCCGCCTCATCGGGCCCTCCGTCGCCGGCGTCTTCATAGCCGCTTTCGGCGAGGGCGCCTGCTTCCTCTTCAACGGTATCTCCTACCTCGGCGTGATCCTCGCCCTGCTGGCCATGCGCCTGCCGCCGGCCGCGGCTCGCGCCGGCAAGCACAGGGGCGGCTTCGCGGAAGGTTTTAAATACGTGGCCGGGTTCCCGCCCACCAGGTACCTGCTGCTGACGCTGGCCGCCGGCAGCCTGCTGGGCATGCCCTACGCCGTGCTGATGCCCGCCTACGTGCGCGACATCCTGCACGGGGGGCCCAGGACCCTGGGCTTCATCATGGCCGCCTCCGGAGTCGGGGCGCTGGCGGGCGCGCTGCGCCTGGCGCTGCGCAGGCACCCCGCCGGCCTGGAGCGGCAGATCCCGCGCTTTGCCGCGGTCTTCGGGATAGGACTGCTCGGTTTCGCTTTCTCGGGCGAGTTCGCCCTTTCCGCCCCGCTGCTGGCCCTGGCCAGCTTCGGCATGGTCAGCTTCTTCGCCTCCACCAACACCGTCATCCAGACCCTCGTAGACGACGACAAGCGCGGCCGCGTGATGGCCCTGCACTCGCTGTCCTTCATGGGCATGGCGCCTTTCGGGAGCCTGCTCGCGGGCTGGGCCGCCAGCCGCATAGGCGTGCCGTATACCATGGCCTTGAGCGGCCTCTGCGTGCTGGCCGCAGCCGCCGCCCTGGCCTCCAAAGTCGACGAGATCTCCGCGCACGCCGCGCCGGTCTACGGCAGGCAGGGCCAGGGCGCGCTCGCCGCGGGTGAGCTGGGCGCCGCCGAGGCGGAGCGCCCGGTCTGAAGCCGGGCCCTATTTTTTGTAGAATTTAATCAATGGATAAGAGCGGGACCCGCCTTTCTGGCGAAATAAAGACCATACTCAAGAAGGTATCGCGCTCGCTGTACCTGAGCGTGAATATCCTGCCCGAGCCGCTGCGGACCCACATGGGGCTGGGCTACCTGCTCTGCCGCGCGCTGGACACGGTGACCGACGCCCCCGGAGTCTCCGCCGCCGAGAAACTGAAGGTGTTGGAGCTGGCCCGCGGTTTCGCCAGGCCCGAGGCGCAGGCCGCCCTGGCCGAAAAATTCTCCGCGCTGGCCGCGCAGGCGCCGCAGCAGGGCGAGCGCGAGCTGCTGCTGAAGTCCGGCAAGATCTTCTCGGTCTACGCCTCGGTGCCGCCCGACGATAAAACGCTTTTCAGCGACCTGGTCTCCGGCGTGGCCGCCGGCATGGAGACCGACGTCCGCGCCTTTCCCGGCGCGGCCCCCGCCGCCCTGAAGACCGGGGCCGACCTGGAACGCTACTGCCGCCTGATAGGGGGCGTGCCGGGCGTCTTCTGGGCGCGCCTCTATCGCGCGGCCATCCGCCGCTCCAACGCCGGGGCCGTGGATTTTCCGTCGGAGAAGGACGCGGAGATGATCGGCTCCGCCCTGCAGCTCACCAATATCCTCAAGGACCTGGCCGGGGACCTGCGCCTGGGCCGCTGCTACCTGCCGCAGGAGGACCTGGACACGCGCAACCTGGCGCCGGCCGACCTGCTGCGCCCCGCCAGCATGGGGCGCATCAGGGAGCTGGCCGCCAAATGGACTTACTGGGCCATCGACCGCCTGGACCAGTGCGAGGCATTCGTGGCCGCCATTCCCAAGACCGAGCTGGCCCTGCGCGCCGCCGTCATCTGGCCCGTCTACTGGGCCATGGACACGCTGGAGGAGGCCGCTCACTCCAACCTGCTGGACCCGGCTGACAGGCCCCATATCAGGCGCAGCCGCGTCTACGCCACCATCGCGGCCACGCCGCCGCTGCTGCTCAGCAACACCGCTTTCGCCAGGGGTTACAGGTTCCGCCGGGAGACCTTGATAGGCTCCATAACGGGCGGCAATTACGAGGGGAGGGCACTGTGATGAAATTATCTTTTCTGTTGGCCTGCGCGCTGGCGGTCTGCGGCTGCGCCAGGCAGCTGACCCCGGCCGAGCGCGAGGAAGCGCGCCGCGCCGACCTGGAGCTCAAGAGCGTGATGGACATGGTCTCGAGCCGCGAGATCCCGCCGGTGGAGTTCGAGCTCGGGTCGGCCACGCTGAAGGCCAGTTCCCACGAGCTGCTCGACAAGGTCGCCGAGGTGCTGATCCACCATAACCGCCTGAAGCTCATCGTCTCCGGCCATACCGACGATTCGGGCTCCGCGGCATTCAACGAGCAGCTTTCCCAGGAGCGGGCCGGCGCGGTCAAGATGTACCTGGCCCGCAAAGGTGTGCACCCCGACTCCGTGCGGGTCTACGGCTACGGCGAAACGCAGCCGCTGATCAAGGGCACCACCGAGAAGGAGCGCGCCCTGAACCGCCGCGTGGAATTCCGCGTCACCACCCGCGACTGGGGCACCATCTACTGACGAGCTTGCGGGCAAAGAAAAACCCCGGGACGGCCCGGGGTTTTTCTTTTTTTGGCGCTGCGGGCTCAGGTTATCCCGCCGTATTCGGCCTTGAACTTCTTGTACTTGTAGGCGAACTTGCCGGGGCGGCCTTCCTCGGGAACGGAGTCGCTCCACTCGAATTCCTTGGCGCCTATCCGCACGAAGTCGCCATCGCCGGCGCCGGCCTTCTTCAGGGCCTTGTCCAGGCCTATCGTGCGGAAGATGCGGCGCAGGCGGTCCCAGGAGTCTGGCTGCGCGAAGTTGGTCATGGCTATCAGCTTCTCCACCCGCGCCCCGCTGACCACGTAGGCGCCGGCGTCGTTGCGGCCTATCACGAAGCCTTCGCCGGGCCGCTTGTAGGAGGTGCTGGTCGGGCCGGCCGCCTGGTAAAGCTCTTCCGCCTTGATGGCCGGCAGCAGTTTTATCACGTGGTCCAGCAGCTTGCTGACGCCCTTGCCGGTGGCGGCCGAGATCAGGAAGATCTCCTTCTTCTTGAATTTCTTCTTCAGCGTCTCGTAGACCTGCTCCGTTTCCGGCAGGTCGGACTTGTTGAGCGCGAGGATGGCCTGCTTCTTGGCCAGGAGGGGGTGATACTCTTTCAGCTCCTTCTCGATGACCCGCACGGCCTTCTCCGGCTTCAGGTCTCCGAAACCGCGCGGGTCCACCAGGTGGATGAGGATCTTGGTGCGCAGGATATGCTTGAGGAACAGGTCGCCCAGGCCTTTGCCTTCGTGCGCGCCCTCGATAAGGCCCGGGATGTCGGCGGCGGCGAAGCTTTTGCCTTTATGCGTCACGATGCCGATGTTGGGGCTGAGCGTGGTGAACGGGTAGTCCGCCACCTTGGGCCGCGCTGCCGAGATGGAGGCCAGCAGCGTGGACTTGCCGGCGTTGGGGAACCCGACCATCCCGACGTCGGCCAGCACGCTGAGCTCGAGGAAAGCCTCGAACTTCTCGCCGGGCTCGCCGTTCTCCGAGATCTTGGGCGCCGTGTTGAAGCGCGTCTTGAAGGCCGTGTTGCCGCGGCCGCCGCGCCCGCCCTTGGCGAGCAGCAGGCGCTGCCCGTTCTCCTTGAGGTCCGCCATGACCTTTCCGTCGCGCTTTACCACCGTGCCGCAGGGCACGTAAAGGGTCTTGTCCTCGCCGTTGTGGCCGTCGCATTTCTTGCCGCCGCCGGGCCAGGCGTTCTGCGCCGTGATGTGGGGGTGGAAGGCGATCTCTGACAGGGTGGTGATATTGGCGGAGGCTTCCAGCCAGATGCTGCCGCCCTTGCCGCCGTGCCCGCCGTCGGGCCCGCCGTAGGGGATGAACTTCTCCCGGCGGAAGGAGGAGGCGCCGTTGCCGCCGTCGCCGGCCTTGAGGAAGATGTGGGCCGTGTCGATAAAATTATTGCTCTTGGGTTTGGTCATAGGGTCACCGCTAATAAAAAACCTCCCGGCCGTTCTGCGCCCGGGAGGTTTCAACCGTCAGGGAAGGTTATTTCGCTTCGGGATAAACGCTGATCTGCTTCTTGCCGCGTTTGGCCCACTCGAACTTGACCACGCCCGTGACGATGGAGAACAGCGTGTCGTCGGAGGCGCGCCTTACGTTGGCGCCGGGCAGGAACTTGGTGCCGCGCTGGCGGACCAGGATCTCGCCCGCGTTGACTTTCTGCATGCCGTAGCGCTTTACACCGAGACGCTGGCCGGGGCTGTTACGGCCGTTTACGCTTGAGCCCTGTGATTTTGTACCTGCCATGATGGGACCTCTTTGTTGATATGCCGGCCGCCGCCCCGGGGGGAAGCTTCACGGCTGGCTCAGAAACTATGCCAACTGGATATTCTTAACTTCTATCTCAGTCAGTTCCTGGCGGTGCCCCGAGCCTTTTTCGTAGGCTTTCTTGGTTTTCTTGCGGAAAACGATGATCTTGGGGCCGCGGAGATGCCGGACTATCCGGGCTGTTACCTTGGCGGAGGGAGACTTCGCAGCCGAGGCGTTTTTTTCGTCCTGGGAGGCAGACCACAGCGCCTTGAAGGAGATTTCCTCGCCTTCCTTCGCTGTGAGCTTTTCAACCTGCAGGATCTCGCCGGGGACTACCCAGTACTGCTTGCCGCCTGTTTCGATGATTGCGTACATAGTAGATATATGTTAGCAAAAGAGCGGGAAAAAATCAACGGGAACCGCGCAATGCCGGCGGGGCAGCCGGCAAAGCGGCGCCGCGCCGGGGGGGGGGCCGGGGCCGGTGGGCCCAGCCCCGGGTGGGCCCAAAGCCACTTCCGCGCGGGCCGCTTTTGTGTCATACTGTTAATATGCGATCTGCGTCCACTCCGGAGGTTTCCATGCTCAAGGTTCGCGCTTTCCTGTATGCGGCTTCGGCCGTTATTTTTTTCGCCGCCGGGGCCAGCGCCCTGGACCCCGTGCTCCTGGCCCTTAACACTCCGGTCAAGGCCGGGCTGAAGCTTTCCGCCGCGCGCAAAGCCGCCCCGCAGGCCAGGCCCGCCGCGGCGCAGGACAAGGCCGGCTATACCGATTTCGACGCCGTCTCCGTGACCGACCCGCTTTATCGCGAAGGGGCCAGGGAGATGCTCAAGCAGGTCATCAAGGACGAGAGCTCCTCCAAAGAGACCAAGAAGCCGGTGATGCGCGACGCCCCGATCTCCAGGGGCGCCGGGCAGCACAAGGTCCTCAAGAAGCCGGCCGTGAAGAAGCCGCTGCACACCGACCCGGTCAAGGTTAAGAACTCTCTTTAAACCGCCGCGCGGCGCCCGCCAAAGCCCGGGAGCTCCCGGGCTTTTGCTTTGCCCCGGAGATAAATATTAGAATAGCGAAGTCCCTGGAGGATACATGCTAAACGAAATCACTGAACCTTTTTTTCAGCCGGTGCTCGAGGTCTGGAACAACTTCTCCGCCTACGTGCCCAAACTGGTGGCGGCCTTCGCCTTCGTGCTGTTCGGGCTTTTCATCGCCCGCATCGTCAGCTCGCTGCTCGAGCAGTTCCTGCGCAAGATAAAGCTGGATACCCACACCAGCAGCGTGGGCATCAACGAGCTCTTTATCCGCTTCGGCTTCGGCAAGTCGCCGTCGCACGTGCTGTCCTTCATCGTCTACTGGGCGCTGCTGCTGGTCTTCATGGTGACCGCCGCCAACATCCTGAACCTGACGGTGATCTCAGAGATCCTGCAGCGCGCCATGGGCTTCCTGCCCAACCTGGTCGCGGCCATCTTCATCGGCTTCGGCGGCCTGATGTTCGCCAGGTTCATGTCCGACGTGGTGATGAACTCCGCCACCTCCAACAACCTGCGCGGCGGCCGCTCGCTCGCGAAGATGGTGAACTTCGTGATCGTGGTGCTGACCATCATCGCCGCCATCGAGCAGCTCGGCATCAAGATGAAGACCATTTACCGCGGCCTGGACATCGTCTTCATCTCGCTGGGACTCTCCTTCGCCATCGCCGTGGGCCTGGGCGCGAAGGACCTGGCGCACGACATCCTGAAGAGCCTCTTCACCGAGAACAAGGACGAGAAGTAGGCCGCTGACGGCCCAAAGAAAAAGCCCCGGGCAGCCGGGGCTTTTTCTTTGTCTCGGGGGCCTCAGTCGAGGTAGTCCCGCAGCATCTTGCTGCGGCTGGGGTGCCGCAGCTTGCGGATGGCCTTGGCCTCGATCTGACGCACGCGCTCGCGCGTGACGCGGAAGATCTTGCCCACTTCCTCGAGGGTGCGGGGGTAGCCGGTCTCGATGCCGAAGCGCAGCTTGATGATCTTGGCCTCGCGGTCGGTGAGGGTGTCCAATATCTTGGTCACCTCGCGGCGGCGCAGCAGGTCCACGGCCGAGTTGGACGGCGGCAGGCCTGTCTTGTCCTCGATGAAGTCCTCGAGGTGGGAATCCTCGTCCTCGCCTATCGGGGTGGACAGGGAGATCGGGTCCTGCATGATCTTCAGGGCGTTCTTCACCTTGTCCATCGAGATGTGCATGTGCTTGGAG
>MGUG01000009.1 GCA_001799845.1 Elusimicrobia bacterium GWC2_64_44 | reverse complement strand
CGTGATGGCCGCCGCGGCCGTGCAGGGCTACAAGGCCTTCTACGCGCCCAAGGGCACCGCCACCACGCAGAGCGCCATCCGCACCTCCGGCCTGGTGAAGTACCGCCAGCTGCTGGACGCTTGGGCGGACCTCGCCATGCAGGAAGACAAAGCCATGCTGACCGAGGCGCGCTCCGCCGCCGTCGGCTTCGGCGGGGCCGGGTCCAAGGACCTGACGCACTTCATGGAGCTGGTGCACGCCAAGGCCAAGTCGGCCGCGCTGAAGGCCAAGACCGTCGAGGTCATGAACCAGTTCTACAACAAGGTGCTCGTCGACAACGCCACCACCGGCGACAAGTTCAAGAAGGCCTACGGCCTGGGCGTGTACCTGCCCGGCTGGAGCTTCGACACGAACTACAACGAGCTGGCCTGGGCGAAGGACGGCAAGTGGGACGAGTTCCAGCAGTGGCTGACCGCCAAGGACGCCGCCCCCGCCGCCAACACCCACGCGACGGAAGGCAATATCCGCTAAGAAGCTTCCGCAATAAAAAGAAAGGCCCCTCCTGCGAGGGGCCTTTTCTTTATTATCGGAAGTTACACCGGCTTGAAGTCCTTTAAGGCGTACCAAGCCTGGCCCAGGGCGATGCCGCCGTCGTTAGCAGGGACCTGCCGGTTGGAGTAGACCTTGAAGCCTGCCTTCTCCAGCGCCGCGGTCACGCCCTCCAGCAGTACCCTGTTCTGGAACACGCCGCCGGAAAGACAGACCGTCTTGAGGTTACATTCAAGCGCCACGGCGGCTGCGGCTTCGGCCGCGGTTCTGGCCAGGCCTGCGTGCAGCCGTGCCGAGATGACCGCGGGCGGCCGGCCGGCCAGGCGGTCCCGCACCGCGGCCCTCACCGCCGGCGCGGGATCTATCTCCACCATGCCTTTAACGCGGCGCAGGTCGAACTTATACGCGCCGGCGGCGCGGGCCGGCAGCAGGCTCTCCAGTTCCATCGGGCCCTGCGCCTCGTACGTGGCTTCGCTCCTTACCCCGGCGAAAAAGCCGAAAGCGTCGAAAAGCCGGCCCATGCTGGAAGTCAGGGGCGAGTTTATCCCCGCGTCCGCCATCCGTTCCACGGTACGCAGTTCTGCCGCCGGCACGCCGGAGAATAACCGGCCCGCTTTTGGCGCCCAGTCCCGGCCGAAGGCGGCCTTGAGCAGCGCCAGCGCGGGGCGCCAGGCCTTGAGGGCGCCGGCGTCGCCGCCGGGCAGCGGGAAATATTTCAGATGCCCGGCCCTGTACCAGCCCTTGCGCTCCACCACCAGTATTTCGGAGCCCCAGATATTGCCGTCCGTGCCGTAGCCGGTACCATCCCAGACCAGGCCGATGAACGGTTCCTCCAGGCCGTGTTCGGCCGCCACGCTGAGCGCATGCGCGGCGTGATGCTGCACGGCCACCTTGCGGCCGGGCAGGGCGCGCGCCAGGGCGGCCGAGGCGTAGTCAGGGTGCAGGTCGTGCGCAACCACCGACGGGGAGACCTTGAGCAGGCGCCTGAGCTTGACCAGCGTCTCGCCGAAGAACTCCTGGTTCTTCAGCTCGGACAGGTCGCCGATATGCTGCGAGAGGAAGGCCTCGGGACCGCGGGTCAGGCAGAAAGCGTTCTTCAGGTCGGCGCCGCAGGCCAGCACGGCAGGCCCGCCGGCGGCGAGTTTTACCGCGGCCGGCACATAGCCGCGCGCCCGGCGCGCGAGGCGCAGTTCCCCCGCGGCCTCGTAGGCCACGGAATCGTCGGCGCGGTTATGGATGGGCCTGTCGTGGGACAGAGTAAAGGACGCAACGCCTTTCAGCCGGGCGGCCACTTCGGGCCTGTCCTTGCAGATGGGCTCGTCGCGGAAATTGCCCGAAGTCATCACGAGCGGCCCGGAGAAGCCTTTTTCAGCCAGCAGGGCGAACAGCGCGGCGTGCAGCGGCGTATAGGGCAGCATCACGCCCAGCCGCGAGAGCCCGGGGGCAGGTTCCGAGAACTTTTTAGCGCGGCGGCGCAGCATAACTACCGGGGCTTGCGCGGACGCCAGCGCGGCGGCTTCCGCGTCGGAGACGGCGCAGAGTTTGCGGGCGGCCGCGAGCGAAGGCACCATCACGGCGAAAGGTTTATGCGGCCGGCTCTTTGCGGCCCGCAGCTGTTCCAGCGCGGCCGCGTGGTCGGCGCGGCAGGCCAGGTGGAAGCCGCCGAGGCTCTGCAGCGCACCTATCCCGCCGGCTATCAGCAGCTCGGCGGTCCGCTCCAGGGCGGCGGGGCCGTCCAAAGTCTTTCCCGAGCTCTCGAGCCTTACCGACGGGCCGCAGACGGGGCAGGCGTTGGGCTGGGCGTGAAAGCGCCGGTCCAGGGGGTCCGAGTACTCGCGCCGGCAGTCGGGGCACATCTTAAAGCCCGCCATCGTGGTGGCGGGGCGGTCGTAAGGCACGCTTTTGACTATGGTGAAGCGCGGGCCGCAATTGGTGCAGTTGGTGAAAGGGTAGAGGTGCCTTCGGTCGGCGGGATCCAGCAGTTCCCGGCGGCAGTCGGCGCAGAGCGCGAGGTCGGCCGGGATGATGGCGGCGGCGGGGGCCTTGCCGCCGCTTTTGGTTATGGAGAAAGTTCTTTCGCCGGTCGCGGCTACCGCGCGGCTGACCAGGGAATCCACCCGGGACGCCGCGGGCCGGCGGGCCGCGATGGCTTTTATGAAGGCTTCCACCGCCGGGGCCCGGCCTTCGGCTTCTATGGTAACTCCGGAAGCGTCGTTCTTTACCCAGCCGCCCAGCTTGTACTCGGCGGCGAGCTTATAGACGTGCGGGCGGAAGCCTACGCCCTGCACCACGCCTTTAACGAGGATGTGTTTTCTTACCGCGGAAGCCATTATTTGCCGGTCACGACTTCGCCTTTTTTATAATCCAGTTCGCTGCCGAACATGCTGTGCGGCACCAGGTAGACGGCGGCGGTGACGGCGAAGGCGACGTTGAGCCACAGGCGCGCGGGCTTCCCCTTCAGCACTACCCATAGCGCCGGCAGCCAGGCCAGCAGCATCAGCAGCGTCTTGTTGTCCGTCAGGTCGTAACCGAAAGGGAAGCCGGTCCAGGCAGCCCCGAAGGCGTAATACTGCGTGATAGGCCCGAAGACGAAGCCGCCGGCGAGCAGGAACAGCACCGTGGCCGGCACGGAGTGCTTCACCGGCGGCGCGCCGAAGGCGGCCGTCAGGAAGATGCGCACCGAGAACAGCATGAAGAGGAACATCAGAACGATGTGCGGGGTCAGGACCCAGCCCGGCACCGCGCCCTTGAAGCGCGTCACGAGCGGCCTGCCCGCCAGTTCAAGTTCCCCTCCCCCCGCCTGCACGAAGACGCGGTATTCCAGCTTGCCGGCCGGCGGCTGGGACGGCAGATAGAAGAAGAGGCGCCCGTTCTTAAATTCCAGGGGGACGCTGGCGAAGGGGTCCCCGGTCTTGTAGCGGCGCCATTCCACCCGGCCCGCCGCCGGTTTCCGCGAACTGATATTGATGAGGCAATCAGGGCTGTCGCCGGAGGTGCAGCTGCGCGGCAGGTAGTAATAATAGATGTCGGTGCCCTCTACGCTGCTCCCTTTGACCGGGTAGGTCGGCCCGGTCTTGCGCTGGTAGACGGCGAAAGACAGGGTGATGAGCAGGCTGACCAGCCACAGCAGGGTTTTTTTCATATCAGCAGATGCGCGGCAGCTGCTCTCCTTCGAGCATCAGCAGGATGCGCGAGCCGCCTATGGCGGTGTTCAGCCGCACCCGCGGCTGCTTTTCCTTGACGGCGCGGCCGACCAGGGCGGCGTTGCGGCCGTAGCGGTGGGCCCGCATGGCGCGCAGCACCCTGGGCGCGGCCTCCGGCGAGCAGAAGAGGGCCAGCTTCCCCTCGTTGGCCACGTAGAGCGGGTCCAGGCCCAGCAGGGCGCAGGCGTTCTTGACGGGCACGGCCACCGGCACGGCTTCCTCGTCGAGCTCCAGGCCCAGGCCGCAGGCGCCGGACACTTCGTTGAGCACCGTGGCGAGACCGCCGCGGGTGATGTCGCGCATGGCGCGCACGCCGGGAATTTTGAGTACCGTTTCGGCGAGTCCGTTGAGCGGGGCCGCGTCGCTCTTTATCCCGCCCTCCAGGCCCAGGCGGTCGCGGGCGTTCATCACGGCCACGCCGTGCTCGGCCAGGTTGCCGCTGACGATAATGACGTCGCCCGCCCTGACGGAAGACGAGGTGAGGCGCCGGCCTTTCGGGATAAGACCTACGCCTGAGGTGTTGATAAAGACGCCGTCGGCCTTGCCGCGCTCCACCACCTTGGTGTCGCCGGTCACTATCTTGACCCCGGCCTCGTCGGCCGCGCGGCGCATGGAAGCGGCTATGCGGGCCAGCAGGGCCCCGGAGAAGCCTTCTTCGAGGATGAAGCCGGCCGACAGGGCAAGCGGCCGCGCGCCTTTGACGGCCAGGTCGTTGACGGTGCCGCAGACGGCCACGCGGCCGATGTCGGCGCCGGGGAATTCCACCGGAGTGACAACATAAGAGTCGGTGGTGAAGGCGAGGGTAGCGCCGGGGATCTTAACCTCGGCGGCGTCCTCGAGAGGCGCGAGCGCCGGGTTGGAGAAGGCCTTCAGGAAGACTTTCTCTACCAGCTCGCGGCTGAGGCGCCCGCCGCTGCCGTGGGCCAGCACCACTTTTTCCAGGGCGGCCATCAGGGCCTCCCCGCGGTTTTCTTAAGGTTGTCGAAGATACTCATAAAGTTCTTGGCCGGGGCGGAAAGCGCGCGGGTGCGGCTATAGACCAGGTAGATGGGGCGCAGGAACTCCGCGTCGGAGATCTTCAGCGCGTGCAGGCTGACGCCGTTCTCCTCCTCGCGGATGGCCGTGCGCGGCAGCAATGAGACGCCGGCGCCGGAGGCCACGGCGGTCTTGATAGTCTCGATATTGTCGAGCTCCATCTTCACGCGGGGCTTCACGCCGTGGCGCCGCAGGAAAGCGTCTATGTAGCGCCGCGACGGGAAAGCCCTGCCGAAGAAGATGAAATCCATGGCCTCGAGGTCGCGCACGCTGACCGACTTGCGCCCCGCCAGCGGCGAGCCGGCGCCGGCTATCAGGGCCATCTCGTCGCGGGCCACCGGCACCATCACCAGGCCCGGCGCCTTGCGGTAGGGGCAGGCCAGGAAGCCGAAGTCGGCCTTGCCCGAGCTGACGTCGGTATAGATCTGCGAGAACTGCCGGTACTCCACGCTGATGCGGGCCCCTGGGTTCTGCGCGAGGAACTGCCGGACGTAGTTCTGGATGATGTAGATGCCGGCGCTGTAGATGGTGGAGATCTTGATCTCGTCGCCCTGCCGGTCCCGCGAAAGGGCCTTAATGGTGCGCAGCGCTCCGTCGTAGACGGACGAGACCTTCCTGGCGGCGTCGTAGAATTTCTCGCCGCAGGGCGTCAGCGTTATCTTGCCCGCCTGGCGGTGGTACAGCTTGCATTTCAGCACCAGCTCCAGCTTTTTCACCTGCTGGCTGACGGCGGACTGCGAGATGTAGTTCAGCTCGGCGGTCTTTGAAAAGCTGCCGGTATCCGACAGGTCGCGGAAAACTTTAAGGGTTTCGATGTTCACTCAGCCTCCGTACTTGAACCAGGCGGCGCAGGCCCCTTCAGAAGACACCATGCAGGGCCCGACGGCGTCTGAGGGCGTGCAGGCCTTGCCGAAGAGGCGGCAGTCCGGCGGCAGCGCCTTGCCGAGCAGGATCTGGCCGCACAAACAGCCCTTGGGCTCGGGCGCGTCGGAATAAGGGATCTTGAAGCGCTTCACCGCGTCGAAGTCTTCGTAGGCCTTCGAGAACTTGAGCCCCGTGCCCTCTACGGTGCCGATGGCGCGCCACGAGGCGGGACAGACCGTGAAGACCTCGGCCAGGAGCTTCTGGGCGGCCGGGTTGCCCCCCGCCTTCACCGCGCGGAAATATTCGTCGGCTATCTCCGGCTTGCCTGCTGCGATCTGTTTGAGCAGCATGTTAATGCCGGTAAGGATGTCCAGCGGCTCGAAGCCGGTGACGGCGCAGGGCACCTTGTACTTCTCGGCGACGAAGCGGTACGGCTCCAGGCCGATGATGGCGCTGACGTGGCCGGGCAGCATGAACCCGTGGATGCGGTTCTCCGGGTCGGACAGCAGCAGCTCCAGCGCGGGCGGGACCAGCTTGAAGAACGCGGTGGAGGAGAAGTTCGCGAGCCCCGCCTTCTTGGCGCGGACCACGGCGCCGCCGATGACGGGCGCGGTGGTTTCGAAGCCGACGCCGATGAAGACCACCTGCCGGTCCGGGGCGGCCTCCGCCAGGGCTACGGCGTCTAGCGGGGAATAGACCACGCGCACGTCGGCGCCGCGCTCGCGCATGGCGTGCAGGTCCAGGCCTTTGGAGCCTTTCACCTTCAGCATGTCGCCGAAGGTGGTTATGATAACGCCGGGAAGCCCCGCCAGCGCGAGGACGCGGTCTATATCTCCCTGGGAGGTGACGCAGACCGGGCAGCCGGGGCCGGACAGCATCCGCAATTTCTTCGGGAAAAGCCTGCGCATGCCGCTGGCCGCTATGGCCATGGTGTGCGTGCCGCAGACTTCCATGAAGTTGACCGTACCGCCGGTCTTTTCAGAGGCGGCAGCGACGAGCTTCTCCATCTCGGAGAGGGCGGCGGCGGCGAGGGCGCGGTCGCGCCACAGCGGCGAGGAGAACTGTTCGGCGCCCTTCATGGCTTGTTATGCCCCAGCGGGCCGGACGCATCGGCGTGGTCCTTGCCGAAGACCTCGGCGAACACCTTGAGGGTTTCGGCCGCCTCTTTGGGGTCCAGGACCTGGATGGCAAAACCGGCGTGAACGAGGACGTAGTCGTTCTTCCTGGCGGCCGGCACCAGGTCCAGCGAGACCTGGCGCTTGACGCCGCTGAAGTCCACTTCGGCGTTATTATTTTTAAGGGAGAGGATCTTACCCGGCACGGCGAGACACATAGTTGTCCTTTGCTAGGCTATAAGATTTATTAATACTTCCTTCTTTAATTATACTATTTGCGCCCCCCCGGAAGGAACGGAAAGGTCGCGCAGATTTTCAGCAGCAATCCCCCCTTAGTTGACTGCGCGTGCGCCGGCGCTGGTGCAGGGGGACCGGATTAGCAAAACCTTCCGAAGCCCGAGGCTTGCGCAGCGCCGAGGGCTGAGGCAGAGTGAGCGTACGGTGTGCGCGAACGCGTTTTGCGCTCCGGTCCCCCGGCACCATAGCGCGAGTTACCAGAAGGCCTATAAATAAAAAGGCCGCAGCATTTCTGCTGCGGCCTAAATATGCGCGGGAAGGGAGTTGAACCCATAAGACCTTTCGGTCACACGGTCCTGAGCCGTGCGCGTCTGCCAGTTCCGCCACCCGCGCTTAAATCCGGAAAGTATGGTTGGGATAGGATTCGAACCTATGTAGGGCGTAGCCCGACGGTTTTACAGACCGTTGCTTTTGACCGCTCAGCCACCCAACCAAGTATTAAAGAACAAAACTTCGGATAAATAGTATAGCAAAAAAGACGCGCTTCCCGAAATACCGGCGCGCTCCGTCAGAACGGCAGCGTGAAAAAGAAGTCCTCGGGCCGCACCAGCGAGTAGAGGTTTATCGCCGCGCCCAGCGCCAGGAACGGCCCGAAAGGCATATGCGACATGCGGTCCGCCCGCTTGAGCAGCAGCAGGCTCACGCCGTAAACAGAGCCGAAGAAGGAAGCCATGATGACGGCCGTGACGACGCCCTGCCAGCCGCACAACGCGCCGATGCCGCCCATCAGGAAGATGTCACCCTCGCCGACCGCCTCTTTCTTGTAGATCGCCTTGCCCAGCAGCGCCAGCCCCCAGATAAAGCCCGCGCCGGCGGCCGCGCCGAGCGCCGTGGTGCCCAGCCGCGCCGCCCACGAGCCCTCGAAGAAAGGATTGATCACGCTGCCGCCGACGCCGAGCACGAACAGCGCCAGGGAGAAGGCGTCGGAGATCAGCATGGTCTCGAAATCGATCACGCTGACCACTATCAGCACGTACACCGACAGCAGGCTGACGGCCAGCCAGGCGGGGCTGGCGTGCCATTTCCAGACGAACAGCGCCGTGGCCAGTCCGGTGAGCAGCTCCACGAACGGATAGCGCGCCGAGATAGGCGCGCCGCAGGCGCGGCAGCGGCCTCGCAGCAGCAGGAAGCTGAGCACCGGCACATTGTCGTAAAATTTTATGGGCGCCTGGCACTTGGGGCACTTAGAAGGCGGGAAGGACAGCGACTCGTCCTTGGGCAGCCGGGCGATGCAGACGTTGAGAAAACTGCCGAAGATGAGGCCGAGGACAAAGGCGGGCACAGCGAGTTCCATGCCTATATTCTAACAATTGCCCGGGCATAAAAAAACCCCGCGCCTTGCGACGCGGGGTCTTTTATTCCTGTTCTGCCTTCGATTAGAAGGTGGACCAGGGGGAGAACACAGTGGTACCGCCGTCGCGGCCCTTTATGTCCTCGTGCGTGCAGGCCACGACGAAGTTGCCCCAGCTGGCGGCGTGCGTCGGGTCGTTGAAGTAGGCCCAGCCGGTAGCGTCGGTAACCGCGCCGCCGTTAGAGACCGCGGTCACGGTGCGGGTGTCGGCATGGGCGGTACCGGGCTTCTTGGCCAGCGGGATCTCGCCGATGTACTTGGCGTTCAGGGTGATGCAGGTGAGCGTGTCGGCCGGGAACCAGCCTTCGGTGTCACCGTAATACACCTGGATAGCGCTGCGGACCGAGGAGAGAGCGCCCTTCGTGGCGCCTTCCTTGGACTTGTTGATGAGGTCGGCGAATTTCGGTATGGCGATGGCCGCCAGAATACCGATGATCGCGACTACGATCATGAGCTCTATCAGCGTGAAGCCTTTCTTGTTGTTGTTCATTCAGTTACTTCCTCCTTGACTATGCCCCAATGGATGATAATATATGATGCCAGTGGGTTGTTCCAATTTACATAACTATTAGCGCCATGTCAAAAAAAACCCCGCGCCTTGCGACGCGGGGTCTTTTATTCCTGTTCTGCCTTCGATTAGAAGGTGGACCAGGGGGAGAACACAGTGGTACCGCCGTCGCGGCCCTTTATGTCCTCGTGCGTGCAGGCCACGACGAAGTTGCCCCAGCTGGCGGCGTGCGTCGGGTCGTTGAAGTAGGCCCAGCCGGTAGCGTCGGTAACCGCGCCGCCGTTAGAGACCGCGGTCACGGTGCGGGTGTCGGCATGGGCGGTACCGGGCTTCTTGGCCAGCGGGATCTCGCCGATGTACTTGGCGTTCAGGGTGATGCAGGTGAGCGTGTCGGCCGGGAACCAGCCTTCGTTGTCACCGTAGTACACCTGGATAGCGCTGCGGACCGAGGAGAGAGCGCCCTTCGTGGCGCCTTCCTTGGACTTGTTGATGAGGTCGGCGAATTTCGGTATGGCGATGGCCGCCAGAATACCGATGATCGCGACTACGATCATGAGCTCTATCAGCGTGAAGCCTTTCTTGTTGTTGTTCATTCAGTTACTTCCTCCTTGACTATGCCCCAATGGATGATAATATATGATGCCAGTGGGTTGTTCCAATTTACATAACTATTAGCGCCATGTCAAAAAAAACCCCGCGCCTTGCGACGCGGGGTCTTTTATTCCTGTTCTGCCTTCGATTAGAAGGTGGACCAGGGGGAGAACACAGTGGTACCGCCGTCGCGGCCCTTGATGTCCTCGTGCGTGCAGGCCACGACGAAGTTGCCCCAGCTGGCGGCATGCGTCGGGTCGTTGAAGTAGGCCCAACCGGTAGCGTCGGTAACCGCGCCGCCGTTAGAGACCGCGGCCACGCCGCGGGCGTCGCCATGGGCGGTGCCGGGCATCTTGGCAAGCGGGATCTCGCCGATGTACTTGGCGTTCAGGGTGATGCAGGTGAGGGTGTCGGCCGGGAACCAGCCTTCGTTGTCACCGTAGTACACCTGGATAGCGCTGCGGACCGAGGAGAGAGCGCCCTTCGTGGCGCCTTCCTTGGACTTGTTGATGAGGTCGGCGAATTTCGGTATGGCGATGGCCGCCAGAATACCGATGATCGCGACTACGATCATGAGCTCTATCAGGGTGAAGCCTTTCTTATTGTTCTTCATTCAGTTACTTCCTCCTTAACCTTCCCCCCATGGATGATATATATAATGATGCCTCAGGGGTTTCTATTAATCTACATAACTACCCAAAACCTTGTCAACAATAAATCCGGCCTGTCGGTCACATTACCCCCCGCAATAAAGAATCCCCCGCTTCCGGGGGATTCTTTTAGGTATAAAACTACGGAGAGGAAGGGATTCGAACCCTTGATACCCTTTCGAGTATACAGACTTTCCAGGTCTGCGCCTTCAACCGCTCGGCCACCTCTCCCTCTGTCGCACCCCGCGCCTGGCGCGGGGCCGATTAGCGGCCCGGCCTGTTGACGGCCGGGTGCTCTACAAGGGGAACCCAGGTTCCCCGTTTCGTCGTCGCTCGCTTTGCCGCCTTCGGCGTCCCGCTCGCTGAACCCCTCCTGAGAGGAGCACTGCACTTTACTTGGGTCGCGGTTTTATAATTTTAGGATATTTGGTAACATGAAACAATGGTGAAAGCGGAAAAGGCGGAAAGAATAGAGGCTGTGGCGACCAACCGCAAGGCCCGGCACGACTATTTCATAACCGACACCTACGAGGCCGGCCTGGCCCTGGAGGGCCCCGAGGTGAAGTCCTTACGCCTCAAGCAGGCCACCATGACCTCGGCCTTCGCCCGCGCCGACAAGGGCGGCCTGTACCTTTACGGCCTGCATATAGCGCCCTACGCCTTCAACACTCTCGAGGCGCTGGACCCCGTGCGTACGCGCAAGCTGCTGCTGAAGCGCCAGGAGATAAAGCGCCTCACGGGCGCCCTTACCACCAAAGGCATGTCCCTCGTAGCCCTTGAGCTATACTTCAAGAACGGCTGGGCCAAGGTGCTGTTGGGCCTGGCCAAAGGCAAGAAAGCCGCGGACAAGCACGAGACGATCAAGAAGCGCGATCTGGACCGGGAGCTGCGCCGGGACTACAAAGAGAAGTTCAAAGGCTAGCCCCCCGCCCCTCAAAATGAAAAGGCCCCTTCCGGGGCCTTTTCATTTGGCTCAGGCGCTTTAGAAGCGGAAGCCGGCGCTGGCGTTAACCAGCGCGCGGTCGTGCGTGTAGGTCAGGCCGCCGGCCAGGTAGCCCAGCTTCATCTTGGCGCGCAGGCCGAAGGTAAAGCGCGGTTCCTGCTCGTAGACCTTCTTGCCGGCGAGGGCCGGGTCGGCCGTGGTCTGCGCTTCGAACTTGGTGAAATCGTACCCGACGCCGAAGTAGGGCGCCAGCACCGGCACGTTGACCGAGCAGACCAGGCTGGTGTTGAAGTGGATGGCGTAAAAATAGCGGTGGGTTGCCATGTTGGCCATGCCGACCAGCGTGGCGTTGACCTTGTACTTCTCGTCGGAGACGTTCCAGAGGCCGTAGCGCAGGCCGCCGCCGGCCACAGTGATCCCTTCGAAGTTGCCGCCGCGCACGAAGCCGTCTATGCGGTAGGGCATGCCTATCTCGGCCTGCACCAGGCCCAGGCCGAACAGATTGTTCTTCTTCAGCACCGTGTTGCCGTGCGAAGGCCTGAACTGCGCCATGCCGCGGACGCCGAGGTCGAAGCCGGCGAAGCCCAGCGGGCGGGCCGTCTGGTTGGAACCGGAACCGAGCAGGCCGCCGAGGTCGCGGGCAAAAGGCTTTATAGCCCCGGCGGAGACATTATAGAACTCGCCGTAGTCGGCCGCGGAAGCGGCGGCGCCGAACAGCGGGATAAGAGCGAAGCAGGCCAGTTTCTTTAGCATTGAAGTAAAACCTCTGTAGTTAGTCCCCCGTACCGCCGAGGACTTCCTTAACCGTGGTGAGCCCCATCAGCACTTTCTCCAGGCCGTCCATGGCTATGGTGCGCATCCCGTTCTTCATGGCTAGCTCTTTGACGGGGATGGCGGAGGGGTCCTTGAGCAGCTGCATGCGGATCTCGTCGTTGAGGATGAGCAGTTCGTGCATACCGCAGCGGCCCTTGAAGCCGGTGCCCTTGCAGATGTCGCAGCCTTTGGGCCGCCAGACCTTGGCTCCGGTCGGCACCTTGACGTTATTGGCTTCAAAAACGGCTAGTTCCTCCGGCGACATATCCACTTCCTCTTTGCAGTCCTTGCAGAGGCGGCGCGCGAGGCGCTGGGCCAGCACGGCCTTCATGGTGTTGGCCACCACAAAGCGCGGCAGGCCCATCTGCGTGAGGCGCTCCAGGGCCGAAGGCGCGTCGTTGGTGTGGATGGTGGAGAACACGAGGTGGCCGGTCATGGCGGCTTCCAGCGCGATGTGCGCCGTTTCCTCGTCGCGGATCTCGCCGACCATGATGACGTCGGGGTCGAGGCGCATGAACGAGCGCAGGGCGCTGGCGAAGTCGAATTTCTTGTTGCCGCCCAGGCTCACGTCCGGGTTGACCGGCACCTGGATGATGCCGTCGATATTGTACTCCACGGGGTTCTCGGCGGTGATGATCTTGATGTCGGGGCGGTTGACGTAGTTGAGGCAGCCGTAAAGCGTGGTGGACTTGCCCGAGCCCGTCGGGCCGCAGACCAGCATCAGGCCGAAGTTCTTCTTGCCGCCTATGCCCTTGAACTGGTCCAGCAGGCGCTTCTCGGTGTCGGGCAAAAAGCCCATGATCTTGATGTCGACGCGCACCGAGGCGCGGTCGAGGATACGCATGACGCAGGACTCGCCGAACACGGTGGGGACCATCTCGACGCGGAACTCTATGGGCGCGCCCTTGGCGAGGATCTGAATGCGGCCGCTCTGCGGGATGCGCCGCTCCGTGATGTTCATCGAGTTCGACATGATCTTGATCTTGGCGCTGATGGCCTGGCGGAACACCCACGGGATGGTGAAGGAGGCCGGGCGCAGCATGCCGTCCACGCGGTAGCGCACCATCACTTTGGAAGTTTTGCCGTTGGGGTCCTCGAACGGCTCGATATGGATGTCCGAGGCCTTTATGCTGAGGGCGCCCAGGATGATGGCGTTGACGAGCTTCTCCACTTCGGGAGCGCTGGCGTCCACGTCGCTGATATCTTTTTTGTCTTCGGAGGCCAGCGAGATCGAGCCCTCTTCCCCTTCGGGAATGGCCTGGGACTGCGACTGCGCCACCT
>MGUG01000008.1 GCA_001799845.1 Elusimicrobia bacterium GWC2_64_44 | reverse complement strand
ATTCCTCGGTGTAGGCCTCGCGCTCGGAGGCGGCCACCATCTTGAATTTCTTGCGGTCGACGACCTCGATGCCGAGGTCCTCGAGCGTGCCCATCAGGGTGTCGATCTCCTCGCTGGACATGGACGCGTTCGTGAGCGACCGGTTCATCTCTTCCAGCGTGATGTAGCCGTGCTCCTTGCCGAGTTCCACCAGGTCGCGTAAAGCTTTCTTGGGCTGTGCCATTAGTTGTCTCCTGTAGTCTCTACTTGTCTTTAACCGAGGATTTCAGCTCCAGCATGAGCCGGCTGTATTCCTGCAGCTGCTGCGGGTCCATCGAGGGCAGCGCCTTGAGTTCTTTCAGGCGCCGCTCCGAAGAAAAGCGTTTGAGCATGCGTACCGCCCCGGCGGCGTCGCGGCCGCCCGAGGCGTCGGGGCCGAGGTCGGCCACGGCGAGCTCGTGCACCAGGGCCGAGTGCTCCGGGTACTGCGCCGCCAGGGCGGCGGGGGCCTTGGCCAGCGCTTCCGGCGGCAGCGCCCGCAGCGCGGCGAACAGCGTGCGCGCGAGCGGGCTGCAAAAATCTTCCGGGGCGAGGGCGTCCGACTGGGCTATCAGCCCGGGGTCGCGCAGCAGCAGCTGGATGTAGCCCTTCTCCATCTGCGGCATCGCCGGGGCCGCGGGGGCCTTGCGGGGCGTTTCGCGCGGCAGCGCGACGGAGGTCTTGCGGAGCTGCTTGAGCACCGAGGCCTGCTCCACGCCGAAGCGCGTGGAGAGGTTCTTCACCCATTCGCTCTTGAGCACCTCGTCGCCCTGCCGGGCCACGGTCTCCAGCAGCACGGCGATGGCCTGGGCCTTCTCCTGCGCCGTAGGAGTCGGCTTGTTCTTGAAGAATAAATTCATCCGGAAGTCCAGCGGGTCGGCGGCCGCCGCCAGCTTGGCTTCAAAGGCGTCGCGGCCGTGCTCGTTGAGGTATTCGTCAGGGTCCAGGCCGCCGTCGAGGCTCGCGAGGCGCACGTAGAGGCCGGCCTCCATGAAGGTCTCGGCGGCCTTCACCGAGGCCTGGATGCCGGCGCGGTCGTCGTCGAACATCACCACGGTGTCCTTGGCGTAGCGGCGCACGATGCCGGAATGCTCCAGCGTCAGGTTGGTGCCCAGCGGGGCCACGGCCCAGTCCACGCCGTGCTGGTGCGCGCCTATCACGTCCATGTAGCCTTCCAGCAGCAGCAGGCGGCCGGTGCGGCGCACCTGCGGCAGCGCCTCGTGCAGGCCGTAGAGCGTGCGGCGCTTGGAGAACAGCGGCGTCTCCGGGGAATTGAGATATTTGGGGATGCCTTCCGGGTCCAGCACGCGGCCGCCGAAGGCGATGGTCTCGCCGGACTGGTTCTTGATGGGGAACATGACGCGGGCGCGGAAAGTGTCGGCCACGCGGCCGCCCTCTCGCTCGGTGATCAGGCCGGCCTTCAGGGCCAGGTCGCTGCTCCAGCCGGCCTGCTTCAGCTCGTCCATCAGCGCGGAGCCGCCGGCGGGCGCCCAGCCGAGCTCGAACTTCTCCACGGTCATCTTGTTGAGGCGGCGCTCGCCCAGGTAGAGGCGGGCCTTTTCCCCGGCGGGGGAGAACAGCGCCTTCTGGTAGAAGTCGGAGGCGGCCCGCATGATCTTTTTCAGGTCCAGGCGCTCCCGGTCTTCGGGGGAGATCTGGTGGGCGCGCTCGTCGCCGTATTCCACGCCGGCCTTGGCCGCCAGTTTGCGGGCGGCCTCCGGGAAGGAGAGCCCCTCGATGTCCATCACGAACTTGAAGATGTCGCCGCCGGAATTGCAGCCGAAGCAGTAGAAGATCTTTTTCTCCGGGTTCACCGTGAAGGAGGGGGTCTTCTCGTTGTGGAACGGGCAGTTGGCCTTGTAGTTGCGCCCCGCGCGCTTCAGGGACGGCACGTACTCGCTGACGACATCGATGATGTCCAGCTTTTCCCTGATCAGCTCAATAATGGGGGACGAACTCATGTATATTATACGCGCGCGCGAGATAGGCAAAAAGCCGTCCGCCTTAGGCGGACGGCCTTTTGCGGGGTGGCTGCTTAGTAAGACCGGCGGCCCTTGCGGACCTTGCGGCGGGCTTCCTGGGACTTTATCTTGCGCTTCATGGCGGGCGTTACGTAATGCTCGCGGCGCTTGATCTCCTTGAGGATGCCGTTGCGTTCGCAGTCGTGCTTGAAGCGCCGGAGCGCCTCTTCTATGGACTCTTCGTCTCTGACTTTAATAAATACCACGCTGATCACCACCCTTTGGGTATGCAGACTTAAAATCTTCGGCTAGCCCGGGGGCCAGAGCATCTTCCTGCCGCCGAGCAGGTGATAGTGGAGATGGTCCACCGACTGCCCCGCGCCCTTGCCGTTATTGGTCACCAGGCGGAAGGCGCCTTCCACTTTCAAAAGCTTCGCCGTCTTCGCGGCCGTGAGCTGCAGCTTGCCCAGCAGCTCCGTGTCGCCGTCTTCCGCGGCCGTCAGGCGGTCTATGTGCCTGCGCGGTATCACCAGCGCGTGGACCGGGGCCTGGGGATTCAGGTCGAGGAAGGCCATCGTGGCCTCGTCTTCGTAAACTATCTTTACGTTAGGGATCTCGCCTGAGGCGATCTTGCAGAAAATACAATCCGCCATTACTTCTATTTTATTATTTTATAGGGGGGGAGGGCAATGGGGGGCTTCCGGGCTCAGGCCCCGGCGCGGCCGGCCCGCAGCCTGGCCCGGGTACCCAGCACCGCCCCGGTCATGCGCCAGGAGAGGCGCAGGCGGTCCGCCAGGCCGCGGTTCCAGGAGGAGCTGCCGTGCGGGCGTGGCGCCAGGCGCACCGGCCGGCGCAGCAGCCGGTAGCCGCGGCGCAGCGCGTCCGCGTAGGCGAAGAGGTCCAGCGAGAAATCCGCCGGCGGCTCGGCCCAGCCTTCGAAAAGTTCCCGGCTGAAAAAAGTGGGCTGCGCGTTGATGTCGCGCAGCGGCAGGCCCAGCGCCAGCGAGGCGAACAGCGCCATGCCCGAGGTGAAAAAGACGTCGGCCGCCCCGCGGTTGGCCCGCAGGCCTTTCAGGAACACCTTTTTTCCGGAGAAGGGCCGCAGGCTTTCAGCCGCGGCCAGGATGTCGGCCGGGGCGTACTGCAGGTCCCCGTGCGCCCAGCCGGCCACGGCGCCGCGCGCCGCTGACAGCCCGGCCAGGATGCCGGCGCCGTAGCCGCGGTTGACCTGCAGCGTCACCACGCGCGCGAAGGGAAAGCGGGGGGCCTCGCGGCGCAGCAGGTCCGCCGTGCCGTCGGAGGAGGCGTTGTCCACCAGCACCAGTTCCATGTCGGGGGCGATGCCCGCGGCGAAGCCGGCGAGCAGCCCGGGGAGGTTGCCGGCCTCGTTGTAGCAGGGCAGCACTATGGAGCAGAAAAGCCCGTCCCGGGCGCCGGGCTCAGAAGTCACGAGGTTCCGCCTTGAGCAGGTCTTCCGGAGTGCCCAGCGGCACGATGACCTCGGCAAGGTCCAGGGAAAAAGACCGCCCTTCCGCTATGAGCGCGTTGTAAAGCGGGGCGACATAATGCTCGCCGCGCGTAGTCGCGCACGAGGCCAGCGCCGCCGCCGCAACTCGGAAGAAATCCTCCGCGCGCGTGAAGTGATAGAGGCCGGTCAGGGCGTTCCCGGAGATCTGCTCTTTCTCGGCGGTGGCGGCCACGGTCCCGTCGGGGCGGAGCGCGGCGAAGCTCCACTTGGGGTCAACCTCCCGCAGCGTGAAGGCGCCTATTACCCCGTCGCGCTTTCGGGCCGGGGCGGCCAGTACCCCGGCCAGGGCGGCGGACTTGAAATGCGTGTCGATATTGTAGATGGCGAGCTCGGCGCCGGCCGGCACGCAGTCGCGCGCCTGCAGCACCGTCGCGGCCTGGCCGGAGGTCGGGCCGTCGAGCAGCACCAGCTCCCGCCGGGCCCCGCAGCCCAGCCGCCGCAGCGCCCCGTCGAGAAAAGCCTCCAGGCCGTGCTCTTCCTTGTGCTCCTTCAGCGCCACGAAGACCAGCTTGGAGGCCAACTCCAGGGGCAGGCTGCGCAGGGAATGCTCGAACACGGTGGTCCCGCGCACCTGCAGCATGTATTTAGGCAGCGTGAAGCCTGCGCGCAGGAACCTGGTTCCCAGGCCGGCCATCGGTATCACGTAAACCAGGTTTTTCATCGTATTGTTGCCCGCGCCTTGCCCGACGGCCGGCGCGCCGTGGTCAGAAGGCGGAGAGGGGCAGGACCCTTTCGCCGAACTTGCCGGGGTTGCTTTCCAGCGCGCCGGCGGACTTGGGGCTTTTTCGCACGCGCAGCGGCGTGACGCCGGCCTTGCGGGCCTGGATCACGCCGGCGTCGGACGGGGCCGCGTAAAGGATGAAGCGGTGCTTTTCCAGGAGGCGGTATTTCGCGTCCTCGGCGGCCGTAAAATAAAAATAATCGGCGAGCCGGCGCCAGGAGGCTTCCAGGCTGTCGCTGCCTTCGCTGCCGCGGTCGCAGAATACGGCTATTTTAACGCCGAGCGCCTTCAGGGTCCAGGCCGCCAGCCACGGCACGGGCTTCAGTCGCTCGTAGTTGAAAGAGCGGTTGACGGAGTTCCAGTAATCCGGCGTGCCGGGCTCGAGGTTGTCCTTCGCGGCCGCCTGGAAGGCGGGGGTGGAATAGACCAGCCCGTCGTCGTATTCGAAGCCGGCCTGGAAGCCTATCAGCGAGTTAACGCTGAACAGGAAGCCCCACGCTCCGGCGAGGAGGCAGAAGGCCTTGAAGCGGCCGTACCACTTGCCGAAGAAAGCAGCCAGCGCCTGGAACATCAGTCGTTACCCGCCTTTATGATGCGGCCGCCGGCCGGCCTTGCAAAAGAGCTCTGGCGCGAGAAGCACCAGCCCACCACTTCGCGCAGCGAGCGCTTGGAGTTGGCGAATTCCATGGCGCTCGAGAGCACGGGGTTCTCGCGCCCGCTCACCAGCGAGTCGGGCACCGCCAGGTGGTAGACCTTGCCCGGCGTCAGCGGGCCGTTCTCGCCCTCGGCACGCTCCAGCGCGCCGTCGCGCAGGAAGAGGCGCAGGCCGGAGACGCTGAGCTCGGCCGGGGTCAGGCCGGCCAGGGCGCGCTCCAGGTCGTCGCCGCGGATCTTGACGAAGACCACGCTTGAATCCAGCGGGAGCGCGGAGTGCAGGTCGCCCAGCGTCACGGGGCCGGCTGGCAGCCCCGCGGCCAGCTCGGAGAGCCCGATGATGGCGGCGTTGGTGCGGGCCCAGCGGCGCATGCAGTCGGCGGCGAAATCGGCGGCCGGGGAGAGGTTCCCTTCGCGCAGGGGCAGCGGGGCTTTCAGGACGCCCACCTTCTTCGCGAAATGAGCCGAGGCCGCGCCGCGGTAGCCGGCTATGACCTTCAGCATGCCCGGGTCCTCGCCGTACTTTCCGGCGTCGAGCTCTATCCTTTTGAAGCTGAGGCCGTTCACGCGGCCGCCGGGGCTTTCCAGCGTGAGGGTGAGCCGCGCCGCGTGGGTCAGGCCCAGCCCCGCCGGCGCCACCCACGTCTTGCCGGCCCTGAACGGCTTCTTCAGCGTCGGCTCGTCGGTGATGACCAGGTCCACGCGCGGCAGCTTCGCGAGGAAGGTCTTGAAATAGTCGGGCGCCGCTTTTTCCTTCGGGTTCACGGCCAGCAGCAGCACCGTCAGCTGCGCTCCGGCTTCCTTCAGGGCCCGGATGGCGCGCTCCGCCTCGTAGCTCTCTTTTTCCAGGCGGTAGTTGGGCAGGTGCTTGGGGGTGTTCGGTTTGGCGGGGGAATTGACCGCCAGCGAAAGCACGCCTATCTTGCGGCCGCCGGCCTGCGCCAGGGCGTAGCTGCGCAGGAAGGGCGGTTTCTTGTTGCTCTTGAGATAGAGGTTGGCGGCCAGCAGCGGGGTGACGGCCTGCTCTTCGGCCAGGCGCTGCAGGTCAACCGGCGGCAGGGAGAGGTCGTCGAAGCCGACGCCGGCCGCGGCGTAGGGCACGGCGGCCAGGCAGGCCGCCGCGGGCCGGCCGCGCTGCAGGCGGCCTTCGGGGGTGGCGGCGGTCCAGCCGCCCAGGTCCAGGGCCAGCTTGGGTTTCTTTTCGGAATCGTAGAGGCGCTTGAAGACGGCGAAGCCGCCGGCGCCCGAGGCCTTGTCGGCGTTGAGCGTCCCGCCGCCGCGGCCGGTGGCGAAGATCACCAACTGCTCTTTTTTAGCGCAGGCTCCTGCGCCCAGCAGCAGGGCGCCCAGCAGCAGGCGGGCTAGTCCAGCCGTACTATTCTCCCGCCGGCCGGCAGGGCCCGCACAGGGTTGTCGGCGATGTCCTTCATCAGCACTTCGCGGATCGGCTGCATGGTGTCTTCGGCCTTGGCGTCCTCGGAGAAGACGCGGCCGCCGGTGCCGCCGGTGGTCAGGTAATTATTGGTGGCCACGGAGAACTTGTCGGCGTCGGCCACGGGCTTGCCGTTGCGCTCGAGCGTTACGCTGGCGGGATCGTCGTAGGGCTTTTTCACGGTGACGTTCAGGCCGGAGACCTGGAGCTTGGAGAAGCCGTTCGGGAAGTTATCCGCCATCAGGCGGCGCAGCTGTTCGCCGGTCAGCGTGAGCTTGACCAGGGTATTCTCGAAGGGCATGACCTGGAAGACGTCGCGCACGGTGATGGTCCCGGCCTTCATTTCGGCCCGGATGCCGGAGGTGTTCTGGAAGGCGATGTCGGCGCCGCTCTGCCGGCGCATCGCGTCCGCGAACCAGTTGCCGATGGGGGAGTCGGTGCCGTCGGCGGATTTGCCGAGGTCCACGGCCGACTCGCTGACGCGGCGGCCCATCTCGGCGTCCACCTGCGCGCTGAAGACCTTCAGCTTGGCGATGGCGGCCTGGTCTTCGCCGGTCAGGTCGGTCCAGAGCGGCACCAGCTCGACGGCGGTAGCCTTGAGCTTGCCGGTCTTGTCGTCGAAATCCAGCGTGACGCGGCTGACATGGGTGAGGGAGGAGCCGCTCTCCACCAGCAGGGCGCCGCTGACCGGGTCGCGGTAGCCGCCAGGGAGGGAGGCGTGGATGTGCCCGCCGAACACGACGTCGGCCCCGGAGGCGCGGGCGATGCCGAGCGTGCCGGAGGAGGCGTGGGCCTCAGTGGGGGTCCAGGCGGTCATGTCCATGCCGTGCGGGGCGCCCAGGCCGTTATGGGCGAGGATGAGGACGGCGTCGGGATTTTCTTTCTCGCGCACTTCTTTCGTCCAGCGCGCGGCTTCGGCGGTCTCGCTGCGGAATTCCAGGTGCTTGACGTTAAGCGGCAGCGTGGAGGTGACGGTGTGTTCCCCGAGGATGCCGATGACTGCGATGCGCTTGCCGCCCGCCGTTACCATTTTGTAGGGCAGGACGTAATCGGGGGCCTTGCCGGTTTCCTTTACATAGAGGTTGGCGCCGAGCCAGGGGAACTTGGACTGTTTCACCATCTCGCGCAGGTTGGCCTCGGAGTAGTCGTAATCGTGGTTGCCGACCGCGGCCGCCGAGTAGCCGAGGTGGTTCATCATCGTTACGGTGGCCAGGCCCTTGGTCAGCGTGCCCTCGGGCGTGCCCTGAAAAGTGTCGCCGGAGTCCAGCAGTAGCTTCGGGTTCTTGTCGGCCTGTACCAGGGCGGAAAGGGCGGGGAAGCCGCCTATGGTGCGGGTGGAGTTCTCTTTGTCCCACTTGGCGGGGCGGGAGTAATACCAGCCGTGCACGTCGCTGGTGTGGTAGACGTCGATGGTCAGCGACCAGGCGGAAAGGGGGAGGGCGAGCAGCAGCGCCGCGATCAACTTTTTCATGGGAGGCTCCTATGCTTTGAAGAGGGCTTCGGCGCAGCGTTCGAGCGAGTCGAGCGCGGCGTCCAGCCCGGAGTATATACTACAAAATTTGAGATTTTGCGGGAAACCGGCGCCCTCGGCCGCGGCCTTCGCCAGCGCCAGCGTCTTGCGCCCTTCCGCGCAGCAGGCCCTTACTTCGAGGCTCGCGCGCTTCCTGCCGGAGGTCGAAAGCAGGTCCGGCGCGGCGGCGCAGGCGCGCTGCAGCAGGCGCAGCGCCTCCAGCGCGGCCCTGTCCGGCGGCGCCTGCAGCAGCGCCATGTCCGAAAAAACCTTCTCCAGCCTCGCGGCGAAATCCTCCGCGGCCGAGGCCGCCGCGAGCGAGCCGTGACGCCCTTCTTTAAGCGCCGCCTGCAGCTCTAACTTTAGCGGCCGGAAAAAAGTAGGCGCGTCCCCGGGCTTCGCGGCCAGGTCGCCCGCGCCCACGCCGGCAAGCTCCAGCGTCCTCGCCGCCGCCCTCAGCCGCCCGTCCGTCAGCATGATCCAGAATTTTCTCACAGTAGTAATAATATAAAAAATAGCGGTGGTGTTTTATATATCCGGCGGCCTACCGCAGGGGCAGGACCGCAAAATGCGCTTATGTTTGGCGGCCTAGCGCAGGGACGGGCCCCGAAAAACCGCGGTCTCGCACACAGTGCTCGCCGCTGCCCGTCTCGGCCTCGGCGCTACGCAAGCCTCGGCCTCCGACATGCTTTTTCGGGACCCATCCCTGCGCTCTCCGCTGGCTCTCCTTTGGTAGGGCAAAGTAACTTAGGGACGGAGGGGGACGACCGGAGAGGGGTTCCGTGCGATTTTGGGGAAAGGGGGGCCCCACCTTAAATTCCCAAGGTGGGGGGGAAACCGCGCAACGGTTTCCCTCTGCCCATGAGCACGGGGCCCCTCTTCGGTCGGCCCCCGACTCCGCATCTCGCGGTTCCCCTAATAATAAAAAACCGGGGGAGGTTTGAACCTCCCCCGGTCGGCAGTAAGCCAGGCGCGGTTTAGCGCTTGGAGAACTGGAAGCGTTTGCGGGCTTTCGGCATGCCGGGCTTCTTG
>MGUG01000007.1 GCA_001799845.1 Elusimicrobia bacterium GWC2_64_44 | reverse complement strand
GACTACAACACCTACCTGGACCTGTTCGACAACATGGTCCTGCGCGAGATGGTGTTCCCGCAGCTGATGATCTTCCTCGACTGCCGCGTCGAGACCTCCATCGCCCGCATCAAGTCCCGCGGCCGCAACATGGAGAAGAGCATCGACCCCTATTACCTCAAGAGCCTGCAGGAGAACTATTACGAGTTCATCGAGGAGATGGAGGACGCCGGCGTGCGCATCCTCAGGCTTAACTGGGAGAGCTACCAGCCCATCAGCGAGGTAGTGCGCCTGGTGCACGAGTATTCCCTGAAGCCGTCCAATTTCACCAAGTGGGTGCGCCCGCTGCGCAAGATGGGGATGGACAACTCCGCCAACCTGCCCAATAAAGTGGCGGCGGCCCGCTGATGAGGCCGGACGGCATCGTCATAGCCATCGACGGCCCGGCGGGCGTCGGCAAATCCACCGTCGGCAAGCTGGTGGCCGCGCGCGTTGGCTACCGCTTTATCAGCACCGGCAAGATGTACCGGGCCCTGGCCTGGCAGGCCCTCGAGCGGGGCCAGGACCTGGAGAGCGACGGCGGGCTGGTGAAGCTGGCCCTCTCGCTGCGCTGGGAATTCCCCAAGGGCTCCGGCCCCGAGGCGGACATCCTCCTCGACGGGCGCAAGCTGGAACTGGAGCTGGTGGAGGAGCGCGTCAGCAAGGCCTCTTCCGCCATCGCGCGCCTGCCCGGCGTGCGGCTCTTCATGAAGGAGATGCAGCGCCAGGCCGGGCTGCGCGGCGGCGTGGTGATGGAGGGCCGCGACATCGGCACCAACGTCTTCCCCGACGCCGAACTTAAGATCTACCTCGACGCCTCCGCGGCGGCCCGCGCCAAACGCCGCGTGGGCCAGCTGCGCGGGCAGGGCCTGCCCGCCGACTACGACGAGATCCTGGATTTCATAAAGAAGCGCGACGCGCAGGATTCCGGCCGGGCGGTCAACCCGCTCAGAAAAGCCGACGACGCCAGTTACGTGGATTCCACCGAGCTGCCGCGCGACCAGGTGGTGGCCGCCATCGTGGACCTCTTCAACCTCGCTACCAAAAAATACTGATGCCGGCCGAACCTCACAAAGAACGCCCCGTCCTGCTGCTGCTGGTCTACCTGTTCTTCCGCACTTTCTTCAGGCTCTTCAACCGCATCCGGGTGGAGGGGCTGGAAAATATCCCGCCCACGGGCCCGCTGATCGTCGCCTGCAATCACCTTTCCAACGCGGACCCGCCCGCCCTGCTCTCTTACCTGGCCCTGGTCCGCCTGCCCAATATCATCGCCAAGAAAGAGCTGTTCTCCATATTCCCGCTGAGCTACTTCCTGCCCCGCTGGGGGGCCATCCCCGTCGACCGGGTCAGGGAAGGCGGGGACCTGGGGGCCCTGCGCGGCTGCCTGACCGCGCTGAAGCGCGGGGGCTGCCTGGTCATCTTCCCCGAGGGTACGCGCGCCAAGGGCCGCAAGCTGAAACCCAAGCCGGGAGTGGCGCTGATGGCCCACAAGGCGGGCACTCCGGTGCTGGCCGCCCGCATATTTAACAGCGAAAATTTCTCAAAATTAGGTAAAATAACTATTAAATACGGTTCTGTCCGGACTTTCGAGCCGCCGCCGGACGGCGACCTGAAGGCCGCCTACGCCAGATTTTCAGAAGCTGTGATGTCCGATATCTTTTCGATAACAGAGGAGCAGTAGCCACATGGAAATTAACCAGACCCCCAACCCCGACCAGGAGAACGCGCAGAAGCCTGAGCCGGCCGGAGACGAAGAACTTTCGATGGCGGACCTGCTGAAGGCCGAGGAGAAAGTCTCGGAGAAGATCCAGTCCCGCGGGATAGTTTCCGTGAAAGTGGTCCAGGTCACGGCTGACCTGGTGCTGGTGGACATAGGCGAGAAGAAAGAGGGCGCCATCCCGCTCGTAGAGTTCCAGGACGAGAAGACCCCCGTCGCCGGCGACGAAGTGCAGGCCGTGCTCGACAAGAAGGGCGGCGAGGGCCGCTACACGATCCTGTCCCACCGCCGCGCCCGCGAGCGCGCCGCCTGGGAACTGACGAAGAAACTTTTCGAGGCCAAGGAAAGGGTGAAGGGCAAGGTCACCGAGCTCGTGAAGGGCGGCTATATCGTCGATATCGCCGGGATGCGCGCGTTCATGCCGCTGTCCCTCTCCGAGCTGGGCGGCGCGCACAAGCATTACCTGCCGCCGAACGCCAAGATCAAATTCTATATCACCGACTTCAACGAGCGCGACCGCAAGGTGGTGGTCTCCCGCCGGCAGGTGCTGGAAGAGGACGAGAAGCTGCGCCGCGGCGAAGTGCTGGCCGAGGTGGCCCCCGGCGGCGTGGTGCGCGGCGTGGTCTCCAAGGTGACCGAGGATTCCCTGCTGGTGCGGTTCCAGGGCATAGAGGGCGTGGTGCGCGCCGAGGACGTGGCCTGGAAAGACCCCAAGGAAGCGCTGAAGACCTACAAGCGCGGCCAGCGCGTGAAGTGCAAGGTGCTCGCCGTGGACAAGGCGGGCGAGAAGATAGAATTCGGCCTCAAGCAGCTGATGGCCAACCCCGTGGACATGCTCAAGCGCCGCTTCGCCCGCTTCGCGCGCGTCAAGGCCAAGGTGGTCTCCGTCGCCCCCGAGGGCGCGGTGGTCAAGATCGGCGAGCACACCGAGGGCTGGGTCTCCGCCGAGGATTACGGCGCCGAGGGCGCGCCCAAGGAAGGGGCCGAACTCAACGGCATCGTGGTCGCCATCAATTCCACCAATTTCCGCCTGGTCCTTTCGGTGCGCAAAGCCGAGGAGCAGGAGGACCGCAAGCGCATGGCGCAGTACCTGAAGGGGGCGCCGTCGCTGACGCTCGGGCAGATCCTGCTCGAGAATTCGGAGGATGAAGGTGAGTTATGAGCAGCGTCCCGTATTGAAGGACGCCCTCAAAAAACTGATCAACTCCTACGGAGCGCCGCTCGGCCTGGGTCTTATCATCCTGCTGGCGGCGCTCTACATTTTACTGGCGCGCGGCCGCGGGCCGCTGCCGGAGTTCCCCCGCGACAGGGGGGATTTCATGCAGGCCGCGCGCGCCGAGCGCCGCCTCGAAGAGCTGGCCAAGGCGGTGGCGCAGAATCCTAACGATATCAAGGCCCTCGACGAGTCCGGCCGCCTCAAGTTCCAGCTGGGAACTACCCGCTACGTGGAGGCCATCGCCGACCTGGAGCGCGCCCGCGCGCTGGGCCTGGCCGACCCCCGTGCCTTCTATTATCTGGGCGTCATGTACCAGGCCGTGGGCCTCTACGATTTCGCGGCGCAGGAATACCGGCGCTTCCTGAACAATTTCCCCGGTGACGCCGAGGTCCGCATGCTCCTGGCCAAGCTCTACTACAGCGCCGGGGACTATCCCGGCGCCGTGCGCGAGTACGAGGCGCTGCGCCGCGACGGCGCCGACGACGCGGTGCTGCTGGAGAACCTGGCCCTGGCCCGCTGGAAGAACAAGCAGGACCCCGCCGCCGCCCTCGCCGAGCTGCGCACCAAGGGCGCGCCCGGGGCCTTCCTGGCCGATTACGCCGAAGGGCGCATCAAGTACGAGCTTAAGGACTATCCCGCGGCGCAGGCCCTGCTGGCGCGCGCCGCCGCCGCCGCCGGGGCGGGCGCCTTCGCCGACCAGGCGGACCTGTTCTGGATGGCCGGGGACTCGGCCTACAAGAACAAGGACGCCGCGGCCGCGCGCGGCTACCTGCTGGAGCTGCTGAAAGGCAGCCCCGGCCACGAGGAGGGCAAAGCCCTGCTGTCGAAAGTTGAGAAGACCCTCGCCGCCGCCGAGAAGGCCCGCCTCGCCGCCGAGAAAGCCGCCGAGAAAGCCGCCGCGAAGGCCGCGGCGCAGAAGAAGAAATAGCGCCGGGGGCGCCCACCGCCTCGATGAAAATTTTCCGCCCACAGAAACTCCTGTCCGCCGCCCTGCTGGCGCTGCTGGCCAGCGCTCCCGCGCTGGCCGCTGACGAGAACCGGGTCATCGTCCGGGACTTCGACTGGAAGGTCTACGCTACTTCTCACTTCGACATCCACTACTACGCCGAGTCGGAGCCCTGGCTGTTCTACGCTTCCGGCGTGCTGGAGGACGCCTACCGCCGCGGGGCGGCCGACCTGAACCCGGGGCTGGATAAGCGCGTCCCTTTTTTCCTCTATGCCACGCAGAACGATATGCAGCAGAACACCGTCACGCAGGTCGGCGACGGGGTGGGCGGCCTGACCGAGCCTTTCAAGGACCGCTTCATGGTCTGGTCGGACGGCTCTAAGGGCTGGCTGAAGGACGTGATAGAGCACGAGTTCGCGCACGAGCTCCAGTTCAGCGTGCTGATAGACGGCTTCTGGAAAAGCGCGCGCATCCTCAAGACTTACATCTACCCGCTCTGGATGATGGAAGGCATCGCCGAATACGGGACCGGGATGTCCGACTACGCCGTGGAGAAGCTCTACGTCCGCGACGCCGTTCTTTCCGGCGGCCTGATCCCGCTGGACCGGCTCAACCAGTTCGCTCACCTCAAGCCCCACCAGACCACCCTGGCCTACAAGACTGGCGGCCAGGCCATCCGCTTCCTCGCCGAGCAGTACGGGGCGGACAAGCCCCGCAAGATGCTGGAGCTGTTCCGCAGCCGCTACGACGCCGGCTCGGTCCTTACCCCGCTGATAGGCGCCGACCTGCAGACTTTCCAGGCCAAGTTCGCCGAGTACCTGGAGCTGAAATACCTGGCCGAGGCCGCCAGCGAGCGCCTGCAGGAGCCAACCACTTACGGCGCGCGGCTGACCAGCGGCAGCGACAATATCCCGGAGTTCAGCGTCAGCCCCGCGCCTTCGCCCGACGGGAAAAAAGTGGCCTTTCTCTCCACGCGCTCCGGGCACCCGCCTGAGATACGCGTACGGGACCTGGCCACGGGCAAAGAGAAAAGGCTGACGGCGCTCGCTGCGGGCGCGGAGAATATCCCCTACGGGCGCTTCACCAAGCCGCTGCGGTCGCTGGCCTGGTCGCCCGACGGGAAGTACCTGGCCTTCGCCGGCCAGAAGAACCACCGCGAGTACCTCTTCCTCTACCAGCCCGGCACCGGTAAAGTCTCGCGCGCCGCGGTAACGGGGCTCGCGGAACTGCGCCAGCCGGCCTTCTCGGCCGACGGCGCCAAGGTCGTCTTTGTCGGCATGCGGGGCGCCTTTAACGACCTTTTCGAGCTGCCGGCGGCGCGCCTGGCGGCCGGGGGGGAGATCCCGCTGGCCGAAGTTATCCGGCTGACCGACAGCGCGCAGGACGAGGCTTCCCCGGTCTATTCGCCCGACGGAAGCCTGGCCTATTCCTGCGAGGTGGCCGGCGCCTCCGCGCCGGTGCGGGCCCTGTGCCTGCTGCGCCCCGGCGGCGCTCCTCAGGAGATCCGCTTCCCTGGCGGCGACGTTTACGACCCGGTCTTCGCCGCCGATGGGTCCGCTGTCTATTTCATTTCCGACGCCGGCTACGACTTCGAACTTTACAGGCGCGAAAAAACCGGCGAAACCGCCCGCCTGACCCGCACCCTGGGCGGCATATTCACCCCGGCGGTCTCCGGCTCTAAGGTATATTTCTCCGCTTTCCGGCGCGGCGGCATGGACGTGTACGCTGCGCCGCACGAGAACTTCCTCTACGAGGCCGTGCCGGGCGCAGCCCCGGCCCCCGGCGACCAGTTCGAGGTGCGCCCTTCCACCGGCGACTTCAACCCCTACCGGTTCAAGGCCTCCACCGACCTGTTCTTCCCGGCCTTCCTGTTCTCGTCGCCGGGCGGGCTGTTCTGGATGAACTACTGGCAGGCCTCCGACATGCTGGGGCGCCACAACGTGAACCTCTTCCTGAACTACAATTCCGGCGCCGATTTTCTCAGCCTGCAGGCCGCCTACTCCTACGCCCGCTGGCGCATGCCGCTGTTCCTGCAGACCACGGCGCTGACCTACAAGGGCGTCACCAACTCCGACGGGCTGGAGTACGACAAGAGCTACGGCCGGCACGCCGCCGGCACGGCCTGGCCGTTCGACCGGCACCACCGCGTGGAAGCCTTCGTGCTGTCCAAGAACGAGAAGAACGTTTACGGGGACATAGATTACACCGAGCGCCTGCATACCCGGGCCCTGCAGACCTCGTTCATCCGCGACACCGTGGACGGGCTCTATCTCACGGCCGTGCGCGGCTCCCGCTCCGAGCTGTCCTGGCTGACAGCGGGCGAGCGCGCCGGCGGCAATTTAAAGTACGACGTGTACCTGGCGCAGTACCTGAAATATTTCCCGCTGTCCAAGCGCGCCGCTTTCGTCAACCGCTTCATCGCCGGCCGCAGCACCGGCCGCGACCGCCGGGCTTTCGACTTTGGCGGGCTGGGCGGCGTGCGCGGCTTCTCCAGCAGCTCCCCGCTCAACGAGAAGCCCGGCGTCTTCCTCAACAACGCCGAATTGCGCGTGCCGCTGGTCAAGGACATGAACTATTACATGTGGTTCATGTTCCCCGACTTCTACTTTAAAGGCATCTATGGCAAACTGTTCATGGACTCGGCCTACGGCTGGGAGGACAGCGGCGACCTGCGCGGGTTCGGCGCCTCGCGCGTCAAGAACGCGGTAGGGGCCGGCGTCAATGTGCACACTTTCGTGCTGCAGGCCTTCCAGCTGGTGCTCAGCTTCGATTACGCGGTGCGGACCTCGGATGGCGGGAAGATCTTTTACTTCTACCTGGGGCCGTTATTCTAGCGGCGTTTTTTGCTAAAATTCCATTATGAAGAACATGAAAAAAGTGTCTTTTGCAGTCACCCTCATTTTCGCGGCGGCCGCCTTCGCTGGCGCGCAGACCGCAACCGACAAACCCGCCCAGCCGGCCGCCAAGAAGCCGGCAGCGGCCAAGCCCGCCGCCAAGCCCGCCGCCAAGCCCGCCGCCAAGCCTGCCGCCAAGCCTGCCGCCAAGCCCGCCGCTAAGGCGCCCGCCAAGGCGGCCCCTGCCCAGGCGCCTGCCCCGGCCCCTGCAGCGGCCGCTGCCCCCGCGGATCCTTTCGAGGACGCGCTGGCTAAACTAAAATCCAAGGAGCCTACCGAGCGCCGCCAGGCGGCGGATTTCCTGGCGCAGAAGCGCGATCCCAAGGCTGCCCCCGCGCTGATGGCCGCCCTTTCAGACGCGACTCCCCAGGTGCGCCAGGCCGCGGCGGACGCGCTGGGCATGCTCAATTGGCGTGAGGCCGCCCCCAAGCTGGCGGAACTGCTGGCGAAGGACGCCGACCCCGCCGTGCGCCAGCAGGCGGCCATCTCGCTGTCCTACATTATGGACCAGGGCACCGGCCCGGCGCTGGCCAAGGCGCTCAAGGACTCACAGCCGTCGGTACGCTATGCCGTGCTGCACACGCTGGGTGTGCTCGGCTACAAGGCGGCCGAGGACGACATTATAGCTCTGCTCTCGTCGGAAGACGTCAACCTGCGCCGGGGTGCCATAGCCGCGCTGGGCCAGTTCCAGTCCAAGAAGGCCGCCGGTCCGATAGCGGCCGCTCTTAACGACGCAGATCCGTACGCCAGGATAGAGGCCATAAAAGCCCTCGGCTCCATCGGCGACCAGTCCTCCGCCCCTGCGCTGGTAAAGCTGCTGGACAAGGCCGAGACGGCCCAGGTCCGCATAGCGGCGGCCATGGCGCTGGCGCGCATGGAGATGAACGACGGCCTGATGACCGCGTACGAATTTGTGCGCTCCCAGGAGATCAGCCTGCGCAGCCAGGCTCTTAACGTCATAGCCGCCGTCGGCGACGCGCGCAGCCTGCAGTTCATCGAGGAAGCTATCACCTCCGAGACCGATCCCGCCAGGAAGAACATGCTGGACTTTACCCGCCAGCGCCTCGCCCTCAAGCTCAAGACACAGCCGAAGTAGGCTGCGCCGCAGCCGGCCCGCACTGGCGGGCCGCGCGCACGCCGATCCATGGCAAAGAAAAGCGCCAAAAGAAAGCCTTCCGCCGCTCCGGGGCCGTCCCCGGAAAGCCGGCCCGCGTTCGACGACGGGCAGGGAGAGGGGGGAGAGCCGCGCAAAGCCTTGCCGTTATGGCTTCTCGCCATAGCCCTGATAATTTCCGGCTACGCCATGCTGCATAAAGTCGACCCGGGCGGCCAGAACGCCTGGGCCGTGGCTGCGCCAGTCTGCCTGCTGGCCGGCTACCTGCTGATAATACCCGCGATAGTCATTTCCTACCGCCGATGACCCTCCGACGCCTTAAAAGAGCCAGGGTGGGGTCGTAAATAGCAAAAATATCCGCTTTAACGCCATTTTCACCGCCTTGGCGGGGGGAAATAGCGGTCTGGCGCTATTTTGCCGCCTTACCGGCAGGCAAGCAGCCGCCAAGCCGCCACAAAATTCCCCTAAAGTGGAAAAAGCGGCTGTTTTGGCGGTATTTTGATGTCCGGTGACTTTGCTGACCCGCTTTGTGTCCGCTGATCGCCGACTTTTGGCTGTTTTTGGGCTTTCCAAGCGTAGCTTTTCTCCCCTGGTCCACCACAAAGAGGAACCTCTGGCGCCGCACCTCTCTTTTTGTGGTGTTTTCCCTCCCCGGTTTTCTCCCCGTAAAATCTTCCTGGTCTCTTTCAGAGCTCCTGAGCGGCCCTCATGGGTGCTCTGAGCCTCTTCATGGTATTTTCGCTAAGCTCTCAGAAATGACCGGAGGCCCCCTTCCTGGCCCTTTCCAGGCTTCATGGTATTCCTAAAATGGCAAAATCAGCCTGTTTTTTAGGCCTTTTGGGGGTCTCCAGGGCCCTTCTGTAAGGTATATAGAGGGGAGGGGGGATCCGGGGCCTCTATGGCTGCCCTGGCCATGCCCTGGCCCTGTCTTGCCCTTGGACCCCCTCTCCGGGTTTTTAAAAAGTTGGCAACTTTTCAGTTTCCTGTTTCTCCTGGCTTTTTGGGCTCCTGATGGTATTTGCGACCTGGGCCGGTTTTGCCGAGTTTTGCCTGTTTCCGGGTTTTGCGTTTTTAAAAAGTTGGCTGATTTTTGAAAATTCGGATCTGAAGCTTCGGCCTGAACTCGCTGGCTGGGGAGCGGAAACGCTGCTAGTTAATAAATGCTACAAACGGTGTTAGTTAATGGCAAATAATGCTTATAAAACAAGAGCTATTTGAAAAATGTTTATTGCGGTTCTCGGTGTGGCGCCATCCTGTGGTGGGATTGTTAAGTTAACATAATATATCTTATCGTAAGTTATCTCCAGAGGGCGCGAGGCTGCGCCATCTTCAGGGTGTTTCTGGCTGTTTTGTGGTATTTTGGCTGCGGCGCTGCTTCTCTGGCCGCGGCGCCTGCCGGATCTCTTGCGGGCTGTTGGGTCGCTGAGCTGCCAGGTTGCCTGGTTCTCTGGCTGTCTGCTGTCTTGCGGTCTAGCTGTCTGCCGGTTGCCGAATTGTCAGGTGTTGAGCTTTCTGGCCTCAATCCAGGCCATCTCCAGGCCGCGATCGGTTATCTCGTAGCTCCTGTTTCGCTTGGTTCCGGAGGCCTTCAGCAGCCCTTCTTTCAGGGCTTTTGTGAGCGTCCGGTCCAGTCTTTCCGGGGCATAGCCGGAGGCTTTTACAGCCCTGGACAGGCTTATTGCGCTGAGTTCCCGGCTGCCGCTTAGCTGGTATTCGGCGGCCAGCAGCAGCAGGGCGGCGGTGCCCGCTTTTACTCCTAAATGCTTGTTCTTTAGGGTGGTTAGGCCGTTTTTTGTGTCTGCCAGGGCTGCCCAATCCGGCTCCCTGCCCTGCTCTTTGGGCTCTCTGGAGGGTCTTGCCGCGTCTTTTTCGGTGTTTTCTTTGGCCGGCAGCGCCTTTAGGAAGCCTTCTTTTTCGCTTAATATGAACTCCGCGGGGCCTTCGGCCTCGAATTCGGCTCCAGACGGGTGCTTTATCCTGAGTTTGTAGTTCATAAGGGGTCTTCTGTGGTGTTTTTACGTCTGGCCAGACTCTTGTCCGGCTATTAATAGTGCCTATATGTCAATAGTATAGCATATAAACCATCATATGTCAATATATGGCAGTTATATGGCGAGCATATGTCAACATATGTTGATAACCTGTGAACAACTTATCGACAGGATCGCCCGGCTGCGCCTGCCGACAGAACTGAACCGTTTGTCTGAATAAATCGCCCCGGATCCCGGCTTTTCAGGCTGCTTATTGCCTGTTTTCTGCCTGATTTCAAGGGTTTCCAGGGCTGTAAGGCCTATCTTTGACAGCTTTTATACGGATTTCTGCAAGCTTTAGGGATGATCTTTGGGCTTTTTTTGCGTTTTTGGCGGGGGGAGGAGTACCCAAAAACACCTTCCCTCCCCCCCACCCCTGGCCCGGTTTTGGCTTTTCCATCCCCCCTCCCCTGTTCCAGTCATCATACCGGCACAAATGAAGAACCGGCCAGAGGCCGGTGAAAAAGCGCTATTTTATCTGTAAAAACCGCGTTTATGGTGAAAAATTAACGAAGCCTTGACGGCTGCGTCAGAATTTGGCCGAGATGGCCCCGTACACGAGTTTCACCGGCCCGCTCTGGGGGTACAGGCCTAACGGGGTGAAAATGGCGTAAACGGCGTTTATGTGCAGATTCTCCCCCATCGGGTAGGTAGCCTTCAGGTCCAGCTCGCTGGCTATCTGCAGGGAGCCGTCGGCTGCGTTTTTGGAGGCGCGGAACTTATAGAGGTCCGCGGAGATGGTCAGTTTCTTGTAGGGCAGGTCGGCGCCGATATTGATGACGTTCAGGCCGGACACGCCGGTGGGCATGCCGTTGAGGGTGCCCGAGGTCTTGGCCATGTCGTAGAGGGTGGCCCCTGCTATGGCGCCGTAGCCCTTGCGCTCCAGGCCGCTGAACTTGCCGCCGAAGGCCGGGAAGAAAGCTTTGTCGGTGGAGGATGCGGCCCCGGGGTTGCCCGAAGAGCGGCCGTAGCCCAGCCGCAGCCGGGACGGCCCGAAGAAGGCCACGTCCTGGTTCCAGGCGCCCTTGAGCATGAAGGCGTGCGCCTCGTACTTGCCGGTGCCGCCCCCCGCCAGCTTGGCCTCGCCTCGCTGCACCACGGCCTCGCCGTCGAAGGAAAGCTGCTTCTGGCTGAGGAAGTAGCGGACGCCGGTGAACTTCTTGGTCCTCGACAGCGTGTTGAACAGGATGTCCTGCGAGGCGCCGTCGTCCTTCTCCCAGAAATGGTAGACCTGCCACAGGCCCTCGGCCGCCGGGTAATAGGCCGTGCCGCCGTACACCTTGATGAAGCGGTCCGTCAGGAAGGGCCTGAAGACGAACAGGTCCGCCTTGACGCGCCGGAAGGCGTTCTCTATCTCCAGCCGCCCGCCGGAGAGGCCCAGGTCGCCGCCGGAGAGGGTGATGCCCTGGCCCAGCGTGAAGTCCTGCCGCCCGATGGTGGCGGTGACGTTGGGGCGCAGGAATTTGTAGATCCGGACATAGGCCGCGTGCAGGAACGGCGTGCCGGTGTAGTTGGGCAGGCGCGCGGCGGCCTCGGCGAACTGCGGGGCCAGCGCGGTGCCGGTGGAGGCGCCCACGCCCACGCTCTGCAGCACTATGCCCACGTCCATCGTGGTGTCCTGCGTTTTCTCGAGCTTGATGTTCTTGATGACGAAGCCCAGCGTGGCGTTCTCGACGAGCAGCGGCTGCGACAGGCGCTGGTTGCCGTAAATGAGGTGCTGGTAGTTGGCGGCTTTTATCTCGACGTTGGAGGACAGGTCCAGCTTGGTGGCGCGCGCGGGCGGCGCCGCAAAAAGGGCGGCGGCCGCGGCGGAAACTGCTATAAGCGCGGGTCGTTTCACGGATTTAATTATACAAAAAGATACCCTATCCCGGCGGTCCAAATATTCAAAAAGGCTCCTGCTGCCTTTTTTGCGGGGGCAAATAAAAACCCCGGGGCTTTGGGGCCCCGGGGCTCTTATGTCTATTAACTTTTCAGTTATTAGAACTTGACTTCGAACGCGGCGCCAAACATGGTCTGGGCGTCGTCGGTCGCGAAGTTCTTTTTCTCGTTCTGGAACATCGCGGCGTAGGCCTTCACGGCCACGTTCTCGGAGTGCGTCCAGGTGGCTACCAGGTCGTACTCGTTGCCGAGGTGCTTTTCGGCGTTGTTGATCTTCTGGTCGGCCGAGAAGTTGTAATACTTCGCGGCGAGGTTCAGCTTGGTCGCCATCTCCGGGGACCAGTTGGCGCCCGCGCCGATCATGCTGCTGCCGGTGCTGGTGCCGTTGGCGGCCACGAAACCGCCGCCCATCATTACGCCCGGGCGGAAGTCGCCGTTGATGGTCCGGAAGGTGCTGTCGCCCTTGTCGGTGCCGTTGCCGTCACCCGAAGCGAAGTAGTACTCGGCGTTGAAGCCGAGCCTGCCCAGCAGGTCCATGCCGTAGTCGGCATTGAGCTTGTAGGCCATGCCTTTGTGCTTCAGGTCGCCATTGGTCATCTTGCCCATGTTCATGGCGAACTCGGCCGCCACGTTCAGGTCCTTCACCATCGGGATGGCGTACTTGCCTTTCAGGCCGGCCACGGTGAGGTAGTCGTTGTTGCCGGCGCTGGTGTTGTTGTCGTTCTGCTGGTAGACATAGCCGTTGAGGCCGATGTCGATGACCTTGGTCATCGCGGTGACGCCGTGCACGGCGATGTTGCGCTGGCCGTTGGCGTTGCCCTGGAACTCATTGGCGATGATGGCGCCGAAGTCCCAGTTACCGTACTTGTAAGCAGAGGTCCAGCCGTCGATCGCGGGCCGCGCCAGCGCTATCGCGCTGGGGTAGGGCCACGTCGCGGGACCGTAGTAGACGATCAGGTCGCCGGCTTCGCCGTAGTACTGGCGGCCGAGCTTGTGATCGAGACCGAAGACACCCTTCAGGTTCAGGTAGGCCTGTTCGAAGGTGAAGTTGTCGAACGCGCCGTTCACGGCGTTCTCGCCGTTGGTGCGGCCGTACTGCTGGTTGCACTTTACGGCGGACACTACCGCGCTGACGTCCTCGTTAAGGTCGAAGCCGGCGTTTATCTGCACGCGGGTGTCGGCCTTGCCGGTCTTGTCATTGGCGTCCTTGTTGAAGTCGGCGTTGTTGGTGTTGTACGCGTTGACTTCTATCTGTCCAGTCGCTTTGAAGTTCTTGAGCAGTTCGGCGTTGGCAACATTGCCAACAAGCGCGACCAGCGCAAGCATTGCTATTACTTTTTTCATTAACTCTCCTCCTGTTTTGTCGTAAGCCCGTTTCCGGGGCTTAGTTACCGGGCCTTGCGGCCTGGTTACTTAACTCTCCCCGGAAGTTTTTGAATCTTCCGGGTAGGGCCTTGCCCCCTGGGGGGCCTACGGCCTTTCGGGAGAAGCGCCTTTCTAAATCGGCGCTCCGCTCGCCCTTTTAGGGCTGACGGTCTTCCCATTTTAAGCCCGGGAAGCCTCCTGTACAGAGCATGGTAATTATCACAAAAATCACAATTCTATGTCAACTATATTAATATAATAAGAAAAATTATATGCCTTATATGTCAAATGCATGACATATATCAAATGGCGCCAATAAAAAACCCGGCCGCGCGGCCGGGTTCTTTATCGCTTGCGCGGGCTGACTATTTGGCGGGCTGAAGCCGGGCCTTGGCCTGCATTGCCCAGGTGGTGTCGGGATAGAGCAGTACTATCTTTTCGTAGGTGGCCTTGGCCAGATCTTTGGCGCCGGAGAGTTCCTGTGTGCGGGCCAGCGAAGCGTGCACCTCGGGGGCTATGAAGTGCTCGGGGTGCTTGGACAGGAAGTCCGAGTACTGCGCTATGGCGCCGGGCAGGTCGCCTTCGGCTTCCTTGCTCTTGCCCAGGCTGTAGGCGGCGAAGGGGCCCAGCTCTTTGTCCTTGGCGACCTTGGCGAACTCTGCCGCGGCCTCCTTGAACTTGCCCTGCGCGAAGAAGATGTCGCCCTTGGTCAGGATGGCGTAGGGGGCGGCGCTGGTGCTGCCGAAAGAGGCCGTGATGGTGTCCAGCTGCTGCTGGGCCGCGGCCACGTTGCCGCCGTAGCCGGTCTGCTGGGCCATGAAGAGGTTCTTCCAGGCGGTGTCGCGCAGGCCGCGGTAGTGCATGAAGAAGTACACCCCGAAGATGGCCGCCGCCACCAGGATGACCAGCGAGCCGATGAAGGTCTCGCGGTTCTTGGCGATCCAGCCGAGGGCCAGGTCGAATTTCGAAGGGCCGGTCGTTTCCACTTTACCGCCGGCTATCCATGTTGTATCAGGCATATTGCTCCTTATGACTTAAATCCGAGTGCCCTCTAGAGGAATCGAACCTCTATTTAGAGTTTAGGAAACTCCCGTTCTATCCGTTGAACTAAGAGGGCAATTGTCGCACCCCGCGCTACGCGCGGGGCGATTAACGCCCGGCCTTCGTCGGCCGGGTGCTCTACAAGGGGAACCTACGGTTCACCGTTTCGTCGTCGCTCGGCCTCGGCCTCGCTGAACCCTCCCTTCAAGGAGTTCCGACCTTATCATCCTCGCTGCGCTGAACCACCCGAAGATGAAGGACTGCAACTTATGTAGAGCGACTAGTATTTTATCAAAGAAACGATGTTGCGGTCGCCCAGCTTGGCGCGGCCGTTCAGGAACTCTAGCTCTATCAGCATGCCCACGCCGGCCACTTTGCCGCCGATCTTCTCCACGAGTTCGCACACAGCGGCGGCCGTGCCGCCGGTGGCCAGCACGTCGTCCACCACCAGCACCTTCTCGCCCGGCTTCACGGCGTCCTCGTGCATCTCCAGCGTGTCCGTGCCGTACTCCAGCGCGTAGGTTGCGCTGACGCGCTTGTAGGGCAGCTTGCCCTTCTTGCGCACCGGCACAATGCCCGCGCCCAGCGCCATGGCTATGGGGGACGCGAGCAGGAAGCCGCGGGCCTCTATGCCCAGCACCTTGGTTATCCCGGCGCCACGGAAGGCTGCGGCGAAGGCCTGCACCAGCTCCGTGAAGGCGGCGTGGTCGGCCAGCAGCGGCGTGATATCCTTGAAGATTATCCCGGGCTTCGGGAAATCCGGCACGTCGCGGATTATCGACTTCAGTTTAACGCTAAGAGCTTCGGCTGTGACGGACATAGATCTCCCCCGTTATTTTTTTCCTTTCTGCGGCTTGCGCGGCTCGTAGGGCTTGGTCGGTATGGCGTCGCCCAGGATATCGGTCTTCACCTTGGGCGCCTGCCAGCCCGGCTGCAGGTTGGTGTGGTCGGGCTTGCGGCCCAGCTCTATCAGGCCCATCTTGGCGGCCACGCGGCGCAGGCGCAGCAGCGCGCGCTCTTCTATCTGGCGCACGCGCTCGCGGCTGAGGTCCAGCTTCTTGCCGATGTCGTTCAAGGTCATCGGGGTCTGGCCGGTGAGGCCGTATCGGTACTCCACTATCATGCGCTCGCGCTCGCCTATCTCCACGAGGGCGTCCTTCAGCTCGTCGTGCAGGCGCAGGATGGAGATCAGGTTGTCGGGCGTGGAGGACGCGGAGTCCTTCAGCGTGTCGCCCACGGTGTCGTCCATGCCGTCGCTGGAGGACAGCGGCGTCTCAATGGAGGACAGGCCCGTCACGATCTCGGAAGCGTTCAGCGCGGTGCGCACCTGGTTGGCGTTCCAGTGCATGTGCTTGGCCATCTCGGCCATCGTCGGATCGCGGCCGAGCTTGCCGTGCATGGCGTCCCACTGCTTGAGCCACTTGCGCAGCGCGGTCCACGCGTGCGGCGGGATGCGGATGGTCTTGGAATTCTCCTCGACGGAGCGGCGCACATACTGCTCCACCCAGTAGGAGGCGTAGGTGGAGAAGCGGTAGCCCTTGCTCGGCTCGAACTTGTCGATGGCGTGCAGCAGGCCCAAGTTGCCCTCTTCCACCAGGTCCATCAGGTCCGCGCCCTGGTACAGGAAGCGCTTGGCTATCGGGATCACGAGCTTCAGGTTCAGCTCCATGATGCGCTCTTTGGCGCGGCGGTCGCCGCGCTTCACGCGCTTCCACAGCTCGTGCGATTCCTCGCGCGAGATCTTGTGGTCGATCTGGCTGATCTTGCGGATGTACTGGTTGGTAGAGTCGATGTTGATGTCGCTCAGCTTTTCTTTGGCCTTCGCGGGCGAGAGCGCCTCTTTGGGGGCCTCTTCCTTTTCGGACTCTTCGTTCTCTTTTTCTTCAGCCATTGGGTTCCTTCTTTAAACGGTAGGTTTGATGTAAAAATCTTTTTCCGCGCCGTCCTGGTCCAGCATCTCCTGCGTCTCGGCCTTGTCCACCCGGGCGAAGGGATGGCCGCTCTTGAGGTCCTTCAGAAAGCCGTCCAGCGCGGGCACGCCGCCCTGGGCCTCCCCCTCCACCGCGCCGTCCGAGGCGTTGCGCACCCAGCCGGTGACAGCGTGGCGGCCGGCCGTCTCTTTGACGAACCAGCGGTAGCCCACGCCCTGCACGCTGCCGAAGACTCTGAAGCTTAAACGCATAATATAATTACCCCGCGTAACAATGATACTAAATAGCCCATGGCCTATCAAGGAGGTATTGACACCGCAATCCCCTGAAAGCAAAACCCGCCGAAAAGGCGGGTCGGGCTGAAATTTGGATCGGGGCGGTGAGATTTGAACTCACGGTCTCTCGCACCCGAAGCGAGCGCTCTAGCCAGCTGAGCCACGCCCCGATAAACTCCGGGTACTGCGCAAATATAATAGCAGAATTTCCCGGCAAAGTCCAACGCGCGCGGGGCGTCAGCCGCCGTTGCCGGTGAGGGCCTCTATGATCTTGGCGGCTATGTCGCGCGCCGCGTGGGGGCGGGCGTGCTCTGCCAGCGCGCGCGAGGCGTGCGCCAGCGCGGCGGGGTTGTGCAGGTAGCGGCGCACCAGCGGCTCCAGCTCCTCCGGCGAGCCGGCGGTCTCTGCCAGGCGGTGCCGGTACAAGAACGCGGTGTTGCGCTCCTCCTGCCCGGGCAGCGGCGAGTAGATGATGAAGGGCTTGGCCAGCGCCATGGTCTCCGCCACCGTGACGCCGCCGGGCTTGCCCACCACCAGGTCGGCCGCGCGGTAGTACTCCGCCGGGTTCTCGGTGAATTCCACAAAGCGCATGGAGCGCCGCGAGCCGGCGGCCTTTTCCGCCTGGCGGCACAGGCGGCGATTGTTGCCGCAGAGCACTACCACCTGCAGGCGGCCGAGCAGGGGCTTCAGCGCCAGCGCCGCCTGCAGCAGGTCGCCCAGGCCGCGGCTGCCGCCGGTGATGAGCACCGTGAACAAGTGAGGAGCGAGGCCCAGGGCCTTGCGGGCCGCGGCCTTGTCGGGCTGGGGGCCGGTGAATTCCTTGCGCACCGGGATGCCGGTCTGGAAGATGCGCTCGGCGGGGGCGCCTTTTTCCCGCAGCCGGGTGGCGGCGCCGCGCTCCGGCGCGAAGTAAGCCCGCACGCCCCGCGGCGGCCAGTAGGCGTGGGCGCAGAAATCAGTGAGCACGGAGAAGAGCGGCAGTTTGGCCAGGCGCTTGTTCTTGGTGATCAGCAGCGACGAGAAAGCCTGCGTGGACACGGCGGCGCGGATGTTCTTTTTTATCAGGAGGTCGGCGAGCTTCTGCGACGAGAACGGCAGTATCGCCTCGCGGAAGGCGGTGGCGGCCAGCGCTACGAAGTCGTTGTCGTAGACGTATTCCCAGAGGGCCGGGGTTTTGCCCAGCAGTTGCAGATAGGTGCGCGCCACGAAAGGGCCGAAGTCCGGGTAGACCTCGGAGAGGTTCACGAAGACCGGCTCTATGATGCTGGGCGGCAGGAACTCCGCCACGGCCCGCGCCGCGGCGTAATGCCCCGACGGCGCGGCCCCGTAGATCAGAGCTACTTTTAAAGGATACCCTTGTCCCGCCGTCTCCATGTTTTGATTATACAAAACGAACAGGCCTGGCACCCGAAGGCGCCAGGCCTGCTGTCTCTCTATCGCTGCGGTTTTCCGCCCCGAAGGGCGAAATTATTCAAGCGCGTCCGCCACCTTGCCCACCAGCTTCTCGGAGGGTTTCAGGGTTTTGTCTCCGGGCTGCCACTTGGCCGGGCAGACCTCCGCCGGGTTCTTGTAGGTGTGCACGAAGGCCTTGAGCTTGCGCGCAAGCTCGGCCATATCGCGGCCCACGTTGTTGAGGTTTACCTCAGCTCCGGCCAGGACGCCGTCGGGGTTGATGATGAAGGTGCCGCGGTAGGCCATGCCGGATCTGTAGTCGTAGGCGCCCAGCGCCTGCGCCAGGGCGCCGCGCGCGTCGGAGCCCATGCTGTACTTCACGTCCTTGAGCAGGCGCTCCTGGCCCTGCCAGCCCATGTGGGTGAACTTGGTGTCGGCGCTGACGGACAGCACCACGGCGCCCAGCTTCTCAAGCTCCGCGTGCTTGTCGGCCAGGTCGGCCAACTCCGTGGGGCAGACAAAGGTGAAGTCGGCCGGGTAGAAGACCAGCACCGTCCACTTGCCCGCCTTTACCGCGTCCTCCAGGTGGAAGCTGCCGAACTGGACGGCCACCGGCTCGAAAGTTTCCAGGTGGAAGGCAGGGACCTTCTCCCCGACGGTTATCACTTCTTTTCTTTCTTCTGACATGATTTGTTCTCCTTGCGCCCCGCCGGCTTGGCGCAGGCGGGACAGACCCCGTAAAATTCCAGGTTGAAATGCAGTATTTGAAAGCCGGCCGGCTTGCCCGCCGGGACTGGCGGTCTGGGCGGCGCTTTCAGGTCCGCGATGAGGCCGCACTTAACGCACATCAGGTGGGCGTGGCCGTCGGTGCAGGGATCGAAGCGGGAGCGGGAGCGGTCTATGCGGACCTCCGCTATCTCGCCGCGGCCTAGCAGCGACTCCAGCGTATTGTAGACGGTGGCTACGGAGATGCCGGGAAATTTCCTGGCTATGCGGCGGTGCAGCTGCTCCGCTGACGGGTGGGACTTGTTCCCCTCCAGCACGCGCAGGATCTCGGCGCGCTGAGGCGTCATGCGGAAGGCGTGCCGGGCGGGCGCCGATCTCTTATATGGAATGTTTCTCATCAAGGAAACAATACCAGATAAGAACCATTCTTGTCAAGACCGGCGGCGCGGCACGTGGTATAATATTTCAGGGAAGGTGAACCATATGAAAACCGTGATCAAGATGCAGGGCATGACTTGCGGCGGCTGCCGCGCCGGCGTGGAGAACGCGCTCAAGAGGGTTCCCGGCGTGCTGGCCGTGGAGGTAAGCCTGGAGCGGGCCGAAGCCGTCGTCGAGCACGACGAAAAAAAGGCCGCCCCCGTTGACCTGAGGGCGGCCGTAGAGAAAGCCGGCTTTAAAGCCGTCTAGCTCACTTCTTGGAAGGGTCTTCCATCCTGCCCATGAAGAGCAGCAGCCCGCTCTTGGGCTCCTCTATAAAGAACAGGAACGGCCTGTTGGCGCGGAAGGTCATGATGCCCATGGGCATGGACTTCAGCCCCATCGCCACGCCGGTGGCTGCCGCGGCCTCCGTCCCCTCCTCGCTCACTTCCACGAAGGCCTTGTGAAAGGCGTTCTGGATGAACAAGCTCTTGTCGCCGGTCATCCCGGAGAAGTCCGCCTTGTCGGTGAAGGCGGTGGGCATGCCCAGCCCGGCCAGCGCGGCGTTAAGCTTGAAGCCGGAGCTGAAGCTGAACTTGGGCAGGAACACCCGCACCTTCTCTTTGCCCAGGCTCTTGCGGATCTCTTCCAGCTTGGCGCCGTCCAGGCCTTTCTCCAGGTCCGCCGGGCTCTTACCTTCACGGGGTAGCAGCACCAGCATGGACAGGCCGCCGCCTTTGTAGGCCAGCCGCACCGCCTGGAACTCGTCGTTCTCGGTATACTCGGCGTCGCGCGTGCCGGGAGCGCTCATCATGCTGACCTTCACCTTCTCGCCGCCGGTCTTGGTGAAGTCGCCCTCAAAGGTCATGTCCTTCTTGAAGGGCGTCTGCCAGGCCCCTTTGAAATATACGGCATTCACCAGCACCAGCCGCGTCATCGCGTCCAGCGAGTCGGCGGGGAACAGCTCTTTGATCTTGCCCTTGGTCTTGCCGGCGGTCCAGGAGTTGATGTCCTTGCGGGCGGTCTCGGTGCGGCCCCTGAAGTCGGCGCCCTTGCCTTCGCCAGAGTAGAATTTCTTGAGCGCCTTCAGGTAGTCGGGCAGGAAGTTGTAGCCCCTCTGCATCCAGAAGGAGTTGGCCTGCGTGAACTCGGCCTCTTTGGCCGCGGCGGCCAGGGCCTTCTTCTGCCGGCTAGCGGCGGCGCGCAGGTCCGCGGTCTGCGCCGGGTAGCCGAAGACGGCGGCTATCTCGGAGGCGGTGTCGCCCTTCGCGCCTTCGTAGGTCATGGCGAAGGCGGTGTACATGCTGTAGGGAGAAAAGAACACGTTGCCGGGCTTGGCGGCCTCGGCGGCGTAGAACTTGAAGGCTATCTGGTTGGGGTCGGCGGGCGCGTCCGCCGCGCGCAGGCTGCCGGCAGAGAACAGGGCCGCGGCGCAAAGAATATATTTCATGGTTCCTCCTGAATTCCCGATACCGATATTCTACAACAAACGGCAAATAAAAAAAGACCGGCGCTGTTAACGCCGGTCTTTAGTTTCAGCCCGCCTCATCGGGGCGCCGGGAATTGAACCCGGAGTCTTTCGCACCCCAAGCGAACGCTCTACCATTGAGCCACGCCCCGGTGGCGCGGGCCGAAACTGAATACTTATTATACCAAAAAATAAAAGGCGCGCAGGTCACAGCTCTTTTATCAGCAGCCGCAGCTCTTTCTTTATCTCGTCGAGCAAGATGCTTTTGCCGGGACCCGCGGGCCTGCCCGGAGCGGGCTTGCCGGAGGCCTTCACCAGGCGCCGCTTGGCGGCCAGGGCCTTGCGCGCCCCGTCGAGAGAGTAGCCCTTCACGAACACCAGGTCCTTGATCTCCAGCAGCGCGTCGATGTCCGCCCGGGTGTAGCGGCGGTGGCCGCTGGCGAGCCGCAGCGGGCGCACCAGGCGGAATTTTTGCTCCCAGTAGCGGATGGTGTATTCCGGCAGCTGCGCGTGGCGGGCCGCCTCGCGCATGGTGAAGTAGGTCTTCTCGGCCATTACATCCCGATGGTGAGCTTCTTGGACGGCTTGAAGCGGATGCTCTTGCGCGGCCCCACCATCACGCGGGCGTTGGTCTTGGGGTTGCGCATCTGGCGCGGCATGCGCTCCTTCACCTTGAAGGTGCCGAAGTTGGAGATGACCACCTTGCGGTTTTCGCGCAGGGCTTCACCCATGATCTCGAAAGTCTTGCAGACCGCCAGCTTGGCGTCCCGCTCCGTCGTCAAATGCTTGGTCAGTTCCCGTATCAGGTCGAGCCTATTCATCGTCCTTTTCCTCCCCCTCTTCTGTCCCGCCCTCTTCTTCCTCGTCCTCTTCCGATGGCCCCTGCTTGGGGCCCCCGCCCAGCAGCTGGCCTATGATGTCGTTGGGCTTGAGGTTCTTGAGGTCGTGCTTGAACTTGGTCACTTCGTCCTCGGTGATGGGCTTCGACAGCACCTGCGTCTTGCCGAAGACCTTCTCATTGATGAAAATGGGGCAGCCGAAGCGCACCGCCAGCGCCACAGCGTCGGACGGGCGCGAGTCCACCAGGCGCACGTTGGCGCCTCCGGGCTCGGCCAGGTGGAGGCTTGAGTAGTAGGTGTTCTCCACAATGTCGGTGATGCTAACGCGCGTCAGCGTGAGGCCTAGCGTCTTGATGACGGAGAAAAGCAGGTCGTGCGTCATGGGGCGCGGCGACGGGTAGCCGGAGAGGCGGATGGCTATGGCCTGGGCCTCCATGGGGCCTATCCAGATGGGCAGGATGCGCGAGCCCTCTATCTCGTCCAGGAAGATGATGGATTCGGTAAGGCTGGTCGCTATGGAATAAATGCGCACTTCCACGTCGCCGGTGTTTGTTTCCTTTGTCATTCTTTTTTGGCGCCTTCCGCCGGGCCCGACTCTTTCTTATGCTGGAAGGAAAGCTCGGCGCCTTTGAGTATGCGCCTGATGTTGGCGATATGCGTGTAGAAGATCAGCGCGCAGACCGCCAGCGCCAGCAGCGTGAACGGCCGCTGGTAGTCCTTGGCCAGGATAAAGCAGAGTATCGGCAGCGCCACCGAGGCCGCCATGGAGCCCACCGAGATGTGGCTGGTGACGGCCACGGCGATGCCGAACACCACGAAGGCGCCCGCCGTGGGCACGGGCAGCAGCGCCATGAAGACGCCCGCGGCCGTGGCCACGCCCTTGCCGCCGTGGAAATTGAGGAAGACGGTCCAGATGTGGCCGGCTATGGCCAGGGCGCCCGCCGTCACGGGTATCCACCAATGCCCCTTGCTGAAGTCCATCGAGCCCGGGATAAAGAAGTACTGCGCCGCCACCCAGGTGGGGCCGAAGCCTTTGAGGAAGTCTATAAGGAAAGTGGCTATGCCCGGCACCTTGCCCAGCGTGCGGTAGACGTTGGCCGTGCCCGGGTTGCCCGAGCCGTGCTTGCGGATATCTATGCCGTGCAGCCGGCCGATCAGGTAGCCGGACGGGATGGCGCCCAGTATGTAGCTGGCTATGAAAAGCAGGGCTGTCTCGAAATGGGTCATTGAAAAGATTATATTAAACAATTACTTTCTTTTTCAGCCTGGCATAGTTCTCGGGCGTGGCCTTGAACTTAAGGGTAACGCCGTCCTGCCCGTACTCGGCCGCCTTTACCAGGCAGCAGGCGTAAACTTCCTTTATCAGGCCTTTGGAGCCGGCGGGCACTGTCAGCTCGTAATCCCCCCAGCGCGCGGCCAGGGCGGCCTCGCAGGCGGTCAGCAGCTGGTCGGCGCCCTTGCCCGTCAGGGCCGACATGAAGACGGGGCGCAGGCGCTCGGGGGCCCAGGCCGACACCGCCGGGTCTTTGACTGCGTCGGCCTTGTTGAAGACGTTCAGCACCGGGATGCCCTTTATCTCCAGCTCCTCCAGCGTGGCCTTCACGGCCTCGTGCTGCTCTTTGGCGTCGGGCGAGGAGAGGTCGTGCACGTGCAGGATGAGGTCGCTGTAGCGGATCTCCTCCAGCGTGGCGCGGAAGGCGGCTATCAGGTCGTGCGGCAGCTTCTGGATAAAGCCCACCGTGTCCGTGAACAGCGCCCAGCCGCCGGCCGGCAGGCGCACCCGCTTGGTGGTGGGGTCCAGCGTGGCGAACAATTTATCGTCGGCGTAGACGTGCGAGCTGCCGGTAAGGCAGTTGAGCAGCGTGCTCTTGCCGGCGTTGGTGTAGCCCACAATGGACACCTGCGGCATGGGCACCGCGTCGCGCTGGGCGCGCTGCGTGTGGCGCTCGCGGCGGATATCGTCTATCTCTTCCTCCAGCTCGGAGATCTTCACGCGCAGCTCGCGCTTGTCGTACTCAAGTTTCTTCTCGCCGGAGCCGCGGCCGCCTATCATGCCGCGCTGCTGGTCCATGCTGCCGCCCTTGCCGCCCAGCCGGGAGAGCGCGTAGTTGAAGCCCGCGAGCCGCGCCTGCAGTTTGCCCTCGCGCGTGCGGGCCCTCATGGCGAAAATGTCTATGATGAGCCGCGGCCTGTCGGCCACGGCGACGCCCAGGGCCTTCTCCAGGTTGCGGCCCTGGCCGGGGGTCAGCTCCTCGTCGAAGATGACCGCGCCCGCGCCGGTCTCTTTGACCAGCTCTTTCAGCTCTTCCACCTTGCCAGATCCTATGAGCGTGGCCGGGTTCCAGGCCTGCACGCGCACGCTGATTTTTTGTATGGGTTCCAGGCCGGCCGTCTCCGCCAGGCGCCAAAGTTCGTCGAGCGAGGTGCCGCCGCCGGTGCCCCGGCTGCGCTTCAGTTCGGCCGCTATTAAAATCACTTTCATGCGTTAAGGATCCTTTCAGCGAGCGCGGCCGGGTCGTAATCCTCCGGCTTCTGCAGCTCCAGGCGCAGAGTGTTGCGGTAGCGGGAGAACCAGGTGTTCTGCCGCTTGGCGTAGGCCATCGAAGCCGACACTATCATGCGGATGGCGTCCGCCTTGGTAACGCGGCCAGCCAGATAGTCCAGCATCTGCGGGTAGCCCAGGGTCTTTAGGCCCGGGCAGTCCTCGGGGTAGCCCTGCGCCAGCAGCGCGCGCGTTTCCGCCTCCCACTCGTCGAAGCGCGTCACCGTGCGGCGCTTTATGCGCTCGGCCAGCAGCTCTTTGGCCCACCGGATGAAAACGAATTTCCCGTCGTGCGCGGGCAGCGAGTCGACGAGCCTGCCTGTCCACAACTGCGAGGCCGGCTTACCCGCCAGCCGCGTTATCTCTATGGCGCGCATCACGCGCTGCACATTGCCGGGCGGTATGCGGCGCGCGGCCTCGGGGTCCAGCCTTATGAGCTCGGCGTAGAGCGCCATCTTGCCGCCGCTCTCGGCCAGCGCGGTCAGCTGCTGCCGCAGCGTCGGGTCGGAAGCGGGCAGGTCGTCCAGGCCGTTCCAGTAGGCCTGCACGTAGAGGCCGGTGCCGCCGGCCATGATGGGCACTTTGCCGCGCGCCCAGATCTCGGGCAAAAGCTTCTTGGCGTCCCTGACGAATGAGCCCGCGTCGCAGGTGGCGCGCGGGTCCAGGATGTCCACAAAATGATAGGGCACGCCCTCTACCAGGTAGAACTTCCCGGCGGGCGTGTCGGTCCAGGCGCCGTGCGGCTTGGCGGTGCCGGCCTCCATCAGCTTATAGGTCTGCTTGGAATCGGCCGAGACTATCTCCCCGCCCAGCCTGCGCGCGAGTTCCAGCGCCAGGTCCGTCTTGCCGGAGGCGTTGGCCCCCATCAGCGTTATAGGTTTAAGTGGTGTCAGGGACATTCAGGAGTAATAAAAAAGGCCGGCAGGTTGTTCCCCTGCCGGCCGTCTAGCCGCCTAGCCGTCCAGCCGTATGGCAGCTTACTTCTTCTTGAAGAGCGGCTCGTCCTTCTGGGGCTTGTTGCACAGGCCGTGCGCGCGGCAGGTCTCCACGCAGACTTCCGGCAGCTTCAGCGCGTAGCGCGTGTCGCAGTCGGTGTAGTCCTCGGCCAGCTCGTTGATGCGCTTGCGGTCGTCGGCGCTGATGTGGGAGAACGAGATGCCGTTCATGAACACGCCGCCCTTGTCCTTTACCCAGGAGATCTTGCCGGTCACCGGCATCTGCTTGACGCCGTTGAGCTTGAGGAGGATGTTGAGCTCCTTGGTGTGGGGCGGGGCCATGAAGGTGATGAGCCGCATGCCGCCGGCGGAGAGGTCGGCGAGGATAGCCGGCTGGGGCACGGGGTGGCCGTGCGCGTCCTTGGTGAAAAACTCTATCTCCACGGGCTCCAGGATGCCGTGCAGGATGGGCAGGCGCACATGCTCGCGCCTTTCCTTAAGAACCTTGCTGATTTTTTTTGTCATTGTAGTTTCCCGTTCAAAGTATTTTTTTCAGCGCCGGAGACCAGTACCGCGGCCATCTCCCCTGGCGTCCCGCCGGCCTTCACCCTCACGGCGAAATTCCCGGAGGCGCGGCCATAGGTTTCCGTCTCGAAAAGAACTTCCTCTATTTTACCAATTCTTTCATTTAATACAAGCCGCGAATTTTCCTTCACCGCTACCAGCAGTTTTTCAAGCCTTGCCTCCATGACGGTTTCGCTTATGGTGGCGGCCATTTCCGGCTTGTCCGTGCGCGGGGAATACTTAAAACAGTAGGCCAGCGAGAAGCGGCCCTCCCGCACCAGCGCCAAGGTGTCGTTGAAGTCCGCTTCGGTCTCGCCCGGGTAGCCCACTATGAAGTCCGTGGATACCGCCAGCCCCGGCGCTGCCGCCCGCAGGCGCGCGAGCAGGGCCAGGTAATCGGCACGCGTGTAGCCGCGGCGCATGAGCTTGAGTATGCGGTCCGAGCCGCTCTGCACCGGCAGATGCATGTGCCGCGCCAGCTTGGGCTCGGCCGCGAGAACTTCCATGAAGGCGGCGTCGAAATAGATAGGATGCGGGCTCATGAAGCGCAGCCGCAGCAGCCCCGGCAGGGCCAGGGCTTTCCTTAAGAGTTCGGAGAACGTGGTCTTGCCGTATTTATAGGAGTTTACCGTCTGGCCAAGCAGCACTATCTCTTTGGCCCCGGCCTTGAGCTTTTCCGCCGCGTCCGCCAGCACCGCCTCCGGCGACAGGAAAACCGCGGGGCCACGCACGGCCGGCACTATGCAGTAGGAGCATTTCAGCGAGCAGCCGCGCATGACTGTGGTGTAAGCGGTCTGCGGCGAGCGGTAGAGGTTCTGGTGCTCGGTCTCGCCCTCCGGCGAGGGGCCCAGCTGGCGTATCAGCGAATCCTCGAACTGCTCTATAGCTTTTGCGCCCACTACCTCGTCCACAAAATTGAAGCGGCTCTTGATGTTCTTCTCTCCCAGCTTCTGCGCCGCGCAGCCAACCACGAAAAGCTTGCCGTCTGGGCGCTTCTCTTTCCAGATGCGCAGGCGCCCTATCTGAGAGATGGCCTTATCCTCGGCTTTCTGCCGCACGGTGCAGGTATTCACCACCACGGCGTCTGCTTTCTTTATCTCGTCGGTAAGCGCATACCCCCGCCGCCGGAAAGCCGCGGCAATAGCCTCCGAATCCGCCTCGTTCATCTGGCATCCGAAAGTAATAATGAATACGGCCTTATTCGGGCGGCTCCGTGGGTCCCCGCTCTGCGGTTTTTCCGGTTTCTGCATTTATCTCTTCTCCAGTATCTGCTCCGGAGCTAGAAGGAAATCTTGCAGGCTCAAGGATTTCTGACCCTTTAGCTTGGCGTTGGTGATAACAAGCCCGGCTGCTTGTTTATTCCTGGTCAGGAAGATTGATAATCCGCTGTGCGTTTCCTTGGTGCGTCCGGACTTAACCTCTATGGCGAGCACTTTTTCTCCAAATTTCAGAATATAGTCCACTTCCAGGTCGCGCTCCCTCCAGTAAAACACCTCACCCCCGTTATTTTCGGCCATTCTGATTAAGGCTGCGCCTACCGCGTTCTCGGCCAGCCGCCCGAACAGTTCTGGGGTTCCCGTGATCGTCTTTGCTTGCGCATTCCGTACGGACGAGACCAGTGCCTGGGCCATTACTATAAGTTTTGGGCTGGATGCGCGTATGCGCAGAATTTCGCGGCTGTATTTCTGGATCGGGGCGATAAGGAAAGCCTTGCTCAAAAGATGCAGGTAATCCGCGATAGTGGTCACGTTCCCCCTATCCGTGAGTTGCCCCAGCATCTTCTGCAACGAAACAACTTCCGCCGTATGATAGCAGGAAAATTCAAAAAGCCGCCTTAAAAGCGCCGGCTTGTTGACGGGGTGCAGCAGGAGTATGTCCTTGCTGAGGACAGGTTCTATTATGGAATCCCTGACGTATTCCTGGAAGCGCACAGGCTCACCGCGGAATTCCCTGATCTTGGGATAGCCCCCGGCTGCAAGGTATTCATTTATGCCCATGGCGAATGCGTCATGCATTTCCAGAAGGCTCCAATGCGGGAACCTGATCAATTCAAAACGTCCGGCAAGACTTTCGGTAAGACCGCGCTCTATTAGCAGCGCGGAAGAGCCAGATAATATCACCCTCGGGCGCTGCTTTGGCGGAAGCTGGGCGCTCCTGTCGATATGTGCTTTTACGATCTCGCTCCAGCCGGGGATTTTTTGAAGCTCGTCGAAGGCCAGGACTACGGGCTTGCCGGCGCGGGCAAGGGCTGATGCTTTGTCCCATTGAGCGGATATCCATTCCGATGGCGGCGCCGCGAGTGCGTCCGCACTGGCGAAAAATGGTGTAAATCCTTTTTTCTCCAAAGCGGCCAGTGTCTGGCGTATCGCTGTGGTTTTTCCGACCTGTCTAGGGCCGACTATGATTTGGAGGAGAGTGCCGGGCTTTTTCAGGCGTTCGATAAGTGTTTTCGTCTGTTGCCTAAGGAAGGTCTTCATGGATAAATTATAGCAGGTGATATTTGGGGTGTCAACAAAATAGTAGGCTAACCTACTGATTTGTAGTTGTCGTCGGGTTGTATCCGGTCTTGCGGCCTGTTCTGGCGTTATATGGGAGGGGCTTGCAGTTATGCTCTAAACGGAAGTATTGGTTGTCTCTGCTTCCCCACGGGGGCTACATAACATTAACAGAAAAGCCCGACAGGGCGAGCGAACAGCGAGCCTGGCGGGTTTTTAATAAGCCAAGGTGCCCCCGTTGAAATTCTTTCCCCCGGTGGCCATAATTTAAAAATAAAAACGCAGTCGGGCCGCCGAAACCGAATAGGCGATTTTACCTTCTTTTTTTAAGGGCAACGGGTGCTTAGGCGCCGGAGGCGGCTGGCATGCGCGCTTCTCTCACCCTGGCGGCGATGGCTTTGCGCGAGATGCCCGCGTAGTCCAGCAGCTCCGCGGTCTTGCCGCTCATGGGGATTTTTTCCACGGCCAGGATCTGCACCCTGGCGCCTTGCGGGGCCAGCGCGGCCGCCACCGCCTCGCCCAGCCCGCCGGCGGCGTAATGGTCCTCCACCGGTATCACCAGGCCCGTTTCCCGGGCCGCGGTCCGCAGGGCGGCGGCGTCCAGGGGCTTAACGCTGTAAAGGTCTATCACCCGTATTCGGACGCCCTCCAGCTTGAGCTCCTCGTACGCCGCCAGCGCCTCGTGCACGGTTATCCCCGCCGCCACCACCGTGGCCTCGTCGGCGTTGCTGCGGCGCAGCACCTTGCAGCCGCCTACGGCGAATTCCTCGCCGTTAGGGTAGATGACAGGGGTCTTTTCGCGCGTGGTGCGCAGGTACACCAGCCCCTTATGCCGCGCCGCCGCCTCGGTGAGCTTCTCCCCGGATACGGCGTCGCAGGGGTAGAGCACCACGCTTTCCGGCTGCGCGCGGAACATGGCCAGGTCCTCCAGCCCCATCTGCGACGGGCCGTCGGCGCCGATGGAAACCCCGGCGTGAGAGCCGACGAACTTGATATTGGCCCGCGAATACTGGCTCATGCGCGCCTGGTCGTAAGCGCGGCTCAGGAAAGCGGCGAAGGTGGAGACGAAGGGGATGCGGCCACGCAGCGCCAGCCCCAGCGCCGCGCCCGCCATGTTCTGCTCGGCGACGAACATTTCGAAATAGCGGTCCGGGTACGCATCCCTGAAAATATCCGAGCGCGTGGAATTGCTCACCTCGCCGTCCAGGCTGACCAGGTCCGGGAAGGCGGGTGCGAGGCGCTTGAGCGCACTACCGTAGGCCTCGCGCGTGGCCACGAGGTCTCCTAGCTTATAGTCTGCCGGTGCCGCCGCCCCGGCGCGCGGCGCGGGCGGCTGCAGGTTCTCCGGCGGCGCAATGGTCCCGCGCAGTGAGGTGTCCACCGGGCCCAGCTCCCCCAGAGCTTTCTCAAACTCATCCTCGCTCAGCGCTTTGCCGTGCCAGCCGGCCTGGTCCTCCAGGAAAGAAACCCCTTTGCCCTTTACGGTATTGGCGATTATCATCACGGGGCGCCCGGCGCCGGCGGCCGCGCGGTACGCGTTAGTAACCTCCTCGAGGTCGTGCCCGTCCACTAAAATCGTTTCCCAGCCGAAGGCGCCGATCCGCAGATGGTAGGCCTGCGCGTCCCGGCCGTACATGGTCTCGCCGCTCTGCCCCAGGCGGTTCACGTCGAGGATTCCCACCAGATTGTCCAGCTTGTAATGCGCCGCCAGCTGGAGGGCCTCCCACTGCGAGCCCTCGGCCATTTCTCCGTCGCCCAGCAGCACGTACGTGCGGCAGGGCAGCTTGTCTATGTACTTGGCGTTGAGCGCCATGCCCAGCCCTATGGAGAGGCCCTGCCCCAGCGAGCCGGTGGCCGCTTCGGCATAGCGGAAGCGCGGCGTGGGGTGGCCCTCGAGCGTGCTGCCGAAGGCGCGGTAGGACATCAGCTCGGCCTCCGTCACCTGGCCCGCGGCCAGCCACAGGGAATAGAACAGCGGGGAGGCGTGTCCCTTGGAGAAGATGAGGCGGTCGTTGTTGGGGTGGTTCGGGCTGGCCGTGTCGTAGCGGAACGTGCCGCCGAAGAGCAGCCCGGCCATCAGCTCGGCGGCCGACAGCGAGGACGTGGGATGGCCGGAGCCGGCCCTGGTGGTGCACTTGAGCGAATAATACCTGAGCAGCGCCGCTAGCCCCGCAAGCTGGTCGTGTTTCATACTTCCTCCCCCGTTACTTTCTCTCGGCCCTACTTGCTCTGCTCGGCGGGCTGCGCGGCCGGGTGCATCAGCCCCGCCAGGCGCGCGAAGGTTTCCTTAAGCGGGGCGCCCGGCTGCACGCTGACGTCGGCGGCGAAGTCGCCGAGGTCGGCGTCGGCGAATTTGTAGTTTTCCAGGTTCTCGACGTAGAAGGCGGACAGGGCTTTTTTATCATCCAGCACGGCCAGCGCGGCCGCCTGCGCCGCGAGCGCCAGCTCGTAGCCGTCCTGCCCGGAGTTCTCGCGGGTAAGCGCCGCCGCCGCGGCCGGGAGCTCGCGCAGGGCGCGCGCGGCGGCCGCCCCGTCCAGCAGCGGGGCGTAGGAGACCACGGTGTCCAGGAACAGCCGGGCGTAGTCCGGGGCGCCCTTGCAGATGTCCAGGCCGTTGACGGCGCAGTCCAGCCCCTCGTCGAAGCCGATCCTGTCGAACACGTGCACGTTCACTTCCACTACCGCCAGCGCCAGGCCGTGGCCGTCTACCTCGCCGAGGCGCCGCAGGATCCTGCGGCGCGAGGCTTTGGGGATGTTGACGGCGCCGTGCGGCTCCTTGTTCCAGCAGAAGACCAGGCCCTGCTGCAGCTGCCACAGGTTGTAGGCGCCGGAGCCGCCGGGCGGGGACGGGTCCAGCGCGGGCGTTATGAAGAATGGCAGCGAGCCCGGCGGGCCCTTGTACTCCAGCTCCCGGGCGAAGGCGCCCTGAAGCGGCAGCCAGGTTACGAAGAATCTGTGCCGTTCCGGCTGGAAGTCTTCGGTTTCTTGCATGTCGGTCGTCTCCCGGAAAGCGCGGTCGGGCCCCCCGTCACGGCGGGCTGCTGGGGATACCTTATGATATCGTGCGGGAGTTGTGATACTGCGGGCGGTGCTATTTAATATGCAAATTTCCCCCTGCGGGCCGGAGATTTTATAAAATACCAAGGTACGCTTCCCAAGCGTGCATCCTATGGACAAGAACTAGGTTTCGGCCTCACCCCAGACATTCCCCCCGCTACCCTGTAGCGCGTTTCTAAAGCTGTCTCCTCCATAGGAGGTTTTATGACGTCACCCAAGATCTTTGCCGCCGGCAGCGGCCTAGCTTATTCTTTCCCCGACGGGGCGCCGCTCTTCGGCTGGCTCGACTTCTCACTTGAGCGGGGCCTTACCGGTATTGTCGGGGCTAACGGCACCGGCAAGAGCACGCTGCTCAGGCTTATCGCCGGCGCGCTGGCGCCTTCCCGCGGCTCGGTGGCCGTAAGCGGCATTGCCGCCTTGCTGCCGCAGAACGCTTTCGCCTGCGGCGAGTGCACCGTGGCCGAGGCCCTCGGTGTGGCGGACAGGCTGGCCGCTTTAAAGCGCATAGCGGAAGGCGAAACCTCGCCAGAGCTCTTCGCGCTGGCGGACGGGCACTGGGATCTGCGGGAGGCGGCAGCCGCCGTTTTATCCCGCCTGGGCGCCGGGCATATCGGGCTTGACCGGGAGTTCGCTACCCTTAGCGGCGGCGAGGTGGTAAAGGTACGCCTCGCCGGGCTGCTGTTGGCCAAGCCGGATATACTGCTGCTCGACGAGCCCACCAATAACCTGGACGCGGACGGCAGGCGCAGCCTGCTGGAGTTCCTGCAATCCTGGAAAAAGTGCGCCGTCGTCGTCAGCCACGACCGGGAGCTGCTGGGCCTGGCGCACAGGATACTGGAGCTCTCCAACCGCGGCCTGGCCGCCTACGGCGGGAATTACCAGTTCTACGCCGAGGCCAGGAGCGACGAGGAGAATTCGCTCGAGCGCAGGATCGTTTCCGCGCGGGAGGAGGTAAAGCGCGAGAAGCGCGAGCTGCGGGAAAGCCTGGAGCGGCAGGCGCACCGCATGGCGGCGGGCCATCGGCGCGGTCTTAAAGGCGGCATCCCCAAGATCATCCTGGGCGGCATGAAACGGCAGGCGCAGCGGACCATGGGGAAGCTTAAGAATACGCACGAGGATATCCTCGCCGGCGCGGCGCAGAAGCTAAAGGCCGCCCGCTCCCTGGTGCGCGAACGCAATATAATCAGCGTGGACATGCCGCTTACCGAGGTGCCGAAAGGGAAACTGTTGATAGAGGCCGCGGGCGTGAATTACCGCTACGAAGGCGCCCCAGCGCTTTTGCTGGGGCGAGCGCTGGACCTCTCCCTCGCCGGGCCGGAGCGCGTGGCGGTGGCCGGTCCCAACGGTTCGGGGAAAAGCACTTTCCTTAAACTGGTACTGGCCGCGGCGTCGGGCGCGGCAATGCCCGGAGAGCGGTACGGCGCGCTGTCCGTAAGGACCAGCCGTATAGCTTGCCTGGACCAGCGGATAGACCTGCTGCGCGACGAACTGACGCTGCTGCAGAACATCACGCGCTTTGCCCCGGAGATGAAGGAGGAGGACCGGCGGCTAAGGCTCGCGCGCTTCCTGTTTCGCGAGGACGACGTCTTCCGCAAGGCGGGGTCCTTCAGCGGCGGAGAGCGGCTGCGGGCCGCGCTGGCCTGCGTCCTGTCCGGCGGCGAGCCCCCCCACCTGCTGCTGCTCGACGAGCCCACCAACAACCTTGACCTCGACGGCATAGAGCGGCTGGAAAGCGCGCTGGGCAATTACAGAGGGGCGCTGTTGGTGGTCTCCCACGACGAGGAATTCCTTAGGAAGATAGGCGTGGACAGGCGGCTGGAGCTGCCGCGCTAGCCTATCCGTACATCGGCGCGGTGCTCGCCGCGGTCGTCCGTGAGCGGGACGCACTTGTCTTCGCGCGGCGCGCCGTCGGCCGTTACGGAGAGCACGCTGTCCCCCTCGCCGGCGCGCTCTATGGTTATGTGGAAAAAAGTTTCCCGGTAGCGGTAATGCATCTTCAACGACTTCCACTCCGCCGGCAGGCAGGGCTCGAAGAAAAGCCTGTCCACCTTCAGCCGGATGCCCAGCAAATGCCGCACCAGCAACTGGTACGTCCAGGAGGCGGACCCGGTGTACCAGGTCCAGCCGCCGCGGCCGGCGTTGATCCCCGCGGAGTAAACGTCGCCGGGCATCACGAAGGGCTCCACCTTGTAGACCGCGCATTTCTCCGGCGTGTCGCCGTGGCGGATGGGGTTGATAAGGTTGAACAGCTCCCAGGCGCGCGCCCTGTCCTTCAGCATGGCGAAGGCGATCACGGCCCAGGCCGCGGCGTGGGTGTACTGGCCGCCGTTCTCGCGCACGCCGGGCAGGTAGCCCTTGATATAACCGGGGTCGGAGGCGCCTTTGTCGAAGGGCGGCGTGAACAGCCTGATGAGCGAGTGGTTCCTGTCCACCAGCCGCCCGTCTACCTGCTCCATGGCCGCGGCCGCCCGCTCGGGGTCAGCGGCGCCGGAGATGACCGCCCAGGACTGCGGCAGCGAATCTATGCGGCATTCGGTATTGGAGGCGGAGCCCAGCGGGTCGCCGTTGTCGAAATAGGCCCGCCGGTACCATTGGCCGTCCCAGGCGGAGGCCTCGACGTTGAGCGCGAGTTTATCCGCCTCCGCCAGGCACAGGGCGGCGAAGTCCTTGTCGCCGCGGCTTTCGGCCAGGGGGGCCATGGCCCGCAGGACGCGGTACAGGAAGAAGGCCAGCCACACGCTTTCCCCTTTCCCCTCGCGGCCCACCAGGTTCATGCCGTCGTTCCAGTCCCCGCTGCCTATGAGGGGCAGGCCGTGCGCGCCGAACTTCAGCGCGCGTTTCACGGCGCGGACGCAATGCTCGTAAAGGGTGCCCGTACTCCCGGCGGCGCGGGGCAGGTCGTAATAAGATTCTTCTTCCGGCTTTACGGGCGGGCCATCCAGGTAGCTCACCTGCTCTTCGAGCACGCCGGTGTCGCCAATCTCCTCGACGTAAAGGCAGGCGACCAGCGGCAGCCACAGGTAATCGTCGGAACAGTGGCTGCGCACGCCGCGGCCGGAGGGCGGATGCCACCAGTGCTGCGCGTCCCCCTCCGTGAACTGGCGGGCGGCGAAAGCCAGCAGCTGCTCCCGGACCATGGCCGGGTGCGAATGCGTGAGGGCCATCACGTCCTGCAGCTGGTCGCGGAAGCCGTAGGCGCCGCCGGACTGGTAGTAGCCGCTGCGGCCCCACAGCCGGCAGCTGAGCACCTGGTACTGCAGCCAGCCGTTGACCAGGAAATTCACGGAGCTGTCCGGCGTTTCCACGTAGACCACGCCGAGCGCGCGCTTCCAGTGCTCCCAGACGGCGTCCAGCTCGGCGCGCGCCGCCTCCACTCCGCCGAAGCGCTGCAGCACCGCGCGGGCCTCTTCCACGCTTTTGGCCGCGCCGAAGGTGAACACCAGTTCCTTCTCGTCGCCGTCCTCGAGCTCGAACTTCACCTGCATGGCCGCGCACGGGTCCAGGCCGGCGCCGGTACGGCCGGAGAGCGACTCGCTGCGCATGGCGGCCGGGGCGGCCAGGTTGCCGTTGCGGCCTATGAATTCGCGCCGGTCGCCGCTCACGAAGCGCGCGGTCTCGCTGACGTCGAGGAACACCACCCGGTCCGGGAATTCCTTGTTGTAGTGGTTATAGGCCGTCAGGGCGCCGCTCTTGGGGTCCACCTCGGTGAGGATATGCATGTGGGCCCCCTCGCGGCGCGCGCCCATCACCAGCTCGTGGTAGGCGGAGGCCGACAGCTTCCTTTTGCGGCCCGAGGAATTCTTTATTTTAAGCGCGGCGAACTTTACCGGGGAGTCCAGGGCCACGAACACGGTGAGCGCCGACGAGACGCCGTCCTCGGCGTGCTCGAAGATGCTGTAGCCGAAACCGTGGCGGGACAGGTAGCCGGTGCTCCCGCGGGCCGGCAGGGGCGACGGCGACCAGAAGCGGCCGCTCTCCTCGTCGCGCAGGTACAGGGCCTCGCCGCAGGCGTCCGTCACCGGGTCGTTCTTCCAGGGGGTGAGCCGGAAGAGCTGGGCGTTCTCGCTCCAGGTATAGGCGCTGCCGCTCTCTGAAACGATGGTGCCGAAATGCTTGTTGGCCAGCACGTTCACCCACGGCGCCGGCGTCACCTGCGCGTGGCCGGTGGAGATCACGTATTCGCGCCCGTCGCGGGTGAAGCCGCCGAGGCCGTTGAAGTGGACCAGGTCCGCGCGCAGCGCGGGGCCTTCATGCGGCTCCGGGGCCGGCTTGCGGGCGGCGGCGGCCAGCAGCCGCGGCGCGGCCGATTTGGCCACGCGGTCCAGGTGCTCGCCCAGGGTGCCGCCCCTGTCGGAGAGCACGATGCGCGCCACGGTAAGCATCAGGACCTTGTCCTCCTCGGACATCTGGTCGGCGCGCCGCGAGAAGATCTGCCCCTGCTGCCCGGCCGGCAGCTTGGCGCTGGCGGTGATGATGTCGCTGATCTTCTCGCTGAGGGCGTCGCGGTAGACGGAATGGTTCTCGTTCCAGATGACCAGGTCCACGGCCAGGCCCTTCATGCGCCAGTAGGCGTGGGCCTGCGCCATGCGCGCCACCAGGCCTATATTCTCCTGGTCCTCCACGCGGACTATCACTATGGGCAGGTCGCCGGAGATGCCGTAGCCCCAGAGGTCGGTCTGCCCCCGGCGGTTCTGCTTGAGCACGCTGGCGTGGGCGCGCCACTCCGGGTTGGAATAAATGATGGCGTTGGCCAGGCGGCCGTACACCTGCGCGTCGGATTCGGAGGCGTTGATCTGCTGCAGGGTCACGTGCCCGTGCGTCCAGGCCAGGTCGAAGACCCGGTCGGCCAGGTTGCGGTCGCGGTACTTCTCTATCAGGGCCCGCGCCGCCTCGCGGCTGGCGCAGACGCCGGTCACGTAGTCCACTACCGCCGACTCCCCCGGCTCCAGCCTTATCACGCAGCGGATGGCCACCGCGGGGTCGAGCACCGGCCCTTCGCTGTCGGAAAGCGGCCCCTTGGCGCGCATGGCCGCCGGGCTGGCCGGGGTGTTGCCCCTGCCTATGAATTTATCCCGGTCCGTTTCATACGACGCCCCCGCCACGGAGTTGCCGTGCACCGCCATGAAGTGCGCCATGAAGGGGAACGCCTCGCCGGCGGACCGGGGGCGGCGGTTGCAGATGATGGCCTGCAGCGGCCTGAGGATCTCCGTCTGCACGAACAGGTTGCTGAAGCCGCGGTGGGCCAGGTCGGCCGCGGCGTGGTTGAGCACCACCTCGGCGTAGCTGGTGAGTTCGATGGTGCGCGTCTCGCGGGAAAGATTGCGGACATGCACGCGGCGCAGGTCGATGTTGTCTTCCGGCGAGACCGCTATCTCGGTGTGCAGGTCTATGTTGTAGTCCCGGCGCCTGAACTCGGCGCGGGAGCGCGAGAAGATGGCCTCGTATTTGACGGGCGTCTTCAGCGTAGGCTGGTAGGCCGCCGACCAGAAGTCGCCGGTGTCCGCGTCGCGCAGGTAGATGAAGGTGCCCCCGTCCTCCAGCACGGCGTCCTCGCGCCAGCGGGTGACGGCCAGGTCCTTCCAGCGGGTGTAGCCGCAGCCGGAGTTGGTGACCATCAGGTTATAGCTGCCGTTGGAGAGCAGATGCACTTCCGGCGCGGGGGTGTTGGGCGTGGTGAAGACACGGAACAGGGCGTCGTTCTCCTCGGTCTTCTGCAGCAGCCCTGCCACCTCGGTGTCGTAAAGGAAGGGCGCCGCCTTGGGGATCCTTTCCTGCAGCAGCAGCTCTGTGGCTTTGAACATGGGGTCGGCCAGGAAGCGCCGCTGCATGGGCCTGTCGAGCAGGACGTAGGCCAGCGACAGCAGCGACATGCCCTGGTGATGCGCCATGTAGGACCTGACCACGGCGCGGGTCCCGTCGTGGGCGGCGCGCGAGGGCGTGTAGTCTATTGCCTCGTAGAAACCGAACTCCCCCCCGAAGCCTTCCGCGTCCAGGCGCTCCAGGTTGGCGCAGGCTTGCTCCGGCTCCGCCATCAGGGCCAGCAGGGAGGCGTAGGGCGCTATGACCAGGTCTTCCGACAGGCCGCGCTTGAAGCCGATGTCCGGCACCCCGAAGGAGCGGTACTGGTAGGTCATTGCGGCGTCGAGCTTGTTGTAGCCGGATTCCGACATGCCCCAGGGGATGCCGCGGCCGGCCGCGTATTCCACCTGGCAGGCGATCATGGCCCTGTAGGTCTGCCCCAGCAGGGTGTTCTCGTAGACCGGCATTACCAGCAGCGGCATGAGGTACTCGAACATCGACCCGCCCCAGGAGACCAGCACCGGGTCACCGGCATACTTGGACAGCAGCCGCCCCAGCATGAACCAGTGCTTCTGCGGCAGCTTGCCCTGCGCTATGGCCACGTAGCTGGCCAGCCGGGACTCGGAGGCCAGCAGGTCGTAGCAGCCGGGGTCCAGCCGATGCTCGGAGACGTTGTAGCCGATGGAGAGCAGGTGCGCGCCTTTGTTGTAGAGGAAGCCGAATTCCACTTCGGAAAGTTCGGAGCAGGCCAGCGTCATGGCCTCTATGGCCGTCATCCTGGCGCTGGCCCGGTCGCCGGCCTCCTTGAGGTCGGCGCGCAGGGCCGCGAACCATTCTCTCTCGCGCCTGGCGTCGGGGTCGGCCAGGTCCACGCCGGCTATGACGGCGTCCAGCAGCCGGAAGAGCTTATGCTCGAGCCTCGCGGCCTCGCCCAGGGTGGGGCCGGCGTTCAGCCGCGTCAGCTCTCTGCGCAGGTGCGCGAGGCGCCCGCGCTGGGCTTCGTCGCCCCTGTCCCACATGCCCGGTATCTCCGGGGCGAGCAGCACCCAGGGGGCTATGAAAGCCATGTCTTCCAGGTGGTCGTAGCACTGTTTCTCGAAAGCCCGCACCCAGCTGCGGATCCTGTCGAAATGCTTTCCTTCCAGGTCGGAGAGCAACTGGGAACTTTCCGTGGACAGGCGGCGCAGCAGCGCGTGCGTTTCTGAAAGCGCCGCGGGGGCGCCGCGGGCGGCGGTACTCAGCTGCTCCGCCTGTTGCGCTATGCGCCTGCCGGCCTCGGCCGCGCCGCTTACCCTGCTCCTGGCCAGTTGCGCGGCGTTTTCCCGCAGCACGGCCAGCGTATCCGCCAGGCCGGCGAAGATCCGGCGCGACACTATCCTGTCGCCCGCCATCTCCAGCAGGCCGGCGCGCAGCACCAGCAAATGCCCCACCATGTTGCCGCTGTCCACCGAAGAGACGTAGAGGGGCTTGAGGGGCTTGAGGGATTCGGTGTCGTACCAGTTGTAGAAATGCCCCCGGTATTTCTCCATGCCGCCCATGGTCTTCAGGGTCTTCTCCGTCCTGTTGAACAGCCTGCCCATGGAGACGTAGCCGAAATCGTAGGCGGCCAGGCTGGAGAGCAGGGACAGGCCGATGTTGGTGGGCGAGGTCCGGTGAGCCACGGCGCCCAGGTGCTCCTCCTGGAAATTATCCGGGGGCAGCCAGTTGTCGCGCTCGGTGACGAAGGTCTCGAAAAAGGCCCAGGTCTTGCGCGACAGGGCCCTCAGGAAAAGCGCGCGCTGCGGGGAAAGGGCGGCCCGGCGCGGGGCTGGCGGGCGGCTGAGCAGCCAGGCTATAGCCGGGGAAGCCAGCCACAAAGCCAGGAAACCGGCCGACAGCGGGTCCGTGCCGCCGGCGGCCGCGGCGGGCAGGCCGAGCGCCAGGGCGGCCAGGGGCCCGGCGGGCATGCCCCGGGCGTAGTCGAAGATGGTCCGGGACGACTGCCGCTCCGCCTCGCCGGAGGTGCGCCATTCCAGCAGGCGGGTGCGCGAGATGAAAATGCGCCAGCAGGTGACCGCCACGGCGTGCAGGCCGTAGAAGGCCTCGTGCAGCAGGAAAGCCAGGGACAGCAGGAACTGCACGGCCCGCAGGGCCAGCGAGCCGAAGACGCCGCCCAGGTGGGTCTGCAGGGAGAGGTCGCGGCTTTTCCCGACGGCCTCCACGCAGGAGCCCAGCAGCAGGGGAAAGGCCGAAAGCGCCAGCACCGCGGCCGGCCAGAACCAGGAAGGCTGGAAGAAAAGCCAGCCGGCCAGCAGCAGCCAGGCGGTGGCGGCCGGCGCCAGGCTGCGCCGCAGGTTGTCCATTATCTTCCAGCGCGCCAGCGCGGAAAGCGGGTTGCGCTCCCCCCCCGGCCCCGGAACGAAAGGCAGCAGCCAGCCGGCGATCTGCCAGTCGCCGCGCGTCCAGCGGTGCCGGCGGTTCATGTCCGCCAGGTAGCCGGAGGGGTATTTCTCGTAGAACTGCACGTCGGTGACCAGGGCGGAGCGGGCGTAGCAGCCCTCCAGCAGGTCGTGGCTGAGTATGAGGTTTTCCGGGAAGCGTCCGTTGACGGCCTTCTCGAAGGCGTCCACGTCGTAAAGCCCCTTGCCTATGAAGGAGCCCTCGAAGAACAGGTCCTGGTACACGTCGGACACGGTCTTGGTGTAGGGGTCGATGCCGGGCTCGCCGCCGAAGATCCGCACGAAGAGCGAGGGGGCGTCGCCGGGATAGCCCACGTCCACCCGGGGCTGCAGGATGCCGTAGCCGGCCGTGACGCGCCGCTTAGCCTCGTCGTAAACGGGGCGGTTCAAGGGGTGCGACATTATGCCGGCGAGATCGCGGGCGGCGTCCCTGGGCATGCGGGTGTCGGTGTCGAGCGTGATGACGTACTTGACGTCCTGCAGCAGCTCCGGGTCGCCGGTGACGGCGCTGAAGCTTTCCCGCCCCCCGCCGCGCAGCAGGGCGTTGAGGGCGGAGAGCTTGCCGCGCTTGCGCTCGTAGGCCATCCAGACGCGCTCCCCGGCGTTCCAGAGGCGGGGCCGGTGGAAGAGGTAGAAGATGTTCTCCCGGTGAGAGCGGTATTTACGGTTGAGGCGCTCTATGCCTTCCCGGGCCAGCTCAAGAAGGGCCGCGTCGCCGGGCAGGGTCTCCAGCGGGGCGTCGCAGAAGTCGGTCAGCAGCGCGAAGTCCACGTTGGCGTCTATGTTGGCCAGGTAGCAGACCTCTATGCCTTCAAGCAGCGACTCTACACCCGCGGCGCTGGTGAGCATGGTGGGGATCACCGTCAGCGTATGCGCGCCGGCGGGGATGCCCTCCGAAAAATCCATCCTGGGCAGTTTTTTTGGCTCAACGCTTTTGGTGCAGAACCAGTTTACCAGCGCCACGGCCGCCTGGCTGGCGGTGAAAAGAAGCGGCAGCCCGAAAGCGGCCAGCCCCGGCCAGCCGCGCAGCCCGTGCTCCCAGGCCAGCAGCAGCGTGCCGGCGGTCGCGGCCAGCGTAAGCAGCGCGATAGAGCCGGTGTAGAGGAAAAGCGGCAGCCCGGTCTTCTTGGCCTGCAGGCGCTCGCCCGGCCGCAGGCGCAGCCCCAGGCCGCGGCAGAACTGCGGCAGCCCGCGGTCCATAAGGTAATAACCCACGTGGGAGGCCGCGTCGCCGCGGTCCCCGGCGGCCTTCGCCTCCAGGGCCGCCTGCACGGCGCTCGCCGCCACCGCTTCTTCCTCCAGCCCGCCGCGCAGCGCCAGCCTTTCCACCACGTGCCGGTACTCGTCGCGCGTGGCGAAGGCCATGCCGGCGTAATGCCCCGAGGGGTCCTGGCGCAGCTCTTTCTCCACTACGCTCAGGCCTTCCACGAACTCGTGCCAGTCGGTGACCTCTATGAAGCGCAGGCTTTCTATGGTATTGGCTATGGAGACCTGGTCGGCGGCCTGCTTGTGGTTGGCCGACTGGATCAGCCGCTCTATGGTCTTGCCGGTCTCGGAAAGTTTTTTCTCCAGCCAGACCACGGGCAGGTTGAAGGCCGGGCTCTGCCCGTGCAGTTGGCGCACGAACTCCGCCACGAAAGAATCCGACATGGGCAGGTCGAGCTTCGCCATCGAGGCTATCTCGAGGATGACCCCGCTGGTGTCCTTGGCCAGCACCTCCAGGATGCGGTCGGCGTGGTAGTCCGCCTTGTCCCGGTCGAGCTGCGAGAGGATCATGCGGGAGGCTATGCGCCGGAGGTTCTCTATGAGCGCCAGGCGTATCATGATGGGTACGGCCCACAGCTCGCCCAGCTTAAGGTGCTTTACCGACTGGTAGGAGGAGACGAAACCGGCCAGGCCTTTTACGTCCAGCCGTCCGTCGCCGTGGGAGACTATCTCCATGGCCAGGTCGTAGACCCTGGGGAAACCCGCCAGCGGGCCCCGGGTCAGGGTGGGCAGTTCCTCGCTGTAGCCCTTGGGTAGGAATTTCTGCGCCAGGCGTATCTGCTCCTCTATAAGGTAATAGTTGTCCAGCAGCCAGTCCCCCGCCGGGGAGATGCGCCGCTTGGAGCCCGCCGACCGGTTGAGCAGTTCATAGGCCCGCAGGATGATCTTTTCGTTCTCGCCCAGCCGCCCCAGGAGCCTTTCTCGGCCCTTTTTGAAGGTAACGGCGTGCTTAACGGCCAGCGCCGCGGCGTGCGCCTTGAACTGGTTGATGGTGAAGATCTCGGCGCGCAGCGGCTGCTCGTCGGCTATCCTGGGCGCAGGGAGCAGGCGGGTCAGTTGTTTTGTAAGGTTCGGGAGGCCGCGGATGAACCGAGATAACATTTATATCCTTAAAGCCGTCAGGGCGAAACTGCGCCAGTCCCTATTCTAACATAGAGTATGCTCCCGGTGGACCGCCTGCCGGGCCCGTACGCGAATGCGATATAATATAGCTCAGTGAACGACTACCTGCTTGCAGCGCTGTTCGGGGTTATCGAGGGCCTGACCGAGTTTTTGCCGGTCAGCTCTACCGCGCATCTGCGCCTCGCGAAGGCTTTGCCTTTCGCCGCCATATCGCTCGCGGACCCTTACTGGAAGATGTTCGACGTGGTGATACAGTTGGGCGCCGTGCTCTGCCTGCCTATCTATTTCAGAAAGCGCCTCGCCGATTTCTTCGGCAGCTTCCCGGTAAATTCGCTTACCGGCAAGCGCGACGCGCTGAGCCACCCGGTCACGCTGGTGGCCATAGCTTTCGTCGTAACGGCCGTGCCGGCCTTCCTGCTGAGCAAGGTCATCAGCGACAACCTGGAGAGCTTCCGGGTCATCGGCTGGGCGCTGCTCGTTGGTGGCGTTATCATGTGGGTGGTGGACGCGCTGTGTAATAAGCCGCGCACCACCGACGTGGCCGCCATGAGCCGGGCCCAGGCCGCCTGGATAGGCGCCGCGCAGATCCTCTCGGCCGTGTTCCCCGGCACCAGCCGCTCCATGTCTACCATCGCCGCCGGGCAGCTGGTCGGCCTGTCGCGGGCCGCCGCGCTGGAATTCTCCTTCTTCGTCTCCATCCCCATCATGTTCACGGCTACCGGCTACGACCTGCTCAAGTTCCTGCGGGGCAGCGGCGAAGAAGCGCTGGCCGCCCCGCTGACCGCCCGCCAGTGGCTCACGCTGGGCGTCGGGTTCACCGTCTCTTTCTTCGTGGCCTGGGCCGCGGTGGCCTGGTTCATGGCCTGGGTCAGAAAGCACGGCTTCGTGCCTTTCGCAGTCTACCGCATAGTTCTCGGCGTGATCATTCTTGCCGGCCTCTGTTAACAGGCCGCATAAACCCGTACATTGGAGAAAAAAGCATGTTATATTCACACGAAGTGCAGCATATGTGCAAAGTGGCCAAGGGCGCCAAGCACCCCTGCGCGCCCATACCGCAGGAGGGCAAGTGGACGCACGCCAAGGAGATCCGCGACATCAGCGGCTTCACGCACGGCGTGGGCTGGTGCGCGCCGCAGCAGGGCGCCTGCAAGCTGAGCCTCAATATCAAGGAAGGCATCATAGAGGAAGCGCTGGTGGAGACCATCGGCTGCTCCGGCATGACGCATTCGGCCGCGATGGCCGCTGAGATACTTTCCGGCAAGACCATACTGGAAGCGCTCAATACCGACCTGGTCTGCGACGCCATCAACACGGCGATGCGCGAGCTTTTCCTGCAGATAGTCTACGGCCGCAGTCAGTCGGCTTTCTCCGAGGACGGCCTGCCCGTGGGCGCGGGCCTCGAGGACCTGGGCAAGGGCCTGCGCAGCCAGATAGGGACCATGTACGGCACCGTGGCCAAGGGCCCGCGCTACCTGGAGATGGCAGAGGGCTACGTTACCAAGATCGCCCTCGACTCCGACGACGAGGTGATAGGCTACGAGTTCGTGAACCTGGGCAAGATGATGGAGTTTGTCGCCAAGGGCACCGACGCCAACGAAGCCTTGAAGAAAGCCTCCGGCAAATACGGCCGCGTGGCCGACGCCGTTAAACTGATAGACCCCAGGAAGGAATAAGGAGAACTATGCCCCTTTTCGAGAATTACGACAGAAGGATCAATAAGATAAACGCGACGCTGGCCAAGCACGGCATAGCCTCGCTCGACGAAGCCAAAGACATCTGTACCAAGAAAGGCGTGGACCCGCAGGCTATCTGCCGGGAGATACAGCCCATCTGTTTCGATAACGCAGGCTGGGCCTACGTGCTGGGCGCAGCGCTGGCCATAAAGAAAGGCTGCACCAATGCCGCCGAGGCGGCCGAGCTCATCGGCGAGGGGCTGCAGGCCTTCTGCATACCCGGCTCGGTGGCCGAGGACAGGCAGGTGGGCCTGGGCCACGGCAACCTTGCGGCCATGCTGCTGCGCGACGAGACCAAGTGCTTCGCCTTCCTGGCCGGGCACGAGTCCTTCGCCGCGGCCGAGGGCGCCATCGGCATAGCGCGCTCCGCCAATAAGGCGCGCAAGGAACCGCTGCGCGTCATCTTGAACGGCCTGGGCAAGGACGCCGCGCAGATCATTTCGCGCATTAACGGCTTCACCTATGTCCGCACCCAGTTCGATTACGCCACCGGAAAGCTGGCGATAACGGAGTCGAAGGCCTACTCCAAGGGCGAGAAGGCCGCCGTGAACTGCTACGGCGCCGACGACGTGCGCGAGGGCGTGGCCATAATGCGCCACGAGGGTGTGGACGTGTCCATCACCGGGAACTCCACCAACCCCACCCGGTTCCAGCACCCGGTGGCGGGCACTTACAAGAAGGAATGCGTGGAGAACGGCCGCCGCTATTTCTCGGTGGCCTCCGGCGGCGGCACGGGCCGCACGCTGCACCCGGACAATATGGCCGCGGGCCCCGCTTCCTACGGCATGACCGATACCATGGGCCGCATGCACGGGGACGCGCAGTTCGCTGGTTCCTCGTCGGTGCCAGCGCATGTGGAGATGATGGGCTTCCTGGGCATGGGCAATAACCCCATGGTGGGCGCCACCGTGGCGGTGGCCGTGGCCGTTACGCGGTAGTTCCGCGCGGTCGCGTGCGCCGGCGACAGCGGCAAAAGAACCGGAGGGGCTTCCCCCTCCGGTTTTTCTTGTGCTTAAAGCTATACTCTGGCGCGGTAGCCTACGCCGGGGTCTGTGATTATGAAGCCTTGCAGTTCCGGGCTTTTGCTTTCCAGCTTACGGCGCAGCTGGCTGACGTATATGCGCAGGTAATGGGACTGTTCCACGGCGTGAGGCCCCCAGACCTCGGACAGCAACTGAGTCTGGGTTATTACCTTGCCGGCGTGGCTGACTAAGGCCTTAAGCAGGTTGAACTCTGTGGCGGTAAGATGGACCTCCTCTCCCCCCACCAAGACCTTCCTCGTGGAAAAATCTATCTCAAGCGGGCCGTGCCTGAACGCCACGTCCTCGCGCAGGTTGACCGAGTGGCGCAGGGCCACCCTTATGCGGGCCAGCAACTCGGTGAGGCTGAAGGGCTTGGTAAGGTAATCGTCCGCCCCGGAGTCCAGCAGTAATTCCTTGTCTGCGTCGGAGCTCTTCACCGTGAGTATGATGACCGGCACGGCGGAGAAGTCGCGTATCCCTTTTAAAACGGCCAGGCCGTCCTTGTCCGGCAGGTTCAGGTCCAGCAGGATAACGTCGGGATGTTCTTCAGCCGCAACTTTAAGGCCTTCCGCCGCGGTTTTGGCCGGCAGGACGGTATAGCCCTTCGCTGTAAGGCTCGCGTCCATAAAGCGGCGTATGGACTTCTCGTCGTCTATGACCAGTATCCTCGCTCCTGTTTTCATTTGTTCAGCTCCGGCTGCGGCTCTATCGGCAGCGTTATCACGAACTCCGCCCCCCCGCCCCCGGGGTTGTCGGCGGCGATGGTGCCGCCGTGCAGCTCCACCACGGCTTTGGCGATAGCCAGGCCCAGCCCAGTGCCGCCCGACGGGGTGCCGGGCACCCTGAAGAACCTGTCGAATACTTTCCCCACGTATTCCCGCGGAATGCCTGGGCCTTTATCCGCCACGCGGATCGTCAGTTCTTTTTCTTTTTGTGAAGCGGCAACTTCAATTGGTACGCCGGGCTGGGTATAGTTTAGGGCGTTAGCCAGGATATTCCCGAGAGCCTGCTCCATCAGCGAAAAATCGGCGTGCAGGAACGGCAGGTCTTCGGGCAGGTTCAGCTTTAATTCGCGTTCGTGCAATTTAGGCCCCAGCTTGGCCGCGCAGGATTCTACCAGGTCGCGCGCCTCGAACCATTCTTTTTTCAGGCTGATCACGCCTGAAGAAAGGCGGGACATGTCCAGGATGTTGGTGACCTCGCGGTCCAGCCGCTCGGCGGATTCCGAAAGCTCGTCCATTATAGGCTTGCGCGCGGCCCCGTCGCCAGCTATCTTCTCGTCTTCAAGGGCCGAGACCAGCCCTATGATGGCGGTGATGGGGGTCTTTATCTCGTGCGAGACGCTGTTGAGTATGGTCTGGTACAGTTTCTCGGAACGCTGTAATTCCTGGGCTGTATGGGCCTGCTCGCGGTAGATCTCCTGTTCCAGGTAGAACGCCAGCTGGCCGCAGACCGACAGCAGCAGGCTGCGTGTCTCCTCCGCAAGGGCCGCACCGGGGTTATTGGGCATATAGGACAGGACGCCGGTCACTTTACCGTGGGTGATAAGCGGCAGGTAAAGGGCCTGCGCGGAACTCAGCGTCTCCGTGCTCCAACCCGCTTCTTTGCCGTTCTCCTGCACCCATTTGGCTACGGCCCATTCCCTGGCCTGCGACAGCCAGTGCACGGAGGTCGCCGTGAAAGTCTCAGTATCGCCCGGCTTTTTTGCGAATATAAGCTCGAAGGACCCGCTGAAAAGCCCGCGCATTTTAGTGAGTACCGCCTGAAGGCATTCCGCGCGGCTTGTCTTGAAGGCGAATTGCGCCAGGATGTCCAGCATGGCCTCGCTTGTGCGCTCTTTCGCGCGCAGCAATTGCTGGTTGCGGGCCATGCGGCGGCTGAGCGTGCCCGTTATCACCGCCGTCAGCAGGTAGGCCAGGCACATCAGCGCGTCCTCGGTGCGGTGGATGATCAGGGTGTACTTGGGCGGGATGAAGAAAAAATTCCAGGCCAGCGTGCTTAATACCGCCGAAAGGAGTACGGGGCCGATGGTGAAGAACACGCCTATTCCTAAAACTGCCAGGAGGAACAGGAAGCCTACGGACTGGTAGCTTACGGCCGGGGCGGAGATCGCGCCAAGCGCCGTTACCGCGGCTATCAGCGCCGTAACGGTCTTATAGGGGCCCGCCGCGCCAAGGTTGAAGGCCGGAAAGTAAAATCTTTCTTTCGAGGCGGCAGGGATCTGCCCGGAGTGCAGCACATGGATGTCTATGTCGGTTTCACCGAGCAGCCGGTTGAGCATGGTGCCGCCGGCGCGCAGGAACGGGACGCGCCCCGGCCTGCCCAGCAGGATCTTGGTTACGCCGTGCTGCCTGGCAATGCGCACGATAGCCCGGACAATATCTTCGTCCGTCGTGGTCAGCACCGCGGCTCCCAGCTCCCGCGCCAGCTCTATATTTTCGGCAAGGCGGTTCTTGTCCTCTTCGGACAGGATTATGCCGGTGTCCACGTGGAGGGCCACCCAGTCCGCGTCGGCGGAAAAAGCCATTTTGCGCGCGGCGCGTATGAGCCTGCGGGAATGGGGGCTGTGGCTTACCGCCACCAGGAATTTTTCCTGTCCCGTAGCTCCGGGCTGGGCCGCGCCGCCGAGCTCGCGCAGTTCGTTGCCTACCACTTCTCCGGCGAAGCGCAGCGAGATCTCCCTCAGGGCCATGAGCTTGTCCTGGCGGAAAAAATTATGGGCGGCCTGCGCGGCTTTCTCCCCCAGGTACACCTTGCCCTCGGCCAGGCGCTCCAGCAGGGTGTCCGGCGGGATATCCACCAGCTCTATCTGCTCGGCGCGCTCTATGACGGAATCCGGCACGCTCTCGCGTATGGTCACGCCGGTGACCAGCTCCACGTCTTCCTTGCGGCTCTCGACGTGCTGGATGTTGAGGGTGGTGTAAACATTGATGCCGTGGTCCAGCAGCTCAAAGATGTCCTGCCAGCGTTTTTCGTGGCGGGAGCCGGGAATGTTGGTGTGCGCCAGTTCGTCCACCAGCGCGTATTCCGGCTTGCGGGCGAGCAGCGAGTCGATGTCCAGCTCGGTGAATTTCTTGCCGCGGTAATGAAGATCCTTCCTGGGGATGACAGAAAGGCCTTCCAGCAGCTTCTGGGTCTCCGCCCGGCCGTGGGTCTCCACTATGCCGGCTATAACGTCGGAGCCGTCCTTTAACAGGGCGCGCGCCGCCTCCAGCATGGCGTACGTCTTGCCGACGCCGGCCGACATGCCCAGGAATATTTTAAGTTTGCCGCCCTTCTCGCGCTCCCTGGTCTTATTCAGGGACTTCAGGAGTTCGTCCGGGTCCGGGCGGATAGCGTCCGTATCGGTCATTTTATCGGCATCCCGTCGAGTTTCATGTTGAGGCGCAGCACGTTCACGCGGGGCTCGCCCAGGAAGCCCAGTTGCCTGCCTTCCGTCAGGGAGTCCACGAGGGATATGATATCACTTTCCGCCGCGCCCCTGGCCCTGGCCACGCGGGCGCACTGGGCCTTAGCGGCCGCCGGGCTGATATGCGGGTCCAGGCCGCTGCCGGAAGCGAATAGCAGGTCTGCTGTTTTCCCTCCCTCGCCGGCCCGGCGGTCCTTCACGGACGCTCTCAGGGAGGCGGAGGTGAGCGACTGATTGGTGCCGCCCGAGGGCATGGGGTTGTAGCCGATGGCCGAGGGGCGCGGATGGAAGTATCCCGGTTTTGCGAAGGCCTGGCCGACCAGTTCCGAGCCGGCTTCCATTCCGCCCGTGGAGACCAAGGAACCTCCGGCTTTGCCGGTCAGGAACAGTCTGGCCCCGCCCCAGACGACGAGGGGGTAGACCAGCCCGGTCAGGACGGTCAGTACCAGGAACAGTTTAAGAGCGTCTATGGTGTTCTTCATATTACCTCGCGAGACCGATGGCGACCAGCAGCAGGTCCAGCACCTTGATACCGGCGAACGGGATCAGAATGCCGCCCAGGCCGTAGATGAACATGTTCCGGCGCAGCAGGGTCTGCGCGTCCACGGCCACGTACTTAACGCCGCGCAGCGCCAGCGGGATGAGCGCCACGATGATAAGCGCGTTGAAGATGACCGCGCTGAGGATGGCGCTCTGCGGCGAGTGCAGCCGCATCACGTTGAGCGCGGCCAGCGGCCCCGACGAGGCGCCGTTCGCGGCGTAGAGCGCCCCGAAGACGGCCGGGATGATGGCGAAGTACTTGGAGATGTCGTTGGCTACGCTGAACGTGGTCAGCGAGCCGCGGGTCATCAGCAGCTGCTTGCCGGTCTCCACTATCTCTATGAGCTTGGTGGGGTTGCTGTCGAGGTCCACCATATTGCCGGCCTCGCGGGCGGCCTGCGTGCCGGTGTTCATGGTCACGGCTACGTCGGCCTGGGCCAGCGCGGGCGCGTCGTTGGTGCCGTCGCCGGTCATGGCCACCAGCCGGCCCGAGCTCTGCTCGGCGCGGATGCGGGCGAGCTTGGACTCCGGAGTGGCCTGGGCCATGAAGTCGTCCACACCGGCCTCGGCCGCTATGGCCGCGGCCGTCAGCGGGTTGTCGCCGGTTATCATCACCGTTTTTATGCCCATCTTGCGCAGCTGGGCGAAGCGTTCCCGGATGCCGCCCTTCACTATGTCCTTGAGGTGCAGCAGGCCGAGGACTTTGCCGTTGTCTATAACCGCCAGCGGCGTGCCGCCGGAATTAGCGATATCCGCCTGAGCCGCCTCGAGTTCCGGCGGGAACTTCCCGCCGCTCTCCGCCTTGATGGCGGCGATGGAGCCTTTCAATATCTTGCGGACGGGCTTTTTCTCCGCGTCCAGCATTTCCACGCCGCTGAACTGCGTATTGGCCGAGAACGGGATGAAGCGCGCCTCGTGCGGGTGCAGCTCCCTGGCCCGCAGGTCGAAGCGGGTCTTGGCCAGCACCACTATGGAGCGGCCCTCCGGGGTCTCGTCGGACAGCGAGGCCAGCTGCGCGGCCTCCGCCAGTTCCTTCTCGCCCACGCCGGGCGCGGGCACGAAGGCCGAGGCCATGCGGTTGCCCAGCGTTATAGTGCCGGTCTTGTCGAGCATCAGCACGTCTATGTCGCCGGCCGCTTCCACCGCGCGGCCGCTCTTGGCTATCACGTTGCGCTGCACCAGGCGGTCCATGCCAGCTATGCCTATGGCGCTCAGCAGGCCGCCTATGGTGGTAGGGATCAGGCAGACCACGAGCGACACCAGCACGGGGACGGTGACTATGCCGGAGAGGTCCTGGCCCGACGCGGCGGCGGCGTAGTCCGCGAACAGCTTCAACGAACCTACGGCCAGGATGAAGATGAGGGTCAGCGCCGAGAGCACCAGGCTCAGGGCTATCTCGTTGGGCGTGCGCTGCCGGCTGGCGTTCTCGATGAGCGCTATCATCCTGTCCACGAAGCTTTTACCGGGCTCGGCGGTGATGCGCACCACTATCCGGTCGCTCAGCACGCGGGTGCCGCCGGTTACGGCGCTGCGGTCGCCGCCGCTCTCGCGGATGACGGGCGCCGACTCGCCGGTGATGGCGGATTCGTCCACGCTGGCTATGCCATTTATAACTTCGCCGTCGCCGGGGATGAAGTCCCCCGCTTCGCAGACCACGGCGTCGCCCTTTTTGAGCCTGGAGGCCTGCACCTTGGTCTCCTTGCCGTCCTTGAGCACCCGCGCGAGTATCTCCACGCGGGACTTGCGCAGGCTCTCGGCCCGGGCCTTGCCGTGGCCCTCGGCCATGGCCTCGGCGAAGTTGGCGAACAGCACTGTGACCCACAGCCACACGGCTATCTGCAGTTCGAAGCCGGAAACGGCGGGCAGCGAGCGCAGCACGCCCGCGCTTACCATTACGGCCCCGACCAGGGTGACGAACATCACCGGGTTGCGGCTCATGCCCCGCGGGTCCAGTTTAACGAAGGCTTCCCCGACGGCTTTAAGCGCCAGTTCCCTGCTCCAGAAGCTGTGTTTGGTCATACTAGAAAGCCGCTCCCTTGAACATCAGCAATTGCTCCACTATGGGCCCCAGCGTCAGGGCCGGGAAGTAGGTGAGGCCGCCGACTATTATAATGATGGCGGCCAGCAGCAAGCCGAAGGTGGGCGTGTCCGTGGGTAAAGTGCCCGCCGAAGGCGGCGAAGGCTGCTTGGCGCCCATGCTGCCCGCTATGGCCAGCACCGGGACCAGCACCGCGAAGCGCCCCACCAGCATGGCGAGCCCCAGGCCTATATTGTAGAAAGGTACATTGGCGTTCAAGCCAGCGAAGGCGCTGCCGTTGTTGCCGCAGGCCGAAGTCCAGGCGTAAAGAATTTCGGAGAAGCCGTGCGGGCCCTTGGAGGAAAGGCTGGCCAGCGCCGCCGGCATAGCGCAGCTGAGCGCCGTGCCTATCAGCAGCACCGCGCTGGAGGCGAGGATGCCGGTGAGGGTCATCTGCATCTCCCGCTTCTCCACCTTCTTGCCCAGGTATTCCGGCGTGCGCCCCACCATGAGGCCGCACAGGAACACCGTGAGCAGGGCGAAGAGCACCATGCCGTACAGGCCGCAACCCACCCCGCCGAAGATGATCTCGCCCAGCATCATGTTGAACATGGCTATGCCGCCGGCCACGGGCGAGAGGCTGGAGTGCATGGCGTTCACCGAGCCGTTGGAGGCCGCCGTGGTGGAGACGGCCCAGAGGACGCTGTTGGTCACGCCGAAGCGGACTTCTTTGCCCTCCATCAGCGCCGCCCCGCCGGTGACGGCGGCGCTATGGTACTCGCTGTAGAGCGCGCCGGCCAGGCCCGCTGACCAGACGGCGAACATCACGGCGAACAGCGCCCGCGCGTGCCCCTTGTCCCCCACCATGGCGCCGTAGGCGAACACGCAGCCTCCGGGCAGCAGCAGCAGGGCGAACATCTCTATGAAGTTCGACAGCGGCGTGGGGTTCTCCAGCGGGTGGGCGCTGTTGGCGTTGTAGAAGCCGCCCCCGTTTGTGCCGAGCTGCTTGATGGCTATCTGAGAAGCGGCGGGGCCAAGCGGTATCACCTGCTCCGTCCCCTCCAGCGTCGTTACCTTGGCGTTGGGTCTGAAAGTCTGTACAACGCCTTCTCCGACGAGAGCGAAGGCGACCAGCAGCGACAGCGGCAGGAGTACCCGCACGGTGACGCGCGTGACGTCGCCCCAGAAATTGCCCAGGCCGGAGATCTTATGGCCGGCCAGGCCGCGCGCCAGGGCCGCCATCACGCCCGTGGAGGTGGCGACGCTCAGGAAGTTCTGCACGCCGAGCCCCAGCATCTGCGTGAGGTAGCTCAGGGTGGTCTCGCCGGCATAGGACTGCCAGTTGGTGTTGGTCATGAAGCTGACGGCCGTGTTGAAGGCCAGCCAACCTTCTACCGGGCCGAGGCCGTTGGGGTTGAGAGGCAGCTTGTGCTGGAACAGCTGGAGCAGGAACACTGCCAGGAAGCCGAAGGCGTTGAAGGCCAGCACGGCGCCGGTATACCGCTTCCAGTTCATCTCCGTTCCGGGCGCGATGCCGGCCAGGCGGTAGATGGCCCGCTCGACGGGGCTGAAGACGCGCCGCTGCCAGGGGCTGTCGTCCTTCAGCGCTCCGGCCAGGAAAACGCCCAGCGGCTTCGATAGCGCCAGCAGCGCCGCAGCGTAGAATACCACCTGCAGAATGTCGAAGGTATTCATATCAGAACCTTTCCGGGTTGAACACCGCGTAAACGAGATAGACCAGCAGCAGCGCCCCGACTATTCCAGCTATGGTGAAACTCATACCGGTACTCCTTCCAAAATTAGTTTTTTGCACACCTATAGTTTATCAGCCGCCCGTCGGGACAGCCAGTAAAAAGACCCGCAGTAAGCGTAAAGAAACCGTAAAAAAGCGGGCGTTCTCCGCTTTCTTAAGGCAAAAGCGGCCACCGGGAAACAAAGCGCGGCCAGGCCTGGTTATACCCGGCCTGGCCGCTATCCCCCCGGTCCTTACTTCCGTTCAGGAGCCCGGGCGCAGGATCATCTTGCCCCTGAAGTGCGAGTTGAGGGCGCGCAGCGCCTCGGCCGCCTGGTTCAGCGGGAAGGCCCTGGCGATGTGCACTTCGAACGGGCCCTGCTCTATCAGGTCGTTGAGCCGCCTTATAGCCGCGGCGTCCGGAGTGCCGTCGTAACCCTTCAGCGTTACGCCCTTGGGGGCGCGCGGCTCGGGCTCTACGCCGTTGGGATGGGCGGCTCGCCCGCCCTCGCGCATGGCGCGCAGGGCCCTGTCGGCGGCGAAGCCGCCGGCGGTGAGCAGCACCGCGTCCAGGCCGTTGGGCGCGAATTCCTTTACGGCCTCGGAGATGTCGTCCTTATGGCCGTCCACGCACATGTCCGCGCCCAGCTTGCGGCATAGCGCCACGCCCTCCTCGCCGGAGGCCGCGGCCAGCACGCGCGCGCCCATGCGCTTTGCCAGCTGCACGGCCAGGTGACCTATGCCGCCGCTGGCGCCCATAACCAGCAGCGTTTCCCCGCGCTGAAGTTTAAGCGTGTCGTCCAGCCCGCGCAGGGCTGTGATGGCGCAGATGGGCATGGCGCCGGCCTCTTCCGTGGTAAGATTTCCCGGTATCGGGGAGACCATCTCCTCGCTGACGGCGCAGTACTCGGCGTAGCTGCCGCCCTTCGGGTTCATCAGCGAGAAGGCGTACACCCTGTCGCCTTCCTTGAACCGCCTCACGCCCTCACCCACGGCGGTCACCGTGCCGGCGCAGTCGGAGCCGGGCACGTACGGGAAAGTTGGCTTGGCTTTGAACATCTCGGCGAAGCCCCCCTCCAGCTCGAACGGATCCCAGACCCCTACCCCCGCGGCCTCAACCTTTATCAGCACCTCTCCCGGCCCTGCTTGCGGCGTGGGCAGTTCCCGCGCCTTCAGCGTCTCCGGGCCGCCGAACTTGTCTATGGCGGCAGCCTGCATGGTCTTCTGCAATGTCTTTATCATTTTCCCCCCTAAGTTATAACCCCGGCCCGCCGAGGCGGGCTGTTGGGGATACCATACAATATAGGATCGGGAACCGGTAACGGCTTAAGGTGCTTTTAAATGTACAAAGTTCCCCATTCGGGGCCTTTAGCGGTCGCAGGCCCAGGCGGCGGACTCTTCCACTCCGGGCAGCGTCGGGTCCAGCGCCACGCTGACGCAGCGGCGCCCGTCGGCCAATAGGGCCAGGCGGTACCAGCGGTTCAGGAAGCCCGCCTCCGGATCGAACCGGAAGGCCGCCTCGAAGAGTGCCAGGGACTTGTAGTTGCGGTCCAGGCCGCTGCGTTCGTAGGTGCGGTCCGAGAGCGGCAGCACCTTGAGGGCGTCCCCCTCCAGCATGGCGCCGCGGTATTCCACCAGCGGCTCGGTGGCGAGCGCCAGCACCCGGCTGCCCAGCACCTTGCCGCAAGCGCCCTGGCAGGCGGCCGCGGCCGAGCTCACCGGGGCGTCGGCAAAGACCACGCCGGCCCCGGCGGCGAAAAGATCGAAATCCCCCGAAGCGCTGACCGCCGGCGATGCGGCGGTAACTACTTGCCGCTTGTCCGGGCGGTAGGCCGTCAGCCATAGCCGCGTCGGGCCGCCCTGGGCCTGCGGCGCCTCGGTGAAGGCCAGCAGCACGGCCCCGTCCCCGGAGCCGAAGGCGGCCGCGGCGCAGGCGCTGGAGCCTGCCACTTCGCGCAGGTCGCCGGGGCCCACGCCGGTAAAGTGCACGCCGCGGCGGTCGGCTATCCAATAGGTGCGGGTCTTGTCAGACGTGTCGCCCGGCAGCGGCAGCGTCAGAAGCTCGAAGTCGGAGCCGTTCCAGGTGCAGGCCAGCGCCGACGGCGTAGAGGTGAAGAGCCGCTCGCGCGGGATGCGGAAATCAGGGTCCAGGCGGTCCAGGGCCGCAGCCGCCAGCCAGCGGTCCGCTTCGCGCGGCGCGGAGAGCAGGCCGCGGAAGACCGGAATAGCCAGGTCCGCCACGGTGCCCTGCCGGGGCAGCGCGCTCACTGCCGAGAAAGAGACCGCCGGCAGCACGCGCCCCAGCCTGGCCGCGGCGGCCGCCGCCTCCGGCGACTGGGCCCGGCTCTGCAGGGCCGGCACCGCGGCCCGGCCGGCCGCGCGCAGCCTGGGCCACCAGTACGCGGCCATGGCGGCAGCGCCGGCGAGCAGCGTGAGGATGAAGAAGGAGCGGAACAGCGACGGCACCGAGCTGCGGCCGCCGCCCTTGCTGAAATCGAACCGCACCGGCAGCGCCTTGATGACGCGCAGTTTGTACAGCAGCGGGCTCAATCCGAAGGCGAGCTCGCTGGCGGCCATGGCCGTCAGCGAGCCCAGCGCCACCAGCGCCGTGAACGCGGTCATCACATTGCCCCAGCCGCCCGCCGCGAAAAGTTCGAGCACGCGGTGGAACTCGGCCACGCCGGGCTGGCGCGCCAGCGCCGGCGCGCGGGCGAGGAAAAGGTATGCGCACACGCCCAGGAAGAAAGCCAGCGGCGTGTGGGGCTTGAGGCGCCGGGTGCGCAGGTCCGTAAAGGTGACGCCCAGCATGACGTACATGAAGCCGAAGCCGCAGAGTTCGCGCCAGAGCAGCGACGGGTGCCAGGCCCCCTGCAGCGAGGTGTAGAACATCATGGCCGCGTAGACGACGGAGAGGGCTATGGCGTAGGCCACGCTGAGCAGCGCGCCGACCTCGTCGAACAGCATGCGCTTGAGCGCGGCCAGCGCCAGGTCCGCCAGGCGCGCCAGCATCCAGAACATGGCGCTGATGCTGCTCAAGGTGCGCAGCGGCGTCAGCAGCGCCTGGAACTCGGGCGAGCCCCAGAGCGCTTGCGCCTGCGCCAGGTAAGGTTCCATCGGTTAGATGCTGCGGCGCGGGCCTTTGCCGGCCTTGGCGGCTTTCTTCGCCGGGGCTTTGCTTAGTTCGAAGACTTCGTGCAGGGTACGCACGGCGAGCTCGGCGTACTTGGCCTCGATGAGGCAGGACACCTTGATATCCGAAGTGTTGACCATGTACACGCCGACCCCCTCGCGCGCGAGCGCGGTGAACATGCGCGAGGCCACGCCGCTGTGCAGGCGCATGCCGGCGCCGACGATGGAAAGCTTGTTGAGGCCCGCCTTCACGCCCCAGGCGCCGCCGGGGAAGGCGGCGGTCAGTTTCTTCGCCACTTTCTCGGCGGCGGCCAGGTCGGCCGAGCCGCAGGTGAAAGAGACCGACGTGCCGCCGGAGGCCGACGAGACGTCCTCGACGATCATGTCGATGTTGATGTCGGCTTCGGCGACGGCGGTGAAGATGCCGGCGAGGATGCCCGGCTTGTCGGGGATGCCGGTGAGCGACACCTTCACCTGGTTCTTGTCGCAGACGATACCTGCCACGGCGGCGTATTCCATAAGGTCCTCCTCGGGCACCACCACGGTGCCCGGGTTAAAATTCAGCGACGAGCGCACTACCAGCGGCAGGCCGTTGCGGCGCGCCAGCTCCACGCAGCGCGGGTGCAGCACCTTGGCGCCCAGGTACGACATCTCCAGCATCTCTTCGTAGGCCACGCGCGGCAGCAGCCGGGCGTCGGGGCAGACGGCGGGGTCGGCGGTGAAGATGCCGTCGACGTCCTTGTAGAACTCCACGCGGTCGGCCTTCAGCGCCACGCCCAGCGCCACGGCGGTGATGTCGGAGCCGCCGCGCCCGAGCGTGGTGATGGAGCCCTCGCGCGTGGCGCCCTGGAAGCCGGCCACCACCACTATGTAGCCGTCGTCGAGCGCCTTGCGGGTGCGCTCGGCGTTGACGGATTCTATGCGGGCGCGGGAGAAGGAGCCGGTGGTGGTGATCTGCACCTGGTGGCCGAGGAAAGAGACCGCCTTGCGGCCCTGGTCCTCTATGGCCAGCGCCAGCAGCGCGGTGGTCACCTGCTCGCCGGTGGCCAGCAGCACGTCGAACTCGCGGCCTTCGCTGTTCTTGGAGACGGTCTTGCCCAGGTCTATCAGGCGGTTGGTCTCGCCGGCCATGGCCGAGACCACGGCCACCACGCGGTTGCCGCGGGCCGCGCTCTGTATGACGCGGCGCGCCACCGAGCGCACCCGGTCTATGTTGCCGACCGAGGTGCCGCCGTATTTCTGTATGATGAGGGCCATAAGCAGGTGATATTCTCTCAAATGCCGACTCAGCGGGCAAGCGCCCCTCAGGGCCGTTCGTCGTTGTAGAGGTAGTCCAGGTCGGCCGGGGTCAGCTGCCCGGCCAGGCGCAGGGCCTCCACGGTCTTGCGCAGCTGGTCCACGTCGCGCGGGCCGATGGCGAGGAAGCTCACGCGCGGGTGCGCCAGCACATAGGCGTTGAGCACCTGGTCCACCGTGTAGGCGGTGCCGTGCTCGGCGTTGAATCTCTTGGCGAACTTGAGCGCCCGCTTGAAGCGCCGCTCGTTGGCCGGGTGGAAAATGGCGTCGTAGGCGTGGCCCCAGTAGCGGTCCCCCTCGCGCTTGAGGCGCAGGGCTTCGCGCCGGGCGGCGCCCCAGCCGCGGCGCACTATGCTGAACCCGCCCAGCGGCGAGTAGGGCATCAGCTTTATGCCTTCCTGGAAGGACTGGTCCATCAGCTCGGCGTGCTTTACCTGCGCGCCGCCTGAATGGGTGGTGGTGGCGCTCATTTCGAGCAGGGAGAAATACGGGCTGCTCAGCACCGGGCGCGGCAGGCCGGGGTCCAGCGCCGCCTGCGCCTGCGCTTCCTTGATGCGCGGCGTCTCCCAGTTGGACACGCCAAGCAGGCGGTACTTCCGGCGCAGCTCGGGCGCGGCCAGGGCCGACAGGATGACCCCGACTGGCGTCTGCGGCCGGTCCGTGCGCGCGTAGTCGCGGAAGTCGGCGTCGTCGCGGTGCAGCAGGTAGACGGCTATGCTGTGGTTCAGCTGCCGGTCGGAGATGTCTATTTCCTCCTGGATATTGCGGGCTATCTCCTCTCTGCTGCCCTTGAGGCGGCTCTCGTAAGTGCCGGGGCCGAGGTCGCGCGGAAAGCCGCCCTTGGAGATGACGTACAGGTCGGTGCGCCCGGTCGCCTTCAGCCATTCGCCCAGGCGGGCCTCTATATTCTGCGCGTAAATGGGCGCAGTGTCGAAAGTGTTGATGCCGAGCCTGACCGCCTCGTCGAGTACCTCGACGGTCCTGGCGTTATCCATCTTGCCCAGATGGTCCGTGCCCAGCACCAGCCGCGACAGGATGAGGCAGCGGCCCGGCGCTTCGCAGAGCTCCGAGTACTCCATGGGCGGCGGGGCCGGGGGCGCCGCGGCGCGGCGGGCGCCCGGCGCGCAGGCGGAGACAGAGAGCAATAAGACCGGCAGGAGATAGGCAGCGAAACCGCGTTTCATTCCGGAGCTCCTTGGCTGAATAAAGCTTTTAAACCGCTGGTTTAAAGTATAACTTATTCTCCGGCGGCCGATTAACTTCCCGACAGCCCCTTGGCCGCCTGATGCGCATAGCGCTTTTGTGGCAGGGCCATAGGCCACACGCCCAGTGTTGTATACTAATTCCATGACGCCCGCGGATCCCGGCCAGCTGCTGAACTGGCTTTACCTCGACATGAACTCCTTCTTCGCCTCGGTGGAGCAGGAGCTGCACCCCGCCCTGCGCGGCAGGCCGGTGGCCGTGGTGCCGCTGATGGCGGAGAGCACCTGCTGCATAGCGGTCAGCTACGAGGGCAAGGCCTATGGCGTGAAGACGGGCACGCTGGTGCGCGACGCCAGGCGGCTGTGCCCGGGGATAAAATTCATAGTGGGCGACCACGCCAATTACGTGCGCTACCATAACATGATAGTGGACGCCGTGGAGGGCTGCGTGCCGGTGGACTCGGTCTGCTCTATCGACGAGATAGCCTGCCGCCTGACGGGGCGCCAGCGCGACCTTAAAGTGGCGGCGGACCTGGCGGCGGAGATCAAGGCGGCCATCCGCGACACCGTGGGCCCGACGCTGAAATGCTCCATAGGCCTGGGGCCCAACCGCTACCTGGCCAAGATCGCCGCCGACATGCGCAAGCCCGACGGGTTCACGGCCCTGCGTCCCTGCGACCTGCCCGCGGCCCTCTATAAACTGGACCTGCGCGACCTGCCCGGCGTAGGGGCCAAAATGGAGGAGCGCCTGGGAGACAAAGAGATCACCACGCTCGAGCAGCTGCTCGCCCTCTCGCCCAAGGAGCTGCGGGCCGCCTGGGGCAGCGTGACCGGCGAGGAGATGTATCACCTGCTGCGCGGAGAACAGCTGCCGGAGAAAGTCAGCGAGCAGAAATCCCTCAGCCACTCGCATGTGCTGCCGCCGGAGCTGCGCAATACGCAGGGCGCGCTGCGCATACTCAAGAAGCTGACCGACAAGGCCGCGGCGCGGCTGCGCCAGGAGGGCTTCTACGCCTCGGGGCTGCAGATCTACGCGCGCTTCACCGGGCAGGACGCCTGGAAGGCGAGCTGCTCCGTCATGGAGACGCAGGATACGCTGGTTTTTTTGAACGCCGTCAGGGCCCTGTGGAAGGAGCTGCCGAAGGGGCAGGTGTTCGCGGTGGGCGTGGCGCTGTCCGGGCTGGTGCCCGAGGCGCTGCACGCCCCGTCGCTCTTCGAGGACGAGCGCCGAGGCCGGCTGGTGAAGACTTTGGACAACCTCAACGCCAAGTTCGGGCGTGATGTCCTGCACTACGGCGCCGTCCACGAGGCGGCGGGCCTGGTGCCGCTGCGCATCGCCTTCACGCGCATACCGGACAGCAGCGAACTTTAAAATAATTTATTTACCGGCGTCGCGGGCCTGCGCCAGCAGGACTTCTACGACGGGGATGTCCGCGGCGGAGAGGTCGTAGGCGGCCAGGCCGGCCAGGGCCACCCAGGCCAGCTGGTCGTGGTCGTTGAGGCGGAACTCGCCCGAGAGGTGCTCGGCGCGGTACACCAGCAGTTCTATGGGCAGGTGCTTGTACTCGAACTTGCTGGAACAGACGAACTCCCCTATCCTGGCTTCTATCCCCAGCTCTTCCCTCAGCTCCCGCTTCAGGCATTCTTCGGGCGTTTCGCCGGGCTCCAGCTTGCCGCCGGGGAATTCCCATTTGCCGCCCAGCGCGCCGCCCTGCCGGCGCTGGGCCAGCAGGACCTTTCCCTCTTTCTCTATGACGGCCGCGGTGACTTGTCTCATGGGGGCTTACTTTATCAGCCGGGCTTTCATCTTGGCGATGGCCAGCCAGGCGACAGCGGGGGTGAGGAGCACGAGGTAGAGCAGGTCCCAGCCCAGCGACGGAGAGAGCAGGCCCAGCGTGGCGGCCCGGGTGATATTGACCAAATGGGTGAGCGGCAGCAGCTCGGCCAGGAGGCGCACCCAGGCGGGCAGCCCGTCAAGCGGGAAGAAGGTGCCGCTGAACAGGAACATCGGGTTGATGAAGAGGAACACGGGCAGGTTGAGATTGTCTATGTAGGGCGCGAGGGCCGCGAAGTACAGCCCGAACGAGGCGAACAGCAGCCCGGCCAGCGCCGAGAGCGGCAGGATGAGCAGGCTCGACGGGTACTGCGCGAGGCCGAACAGCGTGACTACGAGCAAAATGGCCGCCCCGGCGAAGAGCCCCTTGGTGGCGCCCGACAGGATCTCCCCCGCCAGGATGTCCTCCGGCGACAGCGGCGTGGTGATGAGGGCGTCGAAGGTTTTCTGGTAGCGCAGGCGCACGAAGGCGCCGTACATGGTGTCGAAGACGGAATGGAACATGACGCCCACCGCCACCATGCCCGGGGCCATGAAGGCCAGATAGTCCCAGGCGCGCCCCGCGTAGCTGATCTGCTGCACGTACGCGCCCAGGCCGAAGCCGAAGGCCAGGATGTAGAGCACGGGCTCCAGCAGCGGCGGGAGCACGTTGGTCTTCCAGGTGACCAGCGAAACGTCGACGTTGCGCCGCCACATGTACCACGCGCGGTAGGAGAGGCTGCCGGCGAGCGAGTTATTCATCGCGCAGGTGTTTGCCCGTGAGCTTCAGGAACACGTCCTCCAGGTTGCCGCCGCCCGGCAGATGCTTCTCTATGAGCTGCCTGGGCGTGCCCTGCTCTATGATCCTGCCGTTGTCCATGATGACCAGGCGGTCGCAAAGCAGCTCGGCTTCCTCGATGTAATGGGTGGTCAGCAAAGTGGTCAGCCCGTTCTTCTTCATGTCCCGCACTTCCTGCCAGATCTGGCGGCGGCTCTGCGGGTCCAGGCCGGTGGTGGGCTCGTCGAGCACCAGGAGCCTCGGCCGGTTTATCAGCGCGCGCGCCAGCAGCAGGCGCTTCTTCATGCCGCCTGAGAGGTCCTCCACCGGGCGTTCCAGTTTGTCGTGCAGGTGGAAGCGGGCGATGAGCTCGGCCGCGCGCTTTTCGGCCTCGGCGCGCGGGATGTCGTAGTAGCGGGAGTAGACCACCAGGTTCTTTACGACGGAGAAATCGGGGTCGAGGTTGACCTCCTGCGGGCAGACGCCGAGCAGGTACTTGATGGCGCGGGGGTCTTCTTTTACGCTGAGGCCTTCCACGGTGAGGTCGCCGCCGGTGACGGGCAGGGCGCAGGTGAGCATCTTGACGGTGGTGGTCTTGCCGGCGCCGTTGGGGCCCAGCAGGCCGAAGCATTCCCCCCGGCCTATCTCGAAATCCACGCCGTCGACGGCGCAGAGGTCGCCGTAGCATTTGCGCAGTGCCGTGGCTTTTACTACGGGGTCCGTCATGGCTACCTGGCGGGGGCGATGCAGTAGGCGAGGATGCCGAGGGTGACCCTCTCGGCCTGGGCGGCGTCGGTGCCGGGGCAGTTGAGCTTGATGAAGCGGCGGAATTCGGCGACGCGGCCTGGCATGGTCTGGCCCGGCAGCACGCCGGCGCCGTACTGCAGCAGGGCCTCGTACGAGGCGCCGCCGCGGGCCGGCAGCTCCTGGCGCAGCAGCTCGCTGTAATAGACCTGCGCCCTGGAGAAATGGTTCCTGGCTTCCGCCTGGTCGGCGCCCTCTCCGGAGAAAGCCTCCAGCAGGTCCAGGCTGGTCTCGGCTTCTTCCAGCAGGCGGGGATTGGAGCAGACCATCGCTATGAAGGTTGCGGCGGCCTGCTTTCTTTCCTCGTCGGTGGGGCCCGCGGCTTTCCTGGCGGCTTCGGCGGCGGCGGCCTGGACCTCGGCCGCGGCGGCCTGCTCGGCGGCCAGCGTTTCTTTGCTTTTGCCGCAGCCGGCCAGCGGCAGCGCGCAGAGCAACAGGAGCGCCAGGCACTTGCGCATCAGCGCGCTCCCCAGAGTTTCAGGGCGGCCTCTTCGTCGGCGGGGCCGGCCACTTTCTTGAACCTGGCGCCGGCCACGCCGTGCACCCGCGCCTGGCAGACAGGCCAGGTGTGGTCGCGGAAGACCTGGCCGTGGATGAGGCTCAGGTAGTAGCCGTGCTTGGGCGGCTTGGGTTTGGAGGGTTTGCCGGGCTCGCCGGGCTTGTGCAGGTGTTCGTCTCCGGGCTCCAGCAGCGAATAGCCGCAGCCCACGGCGGGGCCTTCGTAGAGTTTGGGACGGGCCCCTTTGGAGAAGGCCACGGCTATCACGTCGCAGCGCTCGTTGACCTCGTGGCCGGCGTGGCCTTTAACATGGCCCCAGGAGAGGCGGCCCCGGCGGGCCGAGGCCAGCGCGTCGAGGTGTTCCCACAGGTCCTGGTTCACCACGGGCTTGCCGGCGGCTGTCAGCCAGCCTTTCTTCTTCCAGCCGTGGATCCAGCCCTTTATGCCGTTGATCAGCAGGCCGGAGTCCGTGTAGAGCTTCACCGGCTCGGGGCGGTCGCGCACGGCGGCCAGGGCGGCAATGGCGCCGTCCATCTCCATGCGGTTGTTGGTGGTGTGGCGCTCGCCGCCGCCCAGCTCGAGCACGCGGCCCTCGGGGAAGAAAATGACGGCGGCCCAGCCGCCAGGGCCGGGATTGCCGGAGCAGGCGCCGTCGCTGTAGATGAATATGGTGTTATCCATCCGTGCCGCCGTGTCGTGGAACGTTATCTTACTTTCCGGGCGAAGCAGTCTTTTACCTTGGTTTCGATGAAAGTGCCGAGGCCCTTGCCCTCGCCGGCGAGGATCTTCATCTGGCTGACGTTCGCCATGCCGGTGGCCTGGTTGGAATACAGGTAGACGGACTGGTCGGCGAAGCGGACCTTGACGGAGTCTTTGGCGAGTTCGAACGAGGTGACGGTGGACTTGCCGCTGAGGTTCTTGTACTTTTTCATTATTTTCTTTCCTTAAACGCTTTTTGTAGATCTCGCCGGACAACTTTAGTTTCGGCTGTAAGGTCTATTTTATGATTTTTGCGGCTCTAATGGGAGGTAAAAAGAAAGAACCTGCGAGATCCCGTTTATAAGGGCCGCAGGTTCATCTATATTCTAGCAGAAAATTTCCGGCTGTCAAGCCCCCCCGCGAAAATATTTTTACTCGTGCAGGGCGGACCAGCGGGCGAACAGCTCCTCCACCCTGGCCAGGCAGGCTTCCAGCTTTTTCTGGCGCTCCGCCAGCTCCCCGGCGTCGGCGGCTATGGCCGGGTCCTCCAGGGCCTGGCGCGCTTTCTCCGTCTGGCGCTCGGCGGTCTGCATCTCGGCCTCCAGCTTGCGGACGGCGGCTTTCTGCTCGCGCGTTTCCCTGGCCGAAGGGCCCGCCTCCGCGGCCGGCTCCGGGGCCGGCGCCTCTGCGGGGCGCAGCTCGGCCAGCGCGGCCTCCCACTGCGACAGGTCCGCGAAGTAGCGGGCTCCGCCGCGGCCGTCGAGCGCCAGCACCCGGCGGCTGACGCGCTCCAGCAGGTAGCGGTCGTGCGTCACCAGCACCAGCGCGCCGGGGAATTCCTGCATGCTGGTCTCCAGCACCTCGAGGGACTGCAGGTCCAGGTCGTTGGTGGGCTCGTCCAAGAGCAGCAGGTCCGCGGGGCGCAGCATGAAGCCGGCTATCAGCACGCGGGCGCGCTCGCCGCCGGAGAGCAGGCGCAGCGGCATCTCCAGCTGTTCCTGGCGGAACAGGAAGCGCCTGGCCCAGGCCTGTACGTGCACATTGTTGCCCTTGTAGTAGACGTGCTCGCCGTTGCCGCACAGGGCGCGCTTGAGTGTCTGGTCCAGGTCCAGCTGGGCGCGGTGCTGGTCGAACAGGGCCACGCGCAGGCCGTCGGCCAGCTTGAGGGTGCCGGCGTCGGGCCGCAGGTCGCCGGCCAGCATTCTGAGCAGGGTGGTCTTGCCGCTGCCGTTGCCGCCCAGCAGGCCCAGCTTCTCGCCCGGGGCCAGCGTCAGGTCCAGCGGGCCGAACAGCCTGCGGCCGCCCAGGCTCTTCTCTATCTTCACGGCGTGCACCAGGCGGTTGGCCTGGCGGTCGCCGGCGGTGAAATCGATGACGGCGGCCCGGCCCTGGGAGTTGTGGTACTCAAGCTCCGACAGTTCCTCTATCATGTTGCCGGCCCGGTCTATGCGGGCCTTCTGCTTGGTGGTGCGCGCCCTGGGGCCCTTGCGCAGCCAGGCTATCTCCCCCCGCACGACGTTGCGCAGCGAGTCCTCGCGCGAGGCCTGCGCGTCGAAGAACGACTCCCGGTTCTCCAGGAATTGGCTGTAATTGCCGGCGCTGCTGAAGTGCCCCTCGGGGTAGCGCTTGTTGAGTTCTATCACGCGGTTGGTGACGCGCTCCAGGAAGCGGCGGTCGTGCGTGACGACCAGGAAAGGAAAGCTGAAGGTCTCTATGAAATTCTCCAGCCACAGCACGCCCTCGATATCCAGGTGGTTGGTCGGCTCGTCGAGCAGCAGCAGGTCCGGGCGGCGAGCGCTCTGCGCCAGCAGGGCCAGGCGTTTGCGCCAGCCGCCGGAGAGGACGTTGACTTCCTGCGCCGGGTCGGCGAAGCCGGCCGCGGCCAGCTCGGCGTCGGCGCGGCGCTCCTTCTCGTGCTCTTCCAGGCCCAGGCCGTCCAGAGCGGACAGGAGCTCGTCGCGGACGGTGCGGCCGGGGGCGGCGGCCTCGAAGCGGTCCTGCTGGGCCAGGTAGCCCAGGCGCAGGCCGCGCCGGGGCGTGATGGCGCCGGCGTCGGGCGTTTCGGCCCCTGCCAGGATCTTGAGCAGCGTGGATTTGCCGGCCCCGTTGGGGCCTATCAGCCCGGTGCGCTCGCCTTCGGACAGGCCGAAAGAGAGGCCCTCGAACAGCGGGCGCGAGCCGAAGCTTTTTGAAAGTCCCTGACAGCTTAGAAGTATTCCCATTTGTAGCCTGACTCGTGCGCGGCGCTAGCGGCGGCCGCTGCAGCCCTCGGTGTGTTTTATGACCTGGTTCATCATGCGCACGGCTTCCGCCGGGTACTTGCCGGCGGCGGTCTCGGCCGACAGCATTACATAGTCCGTGCCGTCCAGCACGGCGTTCGCCACGTCGGAGACTTCGGCGCGGGTGGGGATGGGGTTGCCGGTCATGGTCTCCAGCATCTGCGTGGCGGTGATGACCGGCTTGCCCAGGCTGTTGCATGCCTTGATGATGCGCTTCTGCAGCATGGGCACTTCCCACAGCGGGAACATGACGCCCAGGTCGCCGCGGGCCACCATGACCCCGTCGGAGACGGCTATGATGGCTTCGAGGTTCTTGATGGATTCGCGGGCCTCTATCTTGGCGATGACCTTGCAGGCGGGAAGGCGCGGCCTGACTATGTTCTTCACGGCCAGCAGGTCTGCCGGCGTGCGCACGAAGGACTGGGCTATGAAGTCCGGCTTCAGCGTGAGGCCGAACTCCAGGTCTTCGCGGTCCTCGTCGGAGAGCAGCGGGAAGTCCAGGCGGGCCTCGGGGATGTTCAGGCCCTTGCGCTCCTTCAAGGTCCCTGCAGCTGTTACCTCGCAGGACAGGGAGTTTTGCCCTACGGCCTTCACCTGCAGGGCGATATTGCCGTCGTCGATGTAAATGAAATGCCCCTTCTTTATCACTTTCAGGGAGCCCTGGTAGTCGAAAGGGATCTCGCCGGGGCGGGAGGCTGTTTCGGCCTGCACCAGCGCCACGCGCTGGCGGCGCTTCAGCTCGAGCGGGGCCTTCAGGCGGCCGATGCGGATGCGGTTGCCCTTGAGGTCCTGGAGTATGAGGATGTGGCGGCGCAGCTTGCGGTTGAGTTCGCGCACCAGGCGCACCCTGGCGGCGTGCTCGGCGTTGGTGCCGTGGGAAAAGTTAAGCCGCACCGCGTCCAGGCCTGCGGCGTAGAGCCGGCGCAGCATGGCCGGGCCGGAGCTGGCCGGGCCTAGGGTGGCCAATATCTTCGTCCTGGGGCAGCGGGGCGTCTTGGTCATGTCATAATTTTACAAATAAAACAGCCGCCTTAACGGGGACCCCGGAGGGCTCCTGGAAAGGCGGCTGCTTTACGGTGCGCTGCTTAGTTGGCTTTGCAGCGGCGGCGCTTGGAGATCAGGTACTCGCCATTGCGCTTGTGCATGCGGGCCACCAGCTGGTGGGTGCCCGGGGTGTAGTTGGTCCAGTCGAACCACCAATAGCCGTTGGCGTTCCTGCAGGGCTGCCAGGGCTGGTCGTTGACGGAGATGTCCACGCCGGTGCAGTCGCTGGCGCCGATGCGCACGGTGTACTGGCGGCCGGTGAGGTTCTCGAGGTTCTTCGGGTAGTCTACTACCACGTACTCGGTGGCGTTCACGAGCTTGGCCGCGGGCGTGGTCGTCCGGGGCGTATGGGTGGTGTTGGTGGTCTTGGTATTTTTCTTCACGGCTAACTTAAGCATTTCGCTCTCCTCCATGTATTCGGGCGGGCGGTATTCCGCTGCCGCTGTTCCCTCGGGGTAGGTCCCCCGGGGAAGTTCAGGTAAGGCGCCGCGGTTGGCTGTTTCGGGGCTGTTCACCCAGGTTCGCACCGCTTTGCCGCAATGAGTTTTGTTTCCCCTCAAGGCTAGTATAGCACTTACCGGACCCATATGCAAGAAAAAAAGCATATAATGATACCACACGGGTGTCATTACTGTTTAAAAAAGGGCGCCGGCTGCCCGGCGCCCGACGTGAAAACCACCTTTTGGGTACTGGAGTTAAATGGTCCTTATTTGCCGCTCTCCAGGTCGTCTATCTTCCTGAGGCGGCGCATATGGCGCTCGTCCTGCGAGAATTTGGCCCCCGCGAAGGCGGCCGCTATCTCGAAGGCGAGGGCCTGCCCCACTATGCGCGCCCCGAGGCAGAGCACGTTGATATCGTCGTGCTCCACGCCCTGGTGGGCGGAGTAGGTGTCGTGGCAGAGGCCGGCGCGGATGCCCTTGAGTTTATTGGCCGCCACGCAGGCGCCAACGCCAGAGCCGCAGACGACGATGGCGCGTTCGGCGCGGCCGGCCAGCACCTCGCGGGAGGCGGCTGCGGCGAAATCCGGGTAATCCACGGACTTGTCCGGGGAGTCGGTGCCCATGTCTGCCACCTCGTGCCCGAGGCCTTTGAGGTGAGGCAGCAGCAGTGCCTTTAGCGGGTACCCTGCGTGATCACTGGCGATAGCAATTTTCATATGTTTATATCCTCGGCTCCCGCAGTCCGCAGTCTGGCCGTCCGGCTTCTTTACAGTCTTTCTACGTCGGTTTTGAGGGCCCAGCCCTTGATGCCTTCTTTGGGCAGGCCGATCTCGTAATAGGCTTCGTCGCCGGTGTCGAGGATCTTTACTATGCGGCCCTCGGGCGCCGAGGCGTAGGTCTTGAAATTCTCTCCGGGGCCGCTGAGCATGAGCGTTCCCCCCGCCTTGGTCACCACGCCGGCGGAACTGAACGGCGAGGACTGCCGCGCGCCCAGCCAGGCCAGCGTGAGCAGCAGCAGCAGGGCCGCGCCGGCGGAGGCGCGGCCGGCCGCCAAGCCCAGCTTGTTGCCGTCTAGCAGGAAGGCCGCCGCGCCGGCCAGGCAGGCCAGCCAGAACAGCAACAGCGCCAGCGCCTTCAGCTCGGCTTCGGCCACGAAATAGTAGGCGTAGTGCAGCGCGGCGGGCGCGCCCTCGGGCACCAGCGTCTGGCCGGTCTGCCGCAGGGCGAACTCCAGGTTGGCGCGGATCTCGCCGTCGCGCGGGTCCAGCATGAAGGCGCGAGCGTAATTGTAGACGGCCGGCCCCGGGCGGTTAAGGCGGTACAGGGCGTTGCCGGCGTTGAAGTAGCCCCACTGGTTGGAGGGCTCCCTGGCTATCACCTGCCTGTAGCCGTCCAGGGCTTCCTGGTAGTCGCCGGAGCGGTACATGTCGTTGAACTCGGTCAGCTCGCCGCGGTCGTAGGCGGCGGCGCCGGCGGGCACGAGCAGCAGCGCGAGCAGGAGGGTTCTCATTATTTGAGCTCCTTTTCCAGCCGCATGACTAGCAGGGAATATTTCTTGACCAGGTCCGAGGCGCCCTCGGCGCCGGCGGCCTCCGGCGAGAAATGCCTGAGCTCCAGGGCCTGCCAGAGGTCACGCATCTCGTCGATGGAGGCTTCGGAGACGGCCGGGAAGCGCTTCTTTACCAGCTCGGCCGCCTTGCGGATGGTCAGGGCGCTCACCTTGACCCCGGATTTGTCCGAGAGGTAGTTCATGAAGGAGTCGTAGACCTCGGAGACGGCCTCGTTGTGCTTGCCTTCCTTTATGAACTTCTCCGCAGTGGTGATGTCGTGGAAGGCCTCGCTGCGCGCGCGGCGGGCGCGGAACAGCAGCGGGTTGGCCAGTTTGAAGCGGTTGAAGCGGGCGAGCCAGAAGGAAAGCGTCAGCAGCGCCAGCGGCGCCGTGTGCGTCCACCAGGGCAGCCCCAGCACCGCCGCGGCCAGCAGCGGCAGCGCGTCGCCGCCGGCGCTGTCGCTGACGTAGCGGATGTCGCTGCCGGAGGCGGTCACCTGGCCCCCGCCGGGAGCGTTGTTGAAGTTCACCGTCTTGGCGCCCTGGCCGCCCTTCTGCACGGTGATGGAGACGGAATCCGTTTCGAGCTGCTTGTAGACCGCGGTATGCGGGTCGAAATAGGCGAACTTCAGCGGCGGGATGGTCTTGCGGCCCTCGCTGCGCGGCACGAGGATGTAGGTGAAGGTCTTCTTGCCGGTGATGAGGTCGTTGTCCTTCTTGACGTCGTGGGAGCTCATGGTGTCGAACACCTTGAAGTCGGGGAGCTCGGGGAATTTGGGGGCGACCACCGTCTTCAGGTTGCCGCTGCCGGCCACGGTGACGGAGAAGTTGACGGCCTCGCCGGCGCGGGCCTCGGGGCGGTCCAGGGCGGCGGAGACGGTGTAGTTGCCGACGGCGCCGCTGAAGCCCGGCGGGGCGCCGGCCGGCAGCGGCTTGATCTCCAGGTTCAGCGTCTCGGTGATGAACTCCCGGGTCTGTCCCTGCGCGCCGCTGATGGCCATGAACTTCTGGAAGAAATTGGGGTCGAACGGGTCGATGGCGTCCTGCGCGGGCACCTGCGCCACTACGGTGGCGGGGCGGATGACCGCCGGGCCCGGGTTGAGGCCGAACAGCGCGGCCTTGATCTCGCTGTAGGCGTAGCGCACGCCGCCGATGTCCGCCTCGCCGTTGCGCACCGGCGGCAGGTCCTCGGAGATGAGGTTGGTGAAGGCGGGCGGCACGTACTGCGGGTTGGAGCTGAGCGGCACCGAGGTGTAGAACTTGATGCTGATGTTGATCTGCTCGCCGGGATAGGCCGACTTGCGGTCGGTCTCGGCCTTCAGGAAGAGCTGGTCGCCCCGGGTGGCGGCGGTGCGCGCTGCCTGCTGCACGCCGCGCGACTGACGGGTCGGCCGCGCCGGCTGGGCCTGCTGCGGCTGGCCCGCGGCCTGCCGGGCCTTGGTCACAGTGACGGTGAGTTCCGGCGTGGCCGCGGTCTCCCTGCCGTTGGACACGGTGATGGGCGGTATCTTCTGCTGGCCGATGAAGCGGGGCGTCAGGATATAGGTGAAGGTGACCGAGGTGGTGATCTTGCCGTTGATGATGGAGATGCTCTGGCTGCGGCCCGAGGAGTAGATGTTGAAGCTCTGCAGGTTGGGCAGCTTGGGCTCGGGCACGCTGGCCGAGTCGCCGGAGACGGCGACGGTCAGGTAGAGGTTGCCGTTGATCTCCACCGTGTCGCGGTCTATGTCGGCCGCCACGTTGAGGACCGCCGACGCCGGGCCGGCCCACAGCAGGACGGCCAGCGCGGCCGCGGAAAGGGACGCGAACCTGCTCACCAGTCCTCCAGGCGCGACTGCGGCTCGGGCTTGCCCTGCTGGCGCGCGGCCTGCTTCATGGCCTCGGGGTCGCGCGCGGCGGCTTTCTCTTTTTCTTTCATCATTTCCAGGATCTGGCGGCTGCGCTCCTGCGCCTCGGCCTTTTTCTTCTGCTGCTCCTGCTGCTTCTGCTTCTCCTGGCGCTCCTGTTCGCTCTCGCCGTCCTTCGGCTCCTGCTCTTTCTTGTCCCCTTCCCCGCCGCCAGGCTTCTTGTCCTGGTCTTTCTTATCCGGGTCCTTCTTGTCCTGGGGCTGCTCGCAGGAGTTCTTCTTCTTCTGCTCCAGCGCTTTCTGCAGGTTGAACTTGGCGTTCTTGTCGCCGGGCGCCAGGTCCAGCGCCTGGCGGTAGGCCGCTATGGCGCCGGCCATGTCGCCCTTGCGGAACATGGCGTTGCCGCGGTTGTAGCTGGCGCGGGCGGCCACCTTGGGCGAGACGGCGGCTTTGTCGTAGGCTTCCGCCGCCTTGTCGTACTCTTCGGCGCGGTAGAGGGCGTTGCCTATGTTGAAGTCCAGACGCCTGTCTTTGGGGGCCTTCGCCTGGGCCCGGGAGTAATGCTCTACGGCCTTGGGATAATCCTTCTTGCCGTAGGCGGAGTTGCCCTTGCGCGCCTCGGCGCCGGTGCCGGCGGCCTGCGCGGCGCCGGCCAGCAGCAGCAGCGCGGCGGCGCCCCTGAAAAAGCGGGGCAGCCGGAGCGAGGGGCGCTTGAATTCGAAACCCTTCTCCATCACGAGTAATTCTATCAAAAGCAGGAGCAGCGCCAAAGCGAGCGGCCACTGGTAGCGGTTCTTGTAGCCCGCCCGGCCCTTGCCCTTGCTCTTTTCCAGGTCCAGCGCGGACACCGATGAGCGCACGGCCTCGGCGGCGGAGTCCGGGTCCGTGTAGCGCAGGTACGCGGCGCCGGTCTCGGCGGCGATCCTGACCAGCGCGGCTTCGTCGAGCTTGCTGACCACGGTCTTGCCGCGCTTGTCCTTCTTGTACTCCAGCGTGTTGCCGGCAGAGTCGGTCATGGGCACCAGCTCGCCCTCGGGGCTGCCGATACCGATGGTGAAGACCTTGAGGTTCTGCTCCGCGGCGGCCTTCAGGGCCGTCGGGAGGCCGGCGGAATGGTCCTCGCCGTCCGTGACCAGCACCAGCACCTTCTGCCCGCCGTAGCGCGAGAGCATGCCCAGCGTGGTCTCTATGGCTTCCGAGAAGTCGGTGCCCTGCTCGGGCAGCATGCCGGGGCGCAGGGCCGAGGCGAAGTAGCTGATGGCGTCCTGGTCGGTGGTGAGCGGGCACTGCACGTAGGCCTGCCCGGCGAAGGCCACCACGCCGATGCGGTAGCCCGCGAACTTCTCGGCGATGGCGCCGAGCAGGAGGCGGGCGTTGGAGAGGCGGTCCGGCTTGAAGTCGCGCGCGCCCATGGAGAGCGAGGCGTCGACGGCGATGACGACGTTGCCCTTGAGGTCGGTGACGGGCGAGAGCTCCACCCCCCACTGCGGCCCGGCGGCGGCGAAGCAGAGCAGGCCCAGGGCTATGAAGAAGAGCAGCCCGCGCAGCCGGCGGCGCGCGGCCTCCGGGGAGGCGGCGAAGCTCCCGGCGGCGGGCCCCAACACGGCCCTGGAGGCGGCGGCGCGGCCCTCCTCCGCCCGGAAGCGGAAGAAGACCAGCGCGGCGAAGCCGGCGGCCAGCCAGGCGAGCAGTACGGGGTAGCGGAAAAGTTCCATCAGGGTATGGTCCTGAAATAAGTCCGTTCCAGGATGAAGAGCAGCGCCAGCAGCAGCAGCGCGGGCGCGAGGAACCAGAGGTACTTGTCGGAATATTCGGTGTAGCTCTTCACCTCGAACTTGGTCTTCTCCAGCGCGTCTATGCGCGCGTAGATCTTGTCCAGCTCGGCGTAGTTCTTGGCGCGGTAGAACTCGCCGCCGGTGAGGGCGGCGATCTCGCGCAGGGTGGGCTCGTCGAGGTCCTCGTCGATGTAGATGACCGGCTGGATGGGGTCGCCGGTGCTGATCTGCGCGCGGCCCTTGCCCGCGGTGCCGATGGTGTAGGCCTTGATGTCGAAGGCCTGCGCGGTCCTGGCGGCGAGGTTGAGGTCCGTGACGAGGCCGGAGTTGGAGCGCCCGTCGGTGAGCAGCACGATGATCTTGCTCTTGGCCTTGCTCTCTTTGAGATGGTTGACGGCGGTGACGATGGCGTCGCCCACGGCCGTGCCCTCGGCGCGCGTCATGTTGAGGAAGGCCGAGTCCAGGGTGTCGAGCACCGACTGGTAGTCCAGGGTGAGCGGACAGCCCAGCACGGCGGCCCCGCCGAAGAACACCACGCCGATGCGGTCGTTCTGGCGGCGCTTGACGAAATCTGCGGCGGCGCGCTTGGCGGCCTCCAGGCGGTTATAGGGGTGGAAGTCCTCGGCGGCCATGCTGTAGGAGGTGTCGACGGTGAGCATTATGTCGATGCCCTCGGCGGGCGGCACCTCGCCTCGGCTGGCCAACTGCGGGCGCCCCAGCGCCAGGATCAGCAGGACCAGGGCGAGCACGCGGCCCCAGAGCGGCACTATACGGAACAGCCGGGAGCGGACGGTGCGCATGGCGGGCAGCGAGACCGGCACTCCGGCGGAGAGGTGGCGGCGCAGGCGCTGGGCGTGCGCCAGGCCCGCGAACAGGCCCAGCAGCGGCATCAGCAGCAGCACCAGGGGGTACTTGAAGGAGTTCATTTTCTCCCCCGCTTTCCCAGGCGGGCGTCGGCGGCCGCCTTCGCGGCCGCCTCGGCGGCCAGGGCCCTGGCGTTCTCGGCCAGGCGGCGGAATTCCATCAGCAGCTCGCCGGCGGCCGCGGCGTCGTCAGCCGCCCCGTCGGGGCGCAGCTTGGCGAACTTGACCATGTCCGCCTTCTGCAGCAGCTCCCTGGCGCGCAGGATGGTCTTCAGGTCGGCTCCGGTCTTCTTGATCTCGCGGCCCAGGTCGGCCGTGGTCATCAGCACCGCGTCGATGGAGAACTCCTCGGCCAGGTAGAGGCGCAGGATGGAGGTGATCCCGGTATAGAAGCTCTTGAACTTCTCTTCCCGGGCGAGCGGCGAGGCGACAAGCCGGTCCAGCCGCTCCCGGGCCCGCTGGTACGGGTCGCGCGCGTCGTGCCAGGCGGCCCGCGCGAAGGCCGGTGTGCCGGCCTTTACCGCGAAGCGCTTGTAGAACTGCCAGACCAGCGCCGCCGCGGCCAGCGCGGCCAGCGCCAGCAGCAGCCACGGGATATAGCTGTAGGGCGGGTAGATGTCCTTGATGTCCTCGCCTTCCTTGATCTTGAAGAGCGGCTTCACCTCTACGTTGAAAGGCTCGGTTTTTACCACGGTGTCGGCGGGCACGCCCTCGCCGCGCAGGCCCCAGGGTATGGCCGGGAAGGTGCTGACGCCCAGCGTGTAGGCGCGCGCCTTCACCTCGAAGAGCTCGGTCTTGCGGCCCCCCTCCTTGCGCTCCGAGAGGCGCGTGAAGGAGAGCGTTTCGAATTCGGAATTGGAGGCGGCGGCCGTATCCGCCCTGAGCGAGTAATTCTCCGGCAGCACGGCCTCCACCGAGAACGAGAATTTCTCGGCGAGTTTCACGGCCCCGGCGGGCGGGGTCACCTTGAAGGCGACGTCCTGCGCGGCAGCGGCGTCGGCGGCGAGCAGGCAGGCGAGCAGCAGGGCGGTCCTCATATCAGCTTGAACTTCTTCCTCTTGCGGAAAAATTTTATCACCGGGCCGTGCACGGGCAGGGCCGGGTCCACGTCTATCCAGTCCGCGCCGGCCGAGCGCAGGGCCGCCTCCATGGCGGCGCGGCGGCCGCCCGCCTCTTTGGCGTAGGCCTCGCGGTAGCCGGGGCTCGCGAGGTCGGCGGTGAAGTCGGCGCCGTTCTCCAGGTCCTCGGAGACCAGCAGCGCCTTGGCCGCGGGCAGGGCCAGCTCGAAGCGGTCGGTGATCACCACGGGTATGAGGTCGTGGCGGCTGGCGGTCAGGCGCACCTCGCGGGCGTAGTCGGGCGAGTGGAAGTCGGAGATCAGGATGATGATGCCGCGGCGCTTCATGACGCGGTTGGCCATGCGCAGCGCCATCGCCACGTCGGTGCCGCGGCTCTTGGGCGTGTAGGCCAGCAGCTCGCGGATGATGCGCAGGCTGTGGTTGCGCCCCTTGCGCGGCGGGATGTAGAGCTCGGGCTTGTCGGAGAAGAGCAGCAGGCCGCTCTTGTCGGAATTCTTCAGCGCCGAGAAGGCGAAAGTGGCGGCCAGCTCGGCGGCGGCCTCGCTCTTGGGCTTGGAGGAGGAGCCGAAGGCCTGGGACGCGGAGACGTCGCAGAGGATCATCAGCGTGAGTTCGCGCTCCTCGATGTACTGCTTGATGAAGGGCTTGTTGGCGCGCGCGGTGACGTTCCAGTCTATGGCGCGCACGTCGTCGCCCGGGACGTACTCGCGCACCTCGGAGAACTCGATGCCGCGGCCCTTGAAGGTGCTCTGGTACTGGCCGGCGAAGGTTTCGCTGACCAGGCGGCCGGTCTTGATCTCGATCTGCCGGACCTTCTTGAGTATCTCCGCTGTGTTCATATGGGATCTGCGCCCCGGGCCGACGGCCCGCCCCGGCTTACGGGACCTCTACGGCCTCGAACAGGCTCTTGATGATGTCCTCGGAGCCGATGTTCTCGGCCTCGGCCTCGTAGGTGAGCAAAATGCGGTGGCGCATCACGTCGAAGCCCACGGCCTTAATGTCCTCGGGCGTGACGTAGCCGCGGCCGTTGATGAAGGCGTAGGCCTTGGCGGCCTGGATCATGAAGATGGTGGCGCGGGGGCTGGCGCCGTAGTTGATCCACGGCTTGATCTTCGCGAGGCCGTGGTTCTCGGGGTCGCGCGTGGCCATCACGAGGTCCAGCACGTAGTTCTTGATCTTGTCGTCCACGTAGATCAGGTCCGCGGTCTGGCGGGCCTTCAGGATCTGCTCCACGCTGACGGCCTTGCCGGCCTGCGGCAGCGTCTGGCGGGCCATCAGTTCGAGCACCTTGGCCTCCTCGGCCTTGGTCGGGTAGGTGATGTTGACCTTGAGCATGAAGCGGTCGATCTGCGCCTCGGGCAGCGGGTAGGTTCCTTCCTGCTCTATGGGGTTCTGCGTCGCGAGCACCATGAAGAGGTCCGGCAGCTTGAAGGTGGAGTCCGAGATGGTGACCTGGCGCTCCTGCATGCCTTCGAGCAGCGCGCTCTGCACCTTGGCCGGCGCGCGGTTTATTTCGTCGGCGAGGATGATGTTGGCGAAGATGGGGCCCTTGCGCACGGCGAAGGTGTTCTCCTTGGGGTTGAACACCAGCGTGCCCACGATGTCGGCGGGCAGCAGGTCGGGCGTGAACTGGATGCGCTGGAAAGCGGCCGAGATGGCGGCGGCCATGGTCTTGACGGTCAGCGTCTTGGCCAGGCCGGGAACGCCTTCCACGAGCACGTGCCCGTTGGCGATCAGGCCCACGAGCAGGCCGTTGATCAGCTCTTCCTGGCCCACCACCACCTTGGCGACCTCGCGGCGCAGGTCCTGCAGGAACAGGGCGTCCTGCTGAATCTTCTGGTTCAGTTTTGATATCTCCGAGTCCATGGTTGCTCCTTAATGCGTTCGGGAGTGAGTTCAGGGCAGATTTTTCAGGAAAATTTTATTTTTTCTTCTCAAAAAAATCAAGCGGCTCCGGCCGCGGCCGGCTACTCTATGCGGAACAGGGGTTTGCTCTCGAGCTCGCGCAGCTGCTGTTCCTTGTGCGCCTCGATGTCCTTGCGGATCGTGTTCACGGCCTCGAGCGCTTTCAGACGGACCTCTTCGTCGTAGTCCTCGAGCGCGCGGGACAGGGCGGGGATGGCTTCCTTGTTGGAGAAGCCGCCGATGGCGTTCACGGCCGCGAGGCGGGTGTCCTTGTCGTAATCCTTGAGGGCCTCTGCCAGCAGGGCCAGGCTCAGCTTGCTCTTGTCCTTGGACAGCATCGAGATGAGCTGTTTCTTAACTTCGGACTCGGTCTCGTTCTCCAGCATGTTCTTGATCACGCTGGGGGCGCTCTCGTCCTGCAGCTGCCACAGCAGCTCGGCGGAGGCGAAGCGCACCTTCTCGTTGGCGTCCTGCGTGAGCCCGCGCAGCGTTTTGAGCGTGGCCATGGAGAACTTTATGAGGTAGGTTTTTTCCGGCTTAACCGGCAAAGACGGCTCGGGCAGCACGGCGGCGCTGTTGGTCTTGGCGGCGGCCAGCAGCTCCTTTTTTTTGGCCTCTTCCTTGTTCTGGTTCACCAGGTAATACACCCCGGCGATGAAGATGAGAAGCATCAGGAACCATTTCATAGCGCAATCCTCTTGAAGCTCAAGTCTATCCTGCCGGCGCGCGCGCGCGCCGAGGCGATCTCCGGATCGTTCATTTTTTTCCACGCGCCGCCGTCGGCCGGCTCGCTGGAGAACACCACGCGGCCGGCCTCCCGGCGCCAGGCCACGCGGCCGTACTCCCAGCCGGGGGTCAGCAGCGCGGTGGACGGCTTGCGGCGCGGGGCGTGGCACAGCACGGTCATGGAATCTTTGGACGCGAGGAAAAGGTTGAGCCCCAGGTAGGGGTCCTTGCGCGTCGGGTACTTGTCCCGGCAGGAGATCCAGACCGTGCGGATCTCGTCGAGGGCGGCCTCTAGCGCCGCCTCCGGCGTGCCGTAGGCGTCGAGCATCTTCACGACCTGCCAGAAGAGCACTTCGGAATCGTTGGTGCCGCGCACGCGGGCGGCGTACTTGCCGAGCAGCGAGCGGATCTCGTCCTTGATGAAGAGCGTGCCGTTGTGGGCGAAGACCAGCCCCCCCGCCGAGAAGGGCTGCGTGTTCTCGGGCCGCACCTGGGCGGCCTTGGGCACGCCGGGCGCGGAGGCGTAGCGCAGATGCGCCAGCGTGACCCGCGAGGCGGCCCTGCCGGCAGCGGCCGCGAAAGCTTCCCGCTCCAGCCGGGCCGCGCCCTGGCTCTTCGACAGGGCGGGCTTGGCGTCGCGGTACCAGGCCACGCCCCAGCCGTCGTCCTGGTAGCGGCCCTTAACGGCGCCGGCCTGGGCGAGCAGGCTTTTAGGCCCGCCGCAAAGCAGGTCCGTGTGGGCGGCGGGGCGGGCGGAAATTACTGCGGTGATACGGCACATACTGTTATTTAAACAATTTTTAGCGGGGTATTCAAATACTTCGCGAAGTTGATATAATAAATCCGTAGCCAGATTCAGCCCGGGCTGGTAAATAATGGAAAACAATAATTTCGAGTTCAAGCCGCTGCCCCCCCTGCCGGGGCAGGAAGAAGAGCAGCCGGAAGCGGCTTTCGAGGGCCCCGTGCCAGCCGGCTTCAACGAGCGCTTCGTCGCCTACCTCATAGACGGCCTGCCCTTCGTGCTGCTGACCTACGCCACGCTGAACATCGCCGTGAAGGCCGGCGTCCTGGCCTATACCACCGGCAACGAGTGGCTCTGGAAATTCCTCTGGATGGGGCTTTACGTGATCTACCAGGCGGTGTTCTCCAGCGGGGGCCGGGTCACGCTGGGCAAGTGGCTGCTGAACCTCCGCGTGCGGGCGGCCGACGGCGGGGACCTGCCCTTCGGCAAGGCCCTGGTGCGGGCCCTCTCCTATTTCCTGAGCTCGGCCACGCTTAACCTGGGCTACCTGATGGCGCTGGTAACGCGCGACAAGCGGGCGCTGCACGACTTCACGGCCGGCAGCCGCGTGGTCAGCATCAAGGAGCGCGGCGACCTCGGCGACGGCATCGTGCTGGCGATCTCCTGGGGCATGATGGTGATCCTGTTCGGCACCTATCTCAATAATACGCTGCTCAAACTTTCCCCGTCGGAGAAGAAGCAGATAATAGCCGCCCACCGCACCATCTCCAAGCTGGGGACGCTGGAGGTGCTCTACATGCGGCAGAACGGGCAGTACACGCACGAGCTGGCCAAGCTGGCGGACCTGACCGGCAACGTCAACGCCGTGCGCGCCGAGCTCTTCAAGACCATCGAGCCCAACACGCTGGTGATAGCCTCCAACGGGCGCAAGTTCAAGATCACCGCCAAGGCCCGCAACTGGCGCCATACCGAGGTGCAGGTGCTCTCCAAAGTGGACGCCCCGAAGTCCGGCGAGCTGGCCCCCTGAGCCCGGCCGCCGGTACAAAGAAAAACCCCGCGCCTTGACGCGGGGTTTTTCTTTGGAAGCCGCGCCTTAGAGGCCGCTGCGCTCCGAGCCGCTCTGGCAGGGCATGCAGTACCGGGCCGAGGGCAGCGCCTTGATGCGCTTCTTGGCTATGGGCTTCTTGCAGTGCTCGCAGAGGCCGTAGGTGCCTTTCTCCATCTTGCGCAGCGCGGCCTCGATGTCGCGCAGGATCTTGCGCTCGTTGTCGGAGAGCTCGAAGAGGATCTCCTTGTCCAGGCTCTGCGTGGCCTGGTCGATGGAATCGCCGACCTCGGGCTCGAGCAGGTCCAGGTTCTTCTTGTCCTCGACGTTCTTGGCGATGTCTATCTTCATCTCGGCCAGGCCGGCGGCGATCTCGGCGAGCTCCGTCTTGGTAAGGGTTTCGGAGGCCGGGGCAGCTTTCTGCGGGGCCGCCTTGAGGATCTTTTTAGCGGGGGCCTTGGGCGCCTGCGCTTTCTTGGCGGGGGCTTTCTTTACCGCCGCTTTCTTAACAGGTTTAGTGGTTTTTTTCATATTCTTCTCCGACTGGTCCGCACAATGGTAGCAAATTAACAGCGGATTGTGTGTCAATGCTGGGAAGTGCTGAAGAACATCGGGCGCGCCTCGGTTATGAGGGCGCGCGAGGCCTTGATCCGGTCCCGGTAGTATTTGGGCAGGCAGAACGCCCCGGTGATGGTCCGGCCGTCGGAATACTTCAGCGGGCGCCTGAGGCGCGCGGCGGCGGCGCGGTCCAGCGCCACGGCGCGCAGGCGCTCCGGCGCGGCGGCCGGGGCGTCGGTGCAGTACAGGAAGGTCCAGGGCATGTCGTACGAGGGGATGAATGCGGTGTAGCTGCCCACGTAGCGGAAAACTTTCCGGAGGGTATTGTAGATGGCCGGGTGCAGTTCGAACTGCAGCGGCGTGCCGGGGCCGGCCTGCACGGTGAAGACGCCGCCCGGCGCCAGCTTCTTCTTCAGGTCGCGGTAGAACTCCAGCGTGTAGAGGCCGAAGGCCGGGCCGCCCGCCACGGGGCTGGGCAGGTCGGAGTAGATCAGGTCGAAGCGCCGCCCGGTCTTCTGCACGTATTTCTTGGCGTCCTGCACCAGCAGGCGCAGGCGCGGGTCCGAGAAGGCGCCGCGGTGCCACTGCCCCAGGTGCTTCTCGGCGAAGCGCAGGATATTGTAGTCCAGGTCCGCCATCACCACCAGCTCCATGCCGCGGCAGTTCAGGAGCTCGCGGGCCGTGGCCCCTTCCCCCCCGCCCAGGATCAGGGCCGTCTTCGGGTCGCGGTGGGCCAGCAGCGAGGGGACCACCAGGGATTCGTGGTAGAAGGCTTCGTCCAGCTGGCTGGACTGGGTTTCCCCGTCGAGCACGAGCACCTTGCCGAAGGTGTGCGTCTCCAGCAGGGCCGCCTCCTGGAAGGCGGTGGAGGAGGTCTCCAGCACCTTCAGGGCGCGGTGCGCGTGCAGCTCGCCGGGCGTGAAGAACTCAACGAACCAGCGGCCCTTGGGCAGCACGCTGCGGGAATCCTTGATCCAGGTGAAGCGGCCGGTCTTTTTCATTTGGGCAGCAGGCCGCGCTCCAGCTTCATCACGCTGTAATGAGAAGCCTTGAACAGGCGCTTGAGCGCTTTGAAAGCCTCCCACGGGCGGGTCTTGTTGCCGCAGGTGTAGAGGTCCACCGAGGCGTAGCGGTGCTCGGGCCAGGTATGGATGGCGAAATGGGACTCGGCTATCACCACCACGCCCGAGACGCCGTGCGGCTTGAAGAGGTGGAAGATGGAGTCTATGATGGTGGCGTCGGCGGCTTTGGCGGCCTTCAGCATGGCGTCCTGGACGCCCGCCACGGAGGCGATGACGGGGCTGCAGTCGTAGAGTTCAGCGATGAGGTGTTGGCCTAGGGCTTTCATAGTCGGGTAACAAATCTATATTTTTTCTCCCCCGCCGGTCAACCAGCCCGGCGGCGAATGAAAAGGCCCCGGCGCCGCCGGGGCCTTGCGCGGGGCCGCCCGCGGCTACTTGAAGGAGATGCCCTTCATCTTGGTGAAGATGGTGCGGTCGCGGCGCTGGAAGATGGGGCTGCGGAACGGGAAGTCGAAGGTCAGCGAGAGGCGGTGGGTGGTGCCCAGCTCGCCCATCGGGATGAAGGCGTAGTCGAGGCTGAAGAAGTGCAGCGTGGCGCCCAGGCCCAGCGACAGGCCGCCCACGCTCTCGCGCATCTTCTGCGCGTTGAGGCCGGCGCGCACGCACAGGCGGGTCAGTTCGTTGGGCGCGGTGGCCAGCTCGGCGCCGAGCAGGAGGTTGGGGCGGTTGGCTTTGGGCATCACCACGTCGGCCGCGACGAGCATGTTGCGGAAGGGGTTCACGGCCGCGCCCAGCTTGAAGGTGAGCGGCAGCGGGTTGGATTCCTTGTCGAAGGTCAGGCCGCCGCCCATGTTGGTGGCGGTCACGGCCAGCCGGTAAGGGATGTCCGAGAAATTGTAGGTCATGATGCCCACGTCGGCGGCGTAGCTGCGCGCGGAACTGACGATGCTGGACTTGATGTACTTGGCCGAGACGCCGATGGACACGTCGATGTCCTTGTCGGAGAATTCCAGGATGGCCTTGCTGTAGGAGATGGTGTACACCGAGTCGCGCGGCGTGAAGCTGCCCAGCGTGTTGCCGGAGATGTCGGTCTGCGGAATGGAGCCGATGTCGGTCAGCAGCACCGAGCCCGCCAGCACGGTGTCGTAGGAGAGGCGGTGCGCGTAGGCCGCGTACTGGTAGCTGATCTCCTCCAGGTACTGCGCGCGCATGAACACCGCGGACAGCTTGGGGATCTGCACCAGGCCGGCCGGGTTCCAGTACACGGCGGAGGCCTCTTCGCTGATGGCGGAGTAGGCGCCGCCCATGGCCGAGGCGCGCGCCCCGACGGGGAGGTTGAGGAAGTCGGCGGTGGTGGCGCCGACGGCCTTGGAAGAGAAATAGCGCGGGTCCTCGACCGCCAGCAGCGGCGAGCAGCAGGCCAGGCCCAGCAGGGCGGACAGGACAGTTTTAGCGTTGGCCTTTTTCATACTTACCTTTCCACCGCCAGCTTAAGCACTTTTTTGCCCGCGCTGGAGTCGACCACGGCCAGGTAGATGCCGCTGGCCACCAGATTGCCGGAGCTGTTGACGCCCTTCCAGATGATGACGCCCGTGGAACCGGCCGTGGATTCCCAGACCTTGTCGCCTGAGAGGGTGTAGATGCGGACCTTGGCGCTCGCGGGGATGCGGTCTATGGTCACGAAGCCCTGGCCGCGGTTGGTGTAGAAGGGGTTCGGGTAGACCAGCACGCTGCTGAGGTCCGACGCCGCCGTCCTCATCATCAGCTGGAAGAAGCTGAAGTGGTTGAGCGTGGCGGTGATCGTGCGCTCGCCGACGTTGACCCGGGTCTCGAGCGGCAGGCAGGCGCCGGAAACCGGGTTGTAGCGGGTCAGCACCAGCTTGGACGCGTCGGTGATTATCGTGTTCTTGCCGGCGTCCTGGTCGAACTTGAACGTCAGCGTCACGGGTTCCTGCGGCTGCTCGCCGTTCTGCGAGTGGATGTTGATGGCCACCGAAGCGCCGCCCGGGGCGTAGCCGCAGCGGTTGTCCGTGATGGGCGCGGATGAGATCGCTATGGCGGTGGCCGCGGGGAAGGCGCCTGCGGGAATGGTCAGCGAGACGGCGCGGTTATTGGGCAGGATGCCGCTGATCGTGGTCTGCGCGGCCGGGTCGCTGGTGCCGCCTACGGCGCCGGGCGGCGTGCCGGAGGGGCCGGCCAGGGTAAAGGCCGCCACGGAGCGCTTGCGCGCGGTGACGCCCACGCCGGTGCAGCCGGTCAGCAGGCCCTCGCCGTTGCAGGCGGAGACGTCGAAGTAGTAGCTGGTGCCGGTCAGCAGGCCGTTGACGAAGAGCGAGGTGCCGGTCTCCAGCTGGGAGAAGGACTGGTGCGTGGTGACCGGGTTGGCGAAGACGTCGCTGGTGGAGCTGCGGACCTCGTAGACGGTCTCGGCGGAGTTGCCGTCCGGGTCCCAGGACAGCGAGATGCCGGACATGGTGATCTCGTCGGCGGTGAGGCTGGCGGGCACCTTGGCCAGCGTGTACTTGTAGCCCAGGTCCAGCAGCGTGCCGGCTATGCCGTCGCCGTTGTAGGGGCGCACGGTGAGGGCGTGGCGGATGTTGGGCGCCAGGCCGGCGAAGGCCATGCGGCTCTCGGTGGTGGTGAAGGTGGAGACCGCCGTGTCTGTGGTGAGCGAGACGACGTAGACGGTAGCGGTGGAGTTGCCGTTGGTGATCCAGTTGGCGGTCAGGCTGCCCGTGCTGACGTTGGAGAAGATGTTAGGCGTGGCCGGCAGCGGCGCCACCGTGAGCGTGAAGAGGCTGACCTGCGGCGAGGGCGGGCCGTGGATGGGGCCGAGGCCGGGGTTATCCTTGACGGCGGCGACCACGGCGGTATACTGCCTGTTGGCCGACAGGCCGGTCTGGTTGAGGTCGTTGGCGGTGGAGGAATCCACCAGCACGGCCGTCGCGGTGCCGTTAGTGACGTCGAAAACCTCGTAATAGGAGGCGCCCACCGAGGCGTCCCACGACCAGTTGATGGTGGAGCTGCTGAGCGCCTGGCCGGTGAAGTTGTTGACGCCGCTGATGGTCAGCGTGGAAGCGGGCGTGGTGAAGGCCGTGACCTGCCCGGCGCCGTTCATGGCCCGGACGCGGAAGTCGTAGGACTGGTTGGCCGAGAGGGAGGTCACCACCGCGGAGGTGCTCATGTAGTTCACGCTGAACGGCACCGGGGTGGAGATGGACAGCGGGTCGGAGAATTTGATGATGTTGGTCGGCGCCATGGATACTTCGTAGGTGGTCAGCTCGGAGTTGGCGTTCCTGGTCCACTCCAGCAGGGCCGTCTCGAAACTGGCCGCCGTGATGTTGAGCGGCTCCGGGGTCGCCGCCAGCGTGTAATAGGTGACCGAGGTGGCCAGCGCGCCGCTGCCGCCCAGGTTGAAAGCGGAGACCTTGATGGAGGCCGCGGTGTTGGGGACCAGGCCGCTCTGCGTGTAGGCGGCGGTATTGGCGAACGTCACCGTGGTGATGAAGACGTTGTCGGTGGCCGAATAGATGGTGTAGCCGTCCGCGCCGTTGACCGGGATGGTGCCGCGGGTCCAGTTCCAGGTGATGGAGCTGGTGCCCAGGACCGTGCCGGCGGGGTCGGTGGGCAGGCCTACGGGGCGGGGCACGGTGACCTGCACCGTGTGGGCGTCGGAGAACTGCCCGGCGGCCGCGGTGCGCATGTGGTACCAGCCGTGGGGCAGTTCCCCGGGGATGGCGGGCATGAGGATGGTGATGGAGGAGACGGTGCGGTCCCAGGCGGTGTTCAGGCCCCCGTAAGAGGAGTAGATGCGCGTGGAGAGGTCTATCATGAAGCCGCTCTGGTTGTCGATCTGCTGCATGTAGACGCGCGGGTTGGCGTAGGACGAGTTCATGGGCCCCGCGCCGCCGCCTGAGGCCTCGGTGATTCCGTGGAAGTTTGAGGTGCCGCTCTGCAGCGTCACGTTGGCGGCCCTGTCGAAAAAGACGGTGCCGGTGGAGATCAGGGCCTGCCTGGTGGTCTCCGCGTCCAGGCCGTTCATGTCGGGATAGAAGTTGAAGTCGGCGTACTGGGTGCTGTCCAGGTAGGCGCCGCCGCTCCAGCCGCCGATGACCATTATCTTGTTGTCCTTGGTCATCACCGCGGTGTGGTGGCTGCGGGAGGCCAGGACGCCCTGCTCGCTCCAGCCGCGGTAGTCCGGGTCGAAGCCCATGGGAATGGACTGGGCCACGCTGCGGAATTCGCCGCCGGTGGCCATCAGCTTGCCGTTGGGCAGCAGCACGGTGCGGTGGTTGGCGCGGGGGTAGTTCATGCCCCCCGTATAGGACCAGGCGGTACCGTTGTAGATCTCGCAGATGCCCGTGGCGTCTATGCCGTCGGACCCGCCCACCGCCAGGACGTTGCCGTCGCGCAGCAGCGTGGCCGTGTGGGCGTACTTGGTCCTGTTCATGTTGCCAGCCGCGCCGAAGCTGCGGGTCTGGTAATTGTAAATTTCGGTCTGGCGCATAGGGCCGAAGCCGTTAATGCCGCCGGCCAGCAGCACATTGCCGTTCTTGAGCAGCGTGGCCGTATGCTGGGACCTGCCGTTGACCAGGCCGGTCACGGTGCTGAGCCAGTAGGCGGTGGAAGAGATATAGAGCTCCGCGGTGGCGGCGTAGGTGCTCAGCGTGGCGCCGCCGGCCACCAGGACGTTGCCGTCGGGCAGCAGCGTGGCCGAGTGCAGCTGGCGCGCCTGGATCATCGGGGAAGTGGCCACCCAGCGCTGGGTGTCGGGGTAGAAGACCTCGGCCGAGCTGATGGCTACGCCGGAAGGGTTCACGCCGCCGGCCACCAGGACGTTGCCGTTGGGCAGCAGGGTGGCGGTATGGTTGGCGCGCGCCATTTTCATGGCGGCGGTCTGGGTCCAGACCTTGGTGGCCGGGTCCATCAATTCGCAGGAGCTGAGCGGGCGGGCGCCGTCGGAGCCGCCGCAGGTCAGGATGTGGCCGGTGGGGAGTACGGTGCTGGTATGGAAGGCCCGCTTGGTGATCAGCTTTTTCCCCAGGGGCCAGTCGGTGCTGCCCTCCTCGTCGCGGAAGACCGGGACGTTGATGGTGCCGCTGCTGACCGGCAGGAAGCGCTTGGTGCCCCGGAGGCAGTCGGCGCCCGGGGTGGCCTCGCAATTGCGGCCGCCCAGCACCCAGGTGTCGCCGGCCGGTGTCAGCATGGCGGTGTGGTTGAAGGCCGGGAGGTAAAGCGTGGGCGAGACGTCGAGGTCGTCCAGCGGGTCCCAACTGTTGGAGGAGGGGTCGTAGGCGAGCTGCGTGGTGAAGAGCATCTGGCGGATCACCGTGGTAGACCTGTCGAAGCTGTAGGCGGGCTCGCGGTCCAGCGCGTAGACCTCGCGGGCGATGAAATCCAGCTCGAGCGAAAGGGTTATCGGGTCGTTGGCCAGCGCGGTGTTCAGGTTCACGCCCTCGGGCCATGCGCCGGTGTAAAAGGTGGTGCCGTCTTCAAGGGTGGTCAGGTTGGAGACCTGGGCGGTGATGCCGGTGAAGGTCAGCTGGGTGGTGTAGATGCAGGTCTTGTCCTCTACATGGTCGCAGGAGGTGGGAGCAAGCGCGTTGAAATCGAAGTTGGCCCGTCCCCCTTCCTCTATATTGATTGAGTACTCGGCGTTGTTGTCCCCTATCCTGCCGGAGAGTATCTTGGCCACGCCCTTTATACGGCCGAAGACGTCCGGGACGGCGATGGCTACGTTGGTGGTGAAATTCCCGGTGAGGGCGCGCCCGCCTTCGGTGGGCAGCAGAGGGTTCGGGGTCATGACCGTGGCGCCGCTGACGGCTGTGGTAGGGTTGTCGTCGCCGCCGGAGGGCACGGAGATCTTTTCGAAGGAGGCCGTGCCGGTGGGCTGGTAGAGGCGCGTCACGGAGTTGAAATCCCCGGGCATGAAGTCGCAGGGGACCGCGCCACCGCAAAGCAGGGTGCCTACGGCCGCGCCGTCCAGGCGGGACACGGCGGCGGGCAGGTAGATCTTGACCGCGTCGAACTCCACCGAGGCGAGGCCCGCCGCGGCGGGCGGGGAAATGAAGGCGTCGGCTTCGACCAGGCGGCCGGAGACCGGGCGGGAAAGTTCGAAGTCCAGCGGGAACTCCACTACGCTGGTGTTGCTGATGTTGGCGTAATGCGTGGTGCCGTTGGTCATCTGCGTCATGAAGAAAGTGGTGTTGGGGGTGAGGGCCGGCGCGTTGGAGAAGAAGGTAGGGAAGATATTGCCGTAGCCGCCGTGGATGCGCCACTTGCCGTCAGGGGTCAGCGCGGCGCTGTGCTGGGAGACGCGGTAGGGGAGCATCCACTGCCCCTCTTCGCTCAGGAGCACGCGGCCGCCGTTCTGGTCGTAGAACTCGGCGCCGTCGATGTAGCCGTGGGTGCCGTTGTTCTGGACCGCGGCGTTGAAAGCGATATGCCAGCAGTCGTACTCCAGGCTGTTCTCGTCGCCGATGCAGACCTGCTTGTTGGCCTCGTTGTAGCCGCCGGCTATCAGGATCTTGCCGTTGTTCAGCGGGGTGGCGCTATGGCTGATCCTGCCCTTCAGCAGGGCGGAAACGGGGGTCCACTGGTTGGCTGCGGGCTCGTACATCTCGTTCATGGGCTCGTAGACCCATTCAGGGCTGCCCCCCCCGCCGGCGCGGACGCCGCCGGAGATGAACACGCGGCCGGACTGCAGCAGTACGGCCGTATGGCCCATGCGCGGGCTGACCATGGTACCGGCTGCGGTGGTGCCGTTTGAGCCGGGGGTAAAAAATTCGCAGGATTCGGTGGCGGTGTGGCTGCTGGTGGCTAGGCCGGTACGGCCGCCGCAGAGCAATACCTTGCCGGCGTTGGGGCCTTTGGAAAGCAGCGTGGCCGTATGCCAGGCGCGCGCCGTGGCCATGTTGCCGGCCGCGATGCAGTCGGCGGTCTGCGGCCTGCAGACCTCTAGCGAAGTGGAGGGCGCGCCGCCGGCCACCAGGCCGCCGGCTATCAGCACGCGGCCGTCGGACATCAGCGTGGCCGTGTGGGACGAGCGGCCGGTATTGAGCGCTCCCCAGGCCTGGTAGCTGTTGGCGGCCATGTTGTAGATCTCAACGGTGTTGCTGGTCATGCTGGCGGCCGTGGAGCCGCCGGTGAAGAGCATGTTGCCGTCGGGCAGCAGCACGGCGGCGTGGCTGAAGCGGTTGTTGAGCATGGCGCTTGCGCCCGCCGTAAACAGCAGCGGGGCCAGCAGCGAGAAAGCCAGGGCTTTTCTAAAATTCATAACCTGATCCAGAGATAGTCTACAGTAACGCTGTTACAAGATTGTTAACAAAAGTTTAACACTCGCCTACTGCACCGTCACCAGGGAATCCCCCCCCGCGGTCTTGGGCTTGCCGGGATCCGCCTTGTTCTTGCCGTTCACTATGAAATGGTACGGGTAGGTGCCGGGAAGGATGTAGATGTCGGTTTTCCAGACGCCGCTCTTCTTGACCAGGGCCTTCTCTTTCCAGGAGGTGAAGGTGCCGGCTATGCGCACGGACTTGGCGAAGGGGTCCTTGTATTCGAAGGAGGTCTTCAAGGCCTTGACCTTGCCCCCCTCCTCAGGCTTGGGCGCGGCCGCAGCGGCCGGAGCGGCGGCGGGTTTGCCCGCTTTGCTCTCTTCTTCCCGGTCCGCCTGCGCTTCGGGCTGCGGCTTCTCTTCGGCGGTCTCCCTGACCGTGTCGTCGCCGGGCTCTTCGGAAGGCGGCGGCATGGGTACGGGGCGCACCTCTATGGTGTCCCCGGAAAAATGCTGGTTGATGCGCCCGTAGATGGACCAGGCGGAATAAACCATTACGGCCAGGCTCGCCAGCGCCACAGCCGCCCAGAATTTTTTAGATTTCGTCATCTTGTTATGAAGGTGAAGCTGGAACTGGTTTTTAATTTAGAAAGATTACCGTCTAACCAATATAAGTCAGGAGCGGGTGACAGCGAGCGTCAGCGAGCTTCTGCTATCAGGAATTCCCATCACCCGCTATTTTGCGGGATTACTCCCGCGTTAAGCTTCTGATGGGACCGCGCCGTTCATATCTAACTACGCAAAATAGCGGGTGATGGGAATCGGACCCACGTCTAATGCTTGGGAAGCACTCGTTCTACCATTGAACTACACCCGCATCGGTCGCATCCGCCAAAGGCGGACGGATTGCCGCCCGGCCTTCGTCGGCCGGGTGCTCCACAAGGAGGGCTCTGCCCTCCATTTCATCGTCGCTTGCTTCCTGCGCTGCGCTTGGTCGCTGCGCTGAACCACCCGGAGATGAAAGGGGACCTCATTGTGAAAACTGCAATTAATTATAAAGAACAATACGTGTAAATTCTACTTAAAAGCCGGATTGATTTCAATAATAATATTATCTCTTTATGAGGTCCAGGAATTCGGAGCGGACTTTGTGGTCCGAGCGGAAGGAGCCCAGCATGGCGCTGGTGGTGGCGAAAGAGGTCTCGTTCTTGACCCCGCGCATGCTGACGCACAGGTGCTCTGCTTCCATGACCACACCCACCCCGCGGGGCTTGAGCACTTTATAGAGCGTCTCGGCGATCTCCTCGGTCAGGCGCTCCTGCACCTGCAGGCGGCGGGAGAAGGCCTCCACCAGCCGCGGGATCTTGGACAGGCCCACTATGCGGCCGTTGGGAATATAGGCTATGTGCGCCTTGCCGAAGAAGGGCAGCATATGGTGCTCGCAGAGCGAGTAGAAGGCGATGTCCTTGACTATCACCATCTCGCGGTAATCCGCCTTGAAGAAGGCGCCGTTGAAAACCTTGGCCATGTCGGCGCCGTAGCCCGAGGTTATCTCGCGCAGGGCGCGCGCCACGCGCAGCGGGGTTTTCTTGAGCCCTTCGCGGGCCGGGTTCTCCCCGAGGGCCTTCAGGATCTGCAGCGCGGCTGTTTCAAGCGGATCTTTCATATAGGGTAAATTTTACAATTTATGCCGCCGTATAAAAAAATCCCCCGCGCTCGCGGGGGATCTTTTTCGGGATGGACCGGTTATTTGGAAGCGATGTAGAGCCACTTGCTGGTGGCGGTCAGGTTGCGGGAGGCGCCGCGCAGGGTCTTGGCGTCCAGGGCCAGGCGCTCCACGGCCTTCTGCTCCTCGAGGATCTGCGTCAACTGCTTGCCGCCGCGGGCTTTCTTGCCGTTCTTGCGGGTGGTGACGGCGTCGCGCATGGCGGCCTTCTTGTTCTTGACGGCCAGCTGCGCTATCAGCGCGCCGACCTGGCCGGCCTTGCGGTCCACTTTGCGGCTGTAGCTGAGGATGGTGTTGGTGTAGGTGGCCAGCCTGGTGTCGGGCTGGATGGCGGTGAACTCGGCCTTGTTGAGGGCGGAGACGTGGTTGAGGTTCTTGGCGATGGACTTGAGGCTGACGCCGAGGGCGGAAAGCTCCTGCGCGTCGGGGCGGGCGGCGGAGGAGTCCAGGGACTCGATGGCCTCGTCGAGGTATTCGTCCTGGCGCACCAGTTTGAAAAGTATGTCCTTGAACTCCTTGACCTTCGCGTCTTCCTGGGTCACCGCGGGAACGGCGGCGGTCTTGGCCTGACCGGCGAAAGCTAAACCGAGCCCCGAGAGGAGCACCAGGCCTGCGGAAAGCGCGAATTTTATTTTCATAAATTGAATCCTCCGTCCCTTACACTTATAGTCTAGTCTTTTGACGCCATTCGGGCACGGGCCCAGGGGCCCCCATAAATTAAAAAAAGGGCCTACTCTCTCGTAGGCCCTTCGGGCAATTAGTGTTGTTGTCGGCGGGCCGGGGACGGTTCCCCGTGAGGGGCGGGACTGGTTCCCCGCTCGCTCATAAGCGGCCGTGGGGGAAGAGGGCCTGCGGTCCTCCGCCGGCAAAGAACTCGTCGCGCACACAGTGCGCTCCTCAAACATTCTTTGCCGCCGCCTTAATGATAGGCGGTCCGCTCCGGACCTTGGCCCTGCGGCCTAAAATCGCTCACGGAGAACCAGTCCCGGCCTAGTTCATACCTTTCAGGGCTTTCAGGGCCTGCTCGCGGGTCTTGATCTTGCCCTCGAACTGCAGCAGGTGCACCTTCTCCAGCAGCTCGCCCACGCGGGGGCCTTCGGGGATCTTCAAGACCTTCAGCACATCGTTGCCGTCCACCAGCCGCGCCGAACGGGACTGCATGTTCTTCTTTATATAAACCGTGAAGAGCTGGTTGAGCACCTGCATGTAGCGCAGCGTCTTTTTGGGCGAGTTGTAGGGCAGGCCGGCCGGCAGCGGCTTGGGCTCGCCCCGCAGCCGCCCTTTCATCTTTTTCAGCTGCTCCGCAGAGACATAGCTCGCGTGGTCGGCCCAGCAGAGGATAAGCAGCGGGATGGTATGCTCGCCCATGGCCCGGAAGAAGCGGAACATAGCGCGGTCTGAGATACTGTCGTTGGCGGCTAAATTTCCAGGGCGCAGATGCGTGCCGATGATCTTGGTCACCACCCGGATCTCGTCACGCGAGAAGCGCAGGTCGCCCATCACACGCTCCGCCATCACCGCGCCGTACTCCTCGTGGCCGAAGAAGCGCAGCCGGCCGTCCACCATGGCGGCCTTGGGCGGCTTGGCTATGTCGTGCAGCAGGCCGGCCAGCTTGAACAGCCGCGGCGGCGGCAGCAGGGCCGCCACTTTTTTGTGCTCCGGCAGGTAGGCGTCCAGGTTCTCTAAAAGGTGGTCCAGGCGCTCTACGACGCGCAGGGTATGGGTGAGCACGCCGCCTTTGCCGTAGTAGCCGGTGGCGCAGGCCTCCTGCGCGGCCAGGTCGGGGAAGACGGCGGTCAGCAGGCCGTACTTGTGCAGCAGGGCCAGCCACTTGTGGGAGACCGGGCTTTCCAGCAGGCGCATCAGCTCCTCGCGCACGCGCTCGGGGGCGGTGGTCTTGATCAGCCCGGCCTGGGCCTTCACGGCCTTCAGCGTCTCAGGGGCCAGGGTGAGATCCAGGGCCGCCGCTATGCGGAAGGCGCGCAGCAGCCGCACCGGGTCCTCGGTGAAAATGTCGGCCGCCACCGGGCGCAAGCGGCGCGCGGCCAGGTCCTTCAGGCCGCCGCGGAGGTCTATGACGCCGGCGCGTGGCGCCTTGCAGGTGAAGGCGCCGTCCTTGCGCGCGGCGAACTTGAGCCCCGGGGTGAGGCGCAGCGCCAGGGCGTTTATGGTGAAGTCCCGGCGGGCCAGGTCCGTGCCGAGCGAGCCGCCTACGAAAGGCATGACGTCCAGCTGGGCGAACGGGGCCGAACGCTGGGTGAGCCGCCAGACCTGGCTTGCCTCGTCGAGCGGGAAGGCCGCCGCGCCCAGCTTCCTGGCCAGGCGGCGCAGCCGCGCGCCGAAATCCGCCGAGGGCGGGACGGCGAGGTCGATGTCCTTGAAGGGGCGCTTGAGGAGGGCGTCGCGCAGGGCGCCGCCCACCAGGTAGGCTTCCGGGAAAACGCCGAGAACGGCCGCTGTGAGGTCCATGTTGCCTTACCGCCGGGCCGCGGTCAGTGCGCGGCCTGGTGAGCTTTTTCCACCACGGCTTCGGCCGAGGCCTTCGCGCGCTTTTCCAGCTCTTTCTTCAGCAGCTCGCGCTTGAGCACCTTCTGCAGGGCGTTCTTGGGCAGCGCGGAGACTATCTCCACTTCGCGGGGGCGCTTGTAGGCGTCGAAATTTTCCTTGATGAAGCGCATCACCTCGCCCTTCTCCAGGGCCGCTTCGGGGCGCGGCACGACGAAGCATTTCATCGTCTCGTTGCCGGAGCCGTCGGGAATGCCGATGACGGCGTTCTCGAGCACCTTGGGGTGCGTGTTGATGGTGTGCTCTATCTGCGCCGGGAACACCTTGAGGCCCTTCACGATGACCATGTCCTTCTTGCGGTCGCGGATGAACAGGAAACCGTCGGTGTCCAGCACGCCGATGTCGCCGGTCTTGAGCCAGCCGTCCTGCGTGAACAGCTCGCGCGTGGCAACATCGTTGCCGTGGTAGCCGCGGGTGATGTTGGGGCCCATCACGGCTATTTCCCCCTCCTCGCCGTGCTTGAGCTGGTTGCCCTGCTCGTCGAGGATGCGGATCTTTACGCCGGGGACGGCCTTGCCCACCGAGCCGTGCCTGCGGGACTTGGGCGGGACGATAGTGACCACGGGGCTGGTCTCGGTCAGGCCGTAGCCCTCGAGGATGTGCAGCCCGAAGGACTTGTGGAAATGGTCCGCTATGGTGCGGTTGAGCGGCGCCGCTCCGGACAGGCAGAGGCGCACCTTGCGCAGGCTCCAGAATTTCAGGAAGAACTTCTTGAGCCCCTTGGCCTCCTTGGCCAGCACGCCGTAGATCTGCGGCACGGCTATCATGATGGTCACGCCCTCGCGGCCCATGGCCTGCAGCCAGGGCTTGGGCGGGGTGATGCTCTTGACTATCATGGTCTTTGAGCCGAGCAGGATGGGCGTGATGACGTTGCCGGTCCAGGAGAAGGTGTGGAACATCGGCAACAGCGCCATGAACACGTCCTTCTTGGTGGGCTCCAGGGTGGTTATGGCCGCCTTGGAGTTCTCTATCATGTTATGGTGCGTCAGCAGCACGCCCTTGGGGTGGCCGGTGGTGCCGGAGGTGTAGAGAATGGTGGCCAGGTCGTGCTCGTCGGCGGCGGCCTTCTGGGTCTGAGGGTGGTAGTGGGCGTGCTTGACGTGCTGCCAGAAATCCGTGACGCCGTCGAGGCCGCAGAAGTCGGCCGAGAGTATGAACTTGAGGCCCGGCAGGTTTTTCTGTACCGAGAGGTAGTTCTTGACGAACTCTTTCTCGGTCACCACGCCCTTGCAGGCCGAGTTCTCGAGGATATAGGAGATCTCCTCGCCCTTGGAGACCAGGTAGTTGATCGGCACGGCCACCGCGCCTATCTTGGACATGGCGAAATAGGAGATGACGAACTCCACGGAGTTGCGCAGCACTATGGCGGCGCGGTCGCCCTTGCGCAGGCCCAGTTGCCAGAACATGTCGGCGGCGCGGTCCACGGAGTAGAGGACCTCGTGCCAGGACATGGCCTTGTCTCCCGTGACATAGGCGGTCTCTTCGGGGTGGCGCTCGGCGGTCTTGGCCAGGCAGGAGTACAGGTCTTTGGGTTCGGTCATACCCAAATTGTAGATAATAATGAAGGTTTTTTAAAGGGAGTGTAACGGGGGTAACGCTGCGCGGCCGCTTACTTGTCCAGCGGGATAAGCAGCTTCATGCCTTTCTCCAGGCGGTGCGGGTTGGCCAGCTGGGGGTTGGCGGCCCAGATCTTTTCCCAGAGGGCCAGGTCGTTGTAGTAGCGGATGGCGATCTCGGCCATGGTCTCGCCCTCGCGGACCACGTGCACGGCGTAGCGGCCGCCCTTGGCGCATTCCCCGTCGCCGAAAAGGCAATCCAGTACGGCCTGGGTTTCCCCCGCGGTGTCCAGGGTGGCGGTGGAGAGCGGGACCGAGGGTGTCGGGGCGCTCTCCTCCAGCTCGGCCAGCAGGCCAAGCGTCTTCAGCTCAGGGTGCCGGGGCAGGAAGTCCCCCGCCCGGGCCAGCGAGACCCGGGCCTGGGCCGGGTTCCCCTCCCGGAGCGCCTCTTTGCCCTTTATCACCAGGCAGTAGCCCAGTATCTCCCTGGCCCTGGAGTCTTTGGGGTTGTCTTTTACCATGCCGGAGAAAAAATTGACGGCGTAGTCCAGCTTGCCGGTCAGGAAGAAATCCTCGCCCCTGGCCAGGGTGTCGCGGACCTGGGCCCGGCACGGCGCGGCCGCCAGCGCCAGCGCGGCGGCGCAAAGGGCCAGGGCGCGGCTCATTGCCCCGCCCCCAGCAGCTGCCTGGCCCGGGAGACGTCCACGCCCAGCGCCGAGAATTTCTCTATGACGCGCTTGAGGATGGCGGCCTGTTCAGTCTTGGAAAGCTTTTCGGAAGCCGCCTTGGCCTCGAACCACTGCAGGGTCTCGGCGTACACTTCGGCCGCGCCGCGCCGGATGGTCCGCTTGCCCTTCTGTATGACTATGTCAGAGTCCGCCTTGGCGGAGAGGGAATCGAACTTTATCTTGAGGCTGACCCTGTGCGTCAGGCCCAGGTCCCCGTACGGGCTCAGCGCGTAGTCCAGCCCGACGGCCCCCGCCTCGGCGCCGAAGCCCAGCGTGAGGGCCGAGGTCGCGCCCAGGTAGGCCATAGAGGCGGTCTTGAAGCCGCCCCGGAGGGCCAGGCGCACGCCCTTTACCGGGGACGGGTAGATGTATTCCGCGCCGAAATGCAGGCTCAGCGAATCGTCGAAAGGCAGGCTGGCGTCGGAGGTGAGCAGGAGGTTCTTGGAGAACTGCAGCGCCGCGCCCGCCCGCAGGCCCATGGGCAGCGGGGCCGCCTCTTTGGTCAGCGTCAGGCCCGTGCCCAGGTTCTTTAGCGTCGCGCCGAGGCGCAGCTTCGGGGAAAATTCGTAGATGGCGCCGGCGTCGGCGGCGAAGGCCTTGGCCTCAGAGCTCTCGATGCGCTCCTGCACCACCTTCAGCGTGACGCCGGTATGGATCTTCTTGAGCCTGCGCGCGTAGGACAGCAGCACCGACATGTCGGCGGCGCTGTAGTAGCCTTCGGTGTAGCCGTACTTGTTGCCGCGCTCTATGTCCCCTGTATTAAGGTAGGCGATGCCCACGCCCAGCACGGAGGCGGTGCTGCGGCGCAGCGCGAAGGCGGCATGCTCGAAGTTGGTCCCCTCCAGCCAGCTGTTGTGGCCGAAGGTCTGCTGCAGGCGCTTGACGTAGTTGAGGCCGGCGGGGTTCCAGTAGACCGCGTCCACGTCGTCGGCGGCTGCGGTGAAGGCTTCCCCCATGGCGGCCGGCCTGGCGCCCCAGCCCACGCGCAGGAAAGAGGCGCCGGAGGTGCCGGCCGCGCGCGCCCCGCCGGCGGCCAGCAGCAGGGCGGCCGTCAGGAGGATGAGCGGGGAGGCGGTCTTCTTCATAGGTCAGCGGATGATGGAGAACTTGCCCTTCACGGGCTCCCCGCCTCCCTTGATGTAATAGATGTAGACGCCGGTGGTGGCGTTGCCGCCTGAGGCGGTCTTGGTGTCCCAGAGGTACTTGCCGCTGGCGTCGGCAGAGGCGGATTTCTGGTAGACCAGCTGCCCGGCCAGGTCCACTATGGTCAGCTTGAAGGCCTGGCCGGCGCCCAGCCCGGCGAAGACTATGCCCGCGCCCAGGGTCGAATCGTCGAAGCTGCCGCCGCTGCCGGGCCGGTAGGGATTGGGGTAGACCTTGGCCGGTATGCCGCTGCCGCCAGCCCCGCCGCCGCCGCCCCCGCCGCCGCCGCCGCCGCCGGTGTTGATCAGTTTTACCACAGCGTATTTCGTGTTGGCCGGCTTGGCTGAAGCCGTTACGGTCTTGGCCGAGGTGTTGACCGAAGAGGGCAGCGTGACCCAGCCGGCCAGGGAGTCGAAATACGCCAGGGACAGTTCGCCCTCGGCGTAGCCGGCCAGGTCGGCCACGCTGTAGCGCAGCGTGATGGTCAGGTTGAGCAGGGAGGTGGTGGAGGGCGTGCCGGCCACGAAGAGGGCCTCGCCCACCTGCTGAATGTCACCGGACGCCGCGGCCTCGGGAGAAAGGGTGATGGTTTCCGGCAGCCCGACGAAGGAGCCGGCCGGCACGGAGAGGGAGATCTGGCCCAGGGTAGTCATGGCCGTTATGTCGGCGGAAGCGCCGGCGGCGATGGTCTGGCGCAGGCGGGTGCGGGCCAGCGCTGCGCTGGTGTAAGACTCCCCGTTGGAGTTGGTGACGGTGATGGTGGTGACGCCCAGCACCACGGCCGCCGACGGCGTCACCGCCAGCGTGATCTGGCCGGAGTTGTAGGAATATGCGCCGGTGGAGATGCCGGGGTCGGAGAAAGAGACCGCGGTATCCGCAAGCAGGCCCCTGCCGGTCAGCGTAACGTTGGCCGTCTCGCCGATATAGAGCGGGGTGACTTCGCTCAGGCGCGGGGAGGCGTTGTACTTGACGATGAAGTAGTCGAAATCGGCGCTGCTGGACTGGCCGGCCACCACCAGGTTGTCCTCGGCGTCCACGGCCACGGCGTTGGACTGGTCGGTGCCGTTGGCGCCGCCGTTGTAGGCGGCCGTGGACACCGCGTTCAGGGCCGCGTCGTACTTGATGGTGAAGAAGTCGGCCGAGCCGGCGGTGCCCGTATAGCCCGTCAGGATCACGTTGTCCGCCAGGTCCACGGCCACGCCGGTGGGCGTGCCGCCCGCATACACGGCGGAGGAGAGCAGCGTCGTCAGCGTGCTGTCGTACTTGAGCGCCAGCATATTGGCGGCCTGCCGCGCCGCTACGATGATATTGCCGTCGGAATCCACCGCCACGCCTACGGCCCGGTCGTCGCCGCCGCTGTCGAAGGAGACCGAGGGCGGCAGGTAGTTGAGCTGGTTGTCGTAGCGGACCAGGCGTACGTTGTTGTTTGTTCCCCCGGCCCTGGTGTAGCCGGCCACTATCAGGTCGCTGCCGTTGAAGGCCATCGCGAAGGGCTGGTCCAGGTCACCGCTGTCGTAGGCCGCCGTGGAGAGCTGGTTCAGGGCCGGGCTGTATTTAATGGTATAGAAATTATCGGTGAGGCCGTCGTTGCTGAAGCCGGTAACGTAGACGTTATTCTGGCCGTCGGTATTTACCGCGGTGGCTCTGTCGTAATTGCCGCTGTCGAAAGAGGCCGAGGAGAGCAGCGCGCCGAAATTAGAGGAATACTTGAGGAGCAGGTAGTCCTGCAGGAAAGAGGCGTTGGTCTCCATGCCCGCCACCAGGATGTTGCCGAGGCCGTCCACCGCTATGCCGCCGGGGATGTTGCCGCCGCGCCCGTTGGTGTAGATCATGGGCGTGCCCGGCGTCAGGGTCTTTGTATATTTTATCGAGAGGTAGTCGTTGCCGCTGTTGCCCGTGACGAAGATGTTGCCGGCGGGGTCTATATAGACGGCGGTGGCCCTGTCGTCCGCCCCTACCGAGTTGTAGGTGGCCGAGGACAAGACTATCATGGACGGCGCGGCCTGCGCCGCCGCCGCCCAGCAGGCGGCCAGGGCGGCCGCCAGGATAGTTTTCACGGTCCTCATGGTCACGCTCAGGTCCCGTTGGCCGGGTAGGCCTGCTCCAGCAGTTTCACCCGCCGTATCAGTTCGTCGTTGTCGAACGGCTTGGTCAGGTAGTCGTCGGCGCCGCGCTCCAGGCCCTTGGCGCGCTCGTCCATGCCCTTGCGGGCGGTGAGCAGCATCACGGGCATCTCCTTGTAGCGGTCGTCGTTGCGGATCAGGTCCAGCAGTTCCAGGCCGTCCATCTCCGGCATGTTGATGTCCAGCACGGCCATGTCGGCGCCTTCTTTCTGCAGCGTCTCCCAGGCCCGCTTGCCGTTGTTGTTGGCCAGGACGGTATAGCCGGCCGAGCCCAGGACCATCTCCACCAGGTCCCGCAGGTCGTCGTCGTCGTCGGCGATGAGTATCTTCATATCGGTTCTCCTTGGTCTGCCTTACCTGCTGCCTTATTTGCGGCGGGCACTAGCGCCGCGCCGGCTATGGCCGTCACCGGGGCGGCGGCCGTGGTTTTCCTGCGTATAATGATCTCCACCCTGCGGTTCTCGGCCTGGTGCTCGGGGGTGTCGTTGGCGAACAGCGGCTTGAACTCGCCGTGGCCCGCGGCCGCGAACCGGCCCGGGTCGTTGCCCTGCTGCACCAGAAAATCCACCACGCTGATGGCCCGGTACAGCGACAGTTCCCAGTTGGAAGAGAAGTCCCCGCCGTAGAAGACCGGCGCGTTGTCGGTGTGGCCCTCTACGGTCACCAGGTAGAGGGCGTCGAGCTTCTTGATGCTCTCGGCGAAATTCTGCAGCGTGGGCAGGGCCGCGTCTTTCAACCGGGCCACGCTGAGGTCGAAGACCACCGACGACGGCAGCGTCACCTTGATGCCGTCCTCCATGACCTCCACCTTCACGTTCTCCATGTCCTTGAGGTCCTCTTTGACCTCCAGGGCGATATTCTCGTTGCGCTCGGCGTTCTTCTTCTTGAGACGCTCGGAATAGTCGGCGTACTGGATGAGGAAGAAGATGCACAGGATCGTCATGACGCCTATATAGGGCATCAGGTAGGCGGTCATGGCCGCCGAGAAATCCAGTTTCTTTTTCTTCACGGTGTCGTTGCCTGTTCCGGCTGGGGCTGAGGCGCGGCGGCGGCGGCCTGCTCGGCCCGCACCATGGCCCGCCTGTCGCGCAGCACCAGCTTTATCTCTATGCGCCGGTTCTGGGCGCGGTTCTCGTCGCTGGTGTTGGGCACGGCGGGGATGAACTCGCCGTACGCGGCGGCCGTCAGGCGCTCCGGCACCAGCAGCTTCTCGCGGCTGAAATACTGCAGCACCTGCAGGGCGCGCGCCGCGGACAGCTCCCTGTTGGAATAGTAAGGCCCGAGGCCGGTGGAGCGGGCCATGGCCAGCTGCCAGCGCTTCATGCCCGGCGGGGCGGTCTGCGTTATCGGCACGTCGTCGGTGTGCCCTTCTATGGCCAGGTCGTAGCGCGTGGCGGCGAGCGCCGTGCCGATGTCAGTCAGCACCTGGGCTCCTTCCTCTTTCAGCTTGGCCTTGCCGGACTCGAACAGCACCGGCTCGGGCAGCACTATGCGCAGGTCCTTGTCGCTCATCTTGACCCCGGCGACGCCCTCGATCTTTGCGAGCTTCTTGCCGGTCTCGGACATGACCTGGGCCGCGGCCTCCCTGTGGTGGATGGCCGAGGAGACGCCGCGCATATAGTCGCGGAACTCGGCCTCGGTCATGCCCTTCTGATAGGCGATGAGAACGCTGGCGAACAGCATCATGAAAAACAGTGCCTCGTTGGTGATGAGGTCGCTGTAGACCGTCAGCCACACGACCGGCATCTGGACTTTCTTTTTTACAAGTGCCATCGGCTAGGTCCGTTCCCGGCTAGTCTTCCTTCCTTAGCTTCTGCGCCATGTGCTTTTCCAGCTTGCGGCGCAGGTTCACGGGGTTTTCCTCTTTCTTGAAGGCCAGCAGGCCTATGAGCGTCAGCTGCTTGCCCAGCAGCTCTTTATTGCTGTAGCTCTCCAGCTTTCCGGCGGTGGGCAGCGCTATGAAGTTGGCCACGAAGATGCCGTAGAAGGTGGTCACGATGGCCACCGTCATGGCCGCGCCCATGGCCTTGGGGCTGTCGAGGTAGCGCAGCACGCCCAAAATACCCACCAGCGTGCCGAGCAGGCCGTAGACGGGGCCGTAGCCGCCGGCCGCCGCGAAGGCCTTCTGCACCTGCTGGTGCCGCTCCAGCGTGAATTCCATGTCCTTCTCGAGGGCTTCGCGGATGTCGGCCTCGGTCCATTCGTTCAGGAGCATCTTGACCCCGGACTTCAGGAACTTGTCGTCCTTGGCAGTGGCCTCGCCCAGCGAGTCTATGCCTTTTACCTTTACCGTCTTGGCCAGCTCGCACAGGCGGTCTATGACCAGCTGCGGCTTGGCGATCTTCTTGGGGAAGAAGGTCAGCAGCAGGGATTTCGGGGTGTCCTTCATGACGTCGAGCGGGAAGGTCATCAGGGTGGAGGCGATGGTGCCGCCCACTACGAGGATGAACGAGGGCTTGTCCCAGAGCAGCCCCAGGATGTCGCCCGCCGCCATGGCGTACCACACGCAGCCTATGCCCATTATCAGTCCGGATACGGTTGAAATGTCCACTTAAGTTCTCCTTGTTTCGGCGCGGGCCTAGGCCTTAACCTGCTTGACGTCGGCCAGCGGCAGGATCAGGCCCTTGGCGGCCAGGGCCTGCACGGCGGCGAGTATGGTCAGCTCGGAATCGTTGGTGTCGCCGGTCAGCAGCATGGTCTGCATGCGCGCGCTGATCAGGTCCTTGATGGCGGGGCCGAGGGCCTCGTAGAAAGCCTCCAGCGTGGGGCCGTCGCAGTTCTTCATGCAGCGGGCGAAAGCCTCGGCGCCGGCCTTGCGGAAGACGCGGCGCATGGCCATCTCGTCGTAGCGCAGCAGGTCCTCGAACTTGAAGTAGCGGGTCTCCACGGCGGCCGCGAAAGCGGCGTCGCGTTCGCGGACGAAGGCCAGCGTGCGCTCCTGGGATTTCTTGTCCATGATCTGCATCAGGTTGCCCAGGCGCTGCTCGCCGCCGAAGGAGCCGGCCATCTTGTCCTTGATGCGCTCCAGCAGGGCCTTGATCTTCTCCGGCTCGTCGAACTCGCGCTTGAGGAACTGCTCCAGCACTTCCTTCATCTTGTATTTCGGGATCGCGGCGAAGGCCAGCTTCTGCGGGATGCGCTGCACCACGCGGGCTATCACGTCGGCCGGCTCGTCGTGCAGGATCAGCATCAGGTCGTCCACGTTGTCCTTGGTGACGAACTTGTCCAGCGGGACGTTCTCGCCGGAATCGAACGAGAGCACGGACGCGCCGCCGCCGCCCCCGCCGCCGGAGATGGCCAGCGCGCCGGACATGGTGGTCTCGGCCGGGATCTCGTCGCCGGAAAGGCTTATCTCCCCGCCGCCGCCGCCCTTTTCGGCGGGGCCTTTCTTGGCGGTGGCCAGCGCGGCCAGGTTCTCGTTGAGGCGTTTGAGGAAGGCGCGGAAGGGCCCGTAGAGGAACACGGCCAGCACGGCCAGGCAGATCAGGGCGATTATCGGCGCCATGCCGGGGAGCTCGCGGGCGGGCTTCTCTGGGGCGGAGCTCTCCACGGAGATGGTATCGCCTATCTCGGCGTCCAGGCCGAGGGCGTCGGTGACCAGCTTCTTGACCTTGGCTTCCTGGTCCTTGGTGATGGGCTTGCCGACCATGACCCAGACATTGACGCTTTCCACACCGAGCCGCATCTGCTTCTTGGCGGCGTCGGCCGCCTTGGCGGCGCCGGCGTCCTTGGTCATCGAGGTGGCCGCGGGCACGCCGGGCAGGATGATCTCGTCCTTGTCGTCCCACCTGCGCACCCCGCTCTTCTGTTCCTCGGGCTTGCGCACCAGGATATTGACCTTGGCCGCCACGGCCACGTCCTTGGTGTTGAGGTAGGACGAGAGCATGGCGCGCAGGCGCTCTTCTATCTGCGCCTCCAGGGCTATCTTGCCGCGCAGGGCGTCTATGGTCTGCGCCGGGGCCTGGACGGCCGGAAGCAGCGCCGCCGCCAGCAGGATCAAAGCCGTTATTTTATTCTTGGTCATTATACGCGCTCCTTGGAACGATAAAACGTGAACGGGCGGGAGACGGCGCCCTGGCCCCGCCTTACCCGCCTTATATTATATTTATTTTTAATTCATTTTCATGAACTGCCGTACTTCAGTGTTGTTCGGGTCGAGGTCCAGCACCCGCTGCCAGTTCTTCCTGGCTATATCTTTCTTCTCCATGGCCCAGTAGGCCGAGCCCATGCGGGTCAGGGCCGGGATGTTGTCCGGCTCGAGCTGCAGGACCTGCTGCAGCTTGGAGATGGCCTGGATGAAGCGGCCGCTGCGGATGAAGTCCAGCGCGTCCTGCAGCAGCTGGTCCACGATGGTGATGCCCGCCAGGATGCGCAGCTCCGAGGCCGTCTGCGGGAAGTCCCTGGAGATCAGGGCGTAGAGCTTGGCTATACCTACGTCCCTGGTCCATTTCTGCCGGGCGTAGGTGGCGTAGAGGACCGCGTCGGTATTGTTGTCGGTGTAGCGGCCCACGGACTTGCGCAGGATGTCCTCGCGCTCGGTCGGGCCGGAGGTCTCGGGGAAGATGGCGGCCACGGCCGCGACCTTGACCATCAGCTCCCTGGCGGCGGGATCGGTGCCCATCAGCAGGTCGTCAGCCCTCTTGATGCCTTTTAGCGCGGTTTCGTAGGCGCCGCCGCGCAGGGTCAGCCTGGCCTCGGCCAGGAGCTTTGCGGCCTTCTCTGCCTCGAGCCGTGTCGGGGCGGTTTTCTTGACCACCATTTCCCCGCCGTCCCCGGCGCCGCCGGCGCCCGCGCCGCGGTTCTTGTTCTTATCGGTTTCTTCGGGCGTGTACTGTTCGGCGCGGCCGGCCATCGGGCCGCGGGCGTCGCCCCAGGCCACGACAACGCCGAGCTGGTGGGAGCCCATGGTGCCGGACAGCCCGCTGAGCGGGTAGGCGAAGGCATAATCTATGCGGTAGGAGCCGCGCCGGTAGCCGAAGCCTGCCGACAGCGCGCGGTAGTCGCGCGATCCTACGCTCAGGCCCGCCCGGGCCAGCGCGCGGTCGCCGAATTTCTCGCGCATCACCGGCACTTCGGCGCCGGTCTTGATCTTCAGGTCCGAGCCGGTCACGGCCAGGTCGGTGTCCCAGGTGAACGACGGGCGCTTGAGCGCCATGCCCAGCGTGATCTTGCGGGCTACCTTGTTCTCGTACTTGATGCCCAGGTCCGGCTCGTTGGCGTTCTGTATGGAGATGCCCAGGTCGGCGGAGTCCAGGCTGTAGATGGCGCCGAGGTCCAGGCCTATGGCCGAAGCTCCGTCGGCGGTGGCCAGCACGGGGTTGGCGGGGGCGGTAGAGTCCTTGCCGTAGGTAACGCCCATGCGGGCAATGGCTAAGCCCACCCAGATGCGCTCGCGCACGGGATAAGCCCAGCCGAGGCGCATGCGGGACTCGCTGTAGAGGCTGTCGAGGCTCAGCGTGTCCAGGCCGAAGGCCGCGCTGCCCCAGTACTTGCCGCCGAAGTCCAGCGGCGTGCCGAAGGCGAGGGCGCTGCGCGACAGCGAGCTGCCGTCGGTGAGGCCGAGGTAGAGCTTCTGCTGCGCGAGCGACGCCTCGTAGCGCGTCACGCCTATGATGCCGGCCGGGTTATAGAAGATGGAGGAGATGCCCTCAGACTGCGCGGCGTAAGCGCCGGACATGGCCGAGGCGCGCGGGCCGGCGTCCACGTCCTCGAAGGCGGCGCGGGCCGGCGCGCCCAGCAGGGCGGTCAGGCAGAGAGCGATGGATAAGCGTCTCATATGGCCACCACCACGGTGCCGGTCAGCACCTTGTCGCCGGATTCTATCTGGTAGATGTACACGCCGCCCTTCACCAGCGCGCCGCCCTGGTCGCGGCCGTTCCAGAACATGTCGGCGCCGGAGTATTCCAGGTTGCGGCGCACCAGCCTGCCGTTGATGTCGAAGATGCGGATGGTCACCTCGGCCCCTTCGGGGTTGGAGAAGCGGAACCAGGCGCGGCTGATGGCCGTGTTCCCCTCCCGCGGGCTGAAGACGCGCGGCGAGACTTCGGTCAGCTTGAAAGCCGCCGAGGCAGGCGCCGCCAGCAGGGCGGACAGGGCTAAAGTTGAAGCGATGTAGTTCATAAAATTATTACTTGGCCACCACCACGGTGCCGGTGATCACCTTGTCGCCGGATTCCACCTGGTAGATGTACACGCCGCCTTTTACGAACGTCCCGGCCTGGTCTTTGCCGTTCCAGAACATCCAGGCGCCCTCGTACTCCAGGTTGCGGCGCACCAGCGCGCCCGTGATGTCGAAGATGCGGATGGTAACTTCCGCCCCTTCCGGGTTCTCGAAGTAGAACCGGGCGCGGTTGACGCTGGTGTCCGGCTCATCGGGGGTGAAGACGCGCGGCGAGACCTTGGTGAAGCTGAACGACGCCGCCAGCGGGGCCGCCCTGACGGCGAACTGGCCCAGCACGCGGGAGTAGGTGGAGATCTCGCGGTTGACCACGTCCAGGTCGCCGCCGATCTTGATCCATTCCACGCCGTTGTACCAGAACAGCGCGCGCTGGCCGCTGATGGCCGACGTCCCGGTGCCGCTGGTGGGATAGGCGAGGGTGATCTTGATGCCCCGCCTGTCGTTGGTCTTCAGGTTGGCGGACAGCTCCGGGGGCGCGTTGTGGGCGGAGATATTGTAGGCGACCTCGTAGCCGGCGGCGGCCTGCTCCTCCACCCTGATGTCTATCGGGGCCGAAGCCGAGATCTTGTCCATCACCACGCCGGGGATCTTTACCCAGGCTGCCGCGCCATTGGCCTTCTCGGGGCTCATGTAGTAATAGTTGGGCACGCGCTCCGGGTCTTCGACCTTGCTGGGAACTTCGACTATAAGCGAGGTCTCGGTGCCGGCGCTCTGCTGGTTGTCGTCGAGCCTGGTCTTGATCTTGATGAAGGTGGTCTGGTTCTCGTCGACCGGGATGGAATAGCCCTGCGTAGCCGCCGAACTGGCCGCCACGGCCGTGCTGGCGGTTACGCCGCCGCGCAGGGAGACGGACTGCTCTATGATGTAGCTGGCCACCGCCGCGGACGAGACCGTGACCGGAGTCCACGCCAGCGTGACGGTGGTGGACGTGACCTCCGCCGTGAAGGCCGGCGGCTCCGGCTGCTGCCTGAACACCACGGAAATAGTGCCGGTGGCGTCGGTGGCGTTGTAGCCGGCGTCGCCGGAGAAAACGGCCATGTAGACGTAGGTGCCGCTGGAGGCCGGGGCCGTGAAGGTGGAGAGCGCCATGCCCAGGGCGTTCGTGGTGGAGACTATGTTGAGGGCCTGGAAGGTGAAGGTTACCGGCTTGCCCTGCACGGGGTAGGCGGCCCCGGTCATCAGGGTGGCCGACGCGGCGAACACCTCGCCGGTGCCGATGATGACGTCGTAGCCGCGCAGGAAGGTGCTGAAGCCTTTGGAGGCGATGAGCATGGAGCCGGTGTCCTCCGCCGGCACGTACTCGGCGTCGCCGGCGAAGCTGGCGGTGAAGAAGTAGTCGCCGGCCAGGGCCGGGGCGACGAAGGCGACCTCGGCCGAACCGGTGGAACTGGTCAGCGCCGACAGCGTCTCGGTGGTCACGCCGTTGAAGAACTCGAAGACCACGGTCCTGGAGGAAATGAAGGCCAGGGTCAGCTGGTCGCGGAGCACGGCCTTGGCCAGGAAGGTGTCGCCGGCGTAGGCCACCACGTCTTTGGCGGTCAGCGAGTCCGGGTAGCGCAGGGCGGTCAGCGTGTTGGTGCCGGCGGCGGCGGAATAGTCCAGGTCTCCGGCGAAGGACGCGGTGAGCTGGTAGGTGCCGGAGGAGGCCGGCGCGGTGAAGGCGGCCGTGGCCAGGCCGACGCCGTCGGTGAAGCCGGCCGCCGTGAAGGTGGCCACGCCGTTGAAGAACTCGAACAGGATGGCCTTGCCGGGCACGGGCAGGTCGGTGGCGGTCAGCGTGCCCGAAGCCACGAAGGGCGCGCCTATATAGGCGGCCGCGGCGTCCAGCAGCAGCTTGGTGCGGATGGCGCCGGTGCCGTCGTCCACGAAGACGGTCAGCGCGGCGGTGGAGATGTACGGCAGGTAGACCGGGTCGCCGTCGGCGAAGCGGGCCGTCAGCACGAAGGTGCCGGTGGAGGCCGGGGACACGAAGGCCGCGGTGGAGAGGCCGGCGACCGAGGTGAACGAGACGGTGGTCTGCGTGTAGGTGCCGCAGTTGAGCTCGAAGACCACGGGCTTGCCGGGGACGGGCTGGCCGGCCAGCGCGCTGCCGTTGACGTTGTCGTAGAAGCGGGCCTCCACCGAGACGTTCTTGGAGGGCGTGGCCTGCGCGTTCATGACCAGCAGCAGCGACTCGCGGCGGATGACGTTCACCACGTTGCCGGTGTCGCTGGAGGCCACGTAGTTGGTGTCGCCTTCGTAAGCCGCCTCATAATTATAGGTACCGGTGGAGGCCAGCAGGTTGGTGGGGAAGGAGGCCGTGGCCTTGCCTACCTCGTTGCTGGCGCTGGTGACGGAACTGCCCTCGAAGGTGAAGATCACGGGCAGGCCCTGCAGCTGCACGCCTATGGAGTCCCTGATCGTGGCCTCGGCGGGCAGCGGCTCGTAGATCTTAAGCGTCAGGCCGGAGCGGGCGTCCAGCGTGGTCAGGTTCAGCGCTATGGTGACCGGCGAGGAGGAGGAGCTGCCGGTGTAGGCGACGCCGTCGCCCTCGAACTCGGCGCCGTAGAAAGAGGTGCCGGTGGAGGCGGGGGCGGCGAAGGTGACCGAGGAGCCGCCGAAAGCGTCGGTGAAGGCGGTCAGGGTGGAGCCCTCGAAGTAGAAGCTCACGGTGCTGCCGGCTATGCCGGCCTGGGAGTTCACGTCCACCAGGCGGGCGGCCAGCTGCAGCGGCGCGCCCAGCTTGGCGGAGACCTCCGAGGTGAACAGGATGGTCGGGCGCGGGCCCACCGTGGCGGTGCCGGTGCCGTTGGCGGCCGCGTAGCGGTCGTCGCCGTAGAACGTGGCGTAGTAGCTGTAGGTGCCGCTGGAGGCGGGCGCCGTGAAGACGAACCTGGCCTCGCCCTGCGCGTCGGTGACGACGCTGCCGAAGTCCCCCTCGAAGTCGAGGTCGACGCTGAGGCCCTGCACGGGCTGGTTGAAGGCGTCCTTCAGCTGCACCCGCGCGGTGAACGTGCTGGCCGCCAGCAGGTCGGTGACGTTATAGGACAGCATGGTGACCGGCCGCAGCGTGATCACTACGGAGCCGGGCTTGGAATCCGGGGAATAGGTGTCGTCGCCGTGGAAAGTGGCCTGGTAGCCGACGGTCCCCGAAGAGAAGGGCGCGAAGAAAGTGGCGGAGGCCATGCCCCCCCCGTCGGTGTTCGCCGTTATGGTGGCGCCGTTGAAAAGGAAGTCTATATCGCGCCCGCTTACTCCGGCGAGCAGGCCCGGGTCGTACAGCGTAGCCGTGGCAGTGAAGGAGGTGTGGGCCGAGGTGAAGGCCGTTATCGGTATGACCACGGAGGGCCGCAGCGTCACCACCAGGGTGCCGGTGGCGTTGCTGGCGGAGTAGATGGAGTCGCCGTCGAAATGGGCCGTGTAGAAATAGGTGCCGGACGAGGCGGGCGCGCTGAAGGTGGACGAGGCGATGCCGGACTGGCCGGCCGCGTTGGTGACGCCGGCCTGCTCCGCCGCTATGAACCTGAAGCGGATGGGCTTGTCGTCGAGGGTCAGCGACAGGTAGTCTGTGAGCTTGGCCTTGGCCGTGAACTCTCCGAGCGAGATCGTCTCGTCGTCGAAGGCGACCAGCGAGGTCAGCAGGCCCACCTTCACCAGCGCGGCGGCGCTGGAGGCGGTATAGGTGTAGTTGCCCTCGAAAGAGGCGGTATAGTTATAGACGTCAGGAGTGAGGGCCACGCTGAAGGTGATGGTGGCGACGCCTACAGCGTTGGTGGTGGCGTAGCCTTCCGCCTTTTTGACGTCGTTGCGGTCCTTGAAGACGAATTTCACCGGGACGCCTGGCACGTAATAGCCGGGCAGGTCCTCCAGCGCGGGGTCAACCAGCCTGGCGGTCAGGGTGAAAGGCTCGCCCACGTTGGCGTTGGCGTCGTTGACTTCCACGCGCGTCTCGCGGGTGCCCACCGTGACGGCCCCCGTGGCCGAGGCCAGGGCGTACACCGTATCGCCGGCGAATTCCGCGGCGTAGTAGTACACGCCGGAGGAGACCGGCGCGGAGAAGTCGGCGAGGGCCAGGCCTGCGGCGTCGGTGGCCGCGGTGCTGGTGACCCCGTTGAAAGTGAAGCCGACCTCTTTGCCGGCCACCGGGGTGGCCAGCCGCACGTCGTAGAGGGTGGCGCTGGCGGTGAAGACTTCCAGGGCTATGGTGCCAGTGTCCGAGGGAGCGATGCTGGTGGGGCGCTGCATGACGGAGACCGTGGCGCTGGCAGCTACGGCCGCATAGGTGGCGTCGCCCGCGAAGTCAGCCGCCAGCTCGTAGTCGCCGTTGGCGGCGGGGGTCTGGGAGTAGGTGGCCGTGGCCACGCCGAGCGCGCTGCTATCCGCCGAGGCGGCCACGCCGTCGAGCAGGTAGGAGACCAGGCGCCCCTGCAGCGGGGCCCCGGTGGCGAGGTCGCGGATGGACGCGGAGGCCAGGTAGGTCTCGAAGGGATAGACCGAGCCGTCGGCCGCGGTGAGGGCGGCCGGGCGCTGGAGCACCGTGACGGCGCGGCTGGAATAGCTGGCGTCGTAGATGGCGTCGCCGGCGAAAGCCGCCTCCACCACGTAAGTGCCCGAGGACGCGGGGCCGGCGAAGGTGGAGACCGCCACGCCGCCCGGGTCGGTGACGGAAGCGAAGTCCTCCGCGCGGAAGGTGAAGGTGAGCGTCCTGCCCGCGGCGTAGACCACGGGGTTGTTCTTGTCGCTCAGCGTGGCGGTGGCGGTGAACACGTCCAGCGCCAGGATAGCGGCCGGGTCAATGGTGATGGCCGACAGGCGCCGCAGCACCGAGACCGTCTCGCTGGAGGCGGAGGCCTGGTAGCGCGCGTCCCCGGCGAAGGAGACGTCCAGGCGCAGCGTGCCGCTGGACGCCGGGGCCATGAAGGTGGAGACGGCCACGCCGCCTGGGCCGGTCAGCGCCGTGAAGCTGAGGCCCTGGAAGACGAAGAGCAGGGGCTTGCCCGCGGGCGGCAGGCCGGGCGCCAGCGTGTCGGTGAGCGTGGCGGTGGCCGTAAAGATCTCCCCGGCGCGGGTGAGCACCCACTCGGGCGCCAGGCCCACGGGGCGCCTGTCCACCAGCAGCTGCGCGGTGGTATTGTTGGGCAGGTAGCGGGCGTTGCCGGCGAAGTTCAGGGCAGCGTAGAAGGTGCCGCTGGAGGAGGGCGCGGAGAAGGTGGCCACGGCCACGCCGTCGCCGTCGGTGGGCGCTATGAACGTTGCGCCGGAGAAGACGAACGCGACGGTGGTGCCGGAGACTTTATCGGCGTTAAGCGCGTCGGAGAGGGTCAGCGTGGAGGTGAAGACCTCGTCGATTATGCCGGCGATGCCGGGCGCGGCCGGAGTTACCGGGCGCCGCAGCACGGTCAGCGTGCCGGTGGAATTGGCGGAATCGTAGGTGGCGTCGCCGGCGAAGGAGGAGTTCAGCTGGAAGGTTCCCGACGAGGCGGGCGCGGTGAAGCCGGCCAGGGCCTTGCCGTTAGGGCCGGTGGCGGCCGCGGAGCTGGAGCCGAAGGTGAAGAGCACCGTCCTGGAGGCGATAGGGGCCAGGGTGGCCTGGTCCACCAGCGTGGCCGTGGACAGGAAGGGCTCGTCTATGGTGCCCTGGGAATTATCCTGCATCAGCAGGACCGGGCGCGCGGTGACGGCGGCCGAGCCGTAGGCGAAAGCGGGGTAGAAGGTGCCGTTGCCGGTGAAGTCTACGCGGTATTGGTAGGTTCCGGTGGACGCCGGCGCGGCGAAGGTGGAGACGGCCACTCCGGAGACGTTGGTCACGCCGCTGTTGGTGATTGTGCTCCCCCCCACGAAGAAGCTGAAGCGGACCGTGGCTCCAGCCAGCTTCTGGGCCGGCAGTTTCAGGTCGGAGAGCGTAGCGGTGGCGGTGAAGACGTCCAGCGCCTTGACCGTGACCGGGTCCGGCGTCAGCAGGGCAGCGCGCTTGTTCACCAGCACCGACAGCGCGGTGGTGGTGGAGTCGTACAGCGCGTCGCCGGAGAACGAGGCCTGCAGCGCGTAGGTGCCGGAGGCCACCGCGGCCGAGTAGGTGGAATAGGCTATGCCGGAGCCGCCGGTCAGGGCCAGGAAGGGCTGGGCCTCGAAGTTGAAGATCAGCTGTTTGCCGGGCACGGGGGCCGCGAGATAGTTGGACAGGGTGGCGGTGGCCGTCAGCACCTCGTTCATGGTCACGGTGATGGCGGGGCCGGCCAGCCAGGTCGGGTAGCGCAGCGCCGTCACGGTGCGGGTGGCTACGCTCGGGTTGTAGCTGGCGTCGCCGGCGAAGGAGACCTGCAGCGCGAAGGGGCCAGAAGAGAGCGACGCGGTGTAGGTGGTGGTCGCCACGCCCAGGCCGTTGGTCACGGCGGGCAGCGTGCTGGCCTGGAACAGGAAGGAAAGCGTTTTAACCGGCACGGTGGCGTTGCTGACCGTGTCGAACAGGGTGCCTGAGGGCGTAAAGGAACTGTTAATGATCACATTGGCCGGCCCTGCCAGGGTAAGCCGGCTGTTGCGCCGCGACAGCGTGACGCTGCTGGCGTAGACGGTGGTGGCGTTATAGGTGGCGTCCCCCGGAGACCAGATATTGAGGAAATAGGTGCCGGAGGAAGCCGGGGCGGTAAAGTTGGTGGTGCCCGAGCCGAGGCCGGCCGTAGTGATGGTATGCGTGGCGACGTTCTGCAGCGAGAAGCTCAGGGGATGGGCGTTGACGGGCGCGGAGCTGACGCTGTCGTAGAAGGTGCCGCTGGCCGTGAAGACGTCGAAGATCCGGGTGGAGACGAACACGCCCCTGACGAAGGCGCTCCGCTTGGCCACCGACAGGGCCACCAGGGTGGAGGTGGAGGCGTAGGTGGCGTCGCCGGCGAAGGCGCCGGTCAGCGTGTAATTACCAGCCGTGGGGGTGGCCTGGTAAGAGGCCGTGGCCAGGCCCACGGCGTCGGTCACCGCGCCGGTGCTGGGCGTGCCGGCCCAGCTGAAAGTGAAGGTGACGGGGCGCCCGGCCAGCTGCAGGGTCCCGTTCCTCGGATCGGTCAGGGTCGCGGTGGTCCTGAAGACGTCCAGGGCGGCGGCGGAGACGGGGTTCAGGGCTATGGCGGTAGGCCGCTGCTGCACCGTCACGGTGATGGTGCTGGCGCTGGTGCCGTACAGCGGGTCGCCGTCGAAGTAGGAATAGACCTTGTAGGTCCCGGAGGAGGCCGGCGCCGCCCAGGTGGAAACGGACGTGCCGAAGGCGTCGGTGGTGACCATGAAGGTGCTGCCCTGGAAAACGAAGCGCAGGGCTTTGTTCGGCACGGCGTAGGAATCCAGGTCCCTGAGGGTGGCCGTGGCGTAGAAAACGTCCAGCGCGCTGGTCGTTACGTTGGAGAGCGGGGTCACGGTGGTCGGGCGGCGCAGCACGGCCAGGTTCAGGGTGGTCGAACTGTAGTTCAGCTTGTAAGTGCCGGCGAATTCCGCCGGGATGGAGTAGGGGCCGGTGGCTACGTCCGCGCTGAAAGTAGTGGAGGCCAGGCCCACGCCGCTGGTGACGGGGAAGAGGGTGGTGCCGTTGAAAGCGAAGGAGACCTGCTGGCCCGGCACGTCGGTCCCGAACTGGTCGCGCAGCGTGGCGGTGGCGATGAAGACCTTATTGGCCACGGCCGTAGCGGCGACGGGCACCAGGTAGGTGCGGCGCATCGCGGCGGTGACGGTGGCGCTGGCCGGGGCGCTGGGCTCGTACGAGGCGTCACCGTTGAAGACCGCGTCCACCCGGTTGAGTCCGGTAGAGATGGTGACCGTGAAGGTGGCCACGGCTATGCCGGCCCCGGCCGCGCCGGTTTTGGCGTTGAAGTTGCGGCCCTCGAAAGTGAAGAGCACGTACTTGTTGTTAAGCTGGGTCCCGTTGTTGGCCAGGGTGGCGGTGGCGGTGAAGACCCTGTCTATGTAAGCGGCGGCGTCGGCGACGGACAGCGAGGTAGGCCGGCGCGTGACGGTGACGGTGGCGGTGGAGGCCAGGCTGGGCGCGTAGGTGGCGTCGCCCAGGAAGAAGCCCTCTACCTTATAGGTGCCGGAAGAGGACGGGGCCCCGGTGGAAACCGTCACCAGGCCGCTGGCGTCGGAGGCGCCGGTGGTAAAGGTGGAGCCCGCGACCATCCAGTTGAAGGAGAGCTTGGCTACCTTGCCCGCGGGGGTGGACAGGTTGGCCGCATCGCGGAAGGTGGCGCTGGCCGTAAAGGCGTCGTAGACCGACATGGAGATATTGCTCGGGGCCACCACGCAGGAGCGGCGCAGCACCGTGATGGTGCCGCTGCCGGAGATGGTGGTGTAGTCGGGGTCGGCCCCGTCCGTGAAAGCGCCGTCGAGCCGCCAGGGCCCGGACGAGGCGCCCGCGCTGAACTGCAGGAACGTCTGCCCGTTGACGTCGGTGGCGGGTGCGGGCAGATTGCCGCTGCCCTTGTAGTTGAAATAAAGTATCTTCCCGGCTACCGGGGTACCGTTCCATCTCAGGGTGGCGGTGGCGTTGAAGACTTCCAGCGCGGAAACGCTGCCGTTGTCCACCGAGATCTGCGTGACGCGCTTGGCCACGTTGGCTATGCCGGCGTTGTTGGTGGAGGTGTAGACCGTGTCTCCGGCGAAGGAGATAGTGAGCGGGTAGGTGGTGCCGCCGGGGGTAGGGCCGTTGTAGGTGACAGTGGCCACGCCCAGGGCGTTAGTCACCGCGGTCTTGGGCGTGCCGTTGAACATGAAGTCTATGGTCCTGCCGGCCACCAGCGCGTTGGTATAGTCCTTCAGCGTGGCGGTGGCCAGGAAGACGGCCCCCACCTCCGTGTTGACGGGCTGCTGCAGGGTTATGGACGAGGTGCGGCGCGTGACCGTGATGGTGGCGGAGGCGGACGCTGCGTAGAAGGCCGTGTCGCCCGAGAAGACGGCGTCCAGCCGGAAGGTGCCGGTGGAGGTCGGGATGAAGGTGCGCACGGCCTTGCCGTTTATGTCTGTGGCGTTCTGTCCCAGCAGGGCGCCGTCGTAAGTGAAGCTGATCAGCTTGCTTTCCACCCCGACGCCGCTGATGGCGCCCAGCAGCGTGGCCGTGCTGTAATATGTGTTGTTCACCACTATGGACCCGTCCGGGACGCTAAGGGTGGTGGAGGCCACGTTGACCGTGACGGCGTTGACCGGGTCGGCGCTGGCCTCGTAGGTGGCGTCGCCGGCGAAGGCCGCGGTGTAATTGTAATTGCCGGTGCTCAGCGGGGCGGTGAAGAGCGCGGAGGTCTGGCCGTTGACGTCCGTGACGCCGGAGCCGTTGAAGGTGCCGGCGCCGGTGAAGACGAAGTCCAGGGTGTAGCCCTGCAGCTTCTGGCCGAACTCGTCTATGAGGCTCGCGGAGGCGGTGAACTGCGCGCCCGACGGGGCCGTAACATCGGTGCCCGAAACGAAGGTCTGCCGCTTGCGCACTTCCACCTGGCGGTTGGTGGTGGTGACGTTGAAGACCTGCGAGCCGTCGAAATTGGCCGAATACGGGTAGAAGGCCGCGGTGGCAGGCGCGGTGAACGAGACGGAGGCCTTGCCGTTGGCGGCGGTGGTGCCGTAGAGGGTGCTGCCGTTGAAGACGAAGCGGACCTGCAGGCCGGCCAGCGGCGTGGAGACGCCCAGGTTGAAGGTCACGTCGGAGAGCGTGGCCGTGATGGTGAAGGCGTTGTTGGTGGGGGTGGTGATGTCCACCGCGTCTATGTAGGTGACGCGCCGCAGCGAGGTGACGGTCCTGGTGTCGCTGCTGAGGGCGTAGACCGAGTCGCCGGGGAAGGTGGCCGAGTACTGGTAAACGCCCGAGGAGACCGGCGCGGAGAAGGTGAAGCTGGACACGCCGAGGGCGTTAGTGGCCCTGGAGCCGTTTACGTCCGGCTGCCTGTGGAAGACGAAGCTGATGGTCTTGGCCGGCACCGTGCTGTTGCCCAGGTCCAGGTCCACCAGGGTGGCCGTGCTGACAAAGTTCTCCTGGATATAGACCTGCGGCACGTCCTGCGCGGTGGTCTGAGTGCGGCGCTTGACCACCTGCACGTTATTGGCGTTGTCCGCGGAGCCCTTGTTGTTGGCGTCCTCTACGAAAGTGGCGGTATAGTTGTAGTTCGGAAAAGGGACGTAGGGCGCCCAGTAGGTGACGGTGGCCACGCCGATGGAGTTGGTGACCGCGGTGAGGTCTATGGTGGGGCCGGCCGTGCTGGTGAACACGAAGTTGATGGTCTTGCCCGGCAGGGGCGTGTTGGTGACGCCCGAAGAGATGTTGAGGGTGGCCTTGGCTATGAAGCTGTTGCCGGCCGGCACGTTGGAGACGTCGTCGGCCGAGAGCACGGTGGTGTTCTTTTCCACGATGACCGTGCCGGAGCTGGTGAAGGGCATGTAGGCCGGATCGCCGTCCGCGAAGCGGGCTATGTAGGTGTAGGTGCCCACGGCCAGGCCCGGGAAGGTAGCCTTGACCTTGCCTACCCCCCCGCCGGTGCCGGTGACCAGGGTCTGCGTGGTGACCAGCACCACTTCCAGGTCCTTGCCATTCACCCCGGCCAGGCTCTGCGTCAGGTCGGCCAGCTTAAGGGTGAGGTCGATGGGGATCTGCGCGCCGGCCGTGAACGGCTCGGCGTCGGGGATGATATAGGTAAGGCGGCGCCCCACCCGCAGCACGCGCTGCGCCCCGCCGAGGCCCCACTGGGTGAAGGAGTTGGTGGCGTTGAACCAGTACTGTATGGGGTAGTCTCCCGCCGCCACCGGCGAGCGCACCGTGGCGCTGGCTATATTGGTGGCGCTGATGAAACCGGTGCCGGTGATGGCCCAGTTGCGGCCCACAGCGCCGCAGTCCGCGCCGCAGGGTATGGTGGAGACCTGGTAGGTTATCGGGTAGCCCACCAGCGCGGCGTTGGGGTTGCCGTCTATGCGGTCCGCGTAGCTGACCGGCCTGTTCCACCAGTCCAGCACGTTGCCGCTCAGCACGGTGTCCGCGTCGGGGTAGGTTTCCGTTATCTGCGGCACGTCGAAACCGGCCGGGCTCTGGTGGATCCGGATCTTGGCGGTGTACGGGTCGGACAGGTTGGTGCTGCCGGGCAGGATGCTGGGCCCGTAGGTGCCGTTGCCGTCGAATCTGACTATGGCCGGGTAGGTGCCGTAATTTGTGACGCCGGGGAACGGCGAGCTGGAGACCGCCGTGCCGATGGAGTCAGTGAGGCCGGTTATGGTGGAGCCGTTCAGTACGAAATTGGCCGTGACGCCAAGGACGCCCTGGCCGCTCAGCGTGTCGATGATACGGGACTGTACGCCGATCTTCCAGAAGGTGTAGTACGGGTTCGGTGAGCCGTCGATGTTCAGCAGGCCGCTCAGCGAGTCGCGCGGCAGGATGTTGGTGGGCCGCTGGATGATGTTGATGCTCTTTTCGGAGTCCTCAGGCCTGTTGGGGTTGTAGCTGTTGTCGCCGTAGAAGTAGCCGAAGTAGGAATAGGTGCCCGAAGAGGCCGGGGAGGCGAAGGTGGTGCTGGCCAGGCCCAGGGCGTTGGTGGTGGCCGTCTTGGTGGAATTCTGGAAGACGAAGGTGACGCTCTGGCCGGCCAGGTTGAGCCCGGCTACCTGGCCGTCGGACAGGGTGGCGGTGACCGTAAAACTGGAGTTGATAGCGTTGGCCCTGTAGGCGTGAGGCGAGACCGGGTCGCTCACCAGGCTGAACAGCACCGGGCGGCGGTTGACCGTGACAGTGCCGCTGCTGGTGCTGGCGCCGTAGACGCCGTCGCCGGCGAAGACGGCCGTGTAGCCGTAGGTGCCTGTGCTCAGCGGCGCTACGAAGGCGGCGGTGGAGACGCCGGCGGCGCTGACGGCGGCGGAGGTGTAGGTGACGGCGAAAGGCCGGAAGGAAATGGTTATGGTCTTGGTGGCGATCACCAGCGCGTTGCCGGCCTCTATGTCGCGCAGTTTGGCGGTGCCGGTGAACTTCAGGCCTACCACGGCGTCGGGCACGTCCAGTACCTCCAGCACGGTGGGCTTCAGGACCACGCCTATGGTGGCGTAGGCGGTGGCGGGGTTGTAGAGGGCGTCGCCGTTGTAGGTGACCTTATAGATGAAGGTGCCGGTGCTGAGCGGCGCTATGAACGAGGCCGTGGCCACGCCTACCCCGCTAGTGACGGCGTTCTTGCTGGAGACGAAGACGAAGGTCAGCGTCTTCGTGGAGAGGGTCAGCGCCCCGTCGGCGAAGAGGGCCGAGGCCGTGAAGGTGCTGACCGCGGGCACGCCGGTGAGGTCGCTGGGGTTGATGGCCGCCGTGCGGCGGTTGACCAGCACGGAGGAGGTTTCCATGGTGCCGTTATAGAGGGCGCTGCCGGCGAAGGAGGCCGAGTAGGTGTAGGTGCCGGTGGAGGGCGGCGCCGCGAACTGCACGCTGGCTATGCCGGTGGAATTGGTGAAGGCGTTGAGCGTATAGGTGGAGCCCGAGAACGAGAAGGTGACGGTGGAGTTGGCCAGGAAAGTGCCCAGGTCGTAGTCGCTCAGGCGGGCCGTCACCGTGAAGGTGTCCTTGGCCACGGCCGTCAGTATGTCCGAGGTCTGCAGGGCCGTGTTGCGGCGGCCGGGGTAGACGGTCTTGCCTACGGAGGCCGCCGAATACAGGGCGTCGCCGGCGAAAGAGACCGTGATGGGCAGGGTGGCGGTGCTGGACACGGTGTAGTAGTTGGTGGCGCCGTAGCCCACGGCGTTCGTCAGGGCCGTCTGCGTGGAGGTCCTGAACAGGAAAGAGAGGGTCTTGGAGGCGATCTGGGCGCCGGTGGTGAAATCCTTCAGCACGGCGTAGGCGGTGAAGGTGCTGTTGGCCGGCGGGTAGTAGTCCGACATTTCCAGCACCGCGGGGCGGCGGGTCACGGTCAGAGTTTCGCTGCTGGAGGTGCCTGAGTAGTTAGTGTTGCCGGCGAAGGTGGCCGAGTAGGTGTAGGGGCCGGTCACGCCGGAGGATTGGTAGACCACGCTGGCAATGCCCGAGGCGTTGGTCGTCGCGGAGAGCGTGTGGGTGGCGTTCTGCAGGGTGAAGCTGACTATCTTGCCGGAGATGCCGGTGCCCCAGCTGGTGTCCACCAGCGTGGCCGAAAGCGTCACGGTGGAATTGGCTATGGCGGAGAGAGGGCCCACGTTGACGTTAGAAAGCCTGCGGTTCACCGTGACGGTGGAACTGCCGGACTGGGCCGAGTAGTTGGTGTCGCCGGCGAACTGCACCGAGAAGCCGTAGACGCCCTGCACGCTCATGGACGAGAAGGCGGCCGAGGTGGCTATTCCCCCCGCGTTGGTGGTGGCAGTCAGGGTGGAGCCGTTGAAATAGAAGGAGAGTTGCTTGCCCGATATGGGGTTGCCCTCGTCGGTGAAAGTTGCGCTCAGGTAGATGGAGTCCCAGACGTACCGGCTGGAGGCGATGGGAGTCAGGGTGGGCGGGCGCCGGTTGACGGTCAGTGTGCCGGTGGAGGCGGCCGGAGCATAGGCCGCGTCGCCGGCGAAATTGGCGAACCAGCTGAAAGTGCCGGTGCTGGCCGGGGCGCTGAAGGTGGAGCTGGCCACGCCGGCCCCCGCGGTGACGAAGTTCCCCGCGGGCACGGTGCTGAAGGCCAGGCGCAGGATTTTGCCGTTCACTACGGAGTTGGTGGCGCCGTCGCGGAACTCCGCCGTGGCCGTAAAGGTGGTGCCCCAGATGGCCGTGAGCGGGAACGCGGTGAGGTTAACGGAGCGCTGCGTCACCGTGATGGAGGCGGTGCTGCTGTTGGCGGAGTAGAGCGCGGTGCCCTGGAAGGTGGCGCTGAAGCTGTAAGTGCCCGCCACGCCGGTGCCGGCATAGACGGAGTAGGCGCGGCCCGCGTTCCCCCCCGAAGTGCCGGTGACGGTGGACTGGAAGATACCGGCGTAGTTGAAGGAGATGGTCTGGCTGCTGATATACTCGCCGGTGATGCCGTCCTTGAGGTCCGCCAGCGCCTGGATGGAATCCAGGGCGAAGACGAACCTGGGGAACGCCGACAGGACGGTGGGGCGTTTGTCCAGCGTGACCGTGCCGGTGTCGCTGCCGGCCACATACACGCTGTCCTGCGCGAAGGAGACGTAGTAATCGTAGGCGCCGGTGGAGACCCCGGCCTGGTAGGTGACGGATGCTACGCCCAGCGAGTCGGTGAAGACCGACTGCGTGGAGCCGCCGAAAGAGAAGATGAGCTCCTTACCTGCAATGCCTACAGGCGTGAAGGCCGCGTCCTTCAGCTGGGCGGTGGCCGTGAAGCTGGAGCCCACCAGGCCGGCCAGGTCGGAGGCCGCCAGCGAGACGGGCCGCTTCTCTATGGCGATGGTGCCGGTAGAATCGGCGGAATTATAGCCGGAGTCCCCGGCGAAATAATAGTAGCAGCTGGCGCCGCGCGCCAGGGCGCCGGCCGAGAAAACGGCGGTGGAGACGCCCAGGGCGTCCGTAGTCATTGTGAGCGAGGAACCTTCGAAGACGAAGACTATGGCCTTGCCGGGCACGCGCTGCGCATTGATGCCGTCGGACAGCGTAGCCCGGGCCGTAAAGGTGGCGTTGACGTAGCCCTGGGCCGTTTCTCCTACCAGGCTGAGCGGGCGCCTGGTGGCCGTAAGGGCGGAGTTCCCGGAGCTGGCCGCGTAGGTGCCGTCCCCGGGGAAGGCGCCGGAATAGGAATAGGTGCCGGAGGAGGCCGGGGCCGTGAAGGTGGCTATCGCCACGCCCGAGGCGTTGGTGAAAGCGGTGTTGCTGGAGCCCTGGAAGACGAAGGTAATGGTGGAGCCTTCGACCGGGGTTACGCCGTCGAGCAGCGTGGCCTGCGCGTTGAAGACCGCGCCTGCCGGGGAGGTGACAGGCGACACCGCCAGGCTGGTGACGCGCAGGCCTACGCCCAGGCGGCTGACGGAGTTCTGGGCGGCGTAGACGGGGCTGCCGTCGTAGACGGCGGTGTAGTCGTAGAAGCTTACCGGGACGGGGGCTGTAAAGGTGACGGTGGCCACGCCGACGGCGTTGGTCACCGCGGTCTGGGTGGAACCCTCGAAATAGAAGGTAACGGTTGCGCCGGTGATGAGCGAAGAGGTCAGCAGGTCCTTCAGGGTGGCCTTGGCTATGAACGGGTTGTTGGAGGTGCCGTTCACGTCTTCGGTGATAAGCGTGGTGCTGCGCTGTGCCGCGGTCAGCACTCCGGTGGAAGCGGACGCCGCATAGACGCCGTCCGTAGAGAAGGAGATGTTATATATATAAGGGCCGGAGGCCGCCGGCACCGCGAAATCGACCGAGGCCGCGCCCAGCGCGCTGGTCACGGCGGTCTGCGTAGAGCCGTTGAAATAGAACGAGACCGTCTTGCCGGACAGCGCCGCGGCGGTAGGCGCCCAGGAGAGGGCGGCCGCGGCGGTAAAGGATTCCGCCGGCTCCCCCATCACCCCGCTGGCGGCGGCGCCCACTGCCGAGCCCTGCAGCGCGGTGCGCGAGTCCAGGGTTATGGTCTTGGTGTATTGCTGGGTATTGCCGGCGTTGTCGGTGACCTGCAGTGAAACCGTCTTCAGGGCGTCGCCGGGGAGCAGGATCCAGGCGCTGGTCGCCTGCGGCAGCTCCGGGATATAGTTGCCCGGGGCCCCGACGTTCTTGTAGCCCAGGGTCTTGACCCCGGCCGCCCCGTCGGCGTAAGTCAGGTTCAGCGTGACGTTGGGAGAGGCGGTGTAGGCGTCACCTGAGTTAATGTTTATGGAGCCGGAGGGGTTGGTAGTATCTATCTTGTAAGCGGAGCCCGCCGGGAGGCCGAAGCCTGAGTAGGAATAGCCGACATTGCCGGCCACGTCCTCCACTTCTATATGCAGGTACCACTGCCCCTCGAAAGATTGAGTGTAGGAAGAGATAGTGCCGGAATCCCCGGAGATGGAGTAATTGTAGGCCTGCCAGCCGGTGGCCGGCCTGTCGGCCGAGGTGGTGAAGCGGTAGCGCGCGCGGTAAAGCTTGGAGCCGCCGGTGTCGGCGAAACTCACCGCGGGGTTCACGAAGGTGTTCTGCCACGGGGCCGAAGACGGGCTGAAGCCGGTCACCGTCGGGACGTTCTTGTCGTACCAGAACGGGCCGTAGGTCTGGTAACCGGCCAGCGCCACGTTGTCGCCGTTGTAGGATTTGACATGCAGATAGTAGTTGCCGGTGAAGAAGTCGGACTTGGACAGGGAGCCGGAGAGCCACTGGGTTTCCGCGCCGCTCCAGGTCTTGGTGGGCTGCTGGTTCCACTCGTAGCGGTAGTAGGCCACGCCGTTGGCGCCGAAGCCGGAGAGGTTTATGCAGGTCAGAGGGCCGGAGAGCCAGGTGCCGGTGGACTTGTCGCAGCTGACGCTGGGCGGCAGCGGCAGGGTGTATTTGGCCATGGCGGCCGTGGCGCCGGTGCCGGCCGCGTTGTAGCCGCCTACCGCGCGCGAGTACTGGGTGTTGGGGTAAAGGCCGGTCTCGGTCCACTCGGCGATGTCGGTGCCCACGGAGCCCTTCAGGGAGCCGCTGGCGTCGAAGATCTTGAAGCCGTCCTCCTGGTACTGCCCGGAGGAGTTGTCGGTCCAGGTCCACCGGATGGAGCTCTCCGACTGCGCCGCGCCGGCCCCGCCGGTGGGCGCCAGCGGCACCGAGCCGTAGCCCAGGGTGACGCTGCTGACCGAGGCCGTGTAGCGCGGGTCCGAGGCCGAGAAATTAAGGCGGTACTGGACGTAGCGGCCCGTTATGTTCGGGTCGCCGCCTTTTGTGACGGTAGAGAACGAGGCCAGCGCTATGTTGGTGTCGTGCGCGCGCGCCTGCAGCGTCACGGAGGAGCCCTGCGGCAGGAGGTCCAGCCAGTCGGCCCTGTTGAACCTGGAGGTGGAGGAGGTGTCCCTGACCTGGGAGAGGAAATAGCCCGAAGGGTAGCGGCGGCCCTGCTCGGCGCCGGCGGACCCGAAGGCGGGCTCGGGGGCGGAGTAGGGCTGCACCGAGACGTTGTCGAAAAGGAACTCCTCCAGCGAGGAGGCGGCGGAGGCGGCCTCGAGGTACAGGTACGGGCTGTTGAAAGCCAGGGTGTTCGCGGCGGAGTAGATCTGGGCGCCGTCGAGCAGCACCGTGAACGACGAGGCGCTGACCAGGAGGTTCACGGCGTGCGTGCCGTCGGCCAGGGGGCCGGAGGCCAGCGTGGTCTTAATGCCGGAATCGCTGCGCTCCAGCGCGTAGGAGGCGCCGGAGGGCGAATGGTGCACGGCCACGCGCAGCCAGTCGTCCTGGTCGTAGGTGTAGGTGTAGACCGACTGGCAGAGGGTCAGGCTGGACCAGGAGTCGGTGCCGGTGCGGGCGACGAGGTCCGCGCGGTACTGTCTGCCGGCCGCGAAGGAATACTGGTTGGAGCTGCGCAGGCCGTAGTAGCGCGTGCCGAGCGGGCTGCCGAAGAGGATGCGCAGCTGGTTGGCCTGTATGTCCCGCGTCGAGCCTGCGCCGGGGGTGCCGTAATTTACTGAGACCCAGGTGGAGGAGCTGGGGGCTGCGCCGTTAGCGCCGGTGAAATTGTCTCCGAGCAGGTAGACGCCCGGCATGGACGAGGCTGCCGCGGCCGAGGTGCTGCCGTAGTACATGTAAAGGCCGTTGCTGCCGGCGGAGATGCCGGAGTGTTTGACCCAGATCCTGGTGGACGCAGAATTGAGGCCCGACTCTATATAGTAGGGCAGCAGCGCGGGGCTGCCCGAAACGGCGGCGGTGGTGAAGCGGAGGTCGGAGCCGTCGGCGTTCATGCGGCCCGCCGCTATCAGGGCCTGCGTGTTGACCGTGACTGCAACCGGGTAGGCGGACAGGGTGGAGCCGTTCGCCGAATCTACCGACAGTGCCAGGCGGTAGGTCCAGGCGGGGTTGTACCAGGCGTCGGCGGCGGGAGCGGAGAGCCCCGCGCCGCGGCCGTAGTGGTCCAGCATTACTTCTGAAGCCGAGACGTAGGTGAAGTTGTGGGTGCCGGCGTCGAACTGCGGCCCGGAGTTTTCCGTATAAGCTACCTGTGCCTGCGGGCGCCCGGCCAGCAGGAAAAGTAGTGTGGAAAAGATGAGAACTCTCTTATTCATACTGACGGCTGCTGAACCCGACCTGCGCCGCCTGACCCGCTAAATTAGAGTATATATATAAATACCAAGGGATTCAATCAATTGTTAATCAACCAATAATCAATGGATTATCAATAAAAATGGGTCCCCGACGGCCGCCGGGAAGTAAGCAAACGGAGCGAATGGCTCTATTCCAGGAGTTTTTTTATCTTGCCCAGGAAGATCTCGGGCTTAATGGGTTTGGTGAAATAAAAATCCACGTCTTCCATGTAGGCGGCGAGCTGGTCGTTCTCGGCGTCGCGGATGGTGTTCATGACGACGCGTACCTTCTTGAATTTTTTATGCGCGCGGAGTTCCCGCACCAGGTCCAGGCCCGTTTTGTCGGGAAGGTTCCAGTCCACTATCATCAGGTCGGGCGTGAACATCTCCAGCAGGTTCAGCGCTTCCTTGACCGTGCCGGCCGCCGCTATCTTGTAGCCTTCCGGCTCCAGCAGCTGCGTCATGATGTTGACGTAGTCCTGCTCATCCTCGACTATAAGTATCTTCATGCTATTCCTTATCCGCCGCCGGTCAGACCGGCAGCTCGAAACCGAAGCGGCCGCCGCTGTTGCTCTCCGCGTAAGCCCGGCCGCCGTGGGCTTCTATAATGTTCTTCACGATATAGAGCCCCAGGCCCGTTCCCTTGGGCCCGATGGCGCTGCCCCTGCTGCCGGGCGCCTGGTAGAACTTGCCGAACAGCCTCTCCAGCGCCTCTTTCGGCACGCCGGGGCCGGTATCCGCCACCTCCACGCGCAGCGCCCGCCCCTCGGTCACGTCGGGCCTGCGGCCGTCGCCCGCCGGGGCGCGCTCTGGCCTCACGAGGGTGGCCGATACCGTTACGCTGCCGCCCGGAGGAGTGAACTTGAGGGCGTTGGAGATCAGGTTCTGCAGCACCTGCGTGATGCGCTCCGGGTCCAGCATCGGCTGGGGCAGCCGCTCCTGGAGCCGGGCCGTCAGCGTGATGCCGGAGGCCTTGGCCCGCTCGCTGAAGAGCTGCACGGCGCCGCTGATGAGCGGCTCTATCCGGGAGGGCCTGCGCGTGATCTCGAACTTGCCCCGCTCTATCTTGGAGGCGTCGAGCAGGTCCGTGATGAACTTCAGCAGCCTGCCGGAATTCTGCTTGATGAAATTGATGTTCTCCAGGAACTTGGGGATCTTCAGGGAGCAGACCTGCGGGTCGTTCTTGCCCTGGGCTATCTCGTAGGCCATCAGGTCCAGGTAGGATTCGATCGCGCCGAGCGGCGATTTGAGTTCGTGCGTGACGGAGGAGACGAAGTCCCGCTTCATCTCGTCCACCTCGCGCAGGCCGGCGACCATGCGGTTGAACTCGCGGTTCAGCACGCCTATCTCGTCGCGGCGGTCCGTGTCCCCCACCTGGCGCGTCATGTCGCCGGCGCCGGTGGCCGCCAGGGCCTGCGCCAGCGTCCGGATGGGGCGGGTGAGCTTGGCGGAGAGCCAGAAAGCCAGGAGGGTGCCGGCCAGGATGACCAGCAGGCCGGCCTGCAGGAGGCTGAGCAGTACCGCCTCCAGCGCTTTTTCCACGCCGGCGCTGACCTTGGCGTCGCAGAAACCGACCACGACTTCGTAAGCCTGGCCTTTCACCACTATGCGCTTGCGGGAGATCGAGACGCCCTTCGCCGTATCGGGCGCGACGGTCTTTCGCACCAGGAGGCGGTTTGAGAAGGCGCTCATGCTCTCCCCCCCGCTGGAGAGCGGCAGCTGGCGCGGGGCCAGTTTCCTGTCGGTGTGCGCGATGATGAACTTGCCGTCGGAGACGTAGGCGAGCTCCAGCTCCCTGACCATGCGCTTGAGGCCGGAGGTGTAGGCGATGAGCGGGCCGTCGTCCTCCCCCGCCAGCGTTTCCGCCGTGACGCTGGCGAGCGATTTCAGCGTGGTCTCGCGGGCCTCGCGCGCCTTGCGCAGCAGCAGGGCTTTCTGCGAGTCGTAGATTATCACGCCGAAGGTGAGCAGCGCCGCCAGCAGCAGGGCGTCGAGGGTCAGCGCGAGGCGGAAGCGGATGCTCATCCCTGCACCAGCCTGAAGCCTTCCGCGCGCAGGTTCTCTATCCTGACCGGGGCCGGCGCCAGCTTGCGGCGGATGTTGGTGACCAGCTGGTGGAGGACGTGGGTGATCTGGCGCGGCGAGTCGGAGTCGGGCCAGATGGCCTCGCGGAAATCTGCGTAGGCGGCCAGCGCGCCTTTCTTCTGCAGCAGCAGGTAGACCACCTGCAGCTCCGCGCGCGTCAGGCGCACCTCCCGGGGCCGGCCCCCGGCGCCGTCGCGGACGAAGCAGCGGCGGGCCGGGTAGTCCACCGACAGGAGGTCGCCGGGCGCGGCTGTGAATTTTTTCTGCGGCTTGCCGGAGCGGGCGAAGACCCTGACCAGGGCCTTGAGCTGCTCGGCGAGGATGCGCGGCTTGAGCGGCTTCTGCACCACGTCGTGCGCGCCCAGCTCCAGGAGCTTCACTACCATCGATGGCGGCACGCCGGGCTCGGAGAGGACCAGGATCACCCTGGAGCTCAGCGAGCGGGCCAGTTTAGCCACCGCGTCCTCTGTGGTCAGGCCCAGGATAGGTCCGGTATGGGCGGCGTCCAGGATGACCGCGCCCGCGGAGGTGTCGCGCAGCGCCTCGCGGAAGGAGGCCGCGTCGCGGGCCAGCGTGATGCCCACCCCGCTCTCGGCGAAGCGCAGCCTGCACGACGTGAACAGCGCGTCGTCCGTGCTGACCAGCACCGTTTCGAGAAGGTTTTCTTTTGGCATGGGCGTTGACCGGCTCTCTGCCGGCCGGGCTATTCCCGCCCGGCCTCGTGCACCTGTATATAGCGCTTGGCCAGCAGCAGGCCGACGGGGGTGATCAGGGCCATGCCTCCCACCCACACCCAGATCATCTGGGAGTTGCGCGGGCCAACGGCTGGGCAGTAGGCCGCCAGCAGGAAGCCCGAGAGCGGCCCCACCAGGAACTTGGCGAAGAAATACGGCAGCATGGACAGGGCCATGTAGGAGCCTTCCTGGCCCTTGGGCGCTATGGCGGCCGGGTACTCGTAGAGCCGCGGAGAGTAGAAGGCCTCGCCAATGGAATAGATGAACACGGCGAGTACTATGGACGGGTACAGCGGGTTGAGCGGCTTGCCGGCGAGGTCCAGGTTGAGCCACCAGGCGATGAGCGAGCCGAGGGGCCCGTCGGCGAGCGGCTGGAACATGACCGGCGGCACGGCCAGCAGGAACACCGACAGCGCCGCTATGGTGGTGCCTATGATCACCGATTTGTACGCGGTGAACTTCTGCGTCAGCGCGCCCACGATGGGCGCCAGTATTATCACCACGACCGCGTTGAGCGTGCCGAAGAGCTGGCCTATCGGCGCGCCGTCGCCCAGCTCCCGGATGCCGAACTTGGGGAAGGTGTAGTAGAAGTGGTAGAGGATGAACTTCACGAACACCACGAAGCCGAAGAAGGCCAGGAAGCGGTAGAACGCCGGCTGCTGCCAGAGCGAGCTGAAGATGCGCCACCAGTCAGCCATCGCGTCGCGGCTGGAGAGCA
>MGUG01000006.1 GCA_001799845.1 Elusimicrobia bacterium GWC2_64_44 | reverse complement strand
CTGCTTCATCATCTCTTTCATCTGCGCGGTGCGGAGATAGTTCTTGGTCTCGTCGTCGAAGAGGATGCCCTTGTTGGCGGTGCCGGTGCCGGAAGGCGCCTGCTCCATCTTGGGGTCTATCCAGCCGAGGCCGTGGTTCCAGAGGACCAGCATGGTCTTCTTGGCGGGGAAGGTCTTCTTGGACCACTGCGCGAACTCAACTACGCGCTTGTAGTCGCCCATGTCGGCGTTGGGGTATTCGCCGTAAACCTTCTCTCCGGAGGAGAAGACGCCGCCCTTCTTGGTGATGAGCATGCGTTTGGAGCCTTTGCCCTTGATGCCGTGCTCCACCACGATGTTGATCTTGTCGGAGGTGCCGACTTCCTTCATTTCCTTGATGTCTTTCTCGGCCCACTTGCCTACCAGGCCCAGCAGCTGGCTGTCGCTCAGGTCGTTCTTGGCGTTCATGAAGACCATGATGGTCCACTCTTTCTGCGCCATCGGCTGGGGCTTGTCGGGCTTTATGAAATCGAGTATGCCTTTGTTGTCGGCCTGCATCGCGCGCACGTCGGCGGCGTTGAGGGAGTTGAGGTTGAAGTCCTGGGCGGCGGCCACGTTGGCGCCGAGCGCCGCGGCCGAGAATACTGCGGTGAGGAAACGGAGGTTCTTATTTATCATGTATATAGTTTAGTGTTTATAACTCCTTCCCAATAGAGGCCGAGGGCCTACCCCCTCAAAGTTTTAGGGCCTACCTATATCTAGGCCTTAGGGGGCTGAATATTGGCGGCCTACCGCAGGGGGGGCCGGTGAGGGTATGCCTTCTCCGGGTACGCTCGGGCACACCGTGCCCTCGCTCTGTCAACTCGGCCCTCGCGCTACGCAAGCTCGGGCCTCGTGAGGCCCCTGCGAAGGCATACCCTCACCGGCCTTCGTAAGGTGCGTTGTCGTATCGGAGGGAAACTGGCGGAGACCGCGAGGGGCAGGGTTAGCAAAACCCTCGTGAGCCCGACGCTTGCGTAAGCGCGGAGGGCGAATGCGGAGCGAGCGCACGGTGTGCGCGAGCGCGTTTTGCGTTCCTGCCCCTTGCGGTAGGCCGCCTTCAAAGGGAAGGCTTTGGCGGGGCTTTGGTATAATATTGATATCAATATAGTGGGAGGAGCCATGTCCAACGCGCCTAAATTTGATTATACTCCGGAGCAGGTGAGCGGGCTTTTCGAGGCCGCGACCAAGGAACTGGAGGGGAAGCTCAAGGAGCTGGCCGCCATTCCCGCCGCCCAGCGCACTTTCAAGAATACAGTGCTCGCCTTCGAGCTAGCCGGCAACGCCTTCGGCGAGGCCGTGCGCGTGCCGTCCATGCTCGCCTACATCTCCGACAACGCCGACCTGCGCAAGGCCAGCCAGGAGCTGGAACTGAAAGTCGGCCAGTACTCCGTGGACCTGATGACCCGCGAGGACATCTTCGACGCCCTCAACGAGTACGCCGCCAAGGGCGAAAATCTCGACCCCGTGGACGCCCGCCTGTTGGAGAAAACCCTGCTCGACTTCAAGCAGAACGGCCTGGGCCTGCCGAAGCCCAAGAAGAACAAGATCAAAAAGCTGATGAAAGAGCTCGTCGGCATAGAGCTGGACTTCGCCAAGCACCTGCGCGACGTCAGCGACGCGCTGGAAGTCGCCCCCGAAGAGCTGAAGGGCCTGCCCGAGGACTTCAAGGCGCGCCTCAAGCGCACCGAGAAAGGCGGCTATTTGGTCACCATGAACTACCCGGACTACGTGCCGTTCATGCAGAACGCCGAGAGCGGCGAGGCCCGCCGCAAGCTCGAGGCCATGTTCAACAACCGCTGCGCCGACGTCAACATCAAGCTGATGGAAGACGCCCTCGCCATCCGCCGCAAGATAGGCAAACTGCTGGGTTTCCAGAGCTTCGCCGACTATGTGCTCGACGACCGCATGGCCAAGAACAGCGCCACTGTGTTCGCCTTCCTGGAGCGCACGCAGGCCAAGCTCAAGAAGAAGGGGCGCAAAGAGCTGCGCGCGCGGGCCAAACTCAAGGGCAACGGCGATAAATTCCTCAACGCCTGGGAGACCGGCTACTACAACAACCTGCTCAAGAAGACCAAATACTCCATCGACCACGAGAAGATCAAGGAATACTTCCCCGTCGAGACCGTGCTCAAGGGCATGTTCGAGGTGTTCGGCGAGGTGTTCGCGGTGAAGTTCGTGCCGGCCGACCTGCCCAAGTGGCACCAGGACGTGCGCCCTTACGAAGTGCAGAACGCCGACGGCTCCGTGGCCGCCTATTTCTACCTGGACCTCTTCCCGCGCGACGGCAAGTACAAGCACGCCGCCTGCTTCGGCATCCGCAAGGGCTTCGAGCGCGCCGACGGCGCCTACGAGCTGCCGGCCGCCGGCATCGTCTCCAACTTCTCGCCGCCGTCGGGCGACCTGCCCCCGCTGCTCAAGTTCGACGAGGTGGTCACCCTCTTCCACGAGTTCGGCCACGTCACGCACAACATCTTCACCCGCGCCAAGTACGCCAAGTTCTCCGGCACCTCCGTGTCGCGCGACTTCGTGGAAGTGCCGTCGAAGATGCTGGAGAACTGGGCCTACGACCCGGCCGTGCTGCGCCGCATCTCCGGCCACTATAAGAATCCCGCCGAGAAGCTGCCCGAGGCCACCATCAAGAAGCTCATAGACGCCAAGAACATGGACTCCGGCATGGGCAACCTGCGGCAGATCTTCTTCAGCCTGCTCGACATGAAGTACCACACCGCCAAGGGCAAGGTGGACACCACCAAGGTCTACGAGAAGCTGATGAAGAAGATCTCCCTTATCCCCATGAGCCCCGGCACGCACCCGCAGGCCAGCTTCGGCCACCTGATGGGCGGCTACGAGGCCGGCTATTACGGCTACATGTGGGCCGAGGTGATAGCGGCGGACCTGTTCGGCGCTTTCGAGGCGGCCGGCGTGATGAACCCGGCGACCGGCGCCAAGTACCGCGAGCTGATCCTGGCCCCGGGCCGCAGCTACGACGAGGCCGGGCAGGTGGAGAAATTCCTGGGCCGGGCCTCCACAGAGGAAGCTTTCCTCAAGAGCATCGGCGCGGATTAAGCGGCGCCCGGCTCTCACTTAAGACCGCATCCCGGTTGTCGCCGGGATGGCGCGGCTGGAATGACGGACCGGGGGGCGGCTGACGGCAATTCAATGAAAGCAAAACTATCCATCGTCGCGGGGTTCCTGGTCAGCGCGGTGCTGCTGTGGCTGGCGCTCCGCAATGTGCCGCTTGAGAACCTGGGGGCCGCCTACGCGCGCGTCAACGCCTGGTACCTGCTGCCGGCGGCGCTCGCCACCGTGGCGGAACTGTTCCTGCGCGGCGCCAAGTGGCGCCTGCTGCTGCTGCCGGCCAACCCGGGCATCAGGGTTTTCGACGCTTTCCGCCTGCAGGCGGCCGGGCTGGCGCTCAACAATGTGCTGCCTCTGCGCCTGGGCGAGCTGGCCCGCGCCTCTTTCGCGGCGAGCGAATTCAAGATACCGCTGGTGACCGTGCTGGCCACCATCCTCGTCGAGCGCCTGCTCGACGTGGTAGTGCTGGTCATGATGTTCGCCGCGGCCGCCGCTTTCGGCGGGCTCAGCGGCGGCCTGCTGGAGTACCGGAACTACCTGTGGACGCTGTTCGCCGCGCTGGCCGCCGGCCTGTCGGCGCTGATCTTCGCCGACGAGCTGGTCTCGCACGCCTGGTTCGCCGGTTTCTTCTCCCGGTTCCCGCGGCTGCGCTCGCTGTTCGAGAAGGTGGCCATGGGGATAAGAGGTTTCCATACCTTCCGCGGCGGCGCCTCTATCCTGGGCCTGGCCGCTATGCAGTGGCTGACCAACGCACTGAGCATGTGGGTGCTTGCCCTCGGCTTCGGGTTGAGCGGCGTGGTCACTTTCTTCCGCAGCATCGCGCTCCTGTTCTCCGGCGCTATCGCGGCCTCCATCCCGGCCGCGCCCGGCTTCTTCGGCAATTTCGAGCTGATGCTCACCAAGGTTATGAAAGGCTGGGGCGTGGAAGAGACGGTGGGCTTCGCTTACGCCTCTTTCGTACATGTCGCCGGTTATATCGTGGTGACGCTGCTCGGCGTATTCTTCATCTACCGGATGGGCCAGTCTCTGGGCAAGGTGTGGGGGCAGTTCTCCTCCTCCTCCGCCAAGGAGCAGGCTTGAACGCCGTGCGCTCCGTGCTGATGCTCAGCCAGACCTTCCACCCGGCCATAGGCGGCTCGGAGCGGCAGGCGCTCGAGCTTTCCAAGTCCCTCGTGTCGCGCGGCGTGCGCGTCACCGTGTTAACCAGGCAGCCCGGCGGTCTGCCCTCCGAAGAGGACCTGGGCGGCGTGCGCGTGCTGCGCCTGGGCGTGTTCGGCCCCCGCGCCGTGGACTCCGCGCTGTTCATGCTCAAAAGCTTCTTCTGGCTGCTCGCGCATAAAGGCGAGTACGACGCCGTGCACGTGCACCTGGCCTCTTCGCCCGCCGTGGCGGCGGTGGCGGCCGGCTGGCTGACGGGCAAAAAAACACTGGTGAAGCTGGGCGGCGGCCGCGGTGTGGACGAGATCACCCTCTCGATGGGCAGCGCGCTCGGGCGGCTGAAGCTGGCTTTCTTCCGCGCGGCGCGCCCCGAACTGCTGGTCATGAACGCCGAGGTCTACGACTGGCTCAAGGGCACTCCCGAATTTTCAGGCCTGCGGCTGCGGCGCTTCCGCAACGGCGTGGACACCGGCCGCTACACGCCGGCCCTCTACAACGAGAAGATAAACGCCAAGACGGCGCTGGGGCTGGACAATTCCGCGCTGTTCCTCTTCGTCGGGCGGCTGGCGCCCGAGAAGCGCATGAAGGAATTCCTGGAGGCGTGGGCCGAGGTGTTCAGCGAGGCCGCCGCGCCGCCCCAGGCCCGCCTGCTGCTGGTGGGCGGCGGCCCCGAGGAGTCAGCGCTGAAGCGGGCCGTGGCCGACCTGAACCTCTCCGGCAGCGTCGCCCTGGCCGGCCCAAAAGACGACCTGAGGCCCTATTACCGCGCGGCCGACGTGTTCATCCTGCCCTCCATCTCCGAGGGCCTGTCCAATTCTATGCTCGAGGCCATGGCCTGCGGTGTGGCCATTATGGCCAGCCGCGTTGGCGGGGCCAAAGAGGCGGTGGCCCCCGGCGTGAGCGGCTGCCTGTTCGACCCGCTCAACCGGGCTGAACTGAAGGCCTGCCTGAAAAGCCATTTGGCTGACCGGTCGCTTGCGGTTAAGATGGGCGAACAGGCGCGCAAAACGGCCGTGGAGAAATACTCCATGGCCCGCGTGACCGACGAGATCCTGGCTGTCTACGGAGAAAACTGATGTGCGGCATCTGCGGACTTTATAATTACGCCTCGGGCCTGCCGGTGGAGCGCAAGGACCTGAAGGCCATGAACGACCTGATAGTCCACCGCGGCCCCGACGACGAGGGCTACTACGAGGACCGCGAGGCCGGCCTGGCCATGCGCCGCCTGTCCATCATAGACCTCTCCACCGGCCACCAGCCCATGACCAACGAGGACGGCTCGGCCTGGATAGTCTTCAACGGCGAGATCTACAATTACCAGGAACTGCGCGAGGGCCTGCTCGCCCGCGGCCATACCTTCAAGACCAAGAGCGACACCGAGGTCATACTCCATCTTTACGAGGAGAAAGGCACCGATTTCCCCAAGGAGCTGCGCGGCATGTTCGCCGTGGCCATCTGGGACAAGCGCCGCAAGCGGCTGGTGCTGGCGCGCGACCGGATGGGCAAGAAGCCGCTGTTCTACGCCGTCACCCCGTCGGCTTTCGCGTTCGGCTCGGAGCTGCGCACACTGCTGACGGTCAAAGACCTCAAGCGCGAGATCAACCCCGCCGCCATAGACGCCTACCTGGCGCTGCAGTATATACCCAGCCCCATGTGCGTCTTCAAGGGCGTAAAGAAACTCGAACCCGCCTCGACGCTGGTCTTCGAGGGCGGCAAGGTAACGACGGAGAAATACTGGGACCTGCCCGTGGGCGCGGAGAAGCTGGGCCATGTGCCGCTGCCGGAGCTCAAGGAGCGCCTGAAGGCCGAGCTGTCCGAGGCCGTGCGCATCCGCCTGATGTCCGAGGTGCCGCTGGGCGCTTTCCTGTCGGGCGGCATAGATTCCTCCATCATCACAGCGCTGATGGCCAAGCATTCCTCTACGCCGGTAAAGACCTTCGCCATCGGCTTCAAGGAAGAAAGATTTTCGGAGCTGGGTTACGCGCGGCAGGTGGCCAAAATGTACGGCACGGAGCACACGGAGTTCACCGTGGAGGCCCGCATGGCCGACGTGCTGGAGAAGCTGGCCTGGCATTACGGCGAGCCCTACGCCGACAGCAGCGCGCTGCCGTCGTACTTTGTGTCGCGCGAGACGCGGCGCAGCGTGACCGTGGCGCTAAACGGCGACGGCGGCGACGAGGCCTTCGGCGGCTATTTGCGCTACGTGGGCATGAAGGCCGAGCGGCTCATCGGCTGGGCGCCGGCCTGGAGCAAGCGCGCGGCGCTCGCGGGGCTGGGCCATATCCCCAAGAGCGCGCCGTTCAACGTTTTCTGGCGGGCGGAGAAGCTGCTTAAGTTCTCGCTGATGGAGACGCTGGAGCGGCGCTACCTGTCCACGGTCTCTTTCTTCGGGCCCGGCGAGACGGACGGGCTTTACACCGACGCCTTCGCCAACGCGCTGGGGCATGACCGCGGCTACGCGGAGCGCTATCTGTCGGCGGCCTTCGCCGGCAATCCTAACGACGACCTGCTCAATCGCCTGAGCTACGTGGACTTGCACACTTACCTGCCCGAATGCCTGATGACCAAGATGGACATTGCCTCGATGGCCAACTCCCTGGAGACGCGCTCGCCTTTCCTGGACCACAAGGTGCTGGAGTTCGCTTTCCAGCTGCCGGGGAACCTTAAGCTCAAGGGCCTGGGCGGTACCAAGTGGCTGCTTAAGGAAACTTTCAGGGACATGCTGCCGCCGGAGATCTACAGCCGGGGCAAGATGGGTTTCGGCGTGCCGCTGGGGCTCTGGTTCCGCGGGGACCTGAAGGATTACTGGGCGGGGGCGTGCCTGTCGCAGAAGGCGCTGGGGCGCGGTTACTTCAGGCCCGAGGCGCTGCTGCGCCTGTGGGACGAGCATCAGCAGGGCAAGCGCGACCACGGCTACAAGCTGTGGGCGCTCCTGATGCTGGAACTGTGGCACCGTCAATACGCCGACGATTTTAAACTCTGATGTTGTCATCCCGGCTCCGTCATCCCGGCGAAGGCCGGGATCCAGTTAAGTCCGGGGCCTGGGCACCGGCCTCCGCCGGTGCGACGGAAGCGGCGCTGAATAATTCATGAAAATAGTACTCATCAATCCCGACATCCCGTGGAACGCGGGGAATATAGGGCGCACCTGCGTGGCTACGGGCACGGAGCTGGCTTTTGTGGGGAAGATGGGGTTTAACCTGAGCGACAAGGAGATACGGCGTTCGGGGCTGGATTACTGGCAGTTCTTAAAATACTCGGTGCATGCCGATTTTGAGGCTTTCCTGAAAACGCTGCCGCCGGACCCGTCGCTGATCTTTTTCTCCACGCGCGGGGCCAAGAGCTACTGGGAGGCGCCGTACCGCGAGGACTCGTGCCTTATCTTCGGCGCGGAGACGGCCGGCTTCCCAGACTGGATGTACGAGAAATACGCGGACCGGCTTTACGGCATACCCATGTGGTCCGACCGGGTGCGCTCGCTTAACCTCTCCACCTCCGCCGGTGTGGCCCTCTACGAAGGCCTGCGGCAGGTGCGCTCTAAATAATTACTTGATAAGGGCCAGCAGTTCGTGGCCGTTGACTTCTTCTTCTATGGACAGGCGTCCGTCTTCTTTGCGCAGGCCCAGGTAGGCCTCGCCGTCGGGATACTTACCGTTATTCTGCGCTATGTACAGCCAGCCGCCCTCGTTGAGGTTGGCCGAGAGGTTGGCTATAGCCCGCAAGATCTCGTCCGTTTTGAAGTACTGCAGGTTCAGCACATTGGCGCATTTAAAAAGGTCGGCCTTGCGGGGCAGGGCGCCGGTGAAGATGTCGAAAGCGGCTAGCTTTACGGCGGGGAATTTTTCGGAGACCAGCGGGTTCAGCAGGGAGACAACTGGCGCGCCGGCCGGCGGGGCGGGTTTGCGCCCGGTGCAGAGCAGGAACAGGGGGAATTTGAGCGAGAGGTAAGCGCCGTCGGTGCCGTAGTACCTGGTGCAGAGCGGGCCGCGCTCGTAAGGGAAAGCGGCCTGCAGGTCGGTCAGCAGCACCTCGGCGTTCCCGGCCTGGGCCAGCAGGCCGAGCGCGGAGATGCCGTCCGAGACGCCGGTCTCCACTATCAGGGCTCCGGGCTTAACTTTGGAGAGCAGGGCGGAGTCCGTAAGCGGGCTGCGCGCGGCCGCGGTGGTCTTGAAGGCCGTGCCGGCGCGGAACAGGTTCATGGCGCCCGAGAACAGGGCGGCCTTCTCCATTTCCGGCAAGTCGGCGCGCCGGATGTTCTCAAGCACGGCGGGGGAGAACTTGATGCGCAGCGCCAGCAGCAAAAAACGGGTGACAGGGTTATTCAGCCCCGCCAGATAAACGCGCAGCCACCCCGGGCTGTCCCAGCAAGGCCCGCTGCGCAGAATAATCTTTAAAAGCATAGGGGGACGCTGATTACTAGATTACCAACTATCTCCACGGCAACTCAGATCTTGAAATGTTCTCCGGTGATCGGGGTAAAGGGGCGGCGGGCGTGCCCCATGTAGGCGTTGAACTGCGTGGCGAATTTAAGCCACGCCGCTGCGTCATATTTGCCGTCGCCGGTCAAAAACGTCTTTCTGTTCTTTGCCATGCGCGCCATGTCGTCGTTCACGGTACTGGTGAAAATCAGGTTCTTATTGCTTTCCGGCATATTTGGCCTTTAATTCCGTAAAGCGCCCGTCCATGTTGAAAAGCGAGAAGTAGGACTTCAGAATTTCCCAGTCCAGAGCTTTGGCTTTCATCAGTTCTTCAATGTCGGATCCGTCTTTTGCCGCGCGGGCCGGGGCTCAAACTCGGCCACGAGCAGCGCCAGAGTTTTCCTTAGGTCCATGGCAATATTATAGCAAAGGAAATTTTAGGGAACGCCTGTGAATGACTATTCGATGACAGCGGCTGGAGCGGTGCGTACTGCGCTCGCTTCATATCTTACAACACAGCTATCCGGGCGCAAAAGGGCGGGATACGGCTGGTCGCTGCCATGATTGGCGCAAACCATTCTGGTATAATTTAGCGGCATCGCTGCGCCTTCGGGGACTGGGAAGCGGTTCAGGCCGCAGCCGAATAATCCGATAGTTAAGAACGTCCCCCTCTCCGCCCCTCTCCGCCCCGACATTCTAGTATAATTAAACAACGACGCTACTTCTTAGGGGTTAGGCTCATGCTGGGGAACACGCTGCTTATTATTGATGACGATGCGCATTGGCTGAATATAACCGCCGCGCACTTTGAATCTCTCAAATATGACATTCATACCGCCGGCACATGCGCGGATGGGTTGCGCCTGCTGGACGACGTAAAACCGGATTATGTCATGACCGATTACCACCTGTGGGACGGAGACGCCCGCGAAATCTGCGAACATATCCGTTCCAGTGATACGTTGAAAAAGACACTGGTGCTGGTGGTCAGCGGTGATGACGGCGTACAGTACCTTGCTTACGGTAAATGCAAGGCCGACCATTTTATAAGCAAGGATACGCCCTGTTCAACGATACACGAGATATTATGCGGCCTGAAGCGCCGTGTTCATTGGGAGCGGGGTATAGTGGAAAACGGCGATATTTATCTCAAGGCCGGAGATTTTCAGGTTTACTATGACGCCCAACCGCTGGTAAGGCTTTCCAGGGAACGCTTCCTGTTGCTTTCGCTGCTGGTAGAAAGGAGTCCGACTTACGTGGACGAGCAGACCATCTCGGCACGGCTGTATGCGAGCGACTTCCCGGAAGAAAAACTGGCGGCGGTAAGGGTGCTGCTGCACCGCCTGAAGCGCGACCTGGGCCCGCTGGCTGACCGCATAAAGAACAGCCGCGGCGTCGGCTGGGCGTACATCCCTCCTTCCGAGTAAAAAATACTTCCCCAATGAAACGGGAGAAGTGTTACACCCCTGTAATTGACATCCGGCCGGGTGTCCATTAGACTATTTACGTAATTAGGGTGCAAATAGTTTTAGGAATTCAAATGTCGGTCTTTTCTCGTGGCTCTGAGTGGCATCGCTGGGACTACCATGTCCACACCCCGGCATCATTTCATTATGATGACCGTAGCCCCGACGCCTACGATAAAATCATTTACGCAATAGAAAAATCCGAGTGCTCAGCCTTTGGCATTAACGATTACGGGACGATTGACGGGTTTCTTGAATTGCGTGGAAAGGTCAGTAAGCCAATATTTCCTGTTGTTGAGTTCCGCATGGATAAAGTGCTGCGGGACAGGACAGGTGGAACGACCGCAATAAATTTCCATATTCTTTTCACAAATGAGGAGCCTTACCTTGAGAGGATCAAGGCTTTCCTGCAGGCCCTAACTACTAAGGATTACCCGGGCCGGACGATAAGTTTTACCAGAGGTGAATTGGTTGAGTTTGCCAAGACTCAATTGCCTGGTGGGAAAGAAGAAAAAGACGAGGTTAAACTCTATAGACTTGGCTTATCTGCCGCTCGTGTTAGTTTCGACGAAGCCTTGAAAAAACTTGAAGAACGACACTTGCGGGATAAGGCGCTGGTCATCATTCCACTAGATGAGTACGGCGGCATAGACCACATCCTCTCGCTTCCAGAGCAGGACGGGCTTATTAAAACAGGGATAATAAGGCAAGCAGATATATTGGGCTCCAGTTCTGAGGGGAGCCGGCGCTTTTTCCTTGCGCCATCTGGAAAATGCAGCGAGGAGAATTTTAAGCTTTGGTTCGGCCGCCCAAAGCCGATAATAAAAGGGAGCGACGCTCACGCTCCAACTAATATCGGCATACTCCCCCAAAAGAAGGACGGGGGCGAACTGCATTGCTGGATAAAGTCGGACCTGACTTTCGACGGTTTAAAACAGATAGTCTACGAACCGGAAGAACGGATAGTGATAGCCGCCGCGCCACCCCACACAAAGGACCAGTCGAAAATTATTGATTCGATAGTCATACGCCAGGCTAATGGCTGGTTCGAGGATCAGGAAATACCGCTTAATCCTGACCTTGTCACAATAATAGGCGGCAAAGGTTCCGGTAAAACCGCCCTCGTTGACCTTATTGCTTTTTGCGGAGGAGAAACCGACCCCGGCAGGCGGTCGTTCATTTATAAGGCTGATAAAGAGATATTCGGGACGAAGCTCCTTCTTAAATGGAAGAATGGTCTTTCTGGGGGCGAGGTTGAGCTTTCAAAAGGGCTCGCACCTTCCGCACCGTCCACCGTGCGATATCTTTCCCAAAGTTTTGTTGAGTCTCTTTGTTCCCATGAGAATCATGAGAAACTTGAGACCGAGATAGAGAACATACTGTTCCAATATATCCCGTCCACTGATAAATTGGGCGCCGAAAAATTTTCCTCGCTTAAAGAACTGCGCGTGGAGGGCATACAGATGGAGATGTCCTCCATCTCGGAGCAACTAAAGCGTCTTAGCGCGGAAATCATTGAGCTGAAAACACTTTTATCTTCGCGGGCAGGGCTGGTTAAGCAGCGGGATGATACCGACAAAGAGATAACCGAATTGCACAGGAATAAGCCTAAGGCGGCCACCCCGGCAGAATTAAAGATGGTTGAAGACTTAAAGCGCCTGATGGAGGTGAAAAAACGGCTTGAGGCCGAGGTTGAAGGATTTGAGATCAAGATAAATAAATTAACGCTGCTTAAAACCAAAGTCCAGATGATGCGCGACCAGGTGTCGCGCTACAACGCTGAAATGGCGGCCGTACTTGTTTCCCTCGGCCAGGCTGACCTGCTGCCTGGCGTAACCTCGCAGTTCCCCGTTGATGCAGGCATTATTCTTGACGCGCGGATAGCCGATTTGACACGCAGTGTTAAGGCCGTTCATGGAGTGTCTGGCGCGGAGCCTGTTGTGGGGAAAGATACTATTCTGGAAATTGACGCAAAGATAGAGGCTCTAAATAAGCAGTGTGTAATGGAGTCGGAAAAGCAGAACGAACTTAAGAAATTCAACGCCCTCATTGCCGAAAAAGAACTGTTAAGAAAGGCGCTTGAACAGAAAATTGCGGCAGTCGACAAAGATGCCGCGCGTGGAATAGATGAGAAAAGCAGCCTAAGAAGGAACCTGTTTGTTGAATTCTTTAAGAAACTCTCTAAAAAGCGGGAAATACTTGATTCTTTGTATCAGCCGCTAAACCGGCAGGAACTGATGATGGAAGAAGGCCGCAAAATTGAATTTTATGCCCGGCCAAGCTTTGATGCGGCACTGTTTGTAGAGCGCGCATTGGGGATATTCCATGGCAATAAAAGCATTATCCGCGGCAAAGAAGGGTTTGAGCAGCTTGCCGAAGGCTACCTGGATAAAATGGGGCCGGCTTTTCTCCCTGCAGATGACGGTTGCATAGCGCAAATGCTTACTGCAATAACCGATGCCGGAGATGGGTGCAAGAATAAACCGTTGCCTGAGCAGTTGCGAAATGGAAAAACCGAGAAAGATGTTGAGGACTGGCTGTACAGTCTTGACTACTTTGATGTTGAGTACGGTATCAAGTATGACGAAACCGACCTGGACAAACTTTCTCCCGGTAAAAAGGGCGTGGTCCTGCTGCTGATCTATCTTACTGTAGATAAGGACAATAGGCCAATTATTGTGGACCAGCCGGAGGAGAATCTGGATAACCGGTCCGTTTACTCCACGTTGGTAAAGTTCTTCAGGAAGGCCAAACATCAGCGGCAGATCATTGTTGTGACCCATAACCCGAACTTAGTGGTTAACGGGGATTCTGAGCAGGTCATTGTCGCAAATTTTGAGAGAACAGCCGCTTCCCAGCCGTCCCGCATACGCTATATAGCTGGAGCTATCGAGAACTCTTCGCCCTTAGATAAAACTAAACCTAATGTGCTCGATACCCAGGGCATCAGGGAGCATATCTGCGAAGTTCTGGAGGGCGGTAGGGATGCGTTCGCCGCCCGCGAGCAGAAGTACGGGTTTCAGCGCACAGGGAAAAACAGTTAAGTCGCTGTGACAATTTTGAGATAACTTTGAATTACGGAGTAATAAAGAACTTATGAATAAGATAATCATCGCCTTTGCGGGAATATTATTGTTCTCCGGTGTCTGCGCGCAGGCCGGGAAGAGCATGAAGGACCTGGAAAAGGATATCGCCCAGGCTAAGAGCACCACTACCGCAGCCGCGCTAATAGAGAGCATTGCCGTCACGACCCCAACTACCGATGCCGACGTTGCCGCCCTCGGCCGGCTGATGGACAAGTATCCCACGCAGGGGCAGAAAGCGCTGGTGAAGATAACCAATCCAAAGTTGGCAAAACCTATCGAAACCGAGTGCGCTAAAAAGATAACGCAGATAAAAGCGGACAAAAACAAAGATTGGTCGAAACTTCCTGAAGCTGAGCGAACTGTAAAGCTCAACTCTTTAATGTCGGCGCACTATATGATAGCCATGCTCGGTGATCTGAAAAACAAGGAGTCTATCCCTTTCCTTAAACAATATCTTGCTCCCGAATACAACGGGTTGGTCAGTTATAACGCGTCCGTTGCCCTTGGGAAGATAGGGGACGAAACGGTGCTTAACGAGATGGTCCGTGACATAGGCCGGACCAAAGAGATTGACCTGTCCGCTTTCGGCGACAAAGCGTTTGCGAAAATAGTGAAGGAGATAGACCAGCCCGGCATAACGCCTAAAAGAAAATTCGCCCTGATAGAGCAGATCAAAGCCAGCCGCAGCCCTGAACGCAAAAAGGCCTTAAAAGAGCTGGCCTTAAAGCATCCTGACGAAGATGTCCGCAATCGCAGCGGACAGGCATATCTGAACGCCATGCTACTGAACCCCGAGGAGGGCGATAGCGATTTCATATATGAATGGATGCCGAAGTCTATAAATGACTTGAACGCCGGATGGTCTTTGACCGCGGCAAGAATATATTTCCCGGACAAGAAGCGCCAGTTGGAGAAACGGTTTATCCCGATAGTTGCGGATGTGTTAAAAAGAGCTCAATTTTATTCCGTGCGAAGCGATGCGGCGGATTTGTTTGGGCTGAGTAAGATTAAAGAATCATTGGGTAACCTTGAGGAGTGCATCTTAAATGATGCGAATTCAACAGTGAGAGGCTACTGCCGGCATGCATATTGGCAAATTACTGGGACAATACCCAAAAAATACCATCCCGCGGATATTGGGGAATTTGAAGGGATGTTGCGGGATCCGATGACCGCTGCGTTTATGAACAAGTTGGATGCTAATAGTCCAGACAAACTATATTTCCTGGAGAGAAAGCGTGTTTTTGAAGAATTCAAGCGTGAACAGAAATAAGGTAAAAAATATGAAACGCTTATCTCTGTACATCGGGCTATTGCTGCTTAACCCCACTAATGGAAATTGCTGGTGGTCTTTGTGGACTTTGGAGGCCTCCAACCATTACAAAATCAGCCAAAAGGCGATAGACTCATTATCTGCTGAAGATTTTCCGGACATAAAGAGGTTCTCAAAAACAATAGTTGAGGGGACTTCTGGTCCGACGGATGATGCCAATGCGCATGGCAAGATTACTGATGCCGAAGTCGGATACAACGGCAGGGAGGATGCTGGAAAATTTAACGGTGGAGACTATAAAAAATGGGAAGAGTTTGCGCATATTAAATATGCTGCCGGAAATTTTAACTACGGATACAGCGCGTATTATTATGTCGCATTGATGACGCATCTTGTGCAGGATCAGGCTGTGCCAGGGGGCAGATAGGGGACGTTCTTAACTATTGGACTATTCAGTAGTTGTGATTGGTGTTGACCTGCCGAAGTTGCCGGAAAATAAGCCAAGTTGCTGAAAAAATTAGCGACACGCCGTTGTCGGGGGCGTCTGCTATCCTATTCTCACGGGACGGGGAGGGGGGTATGCCAAGACAAGCCAGAATAGACGCGGCGGGACAGGTCTATCATGTGATGTCGCGGGGCATCGAACGCAGGAAGATATTTCTTGACGACGAGGACTGCGCCGATTTCTGTGAGCGTATGTCGGTATGGCTGAAAAAGACAGGCGGACGCTGCCTCGCGTGGTGCCTCATGCCGAACCACTTCCACTTCCTGCTGCTGCGCGGCGAGCGGCCGATATCAGAGCTAATGCACCGTGTGATGACCGGCTATGCGGTACACTTTAATCTCAGGCACTGCCGCGCCGGACACTTGTTTCAGAACAGGTACAAAGCTATCGTCTGCGACCTTGAGGGCTACTTGGTCGAGGCGGCGGCGTATATACACTTGAACCCACTGCGCGCCAAACTAGTGGGCAGCCTGGCGGAACTGGAGGACTTCGAGTGGTGCGGGCACAACTGCGCCGTTACTGGTGACACCGACGAACTGTTGGACAGGGAAGCGCTGTTGTCTCACTTCGGCGGGGAGGAAGGCGTCGCCATGGCGAATTACATGGACAAGCTGATCGAGAAGAGCGCCGCACCGTGGCCTTGCGATCTCTCCGGAGGCGGACTGCTGCGCAGTTACGGCGGCGGCAACGAGGTGTTGCGCGCGCTCCGCGCCGGGGAAAAAGTGTTCTCGGACCAGAGGATACTGGGCGGGAGCGATTTTGTGGAGTCCATTCTGCGGGCGCAGGAGGCGCAGATGGCGCTGCCGAAGAAAACCTGCGCGGAGGTTATGGAAAGTGTCGTGCTGACGAGCGGGATATCGAGAGCGGATATCGTAAGGCGTACCCGGGAGCGCGTGCCCGCGCGTGCGCGGGCTGTGTATTGCCACTTGGCGAGGGAGGAGGCGGGATGTTCCGTGTCAGCCCTGTCCCGCGAGCTGGGAATAACCGAAAGCGCTGTCTCAAAATTGGCGCTGAGGGGGCGGTTGTTGGTGAAAACCGGTAAACAAGCGGCGGTTCAGACCGCAGCCGAATAATCCAATAGTTAAGAACGTCCCCTCTCGGCGTTGATCAGCCGCAGGGAGCGGTCGACCCCGGAGTATTTTTGCGGGCGGGGATTAAAAAGTTTGCGGGACAGCAGGGAGAGCAGGCCGCCCGGGCCGTAGTGGCGCAGGATGATGAAATATTTCAGCAGGAAGCGGCGCAGCGGGCGCGGCAGCAGGGCGTAGACGGCGGCGCGGCGGAAGCGGCGGGATTTCTTGTGCTCCAGCGTCCTGGCCCTGCCGTTCTTCTTTAAGTAGGCCGCCAGCAGTTCCAGCTGTATGTAGTCCTTCCAGTACAATACCTCTTCTTTCTCGTAGTCGGTGAAATTGAGATACTGGTCTATCTCGGCGGCTCCGGCTTCGTGCAGGTTCTCTATATACTTTTCTTCGCCGGCGGGATCCGACGGGATAAGGCCCGCGGCCTGGGCGAACTTGTAGCCCTCGGTGCCGGGCACGGCCTGGAAGAAATTTATGCTGACCTCGTAGGGCAGCGTCACGTCGTCGGGCAGGGCGGAGGCGAGGTTGTCTATGGTCTCGTCTATCGTGGCCTCGGTCTCGCCGGGCATGCCTATGACCAGGCTGATGATGGTGGCCACCCGGTACTTGTTGCAGAGACGCAGGGCGTTGAGGTTCTCACCCACCGTGGTCAGCTTCTCCATAACGTCCAGGATCTTCTGCGACCCGGACTCGATGCCGAAATTGATGTGGGCGCAGCCGGCCTCGCGCCAGCTCTTCATGAGCTCGTCGTTAACGCTGCGGGCGCGCACGGCTGTGGCCGCCCAGTTAAGGCCGCTTTCCTTCAGGAAGGCGGTCAGCTTTACTGTAGCCGCGCGGTCCGAGCCAAAATCCTCTTCCTGGAACTGCAGCATGCCCGCGTTCCGTTCGGCTGTTATGGTCTTGATGGACTCTATCACGCCGGCCGTATCCATTACCTTGTAGCCCTTGAAATAGCGGTGGCAGAAGGTGCAGCGGCCCACGCAGCCCTTGGAGGCGAAGACAGTAACGAGGTTCTTTGGCAGGTTCTCCTGCTTAAGGAGGCCATAGAAGTCCCCTATCTCGTCGGGGTTGATGCGGTTGCGGTAATAGGGGCCCGCGACGCCGTGGATGTAGTGTCCCAGGTCCGTGAATTTAGAGAGGAGCGCGTAGTTTATCTGCCTGACCGGGTCGGGATGCGTCTCCTCCCCGGTGAAGAAGGGCGCGCCGGCGTTCAGGTAAGCCAGGCCTTTGATGGCGCGGAAGGGCGCTTTGTCTGAGGCGTTGAAGCCGCGCTCCTCCAGCGTCTTTATCAGCGAGCTGAAGGCCGGTTCCGCCTGGCCCACTACGCAGAAATCCACGGCCGACTTCCGCAGCACCAGGTCGCGGATGACGCACATCTCCCCGCCCATGACCTGTACTATGCCAGGGAACTCCCGGCGCAGGAAGAGAGAAAGCTCTTTGAGATACTTGTAGCTGGGAGTCAGGATGGCGCTGAAACCTATCACCTGCGGACCGAAGGCCCGTATCTTTTCTTTCAGGTCCCCGAAGGAGGGGCGCAGGAGGTCCAGGTTGAGGAACACCGCCTCGCAGCCCAGCTCGGGTTCCAGCCCCTCGATCACGCGGGAGATGGCCACCGGCGGGTAATCCGTGGGTACGGGGCCGCTGGGCAGGTTGAGGAGGAGCAGCTTGGTCATGGGGCCGGGTTAAAAATTTATCTTCCGGTCGCGCAGGTAGGCCTGGACCTTTTCGTGGTTGGCCACTATCTCGTCCATGCTCATGCCCTCGCCGAAAGGCGTGACTTTTTCGTATTCGAAGAAGTGCGGGGCCTTCTCCTCGCCGTCGAAACGGCCGAACGCGAACATGTATTTCTCGAACGGGACGCTGGTGTCTATCTTCATGCCGAATTTGGCCGGGTCGTTCCAGATGGCGGAGCCGGGGATAGGGCAGAGGATGGAGAGGGAAACGTTGGAAGGCTGCGTTTCCTCTATGAAATCTATGGTCTGCTGCGCGATATCTTTAGGCTCGCCGGGCAGGCCCAGGATCAGCAGCAGCTTGATCTCGATGTCGTTCTGGCGCAATACCTTGAAATAATCCTTCGCCTTGGCCAGGTCGATGTTCTTGTTCATGATCTTGAGCGCCTTCGGCGAGACGCTCTCGATGGCCACAGCTATCTCCACGCAGCCGCTTTCTTTGGCCAGCCGCACCGAGTCCGGGTGTATGCCGTTGGCCCGCGACTGGCCGCGCCAGAGCATGCCGGTCTTCCCGATAGCCTCCAGGACCGAGCGGGAAAGCTCCTTGTTGACGTGTATGGCCTGGTCGTCCTTGAAGAGCAGGGCCTGCACCCCGTATTCGCGCTTTAGGTACTCGATCTCTTCCGTGATCAGCCGCGGGGCGCGCACCCGGGTGGGGCCTTTGTACTGGTTGGAACAGAAATGGCAGTTAAAGGGGCAGCCGCGGGAGACCAGGAGGCTGGTGCCCAGCAGGGCCTCGTGTTTCCGGGTCAGCATGCCGGTGTCCACTATGGCCGACTTGGGGAGGTATTTGCGCAGCGGGTACGGGTACTCGTCGAGGTTTATAGCGCCGGTTTCCCTGTAGGTCTTCTGAAGTTTTTTATCCAGGATATCCCGGATCATCTGCGGCAGTATCTTTTCTCCCTCGCCTATGCAGATGGCGTCGAAGGTCTTGAGGCTCTCTTCGGGGAAGATGTTGGCGTGGGGGCCGCCGGCCAGATGCAGGGCCTTGGGGTAGCTGCGGCGGATGCGGGCGACGTTGCGCTGGATCTCGGCTATCTCGGGGGTGGTAATGTAGTGCAGGTAAACGTCGCGCTCGGGCACATGGTAGATGGCGGAGTCTTCGGCCACGCCGCGCAGGTCGGTGTAGTCCAGTTCGAGGCGGTCCCCGAAGTCCCGCTCGAGGATAGTCAGCAGGTAGAGGGCGCCCAGGGGGTCTATCCTGAAGGGCTTCTCGTTCTGCCTGCCGCTCGTGTTCACGAATCCGACTCGCATAATGTCTCCTTGGGAAACGGCGGGCCGGGGCCCTACCTGAGAACTCCGGTGCGGCCCGCGCGCAGGTCTTTCAGGATCTCCATGGCCGGCGGCACGATGTCCCGGGGGAGCTTATCCAGCGAAAAGAAAGCCAATTCAAGGCTTTCGCTGCTGATCCTCAGCCGGCCGCCGGTGATCTCGGCCTCGACGATAGTGTCAACCAGCTGCACCACCCGTTCGGGAAAAGTGACCAGCCGGGTCCGCCCGTCGGAATAGACACCGTAAAGCCCCGTCACCCGGACCTTCAGGCCGGTCTCCTCCAGGGCTTCCCTGACCGCGGTGCGCTCCACCGATTCTCCCGGGTCCACGCTCCCGCCCGGTATGCCCCAGAACCCGCAATCGCTGCGGCGTTCCAGGAGGATGCGGCCTTCCGCGTCCCTTATGAGAACGCCTACCCCGGAGCGTATCACGGTGTCCTGGTCGGCCTTGCGGCGGCGGTACATCGGGTGCAGCCGCGCCTTCGGGGCTGACTTCCGGGCGGGTTCTGGTCTTTTGGGCATAATCTTCGGGAATATTATAGTATATTCATCCTCCGGGGCCGGGCCGGCGCGGTGCGGGAAAGGCGGCTTTTTTTGTATTATTGGTTACGCGATACTATGACCATAGAAGAACTGGAAAAGAAGGCCAGCGAGATACGGGCCACCTGCGTGCAGATGGCCTGCGACGGCCGGGTGGGGCATTTGTGCTCCTCTATGGCCTATGTGGACGTGCTGGTCGCGCTCTACCACGGCGGCTGGCTGAAACATTTCCCGGCCGAGCCCAAGCACCCGGGGCGGGACCGCTTCATCCTTTCCAAGGGCCACGGCTGCACGGCCCTGTACGCGGTGCTGGCCGACCGCGGTTTCTTCCCGGTGGAGACCCTGGCGGAATACAACCGCGAGACCTCCTGCCTGCCTAACCACCCCTGCATGCACACGCTGCCGGCCCTGGAGATGTCGGCCGGCAGCCTGGGCCACGGCTTGGGCGTGGCGACCGGCATGCTATACGGCCTGCGCCTTAAAGGCTCGGCCGCGCGCGCGGCCGTGCTGCTCGGCGACGGGGAGTGCAACGAGGGGAGCGTCTGGGAAGCCGCCATGTTCGCGGCCGCTCATAAGCTCGAGAACCTTCTGGCCGTGGTGGACTACAACGGCGTCCAGGCCGTAGGCAAGACCGACGAGATAGCCGGCTTCACTTCCCTCGAGGGCAAGTTCCGCGCCTTCGGCTGGGCCGCCCGCACCATCGACGGGGCCGACATGCGCACCGTGATGGAAACCCTTTCCGCTTTCCCCTTTGAAAAGGGAAAGCCGTCCGTGATCATAGCCAGAACGAAGAACAAGGTCTCCTTCATGGAGAATGACGTGCTCTGGCATTACCGCGTGCCCTCGGAGGAGGAGCGCGTGAAGGCCCTCGCCGAGCTCGGCGCCGCGCCTATCTACGGGAGGAAGCCGTGAGACGAGCCTTCTCCACCGCCCTTTGCGCCGCGGCCGACAGGGACCCCGGCGTGGTCTTCCTGACCGGAGACCTCGGCTACCAGGTCTTCACCGATCTTGAAAAAAAGCATCCGACGCGCTATGTCAACGTCGGCATAGCCGAGGCCCAGATGGTCAATATGGCCGCCGGGCTGGCCAAGGAAGGCTTCAGGCCGATAGCCTATTCCATAGCTTCCTTCATGACCGCGCGCCCCTTCGAGCAGATCCGCGTGTGCGCGGCCTATCCCGGGCTGCCGGTGCTCTTTGTGGGCGCCGGCGGCGGCTACGCCTACGCGTCCAGCGGCGTCACTCATCACGCCGGGGACGACCTGGCGCTGATGTCGCTGCTGCCCGGGATGACCGTGGCGGCGCCCTGCGATCCGGCGGAACTGATCGCGCTGCTGCCGCAGCTCCTGGAGCTGCCGGGGCCGGCCTACATGCGCATCGGCAAGTTCGGCGAACCGGCGGTAGCGGGGGCGGAGCCGGCCGTGCTGGGCCGCGCGCGCCTGATGACCGCCGGGGAGAAGGTCGCGGTGCTGACCTGCGGCGAGCAGGCTTACGCGGCGCAGGAAGCGCTGAAGGAGCTTGCCGCGGCGGGCGTGCGGCCGCAGCATTATCATTTTCATACGGTAAAGCCGCTGGACACCGCCGCGCTCGCCAGGATAGCCGCGGCGGCGAAGACGATGATAGTCGTAGAGGAATCGTCGCCGAACGGCGGCCTCGGCGCCGGCGTGGCCGCCTGGCTGGCCGCCGCCGGGGCAGGTACTAAATACGTGCGCCTGGGGCCGCCCGACGAGTTCTTCTTCGGCGGTCCGGCGCGCGAGACGGTGACCGAGCGCCACGGTTACGGCAAGAAAGCGATCATAGAGGCCTGCCGCAAGGCCTGGGTGGGGTGACTATGTCAGAACGGCTCGACCTGCTGCTGGTGAACATCGGCGGCACAAAGAAAAAAGTCTACCAGGAGCTGAGCAAGGATTTCTCCGCCGTGGAGCCGCCGTTCTGGGCCGCCCTGACGGCCGGCTTCGTGCGCAAGCAGGGCTTCGCCGTGGACCTGCTGGACGCCAACGTGCGCAACCTGGACCTGGAGGAGACGGCGGCCGAGATCCTGGCGAAAAAGGCGGAGTATACCGCCATCGTCGTGTACGGCCAGCAGGCCAATACCTGCGCGCCGCTGATGACGGCGGTAGGCGAGCTGTGCCGCCTGCTCAAGGGCCGCAACCCGGCCATCAAGCTGATCCTTACCGGCTGGCATCCTTCCGCCCTGCCCGAGCGCACCATGAGGGAAGAGGCCTGCGACCTGCTGGCGCAGGGAGAGGGCTTTTATACTTTGCTGGGCATCCTGAAGAAGGACCCGTACGAGAAAGTACCGGGGCTCTGGTGGCGCGAGAACGGCGAGATCCGCCATAACAACCGGGTGGCCAACATAGAGAACCTCACGGAAGAACTGCCCGACGTGGCCTGGGACCTGCTGCCGATGGCCGGCGGCGATTACCGGGCGTTCAACTGGATGAGCCTGCAGAGCCTCGAGACCCGGAACCATTACGCCGGGATGTTCACCAGCCTGGGCTGCCCCTATAAGTGCAGCTTCTGCGCCATCCACGCCACCTTCGCCGAGCACCGCATCCGCAACTGGAGCCCGGAGTGGGCGCTGAAGCAGTTCGACATCCTGGCCCGCCAGTACGGCGTCAAACACATCAACCTCATCGACGAGCTCTACGTCTTCGACGCGCGGCACTACATGCCGATAGCCCGGGGGCTGCTGGAGCGGGAGTACAAGCTGAATTTCTGCGCCTTCGCCCGGGTGGACCGGGTGGACGCGATGCCGATGGAAGAACTGCGGCTGCTTAAGCAGGCCGGCTTTAACTGGTTCAAGCTGGGCATCGAGTCCGGCAGCCCCGAGGTGCTGAAGAAAGCCCACAAGGGCAAGTACGACAGGGACTGTATCCGCCGCGTGGTCGGCAAGATCCACGAGGCCGGCATAGACCTGTGCGCCAACTTCATCTTCGGCCTGCCGGGCGACACCTGGGAGAGCATGCAGGAGACCTTCAACCTGGCGCTCGAGCTCAACTGCGCCTTTCCCAGTTTCTTCGCGGCCATGGCGCCTCCCGGCTCGGCGCTGTACGACGAGTGCCTGGCCAAGGGCGTGCCGCTGCCGGACAAATGGGTCGGCTACGCGCAGCAGGGCTACGAATTCCTGCCGCTGCCAACCGAGACCCTGACCGCCGCGGAGGTGCTGGCCTTCCGCGATTACGCTTTCGACGCCTATTTCAAGAACCCGCGCTATCTCGCTTCGATAGAAAAGAAGTTCGGCCGCGCGGCGCGCGAGCACGTTCAGGCGATGACGAAGATAAGGCTGAAGCGGAAGATCCTGGGCGACTAGGAGAGGATCTTCTTCAGGAAGGCTTTGGTTCTCGGGAATTTGTCCACTATTTCCTCGACGAAGAAGGTGTAGAGCTGCGGCAGGTCCGCGGTGCCCAGCCGGAGCATCAGGAGCAGCTCTTCCAGGGCGAACCTGAGTTTCAGGCGCTTGAGGAATTTCAATATATAAAGCAGCCTGTAGGATGAAAAATTCCGCAGGAAGACGGCGTCGGGGGGCGCGACGGCCCTCCCGGGCCTGCCGGCCAGCCGCCGACGTTCTATCTCCGCCATTAATTTCGGTATCTCGATACTTACGTCGTGGTCCTTCACGGAACGCGCGTAGGCGCGGGCGGCTATGGCTTCGCGCTCGTCCTCGTGGGCCAGGTAGTACCGGATCTTCTCCAGCATTTCCTCCCTGGTGCTGAACAGCGCCATCTCTTCACCGGGCTTCAGGGTCTCTTCCATGCCCGGCGCGTCCTCGGAGAGGGCGAAGGAGCCGCAGAGCGCGGCTTCCACCTGGCGGCTTTTCAGCTGCTTTGCGCCCAGGGGTATCGGGTTGCTGGCGTTGAGGCGGCTGCCGGCGCTGGCGCCGGTGAAATTAAGGTTGATCCTGGTCCTGTTGAAGACGGCCACCATTTCGTCCAGCGTCAGCTGGCCTCCCGGCGCGCCGTAGCCGTAAGCTTTCACGTCTATGCCGTTCTTCAGCAGATAGTTAACCCCGTCTATCCTGTCCTGCCTGCCCGCGTACGCCCCGACGAAGGAGACGTCTATCGTCTTCGTGCGGTCTTCGTACCGCACGTAGCGGGTCCTGTCGTAGGAGCTGAGCAGTACCAGCGCGTCCCCGCCCAGCGCGCGGAACTCGTCGGCCCGCTGGAAGGAGTCCAGGATGATGAAAAGATCGGTTTCGGCCGCGTAGAACTTGTCGCGCACGTCGAAATAATAGACCGTGTCCCCGGCCAGCATCGCCGTGTAGGCGTGCCGGCCCAGCTCGCGGAAAAAAGAGGGGGGGAAGTGGAACGAGGTCGAGTCGGCCGCGTAGACCAGCGTGTCCACGCCGCGGCTGCGCACGAAGTCCAGGATGAAGGCCTGCGCCCCCGCGTGGCCGCGCTGGTCGTAAATGTCGCTGTAATCCAGGAAGAGCGCGCCGTTCTTGATGAACTCGCGCTGGTAGCCCCCGCCCACGTCGTTGGGATTGCCGGGGCTCAGCTTCGAAAGCAGCAGAGTTTTACCCATGGCCTCGCGCCTCAGCCGAGCGTAACCTTCTCCCAGGCGGGCCCGGTCTTGCGCATCAGCCAGAAGCCGTTATAGGCGGAGACGTCGGCCCCGAAAAACTTCCAGAGGGCCAGGGTGACCCCGGGGTGGTAGCCCGTTTCCTGGGCCGGGTCGGTGGCGAAATTAAGGTTCTTGACCGGCTCGATGGCCGCCTTGTCCACCTGGCCGTACTGCAGCTCCAGGTCGTCGCCGCAGAGGAAGCCGCCGTCCTTGAGCAGGGGCGCGGAGAGCCGCAGGTCCGACATCACCCCGTCGTAAGAATGGTCGCCGTCGACGTAAATGATGTCGAAGGAGTCTGTTGCCAGGTATTTGAGGGCCTCGCGGGATTCGGCCCGCACGGTCAGGACCAGCTCTTCCGCCCCCGCCGAGCGGATATTGTGGAAAAACAGCCGCAGGATGTCGCCGCTCTTGAGCCCCGCCTCCATCTGGCGGTACATGAAGCGGCTGGTGTCGTGCTTCTCCAGGGAAATATAGCTCTTCCAGGGGTCCACGCAGACCAGCCTGCCGCGGCCGGCGTGGAATTCTTTGAGGGCCCCGGCCCAGACGGTGGCCGAGTGGCCGGCCCAGCAGCCGATCTCGAGGATGTTCACCGGGCCGCCGCCCTTGACGGCGGCTACCGCCTTGCGCATCCACGCCGCCCTTTCCGGGATGGTCATCCAGGCCTGCATCACCAGGCCGAAGTAAGGTTTCCCGGCCAGCAGGCTGTAGCGGTAGACGGCGTATTCCACGGGGTAGCGCAGGAAGAAGAGGACGAAATATTTGACGTCCTCGTAAAACAGCCCGGCGGAGCGCAGCAGCGCCTTGTCTTTTACGAAGAGCTTGATGAGGTTCTTGAGCCTGCCTTCCAGTGTCTCTTTCATGCGGTTCCTTTTACGCGGCGGTGCCGGCGTCGTCTTTGCCGCCGGCGGCCCAGGCGTCCTTGCCGAAGAATCTTTTCAGGGCGGCGAACGCGGAGTCTGAGAGGTATTTCTTCAGGATGGAGTTGACCAGGAAATTGGTGGCGATGACGGCGTAGCGCCGGACCCAGGCGAAGATTATGACTTCGACGTTGTAGTAGAACCAGCGGCGCTTGTAGCGGAAGCGCTGCAGCCTGGCCACCAGGTAGGCGGGATAGCCGCCGGGATAGGCGCCGCTGGAGGTATGTATGAAATCCTTGTATTCGGCGTAGGAGCGGAAGTCCTGGTTGAAGGCCGAGTTGTTGGCCATGCGCGAGGCGGCGAAGCAGAAGTCCGCGTGCTCTTTGGAGTGCCAGGTCACGCTTTCGCGGCGGGTCGGGATGTGGTCGGCCCAGCCTTCCATGGTGGCCGGCGGGACGTAGCCGTGATCCCGCTGCAGGCGCTCCATGATGGCCGTTTTGGGCAGCGGGATCAGGTTAAAGAGGCCGAGCGCGAGGTAGCGGTTGCCTTCCGAGATGCGGTCGATGACCTTGAAGGTCTCCTCCAGGTCCGCGCGCGTCTCGCCGGGGAAGCAGTTGATGAAGGAAACGCGGTGGATCAGCTGGTGGTCCCTGAGCACCGCCGAGGTGGAGACGATCTGCTCCACTGTGATGTCCTTCTTGATCACCTCGTCGAGCAGGCGCTGCGAGCCGGACTCGGCCCCGAAGCTGAGGTAGAAGCAGCCGGAGTCCTTGAGCAGCTTTATGAAGCGCTCCCCGTACTTGGCGCGGGCGGTGCAGAAGGAATCGAAGCGGCAGAAGGCCGTCCAGCGGATCTTCAGCCCCCGCCGCAGCAGGTCCTCGAAGATCTCAACCGCCCGGTCGGTGTTGACCAGGAATTCGTCCTCGTAGTCGAAGTTGAAATTGCGGATGCCGTACTTCCCGACGATGAACTCTATCTCGTCCACGACTTTCTTCGCGCTCTTGAAGCGGTAGCGGCGCTTGTTGAAGAGCGGGCTGTAGCAGAAAGCGCAGCGGTACGGGCAGCCGCGGGAGGTGTGTATGGGCACCACGGTGGACTTGGTGAAGATGTCGCCCAGCAGGCTGTATGGCAGGTCCTGGTCGAGGGTTTCCAGGTCTAAAAGCTCCCGCGCCGGCGTGGTGACCACCGAGCCGCCTTTTTTGTAGGCCAGCCCCTTTACGCCGCCGAGGTCGGCCCCGCTGAGCAAGGCGGCCGCCAGCTCCCTGGCGGTCTCTTCGCCCTCGCCTATGACGGCGATGTCGATGAGCGGGTTGGCGAGCACCTGCTCCGGCAGTATGGAGGGATAGACCCCGCCCAGCACTATGGGCGTGGCGGGGTTGTTGGCCTTCACTAGCCGCGCCGCCTCCAGGCCCTTGCCCACCATTTCGCCCACCATCATCGTCATGCCGACGAAGAGGTAGTCGTCTTTCTTCAGATCTTCCAGGGTGCCGGTGCCCAGGTGGAGCAGGGAAACCTCTATGCCGTCCTTCTGCAGGGCGTTGGCCACGTAGAGCAGCCCCATCGGGTAGGTAAAGCCCCAGGTCTTGTTGCCCGGGTAGATCAGCAGCACTTTGGGTTTGGCCGTCATACCGCCGGCCTCCACCAGTTGAGCAGCGGCTTCAGCTTGGTCATGGTCAGGTGCTGGACCTTGGTGAATTCCTGCAGCCTGAAGAAGGCCGCGAGCGCGATGAAGACCGCCGCCCCGGCGGCGGAGGCCAGCGCGAGGGCCGCCGCAAAGCCGGGCACGGTGGGCGGCACTATCGCGTAGAGCTGGTTATGCGCCAGGCGGACGGTCAGGCTGGAGACCGCGGCCAGGGCCGTCACCCGCGCGAAGGAGGCGAGTATAGCCAGGCCGTGCAGGCTGCCCAGCCTGCGCTTGACGGCGTAGAAATACATCAGCGCGGCGGCGAACCCGCCCAGGGAAGTGGCCAGCGCGATGCCGCAGGCCGGCGGGGACATGAGCTTGATGAAGGCGAAGTTGAGCGCCAGGGTCAGGGTCAGGCTTACGACGATTATCTTGAGGATGGCGGAGAAGTCCTGGTAAGCGAAGAGCAGCCGCTGCATCACCGCCACCGGCGCCGTGGAGAAGAGCTGCAGCGAGTAGAATATGAACACGCTGGCGGTCAGCGCGGTAGCCGCGGGATCGAAGGCGCCGCGCTGGAAGAGCAGCTCTATGGCGGGGCGGGCCAGGACCATCATGGCGCCGGCCAGCGGGATGAAGATGAAGCCCGACATCCGCATGCTGAGGGAGACCGTGGCGCGGATCTCGTCGAGCTTGTTCTCGGCCGCCTGCGCGGAGAGGAAGGGGTAGATGGAGGTGGCGATGGCCCCCGAGAAGATGACCAGCGGCACCTGCACCAGCTTGTCGGCGTAGGCCAGGGCCGCGATGCTGCCTTCCGGCAGCCAGGAGGCCATGAAGCGGTTGGCCGCCATGTTGAGCCCGCTGATGACGGTTATCAGCAGGAAGATCAGCGCCATGTTAAGGGCTTTGCGGATCTCCGGGTGGTCTACGTCGAAGACCGGCGTGTAAGAGAAGCCCTGCTTTTTGGCGCAGGGCCACAGGAAGAGCGCCTGCAGCGCCGTGCCGGCCAGCAGCCCCCAGCCCAGCACGAAGACCCCGACCCGCTGGGTGAAGAAGAGCATGAAGAAGATGGTGCAGAGCGTGATGAACATGCCGGAGACGGCGGGCAGCAGGAAATGTTCGTAGGCGTTGATGACGCCGGTCAGGATGTTGGCCGCCCCGGTGAAGACGATGGCCGCGCTCAGGATGCGCAGCATCTTTGCCGCGTCCGCGGCGGTGCCGGCGTCCAGGCCGGGGGAGGCCAGCGCGATCAGGGCGCCGGGGAAAAAGAAGGAGACCACCGCCGCCGCGCCCAGGCCGCAGAGGATGACGTTGGAGACCGAGCTGATGATGCGGCTCGCCTGCGCCGGGTCCTTGGAGCGGTACTTCACCAGGATGGGTACGAAAATTATGACGAAGGGAGAGAGCAGCACGCTGTTGACCAGATTCGGGATGGTCATGGCGGCGTAGAAAGCGTCCATCTTGGCCGAGACGCCGAAGTAGCTGGCGCCCAGCATCTCCTTGAACAGGGAGAGGGCGTGCCCCGCCACGCTGGCGGCCATCAGCACGGTGTAGGCTCTGGCTATTTTAAGGTTGGTGGTCATCCGGTTCTGGAGAGAGCGGTGCGGGCGGCCCGCGCCAGCCCGCGCGGAAAGCCCGACAGGAAGGCCAGCGGGCCGTGGCGGAACAGCAGCAGGAAGGTTTCCAGGGCGGCGAGAGGGCGCAGCAGTTTGAGCATGACGAACATCGAGAAGGTGCGGCTGTTGACCTCCCGGGCCTTGAAGGCAAAGCTGAGGTAGACCGGCCAGGAACCCGGCGCCGGCGCGGCCAGGATGTCGCCCAGCGCCCCGAGGGTCCGCGGTATGTAGGCGCTTTCAAGGTGGTCTTTCTGCGTGCGGGCCTGCGCGGCGCGCGCCATCGCCTCCCGCTTCCCGGGGTTGGCCAGGTAGAACCGTACCTTTTCCAGCAGCTCTTCCGGGGTGCGGAAAAAATCGGTTTCCTCTCCGGGTACGAACATCTTGTCCAGGGAGGGCGAGTACTCGGTCAGGCAGAAGGCGCCGGTGATGGCCACCTCGCGGGGCCGGCCGGTGTTCTGCCGCACGCGGTTGAGCAGCGGCTCGTCGGAGTTCTTCCAGTCGAGGGTGCCGATCTGGCTGAAATTGAGGTTGATGCGGCTGCGGCAGAAATACTCGGAGATCTTGCCGGCGGGCAGGTAGCCGTTGGCGCTGCCGCGCCCGTAGGCGCGCGCGTCGACGCCGGCCTTGAGCAGGTAGTCCAGGTATTCCTGCCTGCCGCGCTTGCGCATGTCGCCGATAAAGGAGACGTCTATGTCTTTCTCCACGGCGACGGGAAAGTACTTGTTGCCGGCCGTCAGGTCCATGCAGACCACGGCGGGGATCTCGAGGCGCCGGTAGGCGCTCATCACGCAGTGGTCGGTGGTTATCACGGCGTCGGCGGCCTGTGCGTAATAGCGGTTGTAGCTCTCGAAGTGGATAGGGTCGTCGAAGAACCAGAAAATGATCTTTACCGAAGGACGCAGCGAGGCGAAGAACTCCACCGAGAGCTGGTAGTCGCTGGCGAAGGGGCAGCAGAGAAGGATGTCTATCTTCTCTTCCGCTATCAGCCGGCGTATCTCGCTCTCGGCGCCCCGGATGCCCAGGGTGTGGCTGGTTCTCGCGTAGTTCAGCAGGCGCAGGGATTTGAAATACGGCCTGAAAGGGTCGAAGCGCATGGGGAAACCGCTGTCTTCGGCCGGGTAAAGGGCCAGGACGTTCTTATCTTTGAAATAATTCTGCATGCGCTGTGAAAATGCGGGGCCGGCTTCCGCTCTGCGCGTGCGCCCACCCTCTAATATAGTTAAAGAATTATACAAATTCCCGCCGTGGCGGTTTTACCACTTAACTTTGAGGGTGTTCTTTTTGGGGGTGTAGGTGAAGGAGAAATCGCCGAGCTGCTGCGGCAGGGTTTCGGCGCGGGCGTCTTTCATTTTTTCCAGGAAGCCGTCCGAGCAGACCTGCTCCAGGTCGGCCAGGTCGCCGGCCAGCCAGGGGTGGGTGCGCGCTATGAGCTGCTTGGGTGAGCCGAGGGCCAGTGTTTCGCTGATGGAGAAAGAGCCGCTCTGCTCGGGCAGATTCAGATTGGAGCCCTTGTAGCCGAGGAAGTGCCCGTTGGAGCACAGCACGGTGGCCCAGGAAATGGCCGGGGCGGGCAGGCCGCGCGTCATTTTTACGAACAGGTGGGCCTTGTCGCCGGGCTCCGCGTCGCCGAAAGCGGCTTTGGGGAAGCCGATGGTCAGCTCGCCTTTCTCTTTATCCATCTTCATCTTGATGGAGGAGGTCAGCTGTATGTAGCTCGCCTTGTCGGCGGGCGCGGGCGTAATTTCCTGTGCGGCGGCCGGTGCGAGGTCGGAGACTTTCAGGGAGTTCAGGTCGAAATCTGCGGCGGCGGCGGGGGCGGTCAAAAGAAAGACGAGCGCGTATTTCAGCATGTATTAATTATAACGCGCGCGGGCGGACTGCAACAGGGCCGTTCTGCCCTTTATTTGTTAGGCCGAAGGGGCAAGCCGAACAGGCGCGTCAGGCCCAGGCTGACGGCCGGGGCGCCGCCCAGGTGCACCTTGTCGCGGTAATTATCGTAGGTCCTGCCGCGGTAATACCTGCCGCCGAGCGTACAGCCGGTATATAGGGAGAACGCCCAGCCGTCCGCGGCCCGGTAGGAGGTGCGCAGGCCGGCGCCGGGCTGCTCCACGAAGACCGAGTCTTTCTTGTCGGCCCTGCCGGCCAGGTCGTACTGCGCCGCGCTCAGCACGAACTCGGCCTTCAGCGTGAGCGCCCGGGAGGCCTTGAGCGACGCCGAGATCTGGCCGTATTTCGGGGGCATGTAGGCGGCGGAGAATTCGTACTTCTTTTCCGGCCGCCAGGAGACGGAGAAAGGCAGGCGGAAGGAGAATTTTTCCGAATTGTAATTGTAGGCCACGTAGGGGAATGGGATATGCCGCGCGAAGCTGCGGCGCGTGGAGTAGGTGAGGCCCGCCGTCCAGGAATGCGGCCCGCTGTTGCTGATGGTCCGGGCGTAGTTGGCCGAGACGTCGGTCTCGTTCATGGAGTTGAAGGGCCGGTCGGAGCTGGACCTGAGCCCGGCGGTGAAAAAGTTCTTCTCGCCGCGCACGGAGAGCTGCAGTCCGGCGTCGTAAAGCTCCGGCGGCAGCCAGCCGTCCTCGAGGATGCGGTTGTGGGCGAAGGCCGCGTTCAGCGAGAATTTGGCCCCGCCGGCTGAGCCGAGCGGCGTGCCGGAGTTCAGACTGGCAGAGCGTTTGGTCAGGCCCCCGGCGTCGGAGTAGCCGGCCCCGGCGTTTATCCAGGGCCTGCCCAGGTCGGCGCGGCCCAGCCCGTCGGGGACGAACATGCCCTGCGCGGCGGCGGAGAGCGGGAAAGCGAACAGCAGTATCAGGGTGGCGGTTTTCATGGTCAGCGCAGCTGCAGGTCTCCCAGCTCGAAGGGTTCGCGGTTCTTGGCGTCAATTCCTATCAGGTAAAAGCTGTAGAAGATCACGGCGGAGCCGAGCAGGAAGATGGCCTTCGCCACGGCGGGGGTGTGGGCTATCAGGCCGAGCTCGGTCAGCAGGTAGGTCCAGTCGTGCTCGCCGCCGCCTACCAGCGGCAGCTCCTGCTTGATGGCGTCCCCGGCGTAAATGCTGATATTGAGCAGGCTCTCGCCTATCCAGAACACGCAGAGCTGCCAGCCTATATTGGAGCGCTTGCGGCGCAGCTGCAGCAGGCACAGCGCCGGCAGCAGCAGCTGGAAGATGGTGCCGCCCAGCATCATGATGAAGCGGCCGAAGAAGCCCAGGAAGACGTGGCCCGCCTCGTGGAAGGCCAAATTGATGAAGTCGAGGAAGGAAAAATAATTGGGCTTGCGCAGCCACTGCAGGTAGAAGGCGAACAGCCCGGCGATGATGGCGGCCCTGCCCCAGAGCCGCACAGCGGGGGCCTCGTCGGGCCCGCTCACCGGGGCGGCGGGAGGTGCGGCCTTTGCGGCGCCGGCCAGGAGGCGCCTGGCCGCGGCCTCGGCGCGCGCTTCCTTGGGCACCTGCAGGTTCTTGTAGCAGGCGCCGCAGAAGACGCTTTCCACGGAGTTGTCCGCCCCGCAGTAGGGGCACTTGATATTGTCGGGGTGGTCCAGCTCGTCCTTCATGCTGGTGAAATTATAGTAATAAAAAAGGCCGGGCCCGCGCCCGGCCTTTCGACCCGCCCGCTCAGAAGCGGTAGTAATTGTCCGGGTTGTAGATGAAATACATGTCGAAGTGCTTGGGCCGGGGCAGCTGCACGTAGGCCTGACCCTTCTCGTCGACCTTTTCCTGCAGCTCCAGGCTGCCCATGTCGTGCAGCTGCCGGCCGTTGGCGGTCTCGGGGTTCTTCACCACGCCGGTCTCCTCGATGCGGTCCACGAGGCCGCCCACCCACTTGTAATCCACGGCCTTGTCGCCGAAAAGGCGCCAGTTGCCGTCGGAGTTGTTCTCGTACATCTTCTTGCGGAAGTCCTCCAGCGTGAGCCCCGCTTTTTTGGCCACCGGGGTGAAGATGCGGCGCTCTATCTCGCGGGCGAACTCCAGCTGCTCCTTGCGCTGCGTGATGTTGCCGAACATCAGGCCGGAGGGCTGGTGGTGCAGAATCTGGGCGTGCGGGTAGATGTAGGACTTGTCGGCCAGCGTGGTGATGATGGCGGCCATGCTGGCGGCGTAGGATTTTACCACCACGTAGATGGGGGCGCGGCTGCTCTCCATGGCCTTGATGATGGAGTAGCCCTCGGTGACGGAGCCGCCGGGGCACTCGTCGATGATCAGGAAGACGGGCTGCGTGGAGATATTGTTGAAATAGCTGATGCGCTCGGTGACGAAGTCGGCGGTGCCGTAGCGGATAGGGCCGTTAAGCGGGACGCGGCGGTCGCTGACGGTCAGCGTGCCGTTCTTCAGCGGCTGGACCAGGTAGACCGGCTCCGTATTGGCTTCCTTCTTCCACTCGTTCTTTTTCGCGCGCAGGTCGAGGTCGCTGTTGAGCCTGGCCATGCGGGAGTCGAGCTGCAGCTTCTCTACCTTCAGGCGGCGCTCCTCCAGGTCCAGGCGCTTCATGTCCAGGTCCATCGCGAAGCGCTCTTTGGTGTCGTCCAGCGCGTCGGCGCGCTGGGCCTCCGCCTTCAGGTCGTTGTCCGCCTTCAGTTTCGCCATTTTCAGGGCCAGGTCGGCCATGGCTTTTTTGTTCTTCTCTTCGGAAAGCTTGTTCTCGGAGACTGCCAGGGCCAGTTCGGCCTCCAGCGCGGCGGTTCTGACGCGCTGGCGGCTCTGCTCCAGCTCGAGCTGGGCTTTCAGCTCCTCTTTCTCGGCGTTGGCCTGCTGCAGCTTTTTCTTGAGCCGCTGCTCGGCCAGCTGGTTTTCGGCGGTAAGTTTCGTCAGCTCGGCCTGCTCGGGGGTGGGCGGGGCCGCCGCGACTTTGGGCTCGGCGGGTTTGGCCGCGGCCGGCTCCTGGGCCGCCGCGCCCAGCGCGCCCGCGCCGCACAGCAGCGCCGCTAAAAGGTAATTGAAGAGTTTCATGGTGCCTCCGTTCCCTGTCGGGATTAATGATAGCCCTTGGGGCGTAAATTGTCAACCGCGCTAAGCGTCGGCAACCTGCTCGCCGTGGCGATGATCATCTCGGAAAAGTTGTTCGGCTTCTCTGTTTGACCCCTTACGGTATTTATAAACGCGTTTAAAAGTTGTTTAATGTGAATATATGCTCAAAAAACTAGTTGAAGCCATCATCGGTAGCAAGAGCCTGCGCTCCATGAAGACCATCCAGCCCATCGTGGACCGGATCAACGCGCTGGAGCCCGAAATTTCAAAACTGTCAGACGAAGAACTGAAGGCCAAGACGCCCGAGTTCAAGGCCCGCCTGGGCAACGGCGAAACCCTGGACGACCTGCTGCCGGAGGCTTTCGCGGTGGTGCGCGAGGCCGGCAAGCGCGTGCTGAAGATGCGCCACTACGACGTGCAGCTCATCGGCGGCATAGTGCTGCACAGCGGCAAGATAGCCGAGATGCGCACCGGAGAAGGCAAGACGCTGGTGTCTACCCTGCCCGCCTACCTGAACGCTTTGACCGGCAAGGGCGTGCACGTGGTCACCGTCAACGATTACCTGGCCAAGCGCGACAGCCAGTGGATGGGCCCCCTGCACGAGTTCCTGGGCCTCACCGTGGGCTCCGTGCAGCACGACATGCGCAACGACGAGCGCCGCGAGATGTACAACCGCGACATCACCTACATCACCAACAACGAGGTGGGCTTCGACTACCTGCGCGACAACATGGTGATGGACAAGGAAGA
>MGUG01000005.1 GCA_001799845.1 Elusimicrobia bacterium GWC2_64_44 | reverse complement strand
GGACAGGTCAATCCCCGTAACGGTCACGGGTGGGCAGATCAGTATCCAGTTCACGGGCGTGGTAAATAATGCCAAAGTGTGCGCGATAAGTGTGGAGTTGGCAGACATTATAGCGCCGACGGTGTCTGTTTCTGCCCCGGCGAACGGTTCCACAGTAACCGGCTCGGTAGCTATCAACGCCGCAGCTGCAGATAATGTTGATGTAGACAGGGTTGTGTTCTATATAGACGGGGTGTCGGCTTCTACCGATACGTCAAGCCCGTACAGTTATGCCTGGAATACGAGCGGGGTGAGCGCTGCCAACCATGCTTTGGCGGTGCGGGCTTACGATGTTGCGGGTAATAGCTCGTTGGCGTCAATAACGGTTAATGTGGCGGATATCTCATACCCTACGGTGCCGAGCGCACTAGTGGCGTCGAATATCAGCAGCGCGGCGTTCACGCTGGGCTGGACGGCGGCCACGGATAATGTGGGGGTGGCCGGTTACCGGCTGGACGTGTCGCTTAATTCTGGGTTCACCAGTTTTGTGGCCGGCTATGGCAATAAAGATATCGGGAATGTGGTCCGCACTAACATTGCCGGGCTTTCAGCCGGCACGGCATATTACGCCAGGCTGCGCGCTTATGACGCGGCGGGGAACGTTTCGCCTAACAGCGCTTCGTTGCCAGTTACTACCATAGACACCTCATCACCGACGGTGCCGGCGGGACTGGCAGCGTCTAATGTGGGCGGCTCGGCGTTCACTTTGGGCTGGACCGCTTCCACTGACAATGTGGGAGTAGTGGGCTACAGGCTGGACGTATCGCTTAATTCCGGGTTCACCAGTTTCGTCAGCGGCTATAACAGCAAGGATGTCGGCGCTGTTACCAGCTCGTTGATATCTGGGCTGAGCGATGGCGTCGCTTATTATGCCCGCTTGCGCGCTTATGACGCTGCCGGGAACGTGTCTGCCAACAGCGCTTCGCTTCTGACCACTACGCTTGATGTTTCGTCGCCGACCGCGCCTTTGGGGCTGGCAGCTTCTAATATAGGCGCCGCCGGCTTCACTTTGGGCTGGACCGCGGCCGCTGATAATGTTGGCGTGGCCGGTTACCGGCTGGATGTGTCGCTTAATTCCGGGTTCACCAGCTTTGTCACGGGTTACAGCAACAAGGACTTGGGCAGTGTGGCTTCTACCGTAGTCTCTGGTCTATCGGCGCAGACGCCGTATTATGCCAGGCTGCGCGCTTATGATGCGGCGGGGAATATATCGGCTAATCAGGCGCCGTTGCTGGTTACAACGTTGGCCGCGCCCGATGTTACTGCGCCTAACGCGCCGACCGGCCTTGTGGCTTCTAACATAAGCGACACCGGCTTCATGCTGGGCTGGACTGCTTCAACGGATAACGTGGGGGTAACGGGCTACCGGCTGGACGTCTCACTTAATTCCGGGTTCACCAGCTTTGTGACTGGGTATAGTAACCTTGCGCTTGGCAAGGTGACTTCCGCAGCCATAGCCGGGCTGTCTGCGCAGACGTCGTATTATGTCAGGCTGCGCGCTTATGACGCGGCGGGGAATATATCGGCTAATCAGGCGCCGCTGCTTGTTACAACGCTGGCTGCGCCCGATGTTACCGCGCCTAACGCGCCGACCGGCCTTGTGGCTTCTAACATAAGCGACACCGGCTTCATGCTGGGCTGGACCGCCGCTACCGACAACGTGGGGGTAACCGGATACCGGCTGGACGTCTCGCTTAATTCCGGGTTCACCAGCTTTGTGGCTGGGTATAGTAACCTTGCGCTTGGGAATGTGACTTCTGTAGCCATAGCCGGGCTGTCTGCGCAGACGCCGTATTATGCCAGGTTGCGCGCTTATGACGCGGCTGGTAATATATCGGTTAATCAGGCGCCGCTGCTGGTTACAACACTGGCCGCGCCCGATGTTACCGCGCCTAACGCGCCGACGGGGCTTGCAGCTTCTAACATAAGCGATACCGGCTTCACGCTTGGCTGGGCCGCCGCTACCGACAATGTGGGTGTAACCGGATACCGGCTGGACGTATCGCTTAATTCCGGGTTCACCAGCTTTGTGGCTGGGTATAGTAACCTTGCGCTTGGCAATGTGACTTCTGTAGCCATAGCCGGGCTGTCGGCGCAGACGCCGTATTATGCCAGGTTGCGCGCTTATGACGCGGCGGGCAATGTTTCAGCCAACAGCGTTTCACGCCTGGCCACTACGCTGGCCGCGCCCGATGTAACGCCGCCGAACGCGCCTACCGGCCTGGTGTCATCTAATATAAGCGACATGGGGTATACGCTTGGCTGGTCAGCGGCGACCGACAACGTGGGTGTATCCGGATACCGGCTGGACGTATCGCTAAATTCCGGGTTCACCAGCTTTGTCGCGGGTTACAATAACCTTAATTTGGGTAATGTGACTTCTGTAGGTATATCAGGGCTGTCGGCGCAGACGCCGTATTACGCCCGTGTGCGCGCTTACGACGCGGCCGGTAATGTCTCGGCTAATCAGTCGGTGCTTTTAACCTCGACGCTGCTCGGGCCGGATGTTGTCGCGCCTAATATACCGAGCGGGCTGGTATCCTCGAATATAAGCGATACCGGCTTCACGCTTGGCTGGGCCGCCGCTACCGACAATGTGGGTGTAACCGGATACCGGCTGGACGTATCGCTTAATTCCGGGTTCACCAGCTTTGTGGCTGGGTATAGTAACCTTGCGCTTGGCAATGTGACTTCTGTAGCCATAGCCGGGCTGTCGGCGCAGACGCCGTATTATGCCAGGTTGCGCGCTTATGATGCGGCTGGTAATATATCGGCTAATAGCGCTTCAAGGTTGGCCACTACGCTGGCCGCGCCGGATTCTACCTCGCCCAATGCGCCGGCCGGGCTTGTGGTCTCTAATATAAGCGACACTGGCTTCACGCTTGGCTGGGCCGCCGCTACCGACAATGTGGGTGTAACCGGATACCAGCTGGACGTATCGCTTAATTCCGGGTTCACCAGCTTTGTTGCTGGGTATAGTAACCTTGCGCTTGGCAATGTGACTTCTGTAGCCATAGCCGGGCTGTCGGCGCAGACGCCGTATTACACCAGGTTGCGTGCTTCTGACGCGGCGGGCAATGTGTCAGCTAACAGCGCTTCAGGCTGGGCCACCACATTGGCAGCAGCCGATGTTATAGTGCCGGTAGTTTTCATTACTGCCCCGTCCGCCGGCGCGGGAGTTTCGGGGATTGTTATGGTCTCGGTTGCCGCTGCAGATAATATAGGAGTGGCTCGCGTCGAGCTTTATACTGACAACATGCTTAAAGGCCTTGCCGCCGCCGCGCCATATTCAATCGCATTGGATACCACCCTGCTTAGCAACGGGACGCATGTGATCGTTGTAAAGGCTTACGATGCGGCCGGTAATTCCGCGCAGGCCCAGGTTACGGTAGCAGTGTTTAACTCGATGACGGATATCACTCCGCCTGCAGTTTCCATTACGGCGCCGTCAAACGGCGCTACCGTGTCCGGTACGGTGTATGTAACCGTTTCCGCTTCTGATGCTAACGGGGTGGACAGGGTCGGGTTTTACGTCGATAATGTGTTAAAAGTTATCGATGGGATTGCTCCGTACATATATAAGTTGAATACGCTTAAATTCACTAATGGCGTTCACGTGATAAGTGTCCGGGCCTATGACACGGGTAGCAACATGGCCGCGGCCTCCGTCAGTCTTACCATAAACAATCGGCAAAGGACCGATGCTGTGGTCTCCTCAGTGGGTAGTGTGATTCTTGCCGCAAGCGCAAGCGTCACAATAGCGCCCATGTCAATTACCGACCCGGTCTTGGTAAGCGTAGTTGACGAAAGTATTGATGATGACGAACTGTTGGCTGAACGTGAAGCCAGGGCGAAACTTCAGAAAATAGTCCCGATAGCGGCCGGTGTCAGGGTCCTGCCGGAAAATTACACGGCGTCGAGCCCCATAAGGATCAAGGTGCCGGTTAGGCGGTCTGCAACCGTATCGGCAACAATGCAGAGCGTGGTTGGCATCTACGCCTGGGACGATGCCACCGGGGTCTGGACGCCGCTGGTTTCCACGTATGACCCTGTGGATAATACTATGAACGCTGAGACGGAGATATTCTCGGTGTACAGGTTGTTCAGTATGGTGCCTGTTTTGAGCACGCCTGAGATAGTGGGCAGCGTGTATGTGTTCCCCAATCCGGCCAAGAATGGGGCCAGACCTGTGTTTCACATAGAGACCGAGACGGCCGATAAAGTGGAAATAAAAGTAATAGACTTTACTGGCAGGGTAATACACAAAAAGACGCTTACTGGCGGTCCTTTACTGGTGAACAGGAACAATCAACTGGTGTCCGCCTATGAATACGAATGGGACGCCAAAGGGGCGGCCAGCGGCGCGTACTTCTACCTTATAAAGATCAGCGGAGCCGGTGGTGAAACGATCAGGAAGGGGAAGTTCGCTGTGATTCGGTAGGTCGTTCATCACAGCTGTAGGTCGGGAGATACAAGAAGAAGTAAAAAAACTACAAGAAACAGGCCGTTTTTACAGGTTCCCCCTGTGAGATAACGGCCTGTTTCCTTGTAAATATCTTTCGTGGACGCGGTGCGGAAAACCGATTATCCTATTGGTATGAAACGGATAACCGCCAAAACCCGCCTGATCCCCCTGGCACTGCTGTCGATGGGGTGCCTGTTTTGTCCGCCGGTTCAAGGCGGGGCCAAGACCTCGGCCGCCGCGTTCTTAAAGATCCCTGCTAGCGCGCAGTCGATGGGCCTTGGCGGCAGCGCGGTAGTTTCAGGCAGTGGGATGGGCGGGATAATGGATAACCCTGCGCTGGTGGGCCTAATGAAGCAGAGCGAGTTTCAGAGCTCATACGGCTCACACCTTGAGGGGTACAACTTCTTGAATGCTGGTTACGGCCATTATGGCGAAAGTTTTAACGGGGGCTTGTCAGTTACGCGCGTGTCAGCCAATAGTTTTGAAGGGCGCGACGCGCAGGGCGCGCCTACCGGCGGATTCGGCGCTGCTGACATGGCGGTTAACCTAAGTGCGGGTAAGAACTTCGGTCAGTTCACTGGCGGCGTTACGTTTAAATATATAACTTCAACCATAGAGCGTGAGTCTGCCTCCGCGTTCGCTATGGATCTTGGGGCGGTGTTCGCCGGTGACAAGTATGACGCATATCCGTACAAGGTGGGCCTTTCAGTGCGCAATATCGGCAGCCCGATGAAGTATATGTCAAAAAGCGAGTCGTTGCCGCTTACCGCGGCGGCCGGGATGGCGGTGAACGTAGGCGGCGGGCTGGAAGCGGTATTCAACCTGAGCGGGAATATCCCTGAAAGCAGCCTGGTATTCGGGCTGGGGCTGGGTTTAAATATGGGCAGCGGGTTTGTTCTGAACGGCGGGTTATCACGCGCGATGGGTGTGGGGGAGGGAGGGTTAGGCGGTTTGCCGGTAGGTGTTAACGCTGGTATTGGTTTTAAGGCATCCAATTTTATGATGAATTATGGTTTTGTGCCGATGGGCGAGATGGGGAGTATGCAACGGATGAGCCTAACCTTTAAATTCGGGGAGAAGGATGGGGCCAGGAAGGCCCCCCAGGGGCATTCAAAGAAAGGGCGTCCTTAAGGTGTAGTGGTAGGTCTAATGAAAGCGAAAGCCCTTGCCGGGAACGGATTGGATTCTCACGGCCAGATCTGCCGGTAATTTCTTTCTCAAATTATAAATATGCGTGTCAACAAGATGGTCTACAGCGACGGTATTCCAGATCTTGGATAAAATATATTTTCTAGATAATACCTTTGGCATGTTCTTTGCAAGTATTTGTAAAAGTTTGAATTCCCTGGCCGTCAGATTTTCAATGGTCAGGTCCTTATACTTAACTAAATGAGTTTCTTCGTCTATTGACAGATCTTCGCTCTCCGCGACAGGGGCATGAGCCGTGTCGATGGAGACTCTTTTAAGCAGTGCTTTAACCCACATTTCCAGCTCCACCATTTCTATAGGTTTTGTCAGGTACTGATCCGCGCCGCACGCGAATCCCAGCATTTTGTCTTTAACGTCCGAATGGCCTGTTAATAATATTATAGGGGTCGAGGCCAGGGGTTTATGACTTCGTACTTTTCGGCAAAAATCAAAGCCGCTACCGTCCGGCAGGTCGACGTCGACAATTACCAGGGAGGGCTGCTGGTTTTGAAGCAGATTGAAACCGGAGTTTATTAAATCTGTAATGATTACTTTAAATCCAGTTTCCTCAAGTGAGCATTTAATAAGACAAGAAGTCTCAGGGTTGTCCTCTATTACAAGTATTCTTTCTCCTGACATATCGCTATTTTACCAAATTTAAAAGGCGGAAGAGAGTTTGCGCATCGACTCATGTAAAATCAAGCCATAACAGGATCAGGCTTAAAAAAGCGTCCGTCCGTATCCCTGCCATGGTTTGATTTTGAGATTGGTTGACACGGTTTGTTTGCTGGTGACCCGTCGCCGCTTTGGCACAGTTTGCGGAGTAACTTGGTTTAAACGCTTCTTTGGTCGGTGATCTTGGTAAAGAAACGGTTAAATCTTGTGGGCCTTCTCAATAGGCCATTTACCCGGAGAATCCGGGCTCAAGGACACTTCAGAATGCAGGTGGGACGCGGTAAACTATATTAATAGAAAGTGGAGTTGGCGGTAAGTTTAATAAAAGAGAAGCTTTACTGGTCGTCCTGAAAACATATAGGGAGCCATAAGCTGAAATATAAAGGAGAAAAGTGATATGAAAACAAGCGGCATACTGGCGGCGTTATTGATAGGGATGGCGGGAAAGGTTTATTCGGCGGATTTCGCGGATTTACAGGCCTTTAAACCGGGGGATATCCCTGTTGTCAAAGTTTCGGTGCCTTTCCCGGTGGCGGGCGCTTCGCTTAAGGCGTTTGAACTTTACTGCGGAGGGGGGAAGCTTCAACTTAGTGTCAAGGATGCGCGCAGATTTAACGCAGTTGTTAACGATGCGGGCATAGCTTCTGCGCTCCGCTCCGCTGCGGCCAAACTTCCAGGCGGGGAAAAATTCCTGGTTAATGTAGTTTTCACAGGGCCTTCTTCTTTCATGGTTGGCGATCTGCAAAAATTGAAAGATGGTTCAGGTTATGATGCTGGCCAGTTCGCTCCCAAGCTTTATCTGCTGGGTGGTGGTCGCGCAAAATTGGTGCTTACCTACTTCCGCATGACTAACAGCCAGGCATACGACTTCCGCGAAGTGGCTTCTTTTGAGTTTCAGAGTTGTGGAAGCTAAACGGTCCGCTTAAAGCGGGGGGGCTGTATGTTTTACGATGTAAATCCGCTTCTGTCCGGCTTGACGGCAGATTGACGATGATCTAGCCCAGTTTTGGATTCTTTCTGAGTTGGTCAGCATCAAGATGCTTATGTTGTCGGCGGCATTCATGCCTACCTTGTGAGCATTCCTCGATGGCAAAGAAACGGTAAAATTCTCTGGGCCTTATCAATAGGCCATTTCCCCTGTAAATTCGGGACTAAGGACACTTCGGAATGCTGGGGGGATGCGGTAAACTATATTCACAGAAAATGGAGTTGGCGGTAGTCCTGATAAAAGAGAGCCCTCACTGGTTGCTGGGAAAACAAATGAGGAGCCACAAGTTGGGATATCAAGGAGAAAAGTAATATGAAAACAAACAATATATTAGTAGCGTTACTGATAGGAATGGCGGGGACGGCCTATTCGGCGGAGTTTTTCGAGCTGCAGTCCTTGACGGCCTCCGGCCTGGCGCAAACAGACCCCGTTGGGGTAATGACCCCCGTGGCCCCGGATCGGGCAGGGAGTATGCCCCGAACCGGGAGTATATATGGAAACTTCTCCATATTCCCCGCCGAGCTGCAGCAGGAACTTTTGAATGCTGGTTTTAACGGCACAGTGAACGAGGCGGTCAACGTACTTTATAAGCGGGCCCGACCGATAACACGGGAAATGCTCAGCAGAGATTCCGTGTGGGTCGGGGTGCATCTTACCGACAGGCTCCAATGGGACGCTGATCCTTCGGCTGAAGCCGTGGAAACAGCGGGGGGCGGGCTCTATATCGCGCTGTCTCCGGAAGAGGCAGGTGATAAACTGGGGGAATCCTATCTCGGCATTTTTGGGAAGCATGCTGGGATAACAGAAATGTCGCCAGAAAAAGCCCTCAAACAGATTAAAGGATGGCCCGCCGGGAGAGCTTCGTACTTCCCTTGGAACGGGCCCGGCGGCGAAGACGCCACTCTCAACTTGTTCGACGGTTGGACGGGAGGGACTTACCGGGCGCGGCTCCTGAGAGGATATATGATTGTCGTTTTTCCGGGACTGAAAAGGGCCGATGCGTACATTCTCACCGAGAAGAAATTAAGGTAAGCAGAGCGGGAATAGAATACGGGTTCAGGTAATTCTGCAGGCGGACGTTTGAAAACATGAGGCAGAAGGCGCTGATAATAGGCTTGGCTGCTGAATCTTAAGCGGCTGACGGCCATCTACGCGATAGTTGGAGGGTGAAAAGCGGGGGGGGGGATTTAGACGTTCCGCTACGGATGTTTACGGCGGCCCTCCGGGTAGACCGTTAGAGGGCAGAATTGTGTAGGTTTTGACCGGCTCCGAAAAGGAGAGGCTTTATGGAGCGGAACGGTTTCATATTCTCCGTGAAGTAAGCGGCCATTCCTGGACGGCAGATGTTGTTGCCCGCGGCGGCGTGGAGCAGCCCGACAAGTTCCTGCGTCGGGCTGCTTTTTCCCCCAAGGCCCGGAGTCTTACAGAAAACCAGGGTAAGGAACGGTAAATTTCCCTGTGAGCACGGAACCGCAGTTAAGCGCGGGTTGAAAGATGGGGCAGGGTCACAACTAATCCAACCCAGAGGAACCAAAAATGGCCGACAAAAAATGCGACGACCTTCCGCTCGAAGACATGCAGACGGAGGACGAGATAGAGCTAATATACGAGCCCAAGGAAACCCCTCACGTGGCCGGGCCCGCCGTGGAAGACGTGGAGATGAAATGGGACAAGGAAGTGTACCAGGGCGACAACATGACCCAACTCACCCTGCGCGCCGCCATCATGGGCGCCTTCATGTCGCTGTCCAACCTCTATATCAGCCTCAAGATCGGCTGAGGCCTGTGTGTGACCATCACATCCTGCGTCCTGTCCTACCCCATCTGGAAATTCCTGCGCCTGGCCATGCCGTTCCGGCTCAAGACCGACATTACCATACTGGAGAACAACTGCATGCAGTCCATGGCCTCTTCGGCCGGCTACTCCACCGGCGGCACCATGGTGTTGGCTAATAAGGTGCTAAGACTGCTTGCAATCATTATGTTTTCATTTTTCGCCCAAAGTCATGCCGAGATGCCGGCATCTTCGAAAGTAAAAATGAAAACTGGGGTATTCGTTTTAGGCGGAATACACCAGGCGCACGAGAAGGCCAAAATTTATACATATCAAAGAATGGGCCAAATTTACGAGAAGCTTAAACCGGACGTGCTGTGCGTGGAAACTTTGCCGAAATTCTCCGCAGACAATAGCTTTACCGGGACCCCGTACGATTTTAAAAAATACGTTATTCCCGCCGCCCAAAAAGACGGGATCCCGATCAGCGGCATTGATTGGTGGGACAATGAGAAAGGAAAGAAGTGGGAAGAGTTGCAGGACCAGGCTAGCAATGACGCGACTCTGCAAAAAGAAATAGATCTCCTGGGCGGCATGTTTAAATTATTAAACGATTATTTCATCCGCAGTGATTTCCGGGAGATAAATTCCGAACATGTCACCCGGATGTGGGCCGCCAAAGACAGATTCAGGAACGATGTTTTTGAAAAACATTCCAAGTATGCTTTTTTAAAGGAGTATGAGAGAATGCGGAATGAGAACATCGCCAAAAACATCCTGGACACGGTAAAAAAGTATCCCGACAAGAGCGTTCTTGTCGCTGTCGGCATCGCTCATAAATATTACATCGAGCAGGCGCTGAGAGAACATGAAATCAAAGTCCTGTCGGTAGACGAATTGCCTGATTGAACCAGCGGTGGCCGCCCAGAGTCCCCCGACTTGAGGCGTCCCTTGGCTTAATCTGTAATAGAACCCGCCCCGGTTGATGACTGACCCGCCCGACCACTGCTGCCGGGCGCGGGGGAATACCATGCGAAATTCATAAAAACGCACCGCTTTTTGCTAGTACAGATAAAACAGATGGCGGCGACGGCTTTTTTAAATTCCAAGCGAAGGAAAAAAGATCGACTTCTGGAAAAACAAGCGATAACCGCGCTTATGTTTTCCACAGATCTGCCGGAATCCCCCGACATTGCAATATCTTTCAGGTCAGCGGGGCTTACGCCGGCCAGGTCACTGAAATCAGCGGCATACGCGCAGCCGGGAAGGCCTATCATCACCGCCGCTATCAGAATACTTGTCTCCTTTATTGTCCGCCGGTCTGTGCCACCGTATATAGCTTACGCTATGAACTGCGCGCCCAGAAGCGTCCAAGGTACCGTGTTTCAAAATTAAACGACCTAGTTACCTGGACCCAGGGAGTTCCTTACCCTGGTTTTCTGTAAGACTCCGGGCCTTGGGGGAAAAAGCAGCCCGACACGGGAACTTGTCGGGCTGCTCCGCGCCGCCGCGGACAATGGCATCTGCCGCTCAGGAATGGCCGCTACTTGACGGAGACTATAAAGCCGTTCCGCTCCATAAGCCGGAGGGGCTGGTTCTGGGCGGAGATAGCTTCGTTGAGCCTCGTGTCGGAGAGAAGCTCGCTCAGTTCCTCGCGCGTCATGTTGAATGCGGACCCGGCCAGGGTTACGCTGCCGGAAACGCCGGAGACGGAACGTACGTTGAGCACGTACTGGCAGGACTTGGGAGCGGTGAACAGGCTGAACTTTGACAGCTTGCCCGCGGAGATCTCCACCTGGTAAAGGTTGCCGGTCCCCGAAACCCTTACAGGCAGTTCCTGTTCGGGGCGCGCGCCCACCGAGCCGGAACCGTCCTCGAACCGGCAGGTCAGGCTGGCGTCTACGGCTGCCGGGGTGAAGTTGAGCGGGGCCAGCTTTAGCGAAACGTTCCCGACCGCGAAGGTCAGGCTGCCGCGCAGGGCTTTATCCGGCTGTTTCACCGAGGTTACCTTGGCCTGCATGGCGCGTGCCGCTTTCATGGCGGGGGAGACATTGCGTCCGACCGGGCCTCTCGGGAGCTGGTACTGCAGGGTAACGCTCATCCCTTCCAGATAGCCCAGCAGCTGCACGGGGATGTCCCTGGCGGGAAGGCCGGCTATATAGTTCATCTGGTTGGTAAGGTCCGCTAATTCTTTGGTGTTGAGAAACGCTCCACTGAACTCCTTCTCGGAATAATTGCTGATCTTAAGCACCGCGCTTTGTATCTCGGCCGCACCCTTCTGCGTATTCTCCGCTGGCTCCGGCTGCTCCGGCGCGGGGATCCTTCCCGTCTCCGTCGTGCGCAACTCCGCGGCCTTAATGGCCTGCAGATCGCTGAACTCCGCAGCATAAGCCTGCCCCGCCATCATTACCATCACCGCCGTTATTATCTTTTTATTCATGGTTTAATCTCCGTAATTGTTTTAGGTGCAGGCCATATAGTGGCTGTCTGGCTGTGGCCTTCGTTCCTATATGTATAGTCTACGTTCCGCCGTGACTGTTTTGAAGTGTCCAAGGCCCCGTGTTTTTAAATTAAACGGCCTAGTGCCTGGGCCCAGAGAATTTTACCGTTCCTTAACCTGGTTTTGTGTGATACTCCGGGGCTTGGGAACAAGCAGTGCCTGGTGGCGCCACTCCGTGTTGTGAAATCTGAAATATTATCCAAGCCGCTTCTGCACTCCGGGATGTCCTGGTACTAGTGGTATTTCAAGCCTAATTTCTGGTTCTGGTTCAGTTTTTTTAGACTATTGCAGGCGGATCAATACGACGCAATATCCCGGTCCTTGCCCAAGGAGTGAATGCCGCTCTCCAGCCCGGCGCCACGCCGGGCGGTAAGAACCTGCCCGAATTCAGGAATAAGCGCACTGCTTTTTGATATTATTGTGAAATTGGCGGTTTACACGCAGGATTTTAAAAAAATGCGCTAGGGAAGGGAGGCGAGGGAAACTGACGATGTATGAAACGTATCCTTGCCGTAGATGACGATATCGCGATGACGGAATTTTATAAGGCATTGTTCCGTGAGGCCGGGTACGAAATGCGTGTCGCCGCCGATACCACCGCGGCGGTCCTCTTGTTCCGGGAGTTTCTGCCCCAGCTGGTCGTTCTGGACTCCGACATCCCCGCTGGCGGAGGGGAAAGGGGCTTTGAGATAATCAGGGAAATATCCCGAGCCGGGGTGCCGGTAATTTTTGTCACAGGGCTGCCGGAGCGTGTACGGCCCCTTCTGGTCCGTAATGGGCGGGTGCGCGTGTTCAGGAAGCCGCTGGCTTCAGGGGAGCTTCTTTCCTGCATTTCGGAGATGCTGTCCTATTCTGGGATGAACTGCCACTTTTTTTCGTGGTCGGGATCGCGCCAAAAATGAAAATACTTGTCATAGAGGATAACGAACCGTTTGCTCTGATGCTGTGTTGCGCTTTGCGCGAGGCGGGTTACGATGCGGACAGCGCGCTCAGCGGCAAGGCGGGCATCAAGAACTCGCTAACCTATCTGCCGGACCTCATACTGCTGGATTATGAATTGGGAGATATGAGCGGCTATGACGCGGCGCTGGGTATACGCTGTATGCGGGCTACCTCCGGCATCCCGTTCATCCTGTTATCCTCGCTGGCCGGGGACCCAATGCTCGCGGAGGGGTTCAGGAGGCTTCCCAACTGCAGGGGGGCGCTGGCAAAGACCCAGCCGCTGGACCAAATAATAGCGGTGGTAAGAAAACTCCTGCATGCATGAGGGGTGGCCGCGCGGAGATTCTCAGCGCCGCGACCGGCAAAACAGACAACTGCATAAACGGCGCCAGCAGTCTCTTGCCCTCTTGTTTCAATCCGGGCTCTTTGCGGTACAGGAGAAGATATGCGTAAAATTCTGGTGCTTATAATAGAGGACGATCCCGCCTGCCGTGAGCTGGTGAAGGCGGCCATGCTGGAAGCGGGCCGCGTGGTCCATGTTGCCAAAACCCTTGCGGAGGGAGCTAAAGAGCTTGAAACGGCCAGGCCGGACCTGATAGTGCTCGACAGGGGGCTCCCCGATGGGGACGGCGTTAAGTTCTGCCTGACTTTAAGAAAGGATTCCCGCTACAGAACTATCCCCATACTAATGCTCACGGGCAAGGGCGAGGTGGAGGACAGGGTGCTTGGCCTGCGTTTCGGCGCGGACGATTATCTGGCAAAGCCTTTCGATATTGAGGAACTTATGGCCCGCGCCGACGGCTTGGTGCGCCGGGGTAGCCCGGAGCTGGCCGGCTGCGGCGACAGGCTTGAATGCGGCGCCCTGTCGATGGATCTGAAAGCACGGCAGGTGCAGGCCGGCGGGGAGAATGTGCAGCTTTCCCGCATGGAATATGAGCTTCTGCGCGTGCTGCTGGAAAGGACTAATATCCCTGTCACCAGGGATTTTCTGCTGGAAGCGGTCTGGAAGACTTCTTCCAATTCTGCCAGCCATAAAGTCGTGGATGTGACCGTAATGAATCTTCGCAAGAAGCTTGGGGCGCTCGGTGATAGGATAGCCTCGGTACGCGGACTTGGATATAAACTAATCGCCCCGGGGCATTGAGGGGACTGTTAAACAGTCCGTTCCATACGGCTTTAAAGGCCGGTAAAACAAGGTGGGCCCCGCCTAGTGGGTCGAATAATTCCCTAAATTCTGGAACCGCTTGGGATGTCCCCTTTATCTCCCGTTCGCCGGATGCTTCATTACTAATTCCGCCAGCTCGCGATTATTAAGGATTAGGTAGGGCGGTAAACCTTCCTGTTTGGCTTTGCGGCCGCGCCACGATCTGAACTCGTCGTAGATCCGCTGTCCCTGCGCGTCAAGCTCCGCGCGCCAGTCCTTGCGCGCGGCCTCCGGTTGCCGGCGCGCACCGTCACCATCCGGAAGCTCTCTGTAACGCAGGACCAGTAAAAGTGTCGGCGTCTTTTCGTGGACAAGGAAATGTTCCGAGATCTCGATCACATCTTTGGCCAACTGGAAACTCGCAAGCTCACCCTCGTCGAAAAGTCCGGTCGCCGGATTTAAACGCAGGGTGAAAATCTTGAGTTTCATTTCTCCGCCGCGGTTCCGGATTTATATTCCTAGTGCTCCGGTAGCGCACCGGGCGCGGCTTACGCACGCGCCCGGTGCGCTACCTCCGCAAACTGATTTTACTGCAACTGATTCAAGACCAAGGGCCAAAAGTTCAAGTGTCCAAGGGTCAACAACACTTACCTCACAAGGCGGAACCCGATGCTGCCGCGGCGGCCGCCGGGGCCGTAGTAGTTGCGGCCATCGGCCCGCAGGTATCTGGCGCCACCGATGTTGAAGGAGCCGCCACGAACCACCCGGGCGGAGCCCGCACCTTCAACCGCACTGCCGTCAACAGACGCACCTTTATACGAATCCTGGTACTTGTCCTGCATCCACTGCCAGACATTGCCGGACATATCACATAAACCATGCGCCGTATTCCCCTTGGGCTTGGAGCAGACCGGCATGGTGCCATTGGTATGAAACACTGCCAGTTCGCTGGTCGGTTCTTCATTGCCCCACGGGTATTTCTGGTTCTTGCCGCCGCTGGTGGCCGCGTATTCGAACTCGGCTTCGCTGGGGAGCCTGGCGCCTTTGAATTTGGCGTAAGCCTGCGCCTGATTCCAATCCACGCAGTTGACCGGGTGAAACTGGCGTCCGGTCTTGCCCCAGTTGCAATAGGCTCCGGTGGCCGGGTCCGTGCAACCGCCTTTGATAACGCATTCCGCGTATTGCTCCACTGTAACCGCTGTTTTGGACATACCAAAGGTTTTGATGGATACCTCATGTATCGGCTTGGCGTCTTCAAAACCTTTCTCGCCGCTGTCGGTTCCCATCGGGAATTCCCCGCCATTAATGGTGATATACTCAACCGGTTTGGAAGGCGTACCCACCACAGCATCGTTTCCTGCCACATAGCCTTTATTCACCTCTGGGACAACAATGCCTTCCGCCGCTGCCAGGGCCTTAAGGCCGGCCGCTTTCACTCCGCCCAGATCGCCGAAGTCCGCCGCGTAAGCACCGCCCGCGAGACCCAGCATCACCGCTGCTATTAGAATTCTCTTCATATCTTTTCTCCTTTAACCCTTAGTCTCTGCCGCTGATTATAATTTACGCCATCCCACGCGGTTCCAGAAGTGTCTTTGGTCCCGGAGTCCTCCGTTAACCGGCCTACCGCCAGGGCCCACGCATTTTTACCGTGTTTTTACCGGTTTCAGGGAGGTATTTTTGCCCTGCGCGGCTGAATGCCCGGGCGACCCGGATGGACTTCCATGGAAGTGGCTCGGTAGTTTGATCGCGTGATCCGCCACGCGCACCGCGTCGGCGAGAAGCTCTTTGCCCCAACGATTACTGCGAGGGGCGGGGCCAGTTCCTCATGTTATTCTGGAAGCAGATTCTGCGGAAACCTTAAAACCGGGCGTGCGCTGTCCGCGCTTACGTAGGTGGGGCAACATCCGGATAGAACTTCTCCATGCAGTCAGGGCAGACCCCGTGTGAGAACGCCACTTTGTAATAACGTGAAACATATGTTTGCAACTGCTCGTATACATTGTCGTCCCTGCGTATGCGTTTGCAATGGGAGCATATGGATATCATATGCTCTAACTGGGTAAGACGGTTGGTGGTGTGGCATATGCGCGCGGCTACCGCCAGCCGGAACATCAGGGTTTCCGCGTCGACGGGTTTTACAAGTAAGTCGTCGGCGCCGTTTTTCATGGCGGTCACATAATGATCCCTGGTGGTCTTCTCCCCGGTAAGTATTATGAAGTACGTGTAATTCTGGGAGGGCAGCTCGCGGATCTTACGGCAAACATCTATGCCGGAGATGCCGGGCATGGCCCAATCGCAAATTAGAATGTCAAAAGGCCGGATCTTATAGCATGTTAATCCGGCCTCGCCTGAATTCGCCACTTTCGCGTTGTGGCCGGCGTCGATGACCATCTCTCTCACCAGCGTTGCGAACACCGGATCGTCGTCTATTACCAGGACGTTCATTGTGGTCCTCCGTGGGTGCAATTAAAACACATAAATACACCCGGTAATCCATTGGCCGGGTGGCAATACTGTCTGTCGGACGCTGGGGAATATCCCCGAAATATACTACTTTTTACTACGGAAATCCCGAAAATCCCGCTCTGCGATGGGATTTCTGGGCTTCGGGATTGTTTCGGGCTCCATTTTGTATAATCCGAGTAAGGATAAGTTCTATCCTCTTCTATGAAAATAATATACCGCCTGACTTTGATAGTGGCCGCGGCTTCACTGCTGCCTGTTCTGGCCTTTTTCGCCGCAGTGTCCTGGTTCGGTCTCGCTTATCCGCAGGCGCTCTTGCTGGCCGCTGCTGCTGTTTTTCTTTGTGGGTCATTATCAGTATGGGCCCTCCTGGCCGGCCTGGCGCGTCCCATGGCGGGTATGTCCCAGGGGGTGAAACGGTTCATCGCAGGGGATTATAAACTCGAGTCCGTTATCCCCAAAGATGGATGGCCGGAGGCGAGAGTTCTTATTTCCTCGCTGAACCGGCTTATGCTAGAACTCAACGCTTACAGGGCGTTCCACCTGAACCAGGTGGTGGAAGAGCGCGCCAAGGCTCAGGCGCTGATAGAGACCATAACTGACGGCGTCATGCTGGTGGACGACCGCGGGCTGCTTATATATTCCAACCAGCGGGCGCTGGACCTGCTGGGGATAGACAAGCATGACCCTAATATCGTGCTGCCGGGATCGGTAAAGCACGAAACGTTCGCTCCCGTAGTGAGCGGGCTCATGGCTTCCCAGGAGAACTATCTGAAGGCTGAGGTTACGGTGCATGACCCGGACGGGGATTGCGACGTGTGTAAGAATTTTCGGGTCATCTCGCGGCAGTTCTTGCTGGCTACTTTTAAACGGTCAGGGCGCGTTATTCTTATCCGCGACGTCACCGTGGAAAAAGAGATAGAGAGCGCGCGCGAAACTTTCTTCCACATGATAACCCACGACATGCGGGCGCCCCTAACCAGCATACAGGGCTATGCCCATCTGATGGAACAGTATGTTCCCGCGTCTCCCGAAGCGGGCAAATATCTGCAGGCCATCCTGCGTTCTTCCATGCGGCTCAACGGAATGGTGGAGGATATCCTTAATACCATAAAACTGGAGCACGGCGAGATGAAACTTAATCCCGCCGCCGCGGATGCGGGGGAGATGTGCGCCCGCGTATTCGAGATGTACGCTCCTTTGGCTTCGCGTAAGAACATAAAGTTCTCGCTTGTCCCTTCTCCCTCGAAAATTGATTTTAACGCGGATGTGGTCCTTCTTGAGCGGGTTATCTCCAATCTTGTGGGGAACGCACTTAAGTTCACTCCAAATGGCGGGGAGGTTTCGCTTTTCTGCAGTGAGGCCGGCGGAGAGGTGGTGTTCGGCGTGGAGGATACCGGGCCCGGCATCCCTAAGGATAAACATAAGGAAATCTTTGAGAAATACACTCAGTTGGAGGAGCATAAATACATGGGGTTCGGGCTTGGCCTGGCTATGTGTAAAATGGCGGTGGAACTTCATAGGGGACGTATCTGGGTAGAGTCGGAAGAAGGTAAAGGCAGCAAATTCTCTTTTGCTATACAGACGAAGTGACTTATGGCTAAAATCCTTATCGTAGATGATGAACGGACCATTCTTGAATTGTTCAAGTATATCTTCGAGGATGCCGGGTACGAAGTGGAACTTGCGATGAACGGCCTTCAGGCCCTTGAACAACTGCGGATTGGAATCCCTGATTTCATCGTTCTTGACGTTTCAATGCCGGAAATGTCCGGGAAGGAATTTGTGCTCGAGCTGAACAAACGGGCGGTTAAGGACCCCAGGCTGAATAGTATCCCTTTCGTGGTAATGACCGGGGAAAACTTCATGGACGACGAGTTGAATAAGGTTTTTGCTTCGGCGCGCGGATTCGTGTGCTTTTTCCCTAAAATGATACCGCCTGAAAAAGTTCTTGAGAAAGCCGTGGAGATAATCAGCGGCCGTTCCTAGCTGTATCCTGCCATTATAAAGCCAGCCAGCCTGTTCGCGGCAGGGGTGCCGCCGTGATGCCGGGCCGCGTCTGGATAAGTTCCGCGGCAGTCCGCTCTATTGTGTTTCGTAGTTAATGAACACCTTTCGTAATTTCTTCGGGATTTGAACCCTCCACTGCTATAGACTATTAACAGGGATAGTCTATGAAGAGAGGAATAAGAAAAATAGCTTTCGCGGCCATATGTCTGGCCGGTGGCATTTTCCCTTTCCCGGCCAGCTCCGGGGATGCGGGCTCTTCCGCCGCGTCTTTTCTTAAATTCTCTCCAAGCCCCCGCGGCACAGGCATGGGGGAGGCTTATACTGCCGTAACCGAGGACGCCTACTCCGCCTGGTGGAACCCGGCCGGCCTGGGCAGCGTGGAAAGCCCGGAATTTTCCGCGACATACAACGACTCGATGGAAGACGTGACCAACCAGTATCTATCCATGGTTTATCCGATGAGGTACGGGGCCACCCTCGGCTTTAATCTTACCCGGCTCAGCGTGTCGCCTTTTCAGGGCTATGACGCTCAGGGAGCGAAGACAGGAAAGGTGGGATCTTCCGACATTGCGGTTGGCGGCGCTTATGGCCGCACCCTGCTTAAGGACGAGATCTCCCGGCCCGTGCTGAACGTTGGCGCGGGCGTAAAATTAATAAGCGAGCGTCTGGACAACGCTTCCGCCAACACGGGTGCGGTCGACCTGGGCGCCATCTATTACATACGGCCGGACAAATACTGGATGAGCGCGGCTCCGGCGCAGGAGTTCCGCGTGGCCATGGCGGTAAAGAATATCGGCCCCGGGCTGACGTTCGATAAGCGGTCTTCTCCTTTGCCCATGTCCGCCACGCTCGGCGGTTCCTGGCATTCGCATCCTGGCGGCAGCGCCAGCATGATACTCAGCCTGGACCAGACCTACTCGAACGATGAGGATTACTGCGTCTCTATCGGCGCGGAATATGTTGCGTTCCAGCTGCTCTCCCTCCGGGCCGGGTACCGTACCGGGCAGGAAATGGGGACAGGGCTGCGTTTCGGCGTGGGGTTCCGGCTTTCGTTCACGGATATAGATTATTCTATGTCCCCTTACGGGGAACTGGGCGCTATGCATAAACTCGGAGTTTCCATGCGGTTCGGCGCGCCGGCGGTAAAACAGCCTCTCGCGGGCAGGACGCAGCGCGTGGAAAAAGCGAAACTGGTGGCCCGGAAGGAAAAGATAGAAGAACTGGATATGTTCGCCAAGGATTTCCTTGAGCTGGCCCTGAAGGATCTGGCCGCGTACAGATATGTTTCCGCGAAAAACAATATCGACAAAGCTTTCAACCTTGAACCCGGCCTTAAGGAAGGGGACTGGGGCGCCAGGCATAAACGGCTCTCCGCGGTCATCGCAGGCCTTAAGCTGGCCGATGTCCCGGCCCGGGAGCAACTGCTTTCAATGGCTACGGAGCAGTCCAGGGTAGGGACGGAGGCCATAGCGGCGTATATAGAGGGTAAGGACCTCCGGGCGTTGCTGCTGGCCCACGCCGCCCTGGGCGCGAATATGCGCGGAGACCCGATGTTCGAAGAACTGCTGTATGTTATGAGCGACCTGGTGAAGATACACGTGCGGCGCGATGAAATACTGCCCAAAGAATCCCTGATAAAGGAGAAACTGAGGAAAGCCGCCAAAGGCTTCTATATACAGCAGTTCGACGCGGCAGCCAAGGAATGTGAGGAAGTGTCGGTGCTGGACGAGCAGAACCCCGTGGTCTGGACCAGGCTGGGCTCCGCCTATTACATGATGGGCGACAAGGAGAAGGCGAAACAGGCGTATCAGAAGGCCATGGAGCTTAAGCCTGACGACCAGGTCACGAAGAAGTTCATGGATGCCCAGGGGTGGCAGTAGGTCGTTTTATGGAGATATTGATAATCGCGCTCATCCCCTTGTCTCTGCTCCTCCTGGGAGCGGGGTTCCTTGTCGTCGCGCAGGTGTCCGGGTTCATGCAGTCTTCTTTCTTTAACCAGCGGCAGCATTTCTCCAATATGGTCATACAGCAGTATATGGAGCGCATAGCCCTGGCGCAGGGACAGCTTTACCAGCGTAAACAGGAGCTGGAGGGAATGTCTGTAAAACTTTCTCTTTCCAACCAGGAACTGGGCCGCCTTAACGAGATGAAGTCCAAATTCCTTTCCATGGTCGTGCATGACGTGCGTACCCCGTTGGCGTCGATAAGGGGGTTCAGCGAACTGCTGCTTAAGAAGAACGTGGGCGAACGCGAGGCGATGTACCTGAAGAACATCGTAAGCTCCACGGACCAGTTGGGCCGCCTGATAGCGGACCTTACCGACCTGGCCATGATAGAGGCCGGGAAGCTTAAGATGGAAAAAACGGACTTCTTTTTTCCGGAGATGGCTAAGGATATCCTCCCCGGTCTTTCCATAAACGCGCAGAAGAAGGGCGTGGACCTGGTGGTGCACGACTTCCCCGAGGGTGTTCTCGTCGACGGAGATAAGTTCAGGCTCTCGCAGGTCTTTATGAACCTCGTTAATAACGCTATTAAATTCACGCCCGCCGACAAGAAAGTCGAGATCTCTTTCCGCCGCGAGGGGAAATATGTGGTTACGATGGTGAAGGATGCCGGCATAGGGATACATTCCAGCGAGACGAAGAAGATCTTCGAGAAGTTTTACCAGGCCAAACACCAGAAGGACGAGAAGTTGCGCAAGCAGGGCTGGGGGCTGGGGCTGTCGATAGCGCAGGAAGTAGTGCGCGCCCACCAAGGTGATATTGGCGCGGCCAGCCCGGGCCTTGGGAAAGGGTCGACATTCTGGTTCAAGGTCCCGGTCAAGTCTTAAGGCAGGGCGGAACGCGGCCGCGGAGGAAATATATGGACATTACTACAATACTCGGTGTGGCTGGCGCAGCGGGGCTTATCTTCGCCGGTTTCGCCGGCAACCAGATCTCGGCTTCCCTGCTGAATATGCATGGCGTGGTAGTGGTCATAGGCGGTACCATAGTTGCCACGCTTATAAATACCCCTCTGAAGTATGTTTCCCGCGCCGCGCGCGAACTGGGCTGGATATTCCGAGAGACCGGCGAGGCGTCCCTTGAGAAGTTTATCCCCGTGATAGTAAACCTCGCGGAGCAGTCACGCATGCGGGGGCTTGTCGCGCTTAAAGACGCCGATCCAGGAGTGGCTGACGGATTCCTCAACAGGGCGGCCATAGCGGCGCTTGAATATAACGACTATAACTTCGTCAGACAGGTGCTTGAACAGGAGATAAACCAGGGCGTGGATGATATGACCGAAGTCGCCAACGTTTACCGCACTATGGGCGTAATGGCCCCGATGTTCGGGCTTCTGGGGACGCTCATCGGCATCATCGGGGTATTGAAAGACCTCGCCAACCCCGAGAGCGTGGGCCCGGCCATGGCGGTGGCCATAACCTCGGCTTTTTACGGGATCTTCTTCGCCAACATGGTCTGCGTACCCATAGCGGGGAAAATGCGGGCCAAGGTCTGGATGCAGGTGCGCCTTAAGACCATGATACTGGAAGGTGTGCTTGAGATAATGAAGGGAAGCGTGCCGCTGGTGGTAGAGCGGCGCTTGCAGGCTTTCCTGTGATCCGATTTTCAGGATGGAGCGTTGTGTTTATGAAAAAAATAGGAAGAAATACGGCGGTTATCGCAGCGGCCCTCTTGTTCCTCCAGGTGCCGGGTCTTTTTGCGCAGTCCCTGCCTTTCGAGGATAAGGCCAAGTACGAGCGCGCGCTTGAACAGAAGGTGGACGAGGTGCTGGTGCGCCTGCTCGGCCCCAACCAGGCCAAGGTGGTGGTCGAGGCCACTATGGATTTCAGCCGCACCGAAAAAATGGATGTCACCTCCGCGGTCTCGCAGGACAAGAATAATCCTTTCAAATGGCAGGGCGCCGGGGGGGACGCGCAATCGGGGGACTACCTTATGCCCGGTTTCCCGGCTTACGGTACGGGCGGTACGGAAAATAAATCCTATAACAGGCAGATGCAGTATCCCTCGGCCATAGTTAAGAAGATGTCCGTCAGTATCATCGTCAACCGGGACCTGCCGGAACTGGACGCCGAGAATATCCGCAAGGTCGTTTCTGAAATGCTGATGCTGGACGTTAAGAGGGGAGACCAGATGTCCGTAATAAAGGCCCCTTTTGCGCCGCTCTGGCGCACTATCTGGTATACCCCGGAGGCCATAAGCATGGTCCTCAAATACGTAATGCTTACCTTGATAGCTGTAATCGCCATGGTAGTCGTTGCTGTGGGTTTTCTGAAACTCGCCGGCGCCATGAGCACCATGGCGAAAGTGCAGCAGAGCCACCAGATAACTATGGAGCTGGGTAAGAACGGCGCGCCTGGTATGCCGGACGCCGGTCAGCCGGCGCTTGCCGCCACCGGCGGCGGGGCGCAGCCCGAAGGCGGCGGGACCGTCTCCCGTGACGAGAGCGGGGGGGTCGTATTCGACATCCGCCTCGACCAGGTGCCGTTCCTTGTAAATATGATGGTGAGCGAAGACCCGGCCAATGTGGCGCTGGTGGCGGGGCACCTTCAGCAGGACGTGCGGGGCGAGTTCATTAAAAGGCTTCCGGCCTCTTTCGCTTCCGACGTTATCATTAACATGGCCAAGATACGGTTCATTGAGCCTGACGTAATAATTACCCTTAAAGACGAGCTGGAAAGACGCCTGAGCGGCGCGGTAGGCGGAATTGAAGGAGCGCTGAGCGTGATAGAGAACGTGAACCTGCGCGCCAAGCGCGGGATGCTGGATGAACTTACCAAAAAGCATCCCGAACTGGCCGCGGAGGTGCGCAAATCCATACTGCTGCCGGACGATATAGGCATGTTCAGTGACAGGGACCTTTCCTTCCTTGTGACCTCGATCAAGGCCGAAGAGTGGGCCTCCGCGCTTTTTGACCTGCCGTCCGATGTGAAGGAGAAGATCAAGGGGCAGATGGCCGAAAAGACCTGGCAGATGGTGGAGCAGAGCATGAGTTACGGCGCGCCCTCCCCGGAAAAGACGGAAGAGGCGCTGGAACGTATAATGCGGGTAATGGCCGAGCTGATACAGGAAGGAAAGATACTGAAGCCTTCAGACACCCGGAAATTTATGCTGTCCAGCGAGCAGGCCGGCGCCTGATACCGGAGATATCATTATGCCTGACTATAAAAAAAGCCGCGGACTGGCGGGAGAACTCAACGGAAATTCCGTTTTTTCGGCTATCGCTCCCCAATCCCCGGCCTGGCCTGCTCCCGCGCCGGAAGTCCCTAAGGAGCAAATAACCGCCCTTAAGGACCGCCTCAACCTGCTTGAAAAGAACCTGATTTCCCTGGTGGAAACCAAACTGGCCGGGTTGAACTCCGCTCCGCACGTTCCCGTGCCCGCGGTGACTACCAAGCAGATAACCGCCCTTGAAGCCCGCATAGACCTGCTTGAAAAGAACCTGACCGCCACGGTGGAGACCAAACTAGCCGGTCTGAATCCGGCGCCGTCGGCCAGCCCGGAGCAGGTAGCGGAACTTAATGCCCGGATAGAGGCTATAGCGAAGAACATCCCCGGGGTATTGGCTGATAACCTGTCGCGGCAAGCCGCCGCGGCCGGGGCCGCCGCGGAAAAAAGAACCGGCGGCATGATGTCCGTTCTGGCGGGTCTCGTGTCGCGGCTGGATGCCTTAAAAACGCTGGGCGCCGCGCATGCGGGGGAGATGAAGAATTACCGGCTGGAAGTTAAGAGCATGGCTGCCGAGTTGCCCAAGGTCCTGGAAGAGGAGAGGAAGAAGCGCGATGAAGACATACGCCTGTTGCAGGACCAGGCAAAGCGGTCCATGTCGCGGAGCGCGGAACTGGAGAGAAAGCTGGACGAAACCCGCAGGACATGCGAAGACGGTTTCCTGCAACTGCGCGACTCGGTGATAGCGGTGGGCGCCAGGAACGAATCCTCGGTGAAGGAAGGCGGCATAAACTATAATGCGCGGGCGGACGAACTGGATAAAAAGGTTTCGGCGCTGACCAGAAACATAGATACCTTGCGCTCTCAGGAAGAGGCGAGTCTTCAGGCGTTCTCGGAGGCCGCCGCGAAGATATCTTCCCTGGAGAAAGCCCTGTCCAGCATAAATCTGGAGGAGTATAGCGTGCATTTAAGGGAACTCGGCGGGGAATTGGCGACGATAAGGCACGCACATAAGGAGCAGGCTGAACATTTCTGGGAAAAGGTCTCCGACTTCAGCATTATAGCTGAAGGGTTCGAGAAAAAGGCAAAAGCGCTGGAACAGGGGCTTGACCAGGCCATTAACGGCAACAAAAGGACCATGGAATCGGCGTTGGAAAATGTCGGGCTCATCGTAGACAAGGCTCTTGAGCGCTTTATGACGGACCTTCAGGAAAAGAACCGTGAGCAGTTCGCGCGGCTTAGCGCCAACTACGCCGGCGCGTTGGCTACGCTGCGGCAGATCGGAACCGTATGCTCGTCTATCGAATATGTTTCAAAACGCCTTGGTGGTTACGAGAATACCCTTGTTTCCCTTGTGACGCAAGTCGGTGGAGACAGGCTTTCCTCCCTTACCGGAGTTTCGGGCGTGGTCATACGTGAGAAATTCGCCGCCATAGAGGTAATGGCCGCGGAGCTTAAGCGCGAAAAAGAACAGCTTGATGCCGCCAGGAAGGAAATAGCGGAAAAGACCCGCAGCGTTATGGGGGAAAGCGGGAGCGCGGCATAAGGGCCTGAGACTTTTCCCTATCGCTATTATGAACGACGAATCGAATAAGGCGGATAAGATCTTCGAACGTCTCAAGGGCGGGTCGGTCTTTTCCTTCCTTAAGTCCTCGGAAGACGCTGCAGGCGCGGCATCTCAGTTTAAGTCGGAACCTCTTGCCCCTCCGGAGTTTGCCAAGCCGCAGCAGGACGTTACTGGTCTGAAGAACAAGCTGGCCGAACTGGAAATGAAAATAAAGCGGCTTGAGACCGAAGCCGAAACGAGGCGTGTGGCGGCCTCTCAGAGCGGGGTCCCGGATTCTGGAGCGGCTGTTAATAATAGACTTGCCGCTCTTGAAGCCGGAATGGGGGAGTTGCTGAAAAAAACAGCGCAGGTCCCGGGCCTTGAGGCTAACCTGAAGCGGATGATCGAGAACAGCGAGAACGAGCTGAAGGACCTGATAACGGGCGTCCGGAATTGCGCAGAGAGCAAGGCCGCTGAAATGGCGGAGCACGCCGCGGAAATGGAACGTGCCGCCGGAGCCGACCGCCGCGCGGGCGCGGCCGGCGCCGACGAGATCCGCCGGTGGGCGGCTTCGCTGGATACGGAGCTGCGGGCGACGCTGGCGGGCGCGGCTTCAGCGATGGAAAAAACGGCACAGGCTTTCTCCGAGGAAGAGAGTCGCCGCAGGAAAAAGTTCGAGTCAGAAATAGAAGAGAGGTTCGGAAAGATAGAAAGCGTGACAGCGGGTATTCTGCGATCGCATGAAACGGAACTTGCCGAGCTGACCCGCCGAGGAGAGACGTACGCGGCCGGGCTGAAGGGAACGCTTGGCGAGCTGGGGGATCTGCAGGAGCACCTTCAGTCACTGGAACGACTGGTGTCTGAAAATAACGCTGAAGTGCGGACCCTGGTGGCGGCTGAGCGGGGGCAGCGGAAAAAACTGGAGTCCGAAGCGCGTGCGCGGCTGACCAAAATAGAATGTGAAACCGTTGGCTGCAGACAGGAGTACGAGGCTGAGTTCGCTGAGTTTAAACGCCGCGCGGAGTCCTGCGCCGGAGCCTTGAACATGGCGCTGAAGAAACTGGACGCCGTAAAGGAACGCTGCGAAGCGACAGAGCTCTCGTTCTATGAAAATAAAGCGGGAGTTAGCGGCCTGATCTCGGACGAGCGCGGCCTGCGGGAGAAAGCAGAATCCGAAACGGCGCTACGGCTGGGGAAGCTTGAAAGTGAGGTCTTAAACGTTAATGAGTCGATGGACCAGCTTTGCCTAGAAGTCTCTTCGGCAAAGGATCTTGTGCTCGCGGAAGCGGATAAGGTGATCCGTGAAGCGCACGAACTCCTTGGGCATACTTCCCGGAAGATGCGGGAGGAAGTTATGGCTGCCGCCTCTGCTAAACTCTCCGCCCTTAAGGCGATCTGGCAAGCCGCGGGTGGCAAGATCAAGAACGCCCAGCAAGCGGCTTTCCTGGCCCTGGAAAAATGTGAAAAACTGGACAAGCGCCTGTTCTCACTTGACCACAAGACCGACACGCTCGAGAAAAAGTATCTCCGCGACATCGAGGAGCCGCTTAAGCCTAGCGGCAGCGTGGAAGAACGACCGGGAGACGCGGTTTAAAGGCGCTTATGGCTATATACAAGCAGCGAAGGGATGAAGTAGAGAATCACCTGAACAAAGGGGCGCTTTGGGCCGTAACTTACGGCGACCTGATGAGCTACCTGATGATATTCTTTCTGGTGCTGTTCTCTTTCTCTATTACCAAAAACGACAAGACCAAGAACCGCAAATACGAGGAATCCCTGGGGAACATCCAGAAAGCCTTCGGCGGCAATGCCGTTTCGCGCGGTCTGGAGCGCGCCAAAGCGCAGGAAAACGAATCGCAGGTGGAGTCCAACCTGAAGGAGTCTATGCAGTCCGGCGAACTGGCCAACCTGGTCCAGATACAGTCCAATGAGCGCAAAGTAAAGCTGGTGCTTACGGAAGGGGTACTGTTCGCTTCGGGAAAGGCGGACCTGAAAGAGCCCGCCAGAAAAGTGCTTGCCCCGATAGCCGCCGAGCTGAAAAAGATCCCCAACGACGTTATAATCGAGGGACATACCGACAATGTCCCTATTAAGAACGGGAAATATACTTCTAATTGGGAGCTTTCGATGGCCAGAGCTTACAGCGTTCTTGAGTTCATGCAAGGGGAGGGCCTGAACTCCAAGCACCTGGCCGGCATAGGCTACGGCGATAACCGGCCGGTCGGGGATAATTCTACCGCGGAAGGCCGAGCCAAGAACAGACGCATAGAGATCTCCCTGATGAAGACAGATTGACCCATGGTTGCGGGTCGGCGATTATCGTGCATGCGCGGTGATAGGGGCTTGAAATATTTATTTGAGTGTTAAAAATAACTTTAGTGGCCTGCGTTTCATCCGAAATGTACACTATATGTACACACTATGGGTGGCTGCCGCAATGAAGAGCGGATAAACTACGCTTTAAGACTGTATGATCTGGGCGTTTCTATCGAAACGATATGCCGGAAACTTGGTATAAGTCGCCGCACGTTTTATCTATGGAAAGGAAAGCGGGACACGGTTGTCGCGGCCAAGTTGAAAGTCATTGAGGGCGAAAATCGTGAATTAAGGCAGATCGTATCAGATATGGGGATCCAGGAACGATTACAGCCTGATGTTGCCGATAGCGATCCTGAGATCCCTTCAAATCAAGTTGATATCTGAGTTACTATTAGATGATGTTCCTGAAAAAATTTAAGAATTGCTGCAGGATACTGTAATGTCCTGTTCTGCGTTCTTACTGAAGGTTCAAAATGAGTGACGGCGGTTGGGCGCGCAATGGCTTTGTTGTTCTCTGCTGCGGTTGCAACAAAACCCGGGACAGCGGCGGCAGATGGGCGGGGCGTGTCGTTGTGGCGGAAAAGGGGGTAGTCTACTCTCACGGGCTGTGTCCGGATTGTATGTCCAGGATCTATGGCAACGAGGCGTGGTATAGAGACTATTCTAAACGGATCCCGAAAAATGATGTGTAGTCGCACCCTCTCATGGGGCTTAACAAGGTGACGCAGACTTTCTGACCGCGGTAGAAAAGCGCGCGGGCCGCCCCTGACGGACGGCCCGCGCTCTTTTTTGTCCCCGGTCTTACAGCCGCTTCGCTTTGCCCTCCCAGTCCATGAAATGAATTCCGTCTATCGCCGCGATCAGCAGCCCGTTGCGGTCGGCCAGCAGGTTGCTGCGCCAGTACTTCTCCTCTACGCTTTGGGGAAGTTTCCAGTAGGAGTAGGGGCCGTGCGGGTTTGCGCCGGTCTTTACCAGGTAGGCGTTGCCGATCGTGAACCAGAACTCGCCATTATTCTCCCTGACCAGCGCTATTTCGCCCTTTGCACCGGGGAGGTCTCTTAATATCTGGTCGAGCCGGAACGACTCTATGGACCTCCCGTCCCGGGTCAGGATATTGAATTGCGGGGACTCCAGCCCGTTCTTCGTCGTTCCGAAAATAGTTTTGACCGTAGACTCCACGCGCGATTTCCTGTTGTAACCCCAGAGGGTGCCGTCGGGGGCCTGCCAGAGGTTCGAGCCGACGCGGAAGTACCCCTGCCAGAGCCGGCGGGCCGCCTTCCCGGGGGGGCAGAGGTAGGCGGCATAGTCTTTGCCTTCACCGGCGGGCACGACGTAGTTCATCCCGTCTGCGAGTTTTATGCCGACCAGAGGAAATTTGGCCCCCAAGGCTCCGGGCACCGTCCACTTTTCCCCGCCGGAAGTCACGGCCCTGCCGTCGGCGGAGACTACGGCTACGCCCGGGGCCCCGGCCAGTTTAGCGCGCAAGAAGGCGTCCAGCAGGGCTTCCTCGCCGGTGCCGGTCTGCCACCGTTTCGCGGCCTCTGCTGACATGGTTCCGATCTTCTCCCATTCCAGCGGCCCCGTGCCGGTCCGCAGCGGAGCGTGATAGACGCCGTCTTTGCGGCGCTCGACTATCGCCGGGACCTTTCCCCGCACGAAGTACGCCCGCCGGGAGTCCGGCAGGGTGGAGCGCAATTTCATCCCCGCGGCGACGCTGCCGTTGAGCAGTACAGCCGGCTTGTCGTAGCGGTTGCAGTATACCCAGACGGTGCCGTCGGGGGCCGACATCGTCTGGCCGCTCACGAAAGCCGGAACAGGGAAAAAATAATTAGGCAGGCCCCGGCCCGACTCTTCGGGGAAGACCGCGGCGCGCCTGCCCTCCTCGTCTATAAGGAAGACCTCGCCGGTGAAAGGTTTCTGCGCCAGCATGACGCCGGGCGCGGCCTCGGGAGCGTCGGAGTTGAGGACCAGCGGATATACCGGCCAGGTGACCTCCGCGGCCTTGGCGCGGAGGGCGGCCAGGCCGAAGAAAGGCGGAAGCACGGGGGCCGTCAGCAGAAGCGCTGAAAGAAGGGCCTTGGCCGCTCTCCCGGCCTCTCTGCGGGCGTAGGCGCGGCACAACAGGTACAGCGCGCCAAGCGAGCCGGCCAGGGCCAGTACCGCGGTCAGCGAATTGATGAAAACCAGCGGGATGAGGTCCAGCATCAGTTCCCCGAACAGGGCCGCCGAGAGCAGCGGGGCCGCCGTGACGAGCAGCAGCGCCGCAGCGGCCAGGCCGCCGGCCACGGCATTGCGGAAGGCGTAGGAGAGCGCGAAGGTGTAGAGGACGAGGAACGCCGCGTAGAACAGGTAATGCCTCGCCACGTGGGCGTTCACGAAGTTGAGCTTGTCCAGCGGTACCGCGAAGCCCATTATGGCGTAGACGGCCAGTACGAGCAGCGCCGCCTGGAGCGCGGCCGCGGCCAGCCCGCCCAGGACCTGCCTGTACTGGCTTTCAGGCAGCGGCTGCTCCGCCGCGCGCGCCGCGTCGGAGGCTGCGTCCGAGCCCGCCGTACCGGCCAGGGTCATCAGGGCCAGCGGCAGGCCCGCCAGGGCCCAGAAAAGCATGGCGATGTTGACCGACTCGGCCCCTGTCATGCTGGAAGGGCGGAAGAGCAGCGCCGCGGGAGCGGACAGCAGGACGGCACCGGCCATCACCAGGAAGGGGAGGCGGCTTTTCCTGAACTGAAGTATTATCAGGTTCTTCATATAGTTTTCCTCTATTCGCCCAGCAGCACTTTGAAAGACTCTTCCAGCGGCATGGGGGTGAACTCCGCCCCGGCGAAGGCCGGGTCCAGCCTGAGCTTCTCCAGCTTTTCGCGGCCGAACACGGCGAATTCCTTAAGCGGGCCGACGCCGCCGAGCGGCACAACGCCGTCCGGCAGGGTAACGGGCGACTCCAGCCGCACCGCGGCCCGAAAAACCTCTTCGGAGAGGAAGGCCGCGCCGTGGCTCGCGGCTATGACGCCGTCTTTGAGCACGCAGACCCTGTCGAGGATCCCGCCCATCTCGCCCATGCGGTGGTTGGCGACTAGGATGGTCTTGCCGCCTTCGGTGAGCTCGTGGATGAGGCCGTTGAGGAGATGGTCCCGCACAAGGTAATCGAGTCCGGAAGTCGGCTCGTCGAGCAGCAGGATCTCCGGGTTATGGGCCACGGCGGTAACCCACGCCAGCTTGGCCAGGTTGCCCTTGCTCATGGCCGAAACTTTGCAGGCGGGGTCCAGCTCCAACTTCCCGCAGAGCGCCAGCGCCTTGGCCATGTCCCAGCGTGGGAAGTAGCGCGCGCGGAAGCGGAGGACTTCCTCCGCCGTCATGAAGGCGTGGAATGCCGGCTTCTCCGGCACGTAGCCTATCAGGCCGCGCACCCTGCCGCTGCCGTCGGGCCGCAGGCCCAGTATTTCCGCGCGGCCGGAATCCGGCGCGGTGAGGTCCAGCAGTATGGAGAAGAGGGTGGTCTTGCCGGAGCCGTTGCGGCCTAGTATGCCTACAACTTCGCCTTTCGCCGCGGCCAGGTCCAGACCCCTGAGCACCTCATTCTTGCCGAAGGCCTTGGTCAGGCCTCTTACTTCCAGGACGTCGTTCATAATAGTTTCCTCTTGAGGGCGGCGATCATCTTTTCCAGGTCTCCCCAGGAAAAACCGCTCTCCAGCCCGCCTTTCAGCGCCGCCTCCAGGCTTTCCGACACCTTGCGGGCGGCGCTCTCGGCCAGCCCGGAGGCCCGGTGGGAAATTATGTTCTCCTGGCCGCGGCTGCTTTCAAAAAAGCCCTCGGCGGTCAGTTCGCGGAAGGCGCGGGCCACGGTGTTGGGATTCACTTTCAGGTCGGCGGCCATCTTCCTTATGGAAGGGGCCGCGTCGCCGGGCTTCAACAGGCCTTTCTTAACGAGGCCTTTCAGGCCCAGCTTGATCTGGTCGTAGATGGGGACCTGCGAGGTTTGGTTGAGTGTGATCATAACTGTGCTAGTATGCTAGCACAGTGATAGTTTAGCAGGCGCCCCGGCCGTTGTCAAGACCCAAAATAAAAGAGCCCGGCGTGGGCCGGGCTCTTTCTTCGCGCTGTCCGGCCGCCTAGAACCTGCTCCAGAGCTTCTTCGCCAGTTCGGAGGACTTGCGGGAGACCTCCTCCTCGTCGAGGCCGAGCTTCAGGACTTTCTTCTCCATGAGCACGCGGCCTGCGCAGATGGTGGTGTCCACCGTGCTCTGGCTGACGCCGAAGATGAGGTGGCCGGCGAAGTTGGAGGCGTCCATCGGCGTGGGGGGCATGTAGTCTATCACCGCTATGTCCGCCGCGTAGCCGGGCTTCAGCTCTCCTACGTTCTTGAAGTAGCGGTTGGCTATCCTGGCGTTGTTGACCAGGAGGGCGTTCGCCACTTCCATGAAGCCGTGCGAGGGGTCGTGCTTGAGGTGCTGCAGCCACAGCGCGCAGCGCAGCTCTTCGAGCATGTTCACGGTCATCGCGTCGGTGCCGAGGCCCACCAGCACGCCGCGCCGCGCCATGTTGGCCACGTCGGCGATGCCCACCGAGTTGTTGGCGTTGGACTGGGGGTTATGCGCCACGGCGGTCTCGGTCTTCTTGAGGATCTCTATCTCCTCGTCGTTGACGTGCACGCAGTGCGCGGCTATGGACTGGCGGCCCAGGATGCCGAAGTCGCGCAGGCGCTCCACCACGCGCAGCTTGTGGTGGGACTCGCAGTGCAGCTGGTCGGCCTGGGACTCGGCGGTGTGGATGTGGAAACCCACGCCCAGCTTGTGGCCGCGGTAGGCGGCCTCTTCCAAGGTCTCGTCGGTGATGGTGAATGAGGCGTGCAGGCCGAACAATGCCTTCACCATGTTGTCCTTGCGCTTCTGACAGGCGGCGATGAAGGCCGAATTCTCGTCCAGGCCCTCCTTGGCCTTTTCCTTGCCGTCGCGGTCGGAGACCTCGTAGCACAGGGCCGCGCGCAGGCCGGTCTCGCGCACGGCCTTCTCCACGGCGGCGAGCGAGCCGGTGATGGCGAAGGGGCTCGCGTGGTGGTCTATGATGGTGGTGGTGCCCTTGCGCACGGCGTTGATCAGCGGTATCGCGGCGCTGTAATAGGAGTCGGCGTTGGTCAGCTGTTTGTCCAGGCGCCACCAGAGGTTGTTGAGGATCTCCACGAAGCTCTTCGACGGGGCGGCCTTGCCCAGGCCGCGCGCGAAGGTGCTGTAGAAATGCATGTGCGCGTTGATGAAGCCCGGCATTACCAGCTTGCCTGCGGCGTCTATGACTTTGCCGTACTTGCCCTTGAAGCTCTTCTGCGGGGCTATCTTCTTTATCAGCCCGTCCTCTATCAGCAGGGCGTGGCCCGTCAGGACCTTGTTCTTCTCGCCCAGCGTGGCGATGATGCCGTTCTTTATCAGTATCGTCTTCGTCATGGCGTGTCCTTTGGTCAGTCCGGGCAGACCTTCTGCTCGGCCGCGGTGCGCTTGCGCATCTTGATGGCTCCGGCGAAGCATTTCTTGGCGCAGAGCGAGCAGCCTATGCACTTGGAGGCGTCGAACTGCGGCACCTTCTTGCCGTCGAGCTTCACGGCCAGGTAGCCGCAGCGCTCGCAGTTGCCGCAGTGGCGGCACAGCTCGGCGTCCACCGACGGGATGTTCTTGACCGGCGTGAGGTCCGGGAAGTTTGTGACCGGGCCGGGCAGCGCGCAGCCAATGAACTCGCCGACAGACTTGTAACCCTTTTCCTCCAGCATGAAGCTGAGGCCGCTCTCGAGCTCGCCTATGATGCCGAAGCCGTACTTCATGACCACGGTGCAGAACTGCACGGACCCCGCGCCCAGCGCCAGGAAATGCGCCGCGGCTTTATAATCCATCGGCCCGCCGTTGCCGGAGATCGGCACGCCGAGGCTGACCGCCTTGGAGATGGTGAGGTTGCTGATGGGTGCCACGCCCTCGCCGCTCATGCCCACTATCATGCCCTCTTCCCAACGCCCTTTGCCGCTCATCCGCGGGCGGAAGGCGAGCGCCGGGAACGAGTTGGCGAGCGTTATGCCGGCCTTCTTGTGCGGATACTTCGCGTAGACCTGCTTTATGGCGTTGACTATCTGCCAGATGGCGGTGACCGCGCCGGTCAGCTTGAAGAGCTTGGGGATCTCCGGGTCGGAGACCTCCATCACCCAGCCGATGATCTTGGCCGCGAGCTCCGGGTCCTGAGAAACGATATCGCCCTTGGTGCCGTCTCCGCCCTGCGGGCAGGAGAGGGAGTATTCGATGGCCATCGCGCCGGCCTTCTCGAGCTTCAGCGTGTTGCTCTGCCAGCCTTTCTTGTCGAACTCGTCGTTGCCGGTCACCGGGCCGCCGGTGGAGGCCGCGGTCAGGCGGTCAGGGTATTCCTTGACCAGGCGGGCGACCTCTTTGCAGACGCGGTCGAGCGGGTGGCCGGAGACATTGTCGGAGTTGCCGTAGGTGCTCTCGTTGAAGGTCACCATGTACTCCGACGGGATGTGGATATGCATGCCGTCGAAGGCGGTCTTCATAACCACGCCGGGCCAGCCGGCCTCGTAGGCGGCTTTCACCTGCTCGTAGCCGTCGGAGTGGGGGGAGGCCGAGATGAGGAAGGGGGAGCTCAGCTTGCGGCCGAAGAAGTCGGTGGTCAGGTCCACCGGCCTCATGTCGCGGCCGGCCAGGAGCACGTGGCTTTTCTTGTTGTCGGGGAAGGCCGGGGCCTCTTTGCCCTGCATCCAGGCGTGGGCTTCCATGGCGGCGTTCTTGGCGGAGGCGGTGCCTTCCACCACGGTGGCCGCGCCGTTGCGGCAGTCGCCGGCCAGGAACACGCCCTCAACGCCCTTGTCGGTGAACACGGGCATGTTCTTGATGGCCAGCACGGTGAACTGCACGTCGCCGCGGACCTGCTCCGTGCCGGGGATATCCCTGCATTTCTCGTCGAGGCGGACTATCTTTATGCCCTTGCCGCCTTTGAGGATGCCGGTGATGCGGCTGCGGCCGTTGATGTTGATGCCCGCTTTTATAATATCGCGCAGCTCGTGCTCGGGCAGCTGGATGTCGCCTATGTTCTTGCGGGTGAAGATCTCGGCGCGGGCCGCGCCCAGGGTGAGCGCCTTCATGGCGCAGTCGGCGGCCACGGCGCCGCCGCCTATGACGGCGACATTCTTGCCCTTCACCTTGTACTTGGAGGTATTGCGCAGGTATTCCAGGCCTTCCACGCCGAGGCCCTCGCCCTCGATGCCGAGCTTCAGCTGCTCTTCCACGCCGGCGGTGACGATGACGGAATCGTATTTCTTCAGGAGCGCGGCGGGGTCCTTCACGCCCGCGCCGGTCTTGATCTTTATGTCGCCGAGGCCCTTTACCCACTCGATCTCGGTCTTCAGCACTTCCTTCGGGAAGCGCGCGTCGGGGATCAAATTGCAGGCGCCGCCGGCGCGCTTGTCCTTCTCGAAGACGTCCACCTTGTAGCCGAGCTGGGCCAGCGTGCCCGCGGCCGAGAGGCCGGCGGGGCCGGCGCCTATCACGGCGACCTTTTTGCCGTTGGGCCTGGCTTTCTTGAATTTGGGCATTACGCCCAGTTCCTTGGCGCGCTGCACGACGGCGGCCTGGAAGGGGGGGATCTTGATCGGGTTGTCGAAGATCTTGCGGGAGCAGGCCTTGACGCAGAACCAGTCGGGGCAGACGGCGCCGCAGACGCCGCCGAAAGTGTTGTGGCCCATGATCAGCGCCGCCGAGCGCTTGAAATCGGAATCCGCCAGCTGGCGCGCGGCCATGATGAAATCGGCTGGGGAACAGTCGGCCGGGCAGGCCTTCTGGCAGGGCTTGTCCTCGCAATAGAGGCAGCGCTCGGCCTCGGTCTTCAGCTGCGCGTCGGTAAGGAATTGTATTTTTTTCATGATCGGGCTCCTGTCAGTCTGTCCGCAATCTATTTTATAAATTTCGGGAAGAAAAATTTAATATTAACGGCGCGGCCGGCGTCTTCAGGGTTCTGCCGCCCAGCTTCAGGCCGCGCCCGGAGATCTCCAGCCCGTCGGAGTTCTTCAGCGCCGCGGCGCGCCCGGGCGGCAGCAGGCCGAGCGGCAGCGCGGGGTAGGTGAAAGCCCAACCCGCCCCGGCCTTTTTTTCGAGGGGGAGAAAATCGTATTTATCCACAAAGAGGAACGGCCGCGCCAGCAGGCGCTTTAGGCCCGCGGCGTAAGCCGGGGCGTAATCCTCGAAGAACTCGAAGATAGCGGAGGCTTTCTTAGAGCTCTCCTTGCAGAGGTAGGAGCAGGAATGCCAGCTGGCCACGTGCGCTATGGAGATCAGAAGCCCGGCGCGCTGGTTCAGGTCGCTGATCAGGCGGCTCTGCGGCTCGTCTGCGCCGTACACGCGGGAAAAATAGTTGACGATATTGTTGAGCTTGAAGTCCCAGGCCTTTCCCGCGGGGGAATTCTCCGCCGTGAAGCGGACCAGGTCTTTCTGCTCGTGGCAGCCGGTGCGCCAGCGGATGTACGCGTCCACGCAGCAGGCGGGGTAGCCAAGCAGCATTCCCCAGTCGCGGTCTATGGCCGATTTCCCCCACGCCGCCACCGCCGCTTTAAGCGGCCCTGGCTTCCTGGCGAGCAGCAGCATCTTCCGGCCGCCTGGCGCCGAGCCCAGATGCTTGCCGCGCCGCGCCGCCGCGGCCTCCGGGTCTGCGTAGACCAGGCCGAGCGCGTCGCAAAGCCCTTTGATATACGGCCAGTCGCTCCCGGCGTAATCGGTGTAGGTGACCGGCTTCACGCCTGTGAGGAGGCCCGCCAGGTCGGAGATAGTGGGGTCCAGCAGCTTCAGCGAGGTGATGCCGCGCGCGAGCGGCTTTTTAAGCCGCAGGGTGAGCGTGAGCGGAGGCGTCATGCGGCCTTCCTGTGCCTGAACCTGGCCTTCAGCCTGAAATGCGCGCCGTCGAAAAAGAGGCGCCGGTAGACGAGGAAGCGCCACCCGCCGCGCTTGAGCTCCTCGTCCGCGCGGTCCGAAAGCTCGAGCATCTCGGAATCCTCGGGCAGGGCCAGGATATGGGCCCGGTGCCCCACGCCGCGCGCGGTTTCCTCCAGGCGCAGATCGATGACCCCGCCCTGGCGCTCGTGCCAGAGGCCTTCAAGGTTGAGCTGGGCCTCCACCGGGCAGAAGCCGGACTGCCGCAGCGGCGCCGGCAGCTGCACCGTGGCCATGTACCGGGCGTAGGAGGTCTGCACCCGGGTGAACTCGGCCTTCAGCGGGTTGCCCCGGGCGTCCAGGAAAGAGGACATGGGCAGGGCCTGCAGGAAGATCTTTACCCGCTTCCTCGGCTCCAGGTCCAGGTGGTTGAAGACGGCCCAGCTGCGTACCGCGGCGGGCTCCGTGTCCCTGCCGAACATGTAGACCGTGGAAAAAGGTGTATCCGTGTTCTTGGACGCGGAGCAGAGGTTGTCCAGCAGGGCGCGCTTGGTTTTTTTGAAATTCAGCTCCAGGCAGTCAGCGGGCAGGCCCTCGAAAGAGGGGGCGTATTCCACCGAACCCTCGACGAGCGCCTCCAGTTCCTGGGGGGTCTTGAAGTTCAGCTCAGGCGCCTGGTTGCGGGCTATGCCCAGGTGGCGCAGCGCCTCTTTCCTGTCGCCCCGGAGGGCGTAGAGCTTGCTGAGGCGGTAGTACGCGTAGCCGATGGATTCGTCTTTCTCCGCCCCCAAGGATTTGCGGATGTCGACGCAGGCCGCCTTGTAGTCCCCGCGCATGAGCGCGAGCTCGCCCCGCAGCAGCGGCATGAAGTCGTGCTCTCCCGCCAGGCCGGCGGCTTCTTTCAGCGCGGCTTCCGCTTCGTCGAGGCGGCCGGTCTCGGTAAGGCCTTCGGCGAGCGCGAACCGCAGCATGACGTTGCCCGGGTGGTCCTTTATGGCGTCGAGGGTGAGCTGCAGCCACAGGTCCCGCCGCCCGGCCCAGACGTTGAAATAGGCCTCCACGAACCAGGTGAACAGCGAGCCGCCGGGGATGGCTTTGTCTATGCGGCGGGCGTAGTCCCGGGCCCTGGCGTAGTCTCCGGCGGCCAGCCTGGCCCTGGCGCAGATGGCGAGCAGCGCCGGGTCGTCGGAGCCGCCGCCCAGGTAATGCTCCATCTTTTTCAGCCAGTCGGCCGACTTGGCCAAATGCTCGGCGAGGAGCCCGGCGTAAAGGCGGGCGTGCTCGTCAGCCCCGGACCTGGCCAGCCGGCGCATCCGGGCCCCGGCCTTGCGCAGCAGCGGGGTCTCGCCCATGTGGTTGGAGAGCACCGTCAGCATCGCGGTGGCGTCCACGGAGTACTGGTCCAGCTTTAGGGCAGCCTCCGCCAGGTCCTGCGCCTGCGGCACCGAGAAGTCGCTGAAATAGTTGAGGGCCGCTTCGCCGGCCAGGCGCGCGGCCTCCCGGCGGTCCGTCTCTGCGGCCGAGCGGAGCTCGCCGTCGGCCTCCGCTGCGCCGGCCTGCGGCTGCGTGCGCAGCAGGCCCAGCAGCCCGTCGACGATATTGGTCTTGAGCCCCTTGGGCCGGGCCGCGAGGCGGATGGCGTCGGCCAGCTCGCGCGCGTTCTTGTAGCGCGCCGCCGGGCTCTTCTCCAGGCAGCGCATGATCACCAGCGCGAGCGCCGGGGAGACCGACTGGTTGTATTTGGAGGGAGGCGGGCACTTGTCCTGCGTTACGGCCCTTATGAACGCCGCCGTGGAGTCGCCCTTGTACGGGTGCCGCAGCGTCAGCAGCTCGTAGAGCACCGTGCCCAGGCTGTAAATATCGGAAGCGGCGGAGGCCTCGCGGTTGGAGAAATTCTCCGGGGCCATGTAGCGCAGCGTGCCCAGCATCGGCTGCCCGGTAGTGATGTCGGAGGAGTCTGCGAACTTGGCCAGGCCGAAGTCGGCCAGCTTGGGCAGGCCCTTGCGGCCTATCAAAATGTTCGAGGGCTTGATGTCGCGGTGCAAAATGCCGAGGGAATGCGCCTCGTAAAGGGCGTCGGCCACGCCGGCCACCAGCGCCGCGGCCCGGTTCTCGTAGTCCGGGTCGGCCAGCGGCGGGCCGGCGAGCGGCCGCAGGAAAAAGGGCAGCTCCTCGTCCTCGGGCGTAGAGTCCTGGATATAGCCGAAGCGCTTGAGTTCCTCCAGGTCTTTCGCGTCGTTAACGGCGCGCGCCAGTTCCAGGAAGGCCAGCAGCGGCTTGCCGTCCACGTACTCCATGGCCATGTAGGGCAGGCCTTCGTGCTCGCCGAAGGAGTAGACTTTCAGGATGCCGGGGTGGTCGCAGCGGGCTATGGCCGCGGCTTCGCGCAGGAAGCGCCGCTTGCTGTTGGGCGTGGCCGCCTCGGGCAGCACCATCTTCAGCGCGGCGTCGCGCTGCAGGGCCTTGTCGTGGGCGCGGTACACCACGCCCATGCCCCCGCGGCCGAGCTCGCCGGTTATGGAATAGGTGCCGATCTTGTCGCCTTTCTGTATCATCCGTCTAATATTGATTTTACTATAATATCAAAAGCGCGGAGATCTTAAGGACCATTATGAAAACACTGCTGATCAAGAACGCCGAGGTGCTGGCCACCATGGACGACGCCGGCCGCGAGATAAAGGGCGGGGACGTCTACATAGAGGGCCCCGAGATAAAGAAGGTGGGCAAGGGCCTCAAGGTCAAAGCCGACACGGTGATAGACGCCAAGGGCTGCGTGGTCATGCCCGGCATGGTCAACACTCACCACCACCTTTACCAGACGCTCACTCGCAACCTGCCCAAGGTGCAGGACGCGGAACTGTTCGACTGGCTGGTCTATCTCTACGACATCTGGAAACACGTGGACCCCGAGGCCATTTACGCCAGCACGCAGGCGGGCCTGGGCGAGCTGCTGCTGACCGGCTGCACCACCAGCTCCGACCACCTGTATCTTTTCCCGAAGAAGGACAGCGGCTTCTTCATCGACACGCAGATAGCGGCCGCGCGCGAAGTGGGCATGCGCTTCACCGCGACGCGAGGCTCCATGTCGCGCGGGCGCAGCAAGGGCGGCCTGCCGCCGGATTCCGTCGTGCAGGACGAGGACTTCATCCTCAAAGACTGCGAGCGGCTCATCAACAAATTCCACGGCCGCGAGAAGTTCGCCATGACCAACGTCGCCATGGCGCCGTGCTCGCCGTTCTCCGTCACTACGGAGCTGCTCAGGCTCACCGCCGAGATGGCCAAGAAATGGGGCGTGCGCATGCATACCCATCTCGCCGAGACCAAGGACGAGGAAGCCTTCTGCAAGAAGCTATTCAAAATGCGCCCGTTGGAATACATGGAATCCGTGGGCTGGGTGGACGAGGGCAACGCCTGGTTCGCCCACTGCGTCTATATCAACGAAGCCGAAGCGAAGCGGATGGGCAAGACGCACACCGGAGTGGCGCACTGCCCCTGTTCCAACCTGCGGCTGGGCTCGGGCATAGCGCCGGTGCCGATGTTCCTGCGCCACAAGGTGCCGGTGGGCCTCGGCGTGGACGGCTCCGCCTCCAACGATTCCTGCGACATGCTGGGCGAAGCGCGCCAGTGCATGCTGGTGCACCGCCTGGAGGACGTGAAGGCCATGCCCGCCCGCAAGGCGCTGGAGCTGGCCACCCGCGGCGGCGCCGCGGTGCTCGGCCGCTCCGATATCGGCTCCATCGAGCCCGGCAAGGCCGCGGACCTGGCTATTTTCGATGTGAGCGGCCTGGATTACATCGGTTCCAAGTCTGACCCGCTGGCGTCGCTGCTGTTCTGCGGCGCGTCGCACCGCACCAAGTACACCGTAGTCAACGGCAAGGTGGTAGTGAAGAACGGCCGCCTGACGCAGGTGGACGAGTTCAAGCTGACCGAGCGCGCCGGCAAAGCGGCCGCCAAGCTCTACCGGAAAGCCGGTGTGTAAGGATGGATGGACATGAGCGCCTGCGGCCCCGCCAGGGGCCGCGGTCCTTTATGCGGGCGGCCGCGAAGCTTTGATAAGGACGGCGCCCTTTGTTATACTTCAACCAGGTATGAAAACCGGGAAAACAGGCTGTAAATTCGCGCACGCCGCCCTGGCGCTGGCCGCGGTACTCTGCTGCCTGGCTCCCGGGCCGGCCGCCGCCGACCAGCGGGCGGAGGAGCGGGCCCGCGGCCTCTACAGGTCCGGGCTGGCCGCCTACGACAAGGGCGATCATACCTCGGCGATAATAGCTTTCAGCAAGGCATACGGCCTGGACCCGGAGCTGGAGCCCGAGATAGAGCCCAGGCTGGCCGCGGCCTACAGCAAGCGCGGCTACGCCGCTTACTCCAGGGGGGACTACCCCAGGGCGCTGGCGGATTTCGAGGCGCTGCTGCGCATGCGCCCCCAGTCCGCCGACGTGCGCCGGATGCACGCCCTGATACAGGAGAGTCTGCGCGGCGGCCCGCGGGACCCGGCGGCGGCGGTGCGGCGCGGCTTGCTGCGCATTGCCGAGCTGGAGGAAATGTACAAGCTGCGCCACGGGCGGTACACCTCCGACGCGCGGGCCCTGGCAGAGCTGTCCGGCGACATGAGCGGCCTGAAGGCGCAACTGGCCGAGGTGGTGGTCCCGGGCAGCCTCGCTATCGAGTCCGACGGCGACGAGTTCCTGATCTCCGCCGAGGTCAGGGCGCCCGGCAGGCCGCGCGTGAGCGTGGCCCCGGCCGACGTGGCCGCCTTCGCCGCCAACATCAAGGCGCGGGAGGGCGACCGCCCGGGCCCCTTAAAACAGATCTTCGATATCCTGTCTTTCGTGGTGGGCCTGCTGATCCTCGCGGTCACGGTACCGTGGGCCAAAGCCTGGCGGGGCCTGGCCCGCTTCTTTTCTTCCGTCGGCCGGGCAAAGCCGCCCGCGCCGCGCGCGCAGGAGCTCCCGGCTCCGGCGAGGGCCGCCGCCCCCTACGGGGCGCCGCCGCCGCCCGGAGTTTATAGCGAGGCGGCGGCCGCCGCGCGGGCGGGGAAGTTCCAGGAGGCCCTGGCCGCGCTGCTCAAAAAACCGCAGTCACGGATGACGCTTACGGATTACAGCCTGCTGTTCGAGATCTACCTGCAGCTCGGGGACTTCGTGCGGGCCGGGCTGGTGCTGTCGACCATAGACCGGGAGATAGCCGCCGCGCACCCCGTAGGGCGCGGGCCCGGCGGGGCGGTGTTCGAGCAGAAGCGCCTGAAGGGCGCGCTGCCGCCGGACCCAGCCGCCTCTCCCGAGGCGTTGCCCGCCGCCTTCCTGCGCCTGGGCCGCCTGGCCGACGCCAAGGGGCGCCAGGACCTGGCGTGGCAGCTCGACCGCCTGGCCGCGGATTGCCTGCTGACCACCATCTCACCGTCGGAGGGCGCGGAAAATTATTACGAGCTGGCCGGCGCCCTGGAAGCGGCCGGGTCTTTCGAGCGCGCCGTGGAACTTTACGGCCTGATAGAGTACAAGGATGCGGCCGAGCGGCGCGACCGGCTTAAAGCCCGGGTCGTAGCCGGGCCGCCCCGCCCGTCCGCGGCGCCGCGCCCAGCCCCTCCGGCCGGGGCTTCGCCCGCCCGCGTGGCCCCCGCGCCGGCTATCACGCTGGCAGGCCGTTACGAGCTGCGCAGCACGGTGGCGGCCGGGGGCATGGGCATAATTTACGAGGGGTTGGACCGCAAGAGCGGGCTGACCGTGGCCGTGAAGCAGATGCATTCCTACCTCAAGGAATACCCTGAAGAATACGAACGCTTCCGCAAAGAAGCCGCCATCGTGGACAAGCTGAACCATCCCAACATCGTCGCCCTCTACAACCTGATAGAGCAGGACGGGGAGATCTACCTGGTCTTCGAATACGTGGCGGGAAAAACTCTTTACGCGCTCCTGAAGGAAAAAAAGCGGCTCACGCTCGACGACTGCAAAAAAGTCTTCGAGGGCACCTGCGACGCCGTGCATTACGCGCACGCCAACGGCGTCATCCACCGCGACCTGAAGCCGCCCAATATCATGCTGGCGGACACCGGCAAGGCCATGGTGATGGATTTCGGCCTGGCCTGCACGCTGCGCGACGGGCTGACGCGCGTGAGCCACCAGACCAGCTCCGGCACGCCGGCCTACATGGCCCCGGAGCAGCATTCCGGAGTCGTAAAGCGTGAGTCCGACATCTATTCGATGGGCGTCTGCCTGTATGAGATGCTCACGGGCTCACTGCCCTATACCGGTCTGGATAACCAGAAGCAGAAGCTGCTGAAGGATTACCGCGAGGCCGGCTCTGTGCTGCCGTGGCTGCCGCCCGGAGTGGACGCGCTGATAAGCCGCGCGCTGGAGCCGGAGCCGACCATGCGCTACGCCGACGCGCTGGACTTCTGGGAGGCGCTGAAGGGGCTGTGAGCCGCCGGCGTTCTTGAAAGGCGGCGTTAAAGATTGTGATAATCAGGTATACGAAGGGAACTCTTTATGGCTAAAACCAAGATCAAAAGAATCGCTATCAACACCGGCGGCGGCGACGCGCCGGGCCTTAACGCGGTTATCCGCGCCGTGGTAATCTCCGCGCTGCACAAGGGCATAGAGGTGGTGGGCATCCGGGACGGCTATAACGGCCTGATGATGCCCGAAGACTATCCCGACGGCGGGCTGATCACCCTGACCCGCGGCAAGGTGCGCGGCATCACGCATTTGGGCGGCACGATACTCGGCACCACCAACAAGGGCAATCCGGCCAAGTACCCGACGCTGGGTAAGGACGGCAAGTGGTACGAGAGGGACCGCACCGACGAACTGATCCGGGCCTTCCGCAAGAACAAGCTGGACGCGCTGGTGGCCCTCGGCGGCGACGGCTCGCTGGCCATCGCCAATGTGCTGGCCGAGAAGGGCCTGCGCGTGATAGGCGTGCCCAAGACCATAGACAACGACCTCGAGAAGACGGTGGCGACCTTCGGCTTCGACACGGCCGTCTCCTTCGCCACGGAATGCATCGACCGGCTGCACTCCACCGCCAGCGCGCACCGGCGCATCATGGTGGTGGAGGTGATGGGCCGCTACGCCGGGTGGATAGCCATGAACGCCGGCATCTCCGGCAACGCCGACGCCATCCTCATACCCGAGATCCCCTACGATATAAAGAAAGTGGCCGAAGCCCTGAAGCTGCGCCCCAAGCGCGGCAAGCATTACTGCATAGTGGTGGTGGCCGAGGGCGCCGCGCCGATAGGCGGCAAGGTCTGCGTGGTCAGCAAAGAACTCGGCCGCGCCGAGAAGCTGGGCGGCGCCGGCGAGCGGGTGGCCCGGGAGCTGGAGCCCCTGACCGGCAAGGAGTGCCGCACCGTGGTGCTGGGCCACCTGCTGCGCGGCGGCAGCCCTACAACTTTCGACCGCCTGCTCTCGCTGCGCTTCGGCGCCGCCGCCGTGCGCGCGCTGGACGAGGGCAAGAGCGGCGTGATGGTGGCGCTGGACCCCCCGACGGTGCGCTACGTCCCGCTGGCGGAGATCTCCGGCCGCATGAAGACCGTGCCGCCCGACTGCGACAGCATAGTGACCGCCCGCGACCTCGGCATCTGCATGGGGGACTAAGACCATGCTCTCGGCTATTATACTGGCGGCGGGTGATTCTTCCCGGATGGGGCGGCCCAAGGCCCTGCTGCAGTGGCGGGGCCTGCCCTTCATAGAGCATGTCTGCGACGCGCTGCGCCGGGCTGGCGTAGAGGACCGGGTGGTGGTGCTGGGCAAAGACTCGCACGAGATCCTGGCCGGCTGGACCCCGGCGGGTGAGAAGGTGACCGTCAACCCGCACCCGGAGCACGGGCAGCTCTCGTCGCTGCGCTGCGGGCTGCTGGACGCCTCTGAAACCGCCGAGGGTTTCCTGGTCTGCCTGGCCGATCAGCCGGCGGTGGACAGGGAAACCTACAAGCGGGTCATCGACAGCTGGAACAACAGTAAAGAGACCATCGTCATTCCCCGTGCTTTCCGGGCCGCTGATTCTAAACTTAAGCGCGGGCACCCCATCCTCATCCCGGCGGCGCACCGCGCGCTCTGCTTCGAAGGGCCGCTCGAGAAAGGCCTGCACTGGGTGACCCACCATCCCTCCGTCAGGATCACCGACCTGGAAGTGAAGGACACCGGGATCATCCGCGACATCGACACGCCGGAAGATTACGAGGCCCTCGTTAAAGCCGGCTGATGTTCCCCGTCCTCATCCTCGCCGCGGTTTTCCTGCTCACGGCGGTCAGGCAGGTGCGCGGCTATCGTCTCGAGATCTGGCAGGTGATGTGCGGCGGCGCCGCCGCCGTGCTGCTGTCCGGAGACCTCAGGCCCGCCGCGGCGCTCGCCGCCGTGGACTCGGACGTAATGCTGTTCCTGTTCGGCATGTTCGCGGCGGGGCAGGTCTTCGAGCTGAGCGGGTGGCTCGCGCACGCGGAGTTCGAGGTTTTCAAGCGCGCGCGCACCGAAGCGGGGTTGCTGCTGACTTTCGTGTTCTTCATGGGGCTGGCCTCGGCCCTGCTGATGAACGACACGCTGGCCATCATCGGCACGCCGGTGGCGCTGCTGCTGGCGCGCAAGCACCGCCTGTCCCCGAAGGCGCTGCTGCTGGCGCTGGCCTTCTCCATAACCGTGGGCAGCGTGATGAGCCCGATAGGCAATCCGCAGAACCTGCTGGTGGCGGTGAGGGGGGAACTCGCCGCGCCGTTCCTGACCTTCTTTAAATACCTCGCCCTCCCGACGCTGCTGAACCTCGGCGCGGTTTTCCTGGTATTGCGGCATTTCTACCCCGGGGAATTCCCGGCCGCAAAACTTAGCCATTCGCAGGAGCCGGTGAAGGACAGGGCCCTGGCCCGCCTGGCCAGGCTCACGGCCGCCGTGCTGGCGCTGGCTATCACCGCCAAAATCATCCTGGTCTCCATAAACCCGGCGCTGGATTTCCGCCTGACGTGGATCGCCCTGGCCGCCGCCGCGCCTGGCTTGCTGCTCAGTCCGCGGCGCTTCGAGATCCTGCGGAAAACGGACTGGAGCACGCTGGCTTTCTTCGCCGGGATGTTCGCGCTGACGCGCTGCGTGTGGGACACCGGCTTTTTTCAGGGGCTGATAGCTCGCACCGGGGCGGACATCTCCGGCCTCGGGCCCATCATGGCGGTCAGCGTGCTGCTGAGCCAGCTGATCTCCAACGTGCCGCTGGTGGCGCTTTACCTGCCCGTGCTGCGCCACGCCGGGGCGGGCACGCCCGAGCTGATGGCGCTCGCCGCGGCGTCCACCTTTGCCGGCAACATGTTCATCCTGGGCGCTGCCAGCAACGTGATAATAATCCAGAACGCCGAGAAGAAAGCGGGGCAGACCATAACCTTCGCGGAGTTCGCGCGCGCCGGGCTCCCGCTGACGGCGATAAATGGCATAATATACTGGGTATTCTTGAGATATTTTTAAGGGGCGATAAATGGGGAATTCTGAAAAAGCCGAGCGTAAGAAGAAACTGCAGGAGTTCTTCAATATCCTCGTTATCCCGTTCGTGCTGAGCATCGTCGGCTCCGTTTTCTCCGACATGACGTTGACGGCCCTGACCGGCATCGCGCCGGGCGGGCACAAGGGGCTGGGCTTCGGCGTGGGAGGGCTGTCCTTCGGGATCATGTGCGCCATGGTCTACCTCTGGGGCAGGCCTGCCTACCTTTACCTCCAGAAGCCCGACGAGGCCCTCAAGGACAAGATCCGCCGCCGGATCACCAATATCTACAGGGACGGCCTGCTGATGATAGTCATCGCCCAGGCGGTCTCGCTGCTGCCGGCCTTGTTCGCGCCCGGGCTCCTGAACAAGCCGCGGCTCGCCGCCGCGGCGGCGGCCTTCTTCGCCCAGATCTCGCTGCTGGTGGTCTACGTGGACGCCAATCTTTCAAAGCAGAAGACGCTGATGGAATCCCTATATTCCGGCCCGGAACTTTACCGCGTGCGCGCCGGCTTCACGCTGCCGGTCTATATCAAGTTGTCGATAATGATAGCCGGCTTCGCCATCCTGCCTTTTATCCTGATCTATGCGGCGTTCTTCAACAGGGTAGCCTGGGACGCGCTCGGGAGCAACCTGGTCATGATGATGGGGCTTTCCTCCGTGGTTCTCTTCAGCGGCCTGACCAGCGTTTACAACGGCATACAGAAACCGCTGGACGGGCTGATAGGCAGGATGCGCCGGGTGGCCGGCGGCGACTACGCCAAGAGCCGCATCTATTTCGCCGACGAGGTGGCCTACCTGAAGGCCGGCTTCAACGACATGGTGGACGGCCTGAAAGAGCGCGAGGAGCTGCAGGATACCTTCGGCAAGTACATGTCCATCGAGATCGCGCGCGAGCTGATCCACAACAAGAAGGTGAACCTGGGCGGCGAGAACATGGAGGCGGCGGTGATGTTCTGCGACATCCGCAACTTCACCCCGCTCAGCGAGACCATGAGCGCTTCCGATCTGGTGGACTTCCTCAACAAGTACTTCCACTATATCACCCCGCCGATCGCGGAGCATAACGGCGTGATCAACAAGTTCATCGGCGACGCGGTGATGGCCATCTATACGCCGGCGCTGGGCTCGGACGATTTCGCGGCCGATGCGGTGCGCGCCGCCATAGGCATGCGCGCCGCGCTGGAGGATCTCAACGCCTCGGGCGAGGCGCCGGGCAAGGTGGAGTTCGGCATCGGCATCCACTGCGGCAAGCTGGTTGCGGGCAATATCGGCACCGCGGCGCGGCTGGAATATACCTTCATAGGCGACACGGTCAACATCGCGTCGCGGTTGGAGTCCAAGACCAAGGACCTCAACACGGACATAGTGGTGAGCGCTACGGCGCTGGAGAAGGCCCGGGCCTCGCTCGGCGCCGGGATAAAGTTCGAGCCGCTGGGCAAAGTGGCGCTCAAGGGCAAGAGCGAGGCGCTGGAGATATTTAAACTGGCCTGAAATAGTAAAAAATAATCTATGAAAGAACAAAAGAACCTGATCAAAATGCTGGGCGAGGCCATAGACGCGGGCCGCGCCGCCGCCTTTGTTACCGTGATCTCGGTGGGCGGCTCCACCCCGAGGGACGCCGGCGCCAGGATGCTGGTCTTCGCCGACGGCTCCATAGAGGGCACCGTGGGCGGCGGCTCGGTGGAGGCGCTGGTCATCCGCCGGGCCGTGGACTGCATCAGCAGTGGCGATGGCGGCAAATTCATCTTCGACCTCAAGCCCAAGGGCAATACCGGCATGATCTGCATGGGCAAGATGGAAGTATTCATCGACGTTTATAAAAATCCTTTCAAGGTGCTGATCCTTGGCGGCGGCCACGTAGGCGTGAAGATCGCCGAGGCCTGCCGGCTGGCCGGCTACCCGTTCCTGGTTGCCGACGACAGGGCGGAGTTCGCCAACGCAGAGCGCTTTCCCGGCGCGCTCGCCATCATCAATGAAATGCCGCACAAGTCCGTGGCGGCCGCGGGCGTGGACAAGGATACCTACGCCGTGATAGTGACCCGCGGGCACGCGCTGGACCGGGAATGCCTGGAGGCCGTGATGAAGACCGACGCGGCTTATATCGGCATGATAGGCAGCCGCGACAAGGTGGGGGAGATCTTCCGCCTGCTCGGCAAGAAGAAGCTTTACCCCCTGAAGGACCCCCGGGTGCATTCCCCGGTCGGGCTGGACCTGGGAGGCAAGGCTCCCGGGGAGATCGCCATTTCCGTGCTGGCCGAGATCATGAAGACCCATTACAAGCGCGGCGGCGGCCACATGAAGGACAAACCCGTAAAGTGAGCGGGGCGGGCGGGGTAAGTCTACCCCCATTAAACCCGAATATGATATAACTGTATTGTAGGGTGCCGCCCCGGGGGGCCGTACAGGGCCGGGCATGTGTAAATACCGCCTGCCGCCCGCAAGATCCTGAAACGACCGTTGGAACGTGAGGAAATAACTGCATGAAAAATATTGCCAAAACACTTGCCGCTGTTCTGCTGCTGGCCTGCGCGGCCGGAGCCTACGCCGAGGATAATTACAGCCTGCTGGCCAGGGAAATAACCGAGGCCGGCGTTTCCGTGCAGGGCAAGAAGATAGCCATCATCCCCTTCTCCTACGCCGACGGCCGCGCCGCAGCCAAGGACGGCTCTGTCATCTCCGAGCGCCTGACGATCAAGATGATCAATATGCACAAGTTCGAGATCATCGAGCGCTCCGTGCTGGACAAGGTCATGGCCGAGCTGAAGCTCCAGGCCTCCGGCACCATAGACGCCTCCAGCGCGCAGCAGCTGGGCAAGGTTTTAGGCGTGGAAGCCATCGTTACCGGCACCCTGGTGGAGATGCAGGCCGGCCAGATAGAGGTTAACGCCCGCCTGATCAAGACCGAGACCGCGCAGGCCATAGGCGCCTCTCAGGTCACGCTGAAGAAGGACTGGATAGGCGACGCGGCCACCGCTCCCGCGCCGGCGCCGGTCCAGCCGCAGGCCTACCAGCAGCCCTCGTATCAGCAGCCCTACCAGGCCCCCGCCCCGGCCCAGCGCGCCCCGCGCGGCGAGTTCGCCTACGGCTTCTTCGACATCTTCATGGGCTTCGGCTCGCCCAACATGGCGCTGGAGTTCTACAATAGCAACGCCAATATCACCCTCAATAATACCTACACCAATGACCTCGGCATCAAGGTTGACTCCTTTGTGACCAATAGGGATTTCCGCACGGTCCGCTTCGACAAGCTGCTCACCGAAGGCGCCGGCCCGATAGCCTTCCGCGTAGGCGGCTTCGGCAACGGCCCGGTCGGCGGCGACCTGGAGCTGTCCTATGAGAAGCGCAATATAAAGGCGCAGACCGCGGCCTGGGCCCTTAACGGCCTGTCCGGCGGCAATGTCACCTTCAGTTCCAACGACTACGCCACCGTAAAGACCTTCGGCATCAGCGGCGACCTGCTGCTGCGCATCCCCACCCCCAAGGTGGACCCGTACTTCGGCCTCGGCCTCGGCCTCTCGCTGAATACCATAACGCTGCCGTACGCCAAGGGTTTCACCAACTCTTCCATCTTCAGCCGCCCGGTGGAAGATATGGGCGTCGGCTTCATGTTCCGCGTGCCGATAGGCGCCCGCTTCAAGGCCGGCAAGAACTTCCAGATCGTCACGGAGCTGCGCTACGAGCTGAACCATATCATGTTCGACCGCGGCATCTCCGGCGAAGAGGACACGATCACCCTGAGCGGCGCCAAGTTCATAGTCGGCATGGGTTTCACTTTCTAAGAGACCGGTTCATGCCCGCCGACACCCCTTCCCCGGGAGGAGAGCGCTACGCGCGGCATGAGGCGCTCAGCCTTATCGGAGCAGCGGGCCAGCATAAGCTGGCCCGCAGTTCTGTCCTGGTGCTGGGCTGCGGCTCCCTCGGCAGCGCCCAGGCCATGCTGCTGGCCCGCGCCGGGATAGGCCGGCTGATAGTCGCCGACCGGGACTTCGTCCAGCTCTTCAACCTTCCCACCCAGATCCTTTACGACGAGAACGATGTTAAGGCGCGCGCGCCCAAAGCCGAGGCCGCAGCGCGCCGCCTGCGCGCGATAAACCCGGAGATAAAGATAGAGCCCGTAGTGGTCAACGTTACCGCCGGGAATATCGAAGAGCTGGTCGGGCGGGCCGACCTGGTGATAGACGGGGCCGATAATTTCGAGACGCGTTTCCTGCTCAACGACGCCGCCGTGAAGGCCGGCAAGCCCTGGGTCTATGGCGGCGTGCTGGGCGTGGACGGCATGGTGCTGGCGGTGCGGCCGGGCGTCGGGCCCTGCCTGCGCTGCCTCTTCGAACTGCCGCCGGCCGGCGGCCGCCTGCCTACCTGCGACGCTTTCGGCGTGCTCAACGCGGCCGCGGTCTGGGTAGCGTCGCTGCAGGTGACCGAGGCCATCAAGATCCTGACCGGCGCGCCGTACGAAGGCCATAAACTCCACACTCTGGATATCTGGCGCGGCACGGCCTCCCCGGTTGCCGCGGAGCGCAAGCCGGACTGCTCCTGCTGCGGCAGGCGGAATTTCGAATTTCTGAAGCCGGCCTGACGCGCCGGTCAAAGAGGTATAAATGACCAGTTTCATCCTTAACGAGCGGCTTATAAGCACCGGCGAACGCCCAGGCCTGACGGTGCTGGAGTTCGTCCGCGATGTCAGCTGCCTGTCGGGCACCAAGGAAGCCTGCCGCGAGGGGGAATGCGGCGCGTGTACCGTGCTGGTGGGACGCCGCGGGGCCGATGGCGCCGTTTCGTACAAGGCCTGCGCCTCCTGCCTGCTGCCTATCGGGGATGTCGACGGCTGCCATGTGGTCACCGTGGAAGGCCTCTCCGGAGCGGAGCTGACGCTGGTGCAGAAGCTTATCGTCGAGCACAGCGCCTCGCAGTGCGGCTTCTGCACGCCCGGCATAGTGCTGTCGCTCACCGGCTTCTGCCTCGGGGCCAAAAAACTTTCTTACGAAGGCGCGGTAGACGCGCTGGACGGCAATATCTGCCGCTGCACCGGCTACGTCTCCATCCGCAACGCGGCGCGCGCCCTGTGCGCGAGCCTGGCCAAGATGGACCTGCCCCCGGCCAAGCGCCTGGGGGAGCTGGCAGCCGCCGGAGTAGTGCCGGCCTATTTCAAAGAGATCCCGGCGCGCCTCGCCCGGCTTGAGGCCGAACCGGCGGCGGCGGGCGGGAACGCCGTGCTGGTGGCCGGCGGCACGGACCTCTTCGTCCAGAAACCCGGGCAGCTCATCGACAGCGAGCTCTGCTTCCTGTCCAGGCGTCCGGACCTGAACTACATCAAGATCGACGGCGGCGTGCTGCGCGTGGGCGGGGCCGTCACCATAGAGGAGTTCCGCCTGTCGCCGGAGGTGCTGCTGCATTTTCCGGCCCTCGAGAAAGATTTCCTGAGGCATTCCTCGGCCATACTGCGCAACAAAGCTACCCTGGCCGGCAACGTGGTCAACGCCTCGCCCATAGGCGACGCCACCGTCATACTGCTCGCGCTCGACGCGCGGATGGTCATTACGGGTACTGGCGGCAGGCGGGAAGTGCCGCTCTCCAAGTTCTACCTCAGCTACAAGAAGACCGACCTGGGCTGCAGCGAACTGGTCAGCGAGATAGTTATTCCCCTGCTGCCGGAGGGCGCCCGCTACCATTTCGAAAAGATCTCGAACCGTGCCACGCTCGACACCGCGGCTGTTAACTCCGCGCTGCTGCTGACTACCGGGCCCGGCGGCGCGATAACCGACCTGAAGCTCTCCGCCGGCGGCGTAGCCGAGGTGCCGCTGCTCCTGAACACGGAGTCTTTCAAAGGCCAAAAGCTGGACGCTGAAACTGTAGAGGCCCTCGCCAGGGCGGCCGAAGGCGAGGCCAGGCCGATAGACGACATCCGCGGCTCGGCGGCCTACAAGAAGCTTTTGCTCGGGCAGCTGGTGCGCGCGCATTTCGCCAGTACCGCAGCGGCGGGGGAGGCCGTATGAAGAACGAAGACATGCTGATGCACGTGCGCGGCACCTCGCGCTTCATCGACGATATCCCCGCGCCGGAGGGCTGTCTGCACGCGGTGCTCTTCACCTCGCCCGTGGCCCGCGGCAAGATAAGATCTCTGGACGTTTCCAAAGCCGCCGCGGCCCCCGGCGTGGCCGCCGTCTACACGCACAAAGACGTGCCAGGCCTCAACCAGGTGGGGCACATCCTGAAGGACCAGCCCCTGCTGGCCGTGGACAGCGTGGAATATATAGGCCAGCCCATAGCGCTGGTAGTGGCGGAGTCCCGGCGCGCCGCCCTCCTGGCGCTGAAGTTCATACAGGCCGACATTGAGCCGCTCCCGGCTGTCTTCAGCCCGCGCGAGGCCGCGGCTAAAGGCCTGATCCACGGCAAGCGCCGCGAGCGCGTGACCGGCGACCTGGCCGGCGCCTACGCCCGGTGCAAATACGTGGCGCAGGGCAAACTCGCCAGCGGCCCGCAGGAACATTTCTATTTCGAGACGCAGCGCGCGCTGGCTGTGCCCGGAGAGCACGACACCATTAAGGTGCACGCCAGCGCCCAGTCTCCCGGGGCTTTCCACCACCACCTCGCCGAAGTGCTTGGCATCCCCATGCACAAGGTGGAGCTCGACATCCGCCGCCTGGGCGGCGGCTTCGGCGGCAAGGAGTCCACGGCCGTCTGGATAACGGCCCCGGCCATGGCCGCTTACCTGCTCAAGCGCCCGGTGAAGCTTGCGCTCTCACGCAACGAGGACATAGCCACCACCGGCAAGCGCCACGCCTACGAATACGATTACAAGCTGGGCCTCGACGGCGAGGGGAAGATCCTGGCTTACGAGATAGACCTCTACCAGCACGCCGGGGCCTGCGCGGACATCTCTCCCGCGGTTCTCGGGCGGTCTATCCTGCACGTCAGCGGCTCCTACAATATCCCGAGCCTGCGGGTCTCAGGCGTCAGCTGCCGCACCAATATACCGCCCAACAACGCCTTCCGCGGCTTCGGCGTGCCGCAGGGGACGCTGGCCATAGAGGCGGCGCTCACCCACGCGGCCGAACTGATGGGTGTGACGCCGGAGGAGCTGAAGCGCCGCAACCTGCTGCGCGACGGCGACACCCTGCCCTACGGCGTGGAACTTTCCGGCGTGAACGCCGTGCGCTGCTGGGACACGCTGGATAAGCAGGCCGGCATAGCCGCGCGCCGCGCGGCGGTCTCGGCCTACAATGCGGCCCACACCGATAACAAAAAGGGCCTGGCCGTGGTGCCGGTCTGCTTCGGCATCTCTTTCGCGCAGACCGCGCTCAATCAGGCCAGCGCGCTGGTCAATATCTACGTCGACGGCAGCGTTTCGGTGAGCACCGGCGCCGTGGAGATGGGCCAGGGCGTCAACGCCAAGATCCGCATAGTGGCGGCCCGGACGCTGGGCATTCCCGTGGACCGGGTCCGCGTCGATACCACCAACACTTCCCGCATCCCCAACGCCTCGCCCACTTCCGCCAGCACCGGGGCGGACCTCAACGGCATGGCCACCAAGCTGGCCTGTGAAAAGCTGCGCGAGCGCCTGCTCGAGTTCGCGGCCCGCCACCTGAGCTGCGACGACCCCGCCGGCGTCTCCATCTGCGGCGGGGCGGTCTGCGTCGGGGAAAAGGGCCCCGTGATGACCTGGGAGAAACTGGCCGCGGCCGCGCAGTGGGCGCGCGTGGACCTCTCCGAGCACGCCTTCTACGCCACGCCCAACCTGCATTACAGCGTCGAGACCGAGCAGGGCCGCCCCTTCGCCTACTACAGCTACGGCGCCTCGCTGACCGAGGTGAACCTGGATCTCCTCCGCGGCACCTATACGGTGGAAGCCGTCGAGGTGGTGCAGGACGCCGGGGAATCCCTGTCTCCCGAGATAGACCTGGGCCAGGTGCAGGGCGCCGTGGTGCAGGGCATGGGCTGGGCCACCATGGAGCAGCTCCGCTACGCCCCCGACGGCCGCGTGCTGACCGGGGTGAACTGCTACAAGGTGCCGGACATCAAGTTCGTCCCCGCCAGGTTCGAGGTCACGCTGCTTAAGGACTCGTCCAATCCTTACGCCGTCTGCAATTCCAAGGCCATCGGCGAGCCGCCGCTGGTGCACGGCCTAGGGGCTTACCTCGCCCTGGTGGACGCGCTGCGCGGCGTGCGCAAGGACAAACCCATCCCGCCGCTGCCGATCACGCCGGAGCGGGCCTTCATGTACCTGCACGGCCCTGAGGAGGGGAAATGAAGAAAAAGATCACCGTGCGCTACTTCGCCCTGATAGGCGAGCGGCGCGGCATACAGAACGACCCTTACGAGACCGAGGCCGCCACCGCCCGCGAGCTGCTGCACGAGCTGCAAACGAACAAGGCCATCCCGCTCACCACCAACATTTCCAAAGCCGCCGTCAACGACAAGTTCGTGGACTGGGACGCCCCCATCTCCGACGGCGACCGTATCACCCTCATGTCCCCTTTCTCAGGGGGCTGAAAGGGCGCCGGCGAAAAGATGACGTAAGATTTTTAGCTAGTTAGATCAGGGGGGAACATGAAAAAGTCATGCCTTATATGCCTGGGCGCGGCGCTTTGCGCGGCCGCGCCGGCTGGCGCTTCGGCGGCGCAGAAGTACGAGCTGGGAGTTATCGTCGGCGAGCCTACTGGCCTCAGCGGCAAGATGGACCTGGCCGGCGGCGGGGCCATGGACGCGGCCCTGGCCTGGTCCACCACCGGAGAGGACAAGCTGAGCTTTCACGCCGACCGGCTCTGGTACAAGCGCGACGTCTTCTCGCCCAAGGAAGGCAGCCTGCCGGTCTACTACGGCGTAGGGGGCAGTATAAAGCTGGAGGATAAATCGCGGCTGGGCGCACGTTTCCCGGTGGGCCTGCAGTACTTCTTCAAGGACGTGCGCTTTACCGCTTTCCTCGAGCTGGCCCCGATCATGGACCTGCTGCCCGACACCGAGTTCCGCCTGAGCGCGGCCGCGGGTTTCAGAATTATCTTTTGAGGCCCCGCTCAGCGCCCGGGGTTTCTTCGGGCGCCGTGGCCTTGCAGGAATTGCCCTTGAAGCTGGCCTTCACCACCTTCTTCCCGCCGTTCACCTCGAAGAAGGTCCGGCAGTGGAAGGTGAGCGTGTCGCCGCCGTGGGTGGTGGCGAACCCGGTGCGCGTCTGCGGGTCGTAGGTGTAGATAGTGTGCCTGGAAGTCTGGTAGGTCTCGCTGTTGGAGTATTCGTAGACGGTGTTGCCGTTGGGCGCCTCGAAAGTCCGCGACGGGTAGCCCCAGGCGCTTACCAGGGTCTCCGCGTCAGCGCCCACCCAGGAACCCACCACCTTCTTATAATTTGCCGTGGTGGCGCAGCCGCATAAGAGCAGCAGCGCACCGAGAAACAGCGTTCGTCGCTTCATAACCCTTCCTCCCGGGTATCGCGGCTTACGGAAAAAGTTCGCGGCGCGAGCTAATCCCCGACCAGCGTCTTGAACCCGCCGTAGACCATGCGCTTCATGTCGAAGGGCACGTCCTTTGGCATGGGCATCTTCTCCATGTCCTTCATCACCTTGGCGTTGACCCGGTCCCGGTGGGCGCGGGATTTATAGACGATGAAAGAGAAGACCACCGTTTCGCCGGGGCGGCATTTCATCATGCGCGTGAACGGAACGCCCCACTTGGGCTTCAGGTCGTCGCCCGAGCATTCCTTATAGTCCAGCACTCCGTGCTTGCGCCAGGCCTTCTCGCCTTGCCTGGCCATTACGCGGTAAGCCGCAAGCTTCTTTTTGGGGACCGCCAGCACGTAACCGTCGACGTAAGACATGTTTCCTCCCTGCTCTCTTTAATGTTCCGCGGATCTTAATCGTTGGGGATATTCCCCGAGGCCCGGGTGAGGGCCGTGACGTTGCTCCTGGTGAAGAAGCCGTCGAAGTCCCCGTACCTGTGGATGTATTCATTGACGAGAAAGGTGTTCCTCGAAGGTACGGTGAAGGTCTGCTTCAGGCCTTCCTGCTCGGATCCCACCAGCTCGATGAGGTATTTCATGCCGTCGCGCGCCAGCGCGGCGAAAGTGTCTTCTATGTTCTCCGTGTCGAAGGCCAGGTGGTGGGTGCGGGCCCCGTAGAGGTGCACGAACTTCTCCGTCGGGCCGGAGGAGGCCTCGTCGACGAAGGGCTTTATACCCGACGTGAAGACCAGCGCGAAATCCGTCTCCGTCACACGCGTGACGTTGGTGATGGAGTTCAGCTCCTCCACGTATACGGCGAACTCGAAGTTGTAACCGGTCAGGTCCATGAACTCCAGCATGGCCCGGTCGCGGTTCTCCGCCGTGACGCGGGTGGCTGCGTGGTCCAGGCAGCCGATGTTCTTAAGGTAAGGCAGGTCCGGTTTGACCGGCCGCGGCAGTTCCCGCGCGCCGCTGTGCAGGAAATCGCGCGCCGCGCCCTTCCACTGCACGAAGCCGGTAGAATTGCCGGTATAGGCGGACGGCGGCGTCTGGATAAAGAAATACTTGTCGTTCTCCACGACGCGGGGGGTCAGGAACTTTATTCCGCGGCCCCTCTGGATGGCGGCGTACCTGGGCAGATCTTCGACGAGAAAGACGAAGGTTTCCAGGCGCGTGTCCGGCAGCCTGGCGGTCAGGCGGCGGCTGTTGACGCCGCCGAACGGGTTCTTGCCGCGCCGGCGCGACCTGACTACCAGGTCCGCCGAGCCCGGGGTGCTCAGCACGAAGTCGCGGTGATCCTCGTCCTCATAGGCCTGGCGGCAGAAGTGGCCCGTAGTGCGCAGCAACTCTTCCGCGGCGTCGGCCTGCAGCTCCGGCTGTACGTTTATTACGGCGAACTCAAGGCCGCGCACCAGCCCTTCCAGGCCGGCGGCCTTCCGCCGCGCGCGGACCCTTTCGGCTTCTGTTTCAAGAGACATGCTACCCCCTGCCTGAATTGTAGAATATAAGCGCGGCGGCAGAATTCCGCATTCTTTTAGCGCTTTCGCGCCCGGCCGGGAGGTCCCGGTACCTTTATGGTATTATAGCGGCAAAGGGGCGGCGGCGAGTTCGCGCCGCGGCTGTTTTATGACCAACAAAGATACAGCTGACGACGGGCTGCGCCTCAAGCGCGCCCAGTTCAACGCGGCGATGGCCCTCTACGAGGGGCGGCGCCGGTACAAGGTCTTCGGCAAGCTCGTGGCGGCGGCCAATGTCTCGCTGCAGGCTTTCCTGGTTTACAGGGCTTCCGCCCATTCCATAGGAGCGGCGCGGCAGTTGCTTGTCTTTGCCGCGGCTTACCTCGCGGCGGACTTCGTCAACGGGCTGGTGCACATGCACACCGACTGCATGGACGATTACGAGTCCCTGGGCGGGCCGCTGATAGCCAATTTTCACCTGCATCACAAGCGGCCCCGGTACCAGGATCACCCGCTGCCCTTCGTATACTTCAACGAGAGCGGTTCCAAGGTGTGGCTGGTTCCCTGTCTCGCCGCCGCCGCCCTTCTGTCCTACGCCCCCGGCGTCAGCCCGGCGCTGGTCTGGGGGCTGGCGTATTTCGGCGTATTATCCTCGGTGGCGGAGGTTTCGCATTACCTGGCCCACAACTCCACTTCACGGTGGGTCCTGCTGCTGGGCCGGGCCCGGCTGCTGCTCGACAAGCGCCTGCACGCCAGGCACCACCTGGAAGACAATGTGAGCTACACCTTCCTCAACGCCCTCACCGACCCGTTGGCGGACCTGGTAGCGAAAAGATTTTATCCCGGCTACAAGCGCGGCACCGACCTGCACTACGGAAATTATGAACTGCCGCCTTCCGGCCGGGTGAATGAGGCATAAAGGGGGGGATATGAAAATACTGACGGCGGCGGTGATGGGCCTGGCGCTGGCGGGCCGGGCCGGGGCGGAGATCAGGACGGCGGAGGTGGACTACTTCGACGGGGAGGTAAAGCTGGAGGGTTACCTGGCCTACGACCCGGCGCTGAAGGGCAAGCGTCCCGGCGTGGTGGTATTCCACGAATGGACCGGCCTGGGCCCTTACGAAAAAAGCCGGGCCGACCAGCTGGCGAAGCTGGGCTACGTGGCCCTCGCCGGGGATATCTACGGCAAGGGCGTGCGGCCCTCAACGCAGGCGGCGGCTGCCGCGGAAGCCGGCAAATACCGCGGAGACAGGGCGCTGCTGCGGCGGCGCGCCGGGGCGGCGCTGGCCGAACTGAAGAGACAGCCAGGAGTGGACCCGGCCAGGACGGCGGTCATCGGCTATTGCTTCGGCGGCGGCGCGGCGCTGGAGCTGGCGCGCTCGGGCGCGGCGCTCTCCGGCGCTGCCAGTTTTCACGGCAGCCTGGATACCGCGCTGCCGGCGGCGCCCGGAGCCGTTAAGGCAAAAATAGCGGTCTATCACGGCGCGGACGACCCTTTCGTGTCCTCGGCGGCGGTGGCCGGGTTCGAGGCAGAGATGCGCGCGGCAGGCGCCGACTGGCAGCTGGTGGCCTACGGCGGGGCGGTGCACCGCTTCAGCAACCCGGCCGCCGGGTCCGACGTGAAGAGCGGGGGGGCCTATGACGAAAAGGCAGACCGCCGCTCCTGGCGGGCGCTGCTGGACTTCTTCGGCGAGATATTCCGATAGCCTTCCTGTTAACGAAAAATACCCGGGAGTGGCGGCTGCCTCTCCCGGGCTTTTTCATCCGGCCTTAAAGCTCCGGTCAATCCACGTCGCGGCCGAACTGCCGGAACTCTTCCAGGTTGCTGAACTCACTCCAGGCCAGGTACTGGCTGGGGGCGTTGGCGAAATCGTAGATGTTCCGCAGGATATCGTAGTGCCTGTGCTCCTCGCCGGCGATGAGCAGCAGGAGCTCCCTGATCCCCTTGTCCTGCTCCTTTTTGGCCGCACCTTCGTAGAGCCGGAAGCTGTCCGCCTCCAGTTTCATCGCGTGCCGGTAGCTGTCCAGGTCCCCGGCGGGGGCGAAAGTTTCCTTTTTCGCCAGCAGGTCCGCGAACACGCTCTTGGCCTGCTCAAGGGCGGTGCTGGCCTTCATCGTCTCCGGCCTGGCCTCCTTCTTCAGTGTCTGGAAAATATCCTGGTGCTTCTGCTCGTCGGCGGCGAGCTGCAGGAAGATGCCGCGCAGGCCGGCGTGCCGCGTCTCCCGGGCCAGTCCCTCGTAAAAGCCCCTGCCGTCCAGCTCCATCTTTATGGCGAAATCATAAACGTTCATGTGTACTTTCATGTGTCCCCCTTGTCCGATCTGACCCTCTGGAGGCATTAGAGTTAAAATGCCCGTCCGCTGTCAATCGCCACAAATACGCAAAAAATTATCACTTGCGCCCCGCAAAATACGGCCTGGCCGACAAGAGCCGCGAGCGCGGGGAGCGGAGTGCGGGCCGGCTTTCGGGTAAAGTAATAATAGTATGAGCCTTTGTGTGGTTGACTGCGCGGCGCTAAGTTTGTAAATTGCGGGTTGGGTAAAATCAAGGCGCGGGCATGGGGAGCTGGCGGGCGCGACATTATGAAAGAGCGCGAAACTTCGGTCATCGGCTGGTGGCTTGACCGGCTGAAGTCCAGGGACCCTGAGGCCAGGAGGCAGGCGGCCCAGGCCCTCGGCGAGATCCACAACGTCCTGGCGCTCAAGCCTCTCACCGCGGCCCTCAAGGATCCCGTGTCCCAGGTGCGCGCCTATGCCGTAATGGCCCTGGCCCAGTTCAAGCAGCCGAAGGCCTGGCATCCCCTTATCAACTCCCTCAAGGACTCCAGCGACGAGGTGCGAAAGTGCGCCGCGCTGGTGCTGGGGGAGGTGACCGACGAATCGGCGGCCGCCCCGTTGGCGGCGGCTCTCAGCGACTCCAGCCCCGACGTGCGAAACCTCGCCGCCATCGCGCTGCGCAAGACGCGCAGCGCCGTCGCGGTGGAGCCGCTGATCGCGGCGCTCTCCGACCTTAACGAGAACGTCCGTATCTCGGCGATAGAGACCCTGGGGCTGCTCAAGGACTCCCGGGCGGGGCAGCCCCTGGTGGCCGCCCTCAAGGACCCGAACCCGCAGGTCCGGAAAGCCGCTATCGCCGCGCTGATGCGCATGGGCGCAGGCTCGGCCGGGGCCCTCATAGCCGCCCTCAAAGATCCCAGCGGCGACGTGCGCTACCAGGCCGTAGGGGCCCTGGGCGTGGTCGGCGGGGACGACGCCGTAGCGCCGCTCTGCGAGGTCCTCAAGGACGGGAACCTCACAGTGCGCTTCGCCGCGGCCGAGTCCCTGGGCTCCATTGGCCACCCCGCCTCGCTCGACTGCCTGATCGCCGCCTTGTCCGACCGGAACGCCCTGGTGCGCATCGCCGCGGCTGAGGCGTTGGGCAAGCTGGCCGACCCCAGGGCCGAAGGTCCGCTCAAGGTCCTGCTGAACGATCCGGACCCGCATGTCAGGACCTACGCTGTGACGGCACTAAAGAAGCTGTCCGGCGGCGGCTGAACGGTCAGATCGGCGCTTTCGGACGACTCCTCCGTCGGGGAAACCCCCTCTTAAGATAGAACTTATTTGGCCGACACTGCCCCGGCAGCGGCTGAATCCGGTATGTTTTCTCCGGAATTCGGAGGCTTGACCGCGCCTCGGGAACTTTTTTATAAGTAAAGCGGGGGCCGCCGGGCCCGCGCGGCAGCGTGTAAGTCAACAAGCCCGGGGCCGGGGAGGGAAAATGAAAAACAAAGTAAAACCTGTACCGCAGGGTTATCACACCATCACGCCTGGCTTGGTGATCAGGGACGGGGCTCGCGCCATCGACTTCTACAAGAAGGCGTTCGGCGCGAAGGAGAACTACCGCATGGAGAACCCGGACGGCAGCATCATGCACGCCGAGCTGAGGATAGGCAACTCCAACTTCATGTTGGGCAGCGAGCCGGCCGACCACCCGGGCCACGAGGAGTCCTGCGCCAGGGCGCCTTCGGAACTGAAGGGCACCACGGTGTCTCTCTATCTCTACGTGGAGAACTCGGACGCCGTCTTCAAGACCGCGGTCCAGGCCGGCGCCCGGGCCATGGGCAAGATGGAGGACATGTTCTGGGGCGACCGCGTGGGCCAGTTGAAGGACCCGTACGGCTACCTCTGGACCGTGGCCACGCACACGGCGGACGTGTCGCCGGAGGAGATGAAGGCGCGCGCGAAGGAGTTCTTCGCCAAGGCCGGCGCGCGCTGAACGGCGCGCCCGCGGCGGCGCGGTAGAAGACCGGAGGAGGCCCTTCGGTCTTTTGCTTTTCCGGCAGCGCGCCAAAGCGGAAAACTGCCAACACAATGCGCCAATGCCCTATCAGCAATGCGTTGGGCAGTTGCTATCCTGTAAGCGAGGGAAGACCACGGGGTCTTTGGGGTAGGGAAAACGTGCAGGGACCTGGCGGCGACGCCAGGCTCCCTCCGTTTTAAAGTACCGGGGGACTAATGAGAAAAGTAATGACCGCGCTGGCCGCCGCGGCGGCGATCTTCACCGCCGCGCCGGGCGGCGCGCAGGAAACTAAAAGGGGGGAGAACATGCAGCAAACACTACAGGCTTACAAAGCGGCGGAGTACACGGAACTTTCCGGGATGCCCGGCTTCAGCGCGCAGCTGATAGCCAACCATATGAAACTCTACCAGGGCTACGTGAACAACACCAACGCGCTGACGGAGAAACTGGCCGACCTGCTGGAAGGCGGCAAGGAAAAGACCCCGGAGTACGGAGAGCTCAAGCGGCGCCTGGGCTGGGAGTTCAACGGCATGCGCCTGCACGAGCTGTACTTCGGCAACCTCGGCGGCACCGGCACGCCGCGGCAGAACAGCCGCGTCTACAAGGCGATACAGGAGCAGTTCGGCGGTTTCGAGGCCTGGAAGAAGGATTTCGCGGCCACCGGCCTGATGCGCGGCATAGGCTGGGCTGCGCTGTACCGCGACAATGTGTCCGGCAGGCTCTTCAACGCCTGGATCAACGAACACGATGGCGGCCACCTGGCCGGTTGTACGCCGCTCTTGATCATGGACGTGTTCGAGCATGCCTACCTGACGGATTACCAGCTGGACAGGGCGAAGTACATTGAGGCGTTCTTCGCCGTGACGGAGTGGGAGGCGGTGGAAAGACGCCTGCCACGGTAAGCGCCCGGGCTGTATTTATCTGCGGTGACACGGAGGAACCATGAAAGCCAAGAAAAAACACGCGGCCAAAAAAACCGCCGCGACGAAGGCGCCCGCCAAGTACGCCTGCGGCCTCTGCGGCTCGGTGATAGAAGTGGACCCCTGCGGCTGCGGCTGCGAGACGGCTGAGCTGGTCTGCTGCGGCGAGAAGATGAAAAAGAAGCGCGCCTGACGGCGCCTGGCGGAGCGGGTACCGGGAGAAAGCTCCCGGCCCGCTCTTTTTTTGCCACGTCGAAGAAAACCCCGGGCCGCAGGGCCCGGGGGAGGAAGGCGCGCGGCCGCCACGCAGGACGGGATCAGGCTGTGCGCCGCGTAACGCTCAGCTCTATCTTGCGCGCTTCTTTCTCGTCCGCTGACATCGCGTTTATCGGCAGGTCCGTGACTCCGTCGGGCAGCGCGAAGCGCATGGAGAAGGTACCGTCCGGGTTCAGTTTCACCCGGCGTCCGGCCACCGTAACGAAAGCGTCCGGTTCGGTGGCCCCGTACAGCACCAGTTCGCAGTCCGCGGCCAGCCGGAAACTCTTTCCTGCCGGCGGCAGCCCGGCCCGGGAGGAGAGCGAGCTGACCCCCCACGAAGCAGCCCTCGAGAACACCGACAGCAGCATCTCCCAGCGCTGGGCCAGCGACTTGGCCACTTCTCCGGAACCCTTGCCGATATATTCCACGCCGGAAAGTTCCAGCAGTTTTTCAAAATCGGGCGACACCTGCAGCCACCGCTCGTCCGTAAGATCGGAGACGCGGGCCGAGGGCAGGACCGCCGTATTGCTGGCTACTATCCCTATAAACTCGCCCGCAGGGGTCACCAGGCCCAGCTCGCAGCGATAGGCCCGCCCGCCGTTAAGAACATGCACGTACCAGCTGCCAGCCTCGAACCTCACCGGCACGTCAAAATAACCGGCGCCCCCGCCCGGGCCGGACATGTCATGCACCCGCAGCACCTGCCGGGCTTCCGTAAAGACGCCTGAGCCGCGCTCGCCGGCGATGGCCGCCATGGTTGCGTCCGTTATCTCCCAGTACACGAACATCCAGTCGGGATCCCTCGGCAGCAGCGCCGCCATGGTCTTCCCGTAACCCCGCGGCAGTTCTTTCCTGCCGGAGTCCGGCCGCTCCGCAGTCTCGACCAGCACACCCGATGTAGGCATAAATTCCCCTGTAGCCGCCGGCCGGGAACCCCGCGGCCCCGGCCGGCAGTATTTATTTGTTCATTCCGCCGTTGCCAGGCTTCTTTTCCATCATCCCCGGTTTTTCCATCTTCTCCATCTTTTCCATCTTCTCCATCTTTTCCATCTTTTCCATCTTCTCTTTCTTCATATGGGCTTTTTTTACCTTGATCTTCTTCACCATTGGCATGTTCATGTCGCCCTCGTACATGATGTGCACCATTTGCCCGGCCATCAGGTCGGCGATGACGGCCGGCTTGCCGTCCTTCATGATCTTGGTCTCGGCGGTTACCGGCATCACCATGGTCATGCCTTCCTTGTCCGTCACCGTGATCTTGCCGGCGGCCGCGTCCACGGCCTGCACGGTCCCCTTCCAGTTGGTCATTTTGGACTTCTTCATTTCTTTCTTTTCCTGCTTCATCGTCCCTTTCTTGGCCGGCATCTCCATGCCGCCCATCGGCTGCTGGGCCGCGGCCAGGCCGCAAGCGGCCACCGCAACGGCCAGCGCTATCAGTACGTTTTTCATGATACCCCCCTGTTGGAACCGCCGCTTATAGCGGCGTAAATTCATGATACAGCAATAGCCCGGCGCGTATAAGCGGCTCCTTCCGCTTTGTGTTGACTTATTTCGCTCCCGGGAGGAGTCTGCTCCGGTGGAGGAAAAAAGTCCACAGATTGCGGACGGCCGCTCTTTAAAGCAGCGGCGGCAGGGTGGTATTATTTAGCTGTCAGACGAGGGTGAATAAAGGGAGGCAGCATGACCATGACGAAGACCGAGAAGATAGTGGGCACGGGCATAGGGCTGGCGGCCATAGCCGCGGCCGGCACTTACCTGCTCAGCGGCGCGCGCGGGGCGAAGAACCGCGAGATACTTTCCGGGTGGGCATTCAAGATGAAGGGCGAGGTGCTCGAAGCGGCAGAGAACCTCAAAGAAATGAACAAAGAGACTTACTACAAGATAGTCGACGACACCGCAGCCCGGTACGAAGGTCTGCAAAAAGTGAGCGCTGCCGAACTGCGCCGCCTCACCCGCGACCTGAAGGATGCCTGGGAGCATATAAGCAAAGAGCTGGCACACTGAGAGTTCCGGCCCCTTAAATCGAAAGGCCCGGTTTCCCGGGCCTTTCGCATTTCCCGAGACAGCCGCCTCACCACATGAGCGCGCCCTTGGCGTCCAGGCGCTGCGCGGCTATCTTCCATCTTTTGCCCGCGCTTCGTTTCCACGACAGCACGCAGCCGCCGGCTCCGTCGCCGGCCAGCCGGGGGCCCGATTTGTCGCCGCTTCCGGCGGAGACCCTGACCCCGTCCTCCTGCCAGAGACGCTCGCCGTCCGGCCCGAAACGCTGGGCGAAGAGGTCCAGGTAGCCATAGCGCGATTCGGTCCACGCAACTATCGCGCCGCCGGCCCCGTCGGGAGTCAGCGAGGGCTCGGACTGCCAGCTGGCGGAGGGTTGCGCCGCGACGCCGTCCGGTCCCCATAGTTGGCGGCCGCCCCGGTCCAGGCGCTGCAGCTTCAATTCCCATTTCGCGCCGTTGTTGTCGTCTATCCAGGCGCAGAAAAAGCCGCCGGCCCCGTCCGAGGCCAGCGCGGCGGCCCGGTGGTTGCCGCCCGGGGCCGCCAGCGGCATACCCGCCGGGTCCCACAGCACGGCGCCGGCGGAACTTATCTTCTGGGCGTAGAGGCCCTGCCCGCCGCCGCGGCCGTCCGCCCAGACGGCGAAGATGCTGCCCGCGTCGTCCACGGTCAGCGAGGGGCCGGATTTATAGCTGACGGCGTCGGTCGTCCGCACGTCGTCCGGCCAACCCTCGCCGCCGGGGCTGAAGTGCCTGACCACTACGCCCTTGTCGCCGTTGTGGACGTGGCGGAACGCGGCGAAGACTCCGCCCGCGCCGTCGGCGGCGAGGGCGGGCATCATGTACCGCTCGCCAGGTTCCTTGTTGCCCAGGGTCTCTTTCCAGCGCAGCCCTTCGGGGCCGATCTCGGCGATACCTACGAAAGAATCCTCCGCCGGAGGGGAGTAGTCCTCCCAGGCGACGAAGGCCGAGTCCAGGCCGGAAGGGGCGATCACGGCCCGCCCCCTGACGTGGCGCGAGAGCGCGGCCACCCTGGCCTCCAGCTGCCTTTCGCCCTCAGGCAGGGCGTAAACCGCGGTCACCAGGCTGAGGGTTCCGGAAGAGCGCTCCAGCCAGCTGGCGAACAGCGAGGGGCCGGCGGCCGCCAGGCCCGGCTCCAGCCGCGCGGCGCCGTCGTCATCGGAGCCTTCCAGCCGCGTCACTACTCCCGCCGGGTCCGCGTGGGCCAGCCCCAGCGGCGCGGCGGCCCCGCCGTCGGCGGGGGCCCAGGCGAAATACCAGCCGCCCGGTGAGCCGCCGCGCGCGAGGGCGAGGTCCGGCTCTCCCGGCAGGACGGCGCCGATCTGCCTGCCGCTCCTGCGCGGGCCGCCGGGCGCCGGGCGTCCGAAGCAGGCGCAAAGCAGCAGCGGCGCGGCCGCGAGAATAAGTGTTTTCTTCATGTGCGCTACCCCCGGCCGGTCCCTGAGGATCCCCGGCTTCCATTCCGCTATGATAACAAAACCGGGCCGTTGTTTCCCGTCGTAAAGGCGCCTGGCGGAAAGAAGTCAACAGAATACGGATATCCTGCCTTCCGCGGGGCGTTCAACTGTATAGAATATCGGTATGATCCTCAAAACCCTGAAAAAAGTCTGCTTCTTCAAGGCGCTGACCCCTAAAGAAACGGAACAGATACTTTCCATCGCCAAGCTGCGCCGCTACAGGGCCGGCGAAATGGTGTTCATGCGGGAGGAGGTAGGGAGCACCTTCTTCATAGTCAAGAGCGGCCGGATAAAGATCTTCACGGCTATCGGCGCCTCCAAGAAGAAGACCTTCGCCTACCTCAAAAAAGGGGATTTCTTCGGCGAGATGTCACTGCTCGGGGTGCAGGTGCGCTCGGCGTCCGCCCAGGCCACCGAGGACAGCGAGCTGATAGTCATCTCGAAGCGAAATTTCAGGGCGCTCGTGCTGCAGTCCCCGGATTTCGTCATCAAACTTCTTTACACCCTGGCGAACCGGCTGAACAAATGCGACAAGGAGATAGAGTCCATGCTATACCACAACAGCCTGGGCCGCCTCGCGGACGCGATCCTGGACCTGGTGAAGGACAAGCACTCCAGCCCGGTGAAGGTCCGCATCAACCAGAGCGAACTTGCCGAATACATGGGGACTACCAGGGTGCCGGTGTGCAGGGCCGTAAGCACCCTGAAGCGAAGCGGCGTGATAGATTTCAACCGGGGCGAGATCACCGTGCTCAACATGGAGCAGCTGCGCTCCATCTCCGGGAACGCGGCGGGGCCGCTGCACCCGCCCGCGCACGTGCACGGCAAATTCTGACGTCTCGCCCCTGCCTGGTCCCGTAAACCCATAAAGAACCGCCCGCGCTCCTAAAGGAACGCGGGCGGAAAGTTTCTGCCAGGCCTCAGAACCTGGCGAACTGTTCGCGCGGGTGCGAGCAGAACGGGCAGGTTTTCAGGTCCTCGTCCTCCGAGGTGTAGCCGCAGGTCTTACAGACCAGTATCATCAGCTTTTTCTTCCAATCCGCGCCCGCTTCCTGAAGCTTTTCCAGCAGCTTCACATGGGTGCGTTCAGAAGCAAGCGCGCCCTTGAAGCTGGTGCTCGCCTGCTCGTTGCCATCGGCCATGGCATGGATGAGGTAGGCGGGATAGACTTTGACGCTCTCCCGTTTTTCCATCTTGAGCGCGGCGGTCAGGTTATCCTTAGTGTTCTTCACCAGGTATTTGGTGTCCGTCTCCGTCATCCTGACGCCCAGCGCCGCGAGCGCGTTGGAGTGATTTGTAGCGTGGACCCTTTCCGAGTAAGCCAGGGCCTTGAAAGCCCCGGCGGCGCCCGGGTAGCCCTCCTCTTCGGCTTTCGCCGCAAAAGCCTCGTAGCGCAGCTTCGCGTTGGTCTCCGAGTTGTAAGCCGCCTCCAGGTCCCGGCGTGTGGCTTCGCTGCCGGCGGCCGTGGCCAGCGCGGCCAGGGTCAGCCCCAGAAAGATCATCCCGTATGTCTGGTTCATATCGTTCCCCCTGTGTACTGCGTTCGCGGCTCCGCCGGTCATTGCGGCCGGTAATGCTTCAGCGCCTCCGGCAGCGCCGCCTCGATGCGCTTTATGCGCTTTTCGTCCGACGGGTGCGTAGAAAGCAGCTCCGGAGGCTTGGCCCCGCCGCCGGCCTTCATGCGGCGCCAGAACGGCGCCGCGGCGCGCGGGTCGTAGCCGGCCTTCGCCATGAGGATAAGCCCTATGCGGTCCGCCTCGGCCTCGTGGCTGCGGCTGAACGGCAGCAGCACGCCCACGCTGGTCCCCAGCCCGAAAGCGTTGAGCACCTGCTTCTGCGCCGCCGGGTCCTTGCCGGCCATGCCGGCCTGCAGCGCCGCCCCGCCCAGGCGCACCAGCCCGCCCTGGCTCATGCGCTCGGCGCCGTGATGCGCCAGCGCGTGCGCCACCTCGTGGGCCATCACCACGGCCAGCCCCGCCTCGTTCTCCGTCACCGGCAGGATGCCGCTGTAGACCGCCACCCTGCCGCCCGGCAGGCAGAAGGCGTTCACCGTGCCGGGCTCGTCTATCAGCTTGAACTGCCAGTCGTAGCCGGGCTGCGCGGACGCGTCGGCGATGCGGCGCCCGACGCGTTCTACCAGCGCCGAGGCCTGCGCGTCTTCCGACAACTTCGCTTTTGAAAGTATCTCCTGCCAGGCCTGCAGCCCCAGTTTGTCCTCTTCGGCCGCGGAGATGACGTTGAACTGGTGCCGGTTGGTGTAGGGCACCGTGGCGCAGGCTGCCAGCGCGGCCGCGAACGTCAGCAGCATAAGCGCGTTAAAGCGGGTCATGAGCCTGAAGCGCGGGCGCGTTTCCCGCCGGTCCCTGGCGCGTGTGAGGGCGCCCCTGCTTCCAGCCCGCCGAGGGCGCGCGCGAAAAAGGCGGTCTCCGCCCGGGCGTCCAGCAGCCGGTTCAGGCAGGCGGCCGCTCCCGGCCCGAAGGCGAACCTGAACCCGTGGGCGGGCTTCTTTGCCGCAGCTGCGCCGGCCGGCTCCGGCCTACCGGCGGTGAGTCCGCGGCCCGGGCCGTATTCCATGCAGGCCGGCCCCTCTTTCCGCCTCGGGAATTCCTCCGGCTCCGCGTCGGCGTATCTCAGCACGCTCAGCATGAGGGACTTCCCGGCGGCCCGCAGCGAGGCCAGGCAGGCGCGCTTCCCTACGGTCCAGATACAGACGCCCTCGGCCTGCTTTTCCCTGAGCGCCGCGACCAGGGCGTCGTAGCCCCGGGCCGGGCCGGCCGGCTCCAGGTAACAGACGCGCTCCAGGAAGACCGGGTCTATCTCCCTGGTTTTTATGAATTCGCAGACCTCTATGCGCCTGCCGCTTTCCGGCTCCGCGCTCTCCCGGCCCGCGGCGGGCCGTATTTTTACCGGCACCTCGGTCTCGCCGAAGCGGATGCTCCCGGTCCAGTTAGTTGCGGACATAAAATTATCCTGTATGCGCCCCGGCGTAAGCGGGGCCGTATCCAGGGAACCTCCTCTCCCAGCATCTAGTCTAGGATAAGGGGAGCGGGGGGATAAGCGGCCCTTTCTGCTTTCGATTGACTTTTCTTCGCCCGCCTGAAAGAGTCCGCCCGGAGAAGAAGGCGAACTGATTGCGGAACGCCACTCTTCCGGCGCGCCGCTCCGCGCGTTAAACTATAGGTGCTGGGGGGTGCGCGGTCCGCCGCGCGGGGAGTGACCATGAAACTTGGATCGCTGACAGGGCTGCTAGCGGCCTGCTGCGCGCCGCTGCTCTTCACGCCTGCGCCGGGGGGCCAGGACACGGACATCCGGCGGCAGCTGTGGCCGGAGGTGTACGAGTCCGGCCGCAATGAATGGGTGGATTATTGCGAGAGCGGCGACTCGTTCAGCCGGGTGGATTTCGAGAAGGGCCGCTTCGAGGTGCAGGCCCTGATCCCGGTGCCGGCCTCCGAGCCGGGCGCGGCGGGGGGCACGCAATACGGCGAACTGGACGCGGAGCAGTGGGGCAAGGTGCGCGCACAGGCCCAGGAGAAGGTGGCCCGGCAGGTGGAACGGATGCTCACCAGGGCCGAACCGGGCAGGCCCCCGGTGCTGACCGATCAGGTCCAGGACCCGGACCATAAGTTCCTGGTCCAGGCCAAGGACGCGGCCAGGTTCACCGAGCATCACCTGATACCGCAGATGGTGGTGGACGAGAAACCGGTGCTCGGCAAGGACCGCAAACCCAGGCTGCGGGTGAAGGTGCAGTTCGACCTGGTGCCCGACCACATGAAGGTGAGGGCCCGGCGGTACAAGGCGAAGGTGGAGGAATGCGCGAAGCGGTTCGACCTGAAGCCCTCTATGCTCTACGCGGTCATCCACAGCGAGTCCAACTTCAACCCGATGTGCGTGTCCCGCACGGGGGCCCGCGGCCTGATGCAGCTGATGCCCGAGGCGGCCTCCGAAGCCGACAGGTTCCTGCGCCAGGCGAAAACAGAGCGCCCCATACCGCCCGACCAGCTCTTCGACTCGGACTACAACATCCTGCTGGGTTCGGCTTACCTGCACATGCTCAAGGTGAGGTATTTCGGGGAGCTTAAGAACGCGGATAACCGCCGGATGCTCAGCATCGCCGCCTACAACTGCGGCCCGTATTACGTGAAAAGGCGCATCCTGCCCAGGGGGGACTTCGAGGCGCTCAGCACGGCGGAGGCGCTTAAGCTGATCCGCGCGCGCGCCCCCGTGGAGACACGGTATTACCTGCCCAGGGTGCTCGGCAGGATGGAGCTTTACGGGGATATCTGACGGGAGCGCTACCTGATCACGCCGGCGAACCTGGCTTTAACCATGGCCGCGTGCTCCCGGGTCTGATCCGCCATGCCGGAGAGCAGGGCCTGGAACTCTTTGTTTTCCGTGCGCACCGCCCGCAGCACGCTGCTTTCCAGGATGCTGTTCTCTATCATCTGGGCGGTATGCACGGCTTCCGTTTCTTCCATGGCGCCGCTGGAGACGGCCAGCGTGTTGTCCCTGATCACTTCGGCGAAGGACCGGTAGGCCTCCGCGCTGAACCCGCTTTCCAGGGTGTAGTCTTCGGGCTTTGCCTCGGCCAGGCGGCACAGGCGGATGGCCGTGGCGTAATGCGTGTCCTCCTCGGCGGCCAGGGTCAGCCAGAATTCCCGGTCCCGCTCCCATTGGGCGGCGCAGGCCCTGTAAAAATTCCGGACCCTGGCCTCGGCCAGGGCCATCAGGTCCAGCACGTCCCCTACGTTCTTCATCGTCTCGTTTTCCATCGTCTCCTCCTTTGGCCCGGCGCTAGTGCCAGGCCCTGCCGTCTTTCTTGAGCAGCAGCCCCGCTTCTTTCGGCCCGGCGCTCAGCGACGGGTAGAAAAGCAGCGGCGCCAGCTCCGGTCGGTTGCGCCAGAGCTCCACTATGGGCGTTATGAAATTCCACATGAAATTCATGTCCCCGGAGCTCACAAAGAGCGTCTGGTCCCCGGCCATGGCGTCGAGCAGCAGGCGCTCGTAGTCGCCGGGCACGTCGTACTCCTCCGTGTGCTGGCGGTAGTTCAGCTTGATGTCGCGGCGGGTGAAGCAGAGCTTGGGCCCAGGGTGCTTGGTGTTGAGCGACAGGATCAGGCTCTCCTCCGGCTGGATGTTCATGTGCAGGACGTTGGTGTAATCCAGCCCGGCGAAGCCGAAGACCCCGCCGTCGCTTTTTTTATATTCGATCACGATCCGGGTCTTTTTGCCGGGCATGCGCTTGCCCACGCGCACATAGAAAGGCACGCCCCGCCAGCGCTCGTTGTCTATGTAGAACTTCATGGCGAAGAAAGTCTCGGTGTCCGAATCCGGGGTCACCCCGGCGCCCTGTCGGTAGCCGGCGAGCTCCGCGCCCGCCTTTTTCCCGCCGGGGCCGTACTGGCCGCGCACGGTGTTCTTCACTATGTCCTCCTCCGAGAGCTTGCGCACGCTGGAGAAGAGCCTGGCCTTGGCCTCCTTCACCCCCATGTCCCTGAAGGAGGCGGGAAGTTCCATCGCCACGATAGCGGCCATCTGGAAGATGTGGCTGAGCATGTCCCTGGCCGTGCCCATGGTGTTGAAATAATCCGCCCGGCCTTCCACGCCCAGGTCCTCGAACACGGTGATCTGCACGTTGTCGATGAACCGCCCGTTCCACGTGCCCTCGAAGATGTTGTTGACGGACCGCAGCGTCAGGATGTTCTGGATGGTCTCCTTCATCAGGTAATGGTCGATGCGGTAGACCTGCTCCTCGCCGGCGTTGAGCGCGAGTTCTTTGTCCAGCTCTATGGCGCTGGCCAGATTGTAGCCGTACGGTTTCTCTATGAGTATGCGCGCCCAGGCGCCCGGAGCGCCGGTCTCGTCGAGCAGGCCGGCCGCCTTCAGGCGGCGGGCGATCTGCAGGAACGAGGCCGGGGGGGTAGCCAGGTAGAAGAACCGGCGCTTGAACACGCCTGTCCCGGCGTCCAGCCGGTCCAGCTCCGCGGCCAGGGCCGTGAAAAAGCCGGGGCTGTCATAGTCCGCCTTGACGTAGCTGACCAGCTCCAGGAAGCCCGCCAGGTCCGCCTCCCCGGCGTTGCCGCAGAACCGCTTCAGCTTTTCCTTCACTGAAGCCCGGTAGGCGGCGGTGTCCATGGCCGTCCTGCCGCAGGCGGCCAGGTAGAACTTGCGCGGCAGCAGCTTCGTCCTGTAGAGGTTGAAGAAGGCCGGCAGGATCTTGCGGGCCGCCAGGTCGCCGGTGCCCCCGAAGAGGACCGCGCCGCAGTCGCCCGGTATTGTCTCTATGCAAAAACCGACTTTGTGCTCCATATTGTCTCCGGCTCTCAGCCCCTGGCTTTTACTCCGTGTCCGCCGAATTCGTTGCGGAGGGCGGCTATCAGCTTGTCGGAGAACTCCTCCGGCTTCTTGGAGCTGAAGCGCTTGAAGAGCGACAGGGTTATCACCGGCAGGGCTACGCCCCGCTCCACGGCCTCCTGCACGGTCCAGCGCCCTTCGCCCGAATCTTCCACCCAGCCGGCCACCTTGTCCAGGCCGGGGTCCTTCCTGAACGCGTTGCCGGCCAGCTCAAGCAGCCAGGAGCGCACCACGCTGCCTGCGTTCCAGAGGTCCGACACCGCGGCCAGGTCCATCGCGCCGTAGGGCGAGGCCTTGATGAGCTCGAAGCCCTCGCCGTAAGCCTCCATCATGCCGTACTCGATACCATTATGTACCATCTTGGTGAAATGGCCGCTGCCGGACGCGCCGCAGTGCATGTAGCCCTTCTCGCAGCAGAGGGCTTTGAGCAGCGGCTCTATGGTCCGGAAGTCCTCGGCCTCGCCGCCGGTCATTATGCAGTAGCCTTTTTCCAGGCCCCAGATCCCGCCGGAGACGCCAGCGTCCACGAAGCGGATCCCCTTTTCCTTAAGCAGCGCCGCCCGCCGCACCGAATCCTTGTAGTTGCTGTTGCCGCCCTCTATCAGCATGTCGCCGGGCTTCAGCAGCCCCGCCAGTTTTATCACAGTGTCTTCCGTGGGCTGGCCGGAGGGCAGCATCAGCCACACCCGCGCCGGCGAGCCCAGGCCGGCCACCAGTTCCTCCAGGCTGAAGGCGGCCTGCGCGCCCTCCGCGGCCAACTGCTGCGTCTTCCCCGGGCTGGTATTGTAGGCCGCCACCTCTACGCCTTTCCTCAGCAGCCGGCGGGCCATGTTGCCGCCCATCTTGCCCAAGCCGATGATCCCTATCTTCATATGTTTTCCTCCTGTCGTCGGGTCCTCTCAGATCTCCGCCGGGATCTCCGCGCGGAACTCCGTGCCGCCGGTCCCGCTGGTGAACGAGACTTTGCCATGCAGATATTTCTCCGTGAAAAGCCTTACCCCGTAGGTCCCGAGGCCGCGGCCGGGGCCCTTGCTCGAGAAGGAGCGCTGGAACACCTGCAGGCGCGCCTCTTCCGGCATGACGGCCGGGTTGCGCACTATGAAGGCCGCGCCCTCTTGCGTCGCGCGGCTGGTAAGGGTTATCGTCGCGCCCGTGCGTTCAGCTTCCAGGGCGTTCTTGACCAGGTGGCCGAGCACGCGCGTCACCAGGGCCTTGTCGGTGCGCAGTTCCACGTCCTGGCGATCCCCGGCCACCACGATCTTCTTGCCGTTGGCCTCCTCGCCCTCGCCGGCCGCGGCGGCCACGTCGGAGAGGAGCCCCGCCGCGGAAGCCCCGGTGATCCTGAGGAACAGCTCGCCCCGCTCGGCCGCGTCCAGTTCCTTCTGCGAGAAAATGCGTTCGAGCAGCCGTCCCGCGGCCGCGGCCGTCGCCTGTGCCAGCGGGTCGCCGGCGCGCTCCTCTACGAGCAGGTCTACCAGCCCGCGCACGCTGCCGGCAGTTTCCAGCAGGTCCTTGAAGAGCAGGCGCTCCAGGGCTTCCCTGCGCTTTTCCGCGCTGATGTCGTCCACCGACATCAGGATGAACTCTTCACCTCCGTAGGCGAACGGGTGCACGCTAACGCGCAGGTCCAGGTCTTCCCCGCTCCGCCTGGACAATATGCGGCATTCTTTCAGCGCATCCCGCCCGCGGAGCGCTTCTCCCAGCGCCACGGCGGAGCCGCAGCGGCGGCAGAAATCGGTGGTGCCGCAGCCGCCCGGCGTCTGGGAGGCGTGCAGGCAGCCGAACAGGTCCCCGGGCCTTTTGCCTACGAGGCCCTCCATGCCGTACTCTTTCAGGAACGCCAGGAAGGACTTGTTTATGTGCACGACCTGCCGGAACCGGTTGAGCACCATGCAGAACGACTGCAGGCTGTCGAGCGCCTCGAAGGACACCTCCGTCCTGGGGAGCTTGCCGGCCTGGCGGGCTAATTCGGCGGCCGAAGCCCGCTCCGCCGGCAAATAACTGGTAGGGAGAGTTTCTGTCATAAGCCTCCCTGCCTGGCGCCGGACGCGGCGCCCTCGCGCTCCGGGCGGCATTTTCCGTCGATATCCGCGCCTCCGCTCCGGTAGAACTCCTCGTACTCCCGCTCTGCGGAGGCCTGCACTTGCGCCCTCTCGGCGTCGATGTGCGTCGAATTGGCCGCCAGCAGCTCGGCCAGCGCCGGGTCCAGCTGCGACTTCTCCGCCAGCTGCCCGATTATGCTGATGGCGGTCTCGGGCCCCATCTTCTCCTGGTAAGGCCGGCCCTCAACTATGGCGGTGAAGACGTCAGCCACCGCCGTGATCCTGGAACCCAGCGGCAGGTCCCCGGCCGGCAGGCGGTAGGGGTAGCCGCGCCCGTCGAGGCGCTCGTGATGGTCGGCGGCCCAGGTGGTGACGGCGCTCAGGCCGCGGATGCGGCGCAGCGCCCGCCCTGTATGGAACGGGTGGGAATAGATGACATTGAATTCCTCCCTGGTCAGCGGCTCTTCCTTGTCCAGTATCTCCGCGGGAATGGCCAGTTTTCCCAGGTCGTGCAGGTGGCCGGCTATTTCCATCAGGCCGCATTCCCGTACGCTTAACCCGGCAAGGCCGGCCAGCGCTTTGGCTACCGCCGCCACGCCGGCCGAATGGGTTGCCGTGAACTGGCTCCTGAAGTCTATGATATGGGCGAACAGCCTGGTAAGCGCCAGCAGTTCGCATGAATCCAGCCGCAGTACCTGTCCGTTCCCGTCCCGCGGCCGCGCCAGTTCGGCGCGCGGCGACTCGACGCTCAGCCAGAAGGCCGGCTTTTCCGAGGCCCGCAGAAAAGCGTCCACCAGGTCGGGGTGGAACATGGCGCCGGACTCCTTCTTTATCTTTTCCCGTATCCTGCCCGACTGGTTAAGGATGTGGCTGCGCTTGTCCTTGAGCACCGCCACGCGGTCGGCCAGGTGCAGGATGTGGCTGCCCAGCGGGACGTCGCGCCGGTCCGGCCCTGTGCCCCCGCCGTCCCAGCGGGCGTGGTGGTACCGCACCAGCCTGGCCAGCTCGTCGAAAGGAGTGAAGGTCTTTAAAAGCCGGTAGCTCATCTCGGCGTGGCGGTGGGGATTGCTGGCCTCGAACTGCATGGCCCCCAGCTTTTCCGCCAGCGAGAGGGCGCCTATGTCGTGCAGGGCCCCGGCGGTCACCAGCTCCGCGCGCCTGGCCGCGGAGAGGCCGGCCTCGCCGGCAAGTTCCCCGGCGATATACGCCACCTCGAAGTGATGGTTCACCAGGTCGGGGCTGACCAGGTCCGTCATGTCGGCCAGGCTGAACACCAGGTCCATCAACGGTATGTTTTCCTCTTCCGGCATAGTATCCTCCGACGGGCCGAGATAAGCCGGCGGCCGCCGCGCGCGCTAAAGCGCCGCGGAGTGCTCACTGGCGAAATTGACAAAATATGACCCTACCCAGAACCAAGACTAACAAATTTATTTCCCCAAAAAACGCCCATGCGGAAATAGGGTAATAGATTGAGCGTTCCCGCTGTGCCCCTGCTGCGGGGTAATTTGATAAAAAATAGGCAGCGGAAAATACCGAGCCGACTCCGGGGGGTAACAATGAACAGAAAACATATATTTATCGCGCTGGCCATAGCGCTGCCGGCGCTGGCCGCGGCCGCGGACGTTGTCAACACGAAGCAGAACCTGCTGGTCGCCTTTAACCAGGAGGTCAACGCCAGGCTGCGCTACCGGGCCTTTGCCGACAAGGCCGACGCTGAAGGCTTTCCCGGCGTGGCGGGCCTGTTCCGCGCGCTGGCCTTCTCCGAAGGCGTGCACGCGGACAACCACGCCAGGGCGCTGGAAACGCTGGGCGGCCGGGCCGTGGAATCGGTGCTGGTCTACCGGGTGGAGACCACGCGGGCCAACCTGAAGGAATCCTTGAGGGTGGAGCGGAGCGAGAGCGGCACCATCTACCCGGCCTATCTGAAGCAGGCCGCCGTGGACGGCAACGCCCAGGCCGTCAAAAGCCTCGAGGGCGCGATGGCCTCGGAAGGCGGGCACGCCAGGCTGCTCAGCAAGGTGCTGCGGCGGGCCGGCGAGTGGAAAACCAAGCTGGTGCTCCTGGTCTGCAAGGCCTGCGGCTACACCACCGACGACCTGAGCGTGAAGCAGTGCCCGTACTGCGCGCATCCGCGCGCCGAATTCGCCGAGCTGTGAGCTCCTCCGCCGCCATGAAATATTCAGCGGCTTTTTATTATAATTATCGCAGAGTTCTACATGGCGGGGGGACGCATGAAGAATAAACTTAAAAAAAGAAAGTCCGGCATAGCTTTGGTCGGGGACATAGCCTGGGGCACCCATTTCTGCCAGTTCTACACCACCAAGCGGGACCTGCTCGACGTCCTGGTGCCTTACTTCCGCGCCGGGCTGGAGAGCAACGAGTTCTGCGTCCTGGTCACCTCCGATTTTCTTACGCGCGATGAGGCGCTCCTGACCATGCGCGCCGAGATCCCCGGCTTCGCGGACTACCTGGCCCGGGGGCGTATTGAAGTATTCCCTTATACCGACTGGTATCTGAAGGGCGGGAGCTTCGACCTTAAGCGCACGCTCGCCATGTGGAAGGAGAAGCACGACCGCGCTCTGGCAGGAGGGTTCGAAGGCCTGCGCGTGAGCGGGGCCCCTTACTGGCTGGACAATAAAAAAGACTGGGACGATTTTACCGCCTACGAAGCGGCTATCAACGACGTCATAGGCGGCATGAAACTGCTGGTGCTCTGCACCTATTCCCTGCTTAAGTGCGGCGTCCCCGAGATCCTGGACGTGATGAAGAACCACGAGTTCGCCCTGGCGCTCAGCCGGGGCGAGTGGCGCGTGGTAAGCCCGCCCGCCTGCCAGGGCGCGCACGCGGGAGCGCGGTGAAAAAATGAGGACCTCCAGCGAAAGACTAGAATCCGGGCTGCCCATGGTGGGCAGGCTTCTGCCTGGCAGCCATCTCTGCCAGTTCTACGAAACTCCGGATGAACTGCTGGAGCTGGTGCCGCTCTACCTCAGGGCCGGGCTCGAGAACGGCGAATTCTGCGTCTGGGCTCCGCCTGTGCCGCTCACCGCAGCGGCGGCCCGGAAAGCCGCGGCCGGCTGCCGGAAATACGTGGAGAAAGGCCAGTTGGAGATAATTCCCGCCGGGCGCTGGAGCGGCCTGCGCGCCGGGCCGGGCGGAGCTGTTTCCTATTGCCTGGCCAGGGCCGCGGAGCTCGGGTTCACCGGGCTCAGGCTGGCCTGCCCCGCCCCGCACCCGGAGGACGGCGGCGGTCCGGAAAAGATAGCTGCCGTAGGGGCGCTGGCGCTGTTCGCCTACCCCCGCGCGGAGCTCGACGCGGTGTCTTTGCTGGAAACGGCCAGGAACCATAACCTGGCGCTGCTGCGCAACGCCGGCAGGTGGGAGGTGCTGGAAAGCCGCGAAGCTCGCCTTACCAACGCTGCCCTGCTGCGCAGCGAGGAGAAGCTCGATTCACTTTTTAACAACATGTCAGAGGGGTTCGCGCTGCACCGGATAGTGCTGGACAAGCGGGGGACGCCCTGCGATTACGTTTTTCTCGAGGTCAACGAGGCCTTCGAGGCGATGACCGGCCTGAAAGCGGCCGACGTCGTGGGCAAAAAAGCCACGCAGGTCATCCCCGGGCTGGAGAAAGACCCGGCCGGCTGGATAAAGCGCTACGGGGATGTGGCCCTCACCGGCAGGTCCGACCAGTTCGAGAGCTACTCGGTGGCGCTCAGGAAGCATTTTTCCGTATCGGCCTTCAGCACCCGGCGGGGGCACTTCGCCGTGATGTTCCAGGATATAACCGCGCGCATGCAGGCCGAGCGGGAGCGCAGGATCACGGTGGATTTCCTGCGCCTGGTCAACGAGGCGGTCTCCAGCGGTGAATTGCTGCGCCGCGCCGCGGATTTCTTCCACGAGCGGTCCGGCTGCGAAGCGGTCGCCATCCGGCTGCGGGACGGCGGGGACTACCCGTACCGCGAGACCCGCGGCTTCAAGCCCGGGTTTGCGGCGGCGGAGAGTTCTCTCTGCGGCGGCGGCGCCTCCGCGCGCCCCTGCCTTTGCGGCGCGGTTCTCGGCGGGCGGACCGCCGGCAATAACTTCTTTACGGCCCACGGCAGTTTCTGGACCGGGTCTCTGCCCGGCCTGCTGGCCTCCGAGCCCGAAGCGGCGGCTATCGCCGGGGAGCGCGGCCGCTGCGCGGCCGAGGGCTACCGGTCCATGGCCCTGGTCCCCATCCACCAGGGGGAGGACCGACTGGGGCTGCTGCAGCTCAACGACCGCCGCGAAGGCGTCTTCACCGCGGAGTCAGCAAACCTCTGGGAGCGCCTGGCCGACCAGCTGGGGGTGGCCCTGGCCAAGTTCAGGGCGGAGGAGTCCTTCCGTTGGGGCGAGCAGCGCAACCTGATGCTCTCCAGGTCCGCCGCGCTGCTGCTGGACGCCGAGGACCCGCAGGCCAGCGTGGACATTATCTGCGCCGCCACCATGCGCTTCCTCGACTGCCAGGTCTTCTTCAACTACCTGGCCGTCCCGGAGCGCGGCCGGCTGCGCCTGAACGCCAGCCGTGGCATACCCAAAAAGGAAGCCGCGCGCATACGGTGGCTCGACTACGGCTCCGCGGTCTGCGGCTGCGTGGCGCGCTCCGGAGAGAGGATAATAGCCTCCGACATCCAGACCTCCGGCGACCCGCGCGCCGCCCTGGTCCGGGGCTACGGGGTGCGCGCTTACTGCTGCCATCCACTGAAGTTCGGCAAGGAAGTCTTCGGCACCATCTCCTTCGGCACCACCAGGCGCAACGCCTTCACGGCCAAAGAGATCTCCATGATGGAGGACACCGCCGCCATGGTGGCCGTGGCCCTGCGCCGCAAAAAAGCCGACGAGGTGGTGCAGCGCGACAAGGAGACCCTCAGGAAGCTGGTCGAGGAACAGGCCGGCAGCCTGATAGCGGCCCGCGAGGAGCTGGAGCGCGCCAAGCGCCTCTCCGATATCGGCACCCTGGCCGCCACTGTGGCCCACGAGCTGCGCAACCCGCTGGCCACCATCGGCATGGCCGCGAGCAATATTAAGAGGAAGGCCGCCAACCCGGACCTGGAAAAACACCTGGTCAACATAGACAAAAAAGTTTTCGAGAGCAACCAGATCATCAACAACCTGCTCTTCTATTCGCGCCTGAAGATGCCGCATTACGAGACCGTCAGCGTGCATGCCATCCTGGCCGAGTCGGCCGAGGACTCGACCCGGCCGCACTCCGGCGTAGAGCTGTCCCTCGGTGGTATCGACGGGCTGAGGGACGTATTCCTGGAAGCCGACCCCCTGCAGATCGGGGAGGTGGCCAACAACCTGCTGGATAACGCCTGGGACGCCGTGGCGCCGCGCGGCGGCAGGATAGAGGTCACCGGCGCCTCGGGAGAGGACCACGTGGAATTTACCGTCAGGGACAACGGCCAGGGGGTGGAAGAGGGCGTACTGGCCCGGGTGTTCGACCCCTTCTTCACCACCAAGGCCAAGGGCACGGGCCTCGGGCTCGCGGTCTGCAGGCAGATAGTGGATTTTCACGGCGGAGAGATCAGCATGAGCAGCGTTCCGGGCAAAGGCTCCGCCGTTACGGTGCGCCTGCCCAGGAAAAGGAGGGCGGATGCCGCCTGAGCATATACTTCTGATAGACGACGACGCGGAACTGTGCGAAGAGCTTTCCGAAATGCTGCGCTCCGAGGGCTACGCGGTCACCTGCGCCTCGGACAGCTACGAGGGCGAGGCCATGATACGCTGCCTCAAGTTCGACACGCTCATCCTCGACTGCAAGATGCCGCTCGCCAGCGGCATAGAGATCCTGGAGCGCATGAAGGCGGAGAACATCAGGAAGAAAGTTATCTTCGTCTCCGGCCGGCCTTTCGTCGAGAACGAACTCCGTGAGCGGGGCCTCAGCGCCGTGGTGAAGGCCGTGCTCGGCAAACCCATAGATTTCGGGCTCCTCCTGGAAAAAGTCAGGGCCTGACCTCGCCGGGCTCAGGCCGGCGCCTGGGCCCGCCTGACCGGCAGCACTATCTCGGCGGTAGTGCCCGACCCCGGCTCGCTGCGCAGCGCTATCTCCCCGCCGTGAAAATCCACTATCTGCCTGCACACGGAAAGACCGAGCCCCGTACCTTTCGCCTTGGTGGTGAAGAACGGGTCGAACACCTTTGCCAGGTCCTTTGCGGCTATCCCGCAGCCTGAATCCTTTACCGTGATCCGCACGCCGCCGTTCTCGGGCGCGCCGGACACGGCCACGATGCCGCCCTCCGGCGGGATGGCGTCGCAGGCGTTGTTGATGACGTTGTTGAGCACTTCCTTTATCTGCAGCGGGTCCGCCTCTATGTGCAGGCCGCGCAGGCGCTCCAGGTCCCGGTGCAGCGTCGCGAAGAGCTTCAGGTTCCCGCCCGCGGTCTCCAGGGCCTCCTCCAGCAGGTCGAGGATGGGGACCGGCTCGAAGTGCGGCGGCTTGAGGCGCGAATAGAAGAGCAGGTTGTTGATGATCTGGTTGCTTTCGGAGACCTTCTTGTCGATGTTGGCCAGGTGCCGCTGCAGGGCCGGGTCCTTCTGCTTGCGCCGGATGTTCACGGCCGCCATGCCGATGGTGGCCAGCGGGTTGCGCAGCTCGTGGGCCACCGTGGCGGCCAGGGTGCCTATGTCCGAGAGGCGCCTGGCCCTCTCCAGCTCGGCCTGGGCCTCCCTGAGCACGGCCTCGGCCTTTTTCTGTTCCGTCACGTCGCGCACGGTGCCGGCCGAGCGCAGCGGCTGTCCCGCAGAACCGTAAAAGGTATCGCCAACCTCCTCCAGGTACTTCAGCTCGCCGTCAGGGGTCTGCAGCCGGTACGTGACCTCGTAGCGCCCCCTGCCGCCGGAGGCCCCGGAATAGGCCCGCTCCACCGCTTCCCGGTCTTCCGGGTGTGTCAGCGAGAGCAGGGTTTCGCGGCCGGCGCCGGCCTTTTCCGGGTCCAGCCCCAGGATGCGGTAGATCTCGTCGGACCAGACCAGCTCGCCGCCGGCCAGGTCCTGCTCCCACACGCCTATATGGGCGATGCGCTGCACGTCCTCCTCTGAAAGCTTGTGGGCCGCGCGCAGCCGCAGGGTCCGGATGCCGTAGGCCAGGTCGTCCGCGAGCCCGGCCAGCAGGCTCACTTCATCTTCGGAGAACGCGTCCTCCCGGCCGGAGTAGATGGTCAGGGCCCCGAAGGCCACGCCGCCGTCGAGCAGCGGCAGCACCAGCGAGGACTTGAAGCCGCGGTCGCGCGCCTGCTCACTCCAGGGGGCGAAAGCGGGGTCGCTCCCGATATCCCGGCAGCGTGCCGGCCTGCCGGTACGGATGGCGGTCCCGGTGGGGCCGCGGCCGTGCGCGGTCTCCGACCAGGTGACTCGCAGGTTCTCCAAGTAGCCGGTCTCGAAGCCCGCGGAGGCCGCGGGGCTGACGGTCTTTTCCTCGTCGTGCTGGGCAAAGCCTATCCAGACGAAGGGATGGCCGCAGTCCTCGGAGACGATGGAGCAGATCCGGGTAAGGAAGTCAGCTTCGTTCTTGGCGCGCAGCATGGCCTGGTTGCTGTGGCTGCGCGCCCTGAGGGCGCGGTTGAGGCGCTTCAGCTCCGCCTCCTTGGCCTTCAGCTCGGTGATGTCCGCCTGGGCGAAGACGGCTCCGTACACATGGTGCGCCACCTTGAGCGGCGTGGCGTTGAAGAGCAGCGTATGGTCCCGGCCGGCCGCGTCGGTGATGACGTACTCGAAGTCGGTTATGGTCTCGCCTTTCAGCGCCCTGGAGGAGGGCATGCTCTCCAGGGTGAGCGGCGTGCCGTCCGGCAGCCGCGCTTTCAGTATGGCGGCGACCTCTTCCCGCGGGGCTTTTGCCGGGTCCATGCCGAACAGTTTAACCAGGGCCGGGTTGGCCGTTATATACTTGCCGTCGGGCCCGTGCAGCGACAGGAGGTAAGGTATGGTCTTGAAAACGGTATCCATGCCCAGCGTCCGGCGCTTCAACTCCGTCAGCAGGTCTTCGCGCTCTTCTTCCGACTTGGACTGCTCCGTAACGTCCTGCACCAGCGACAGCACCGAGCTCAGCTTCCCGTCCCCGTCGAGCAAAACGGAGTTGTGCCAGACGCATTCTATGACCGTCCCGTCCCTGGTCAGGTTGCGGTTCCTGGCCACTACCGGCTCCCCGCTGCCTCCGGTGAGGCGCTGGACGGTGCTTTCCACTATCGGCGCGTCTTCCGGGTAGACCAGGTTCAGGGCGCCGATATGTTTGCCGATGGTCTCTTCCTTCTTCCAGCCGAACAGGCGCTCGGCCGTCTGGGACCACTGCGTCACCACCAGGCCGGAGTCCCATTCCACCACGGCCAGCGGCGAGTTCTCGAAGTGGCTTTTCAGCCGCTGGTCGCTCTCCCTCAGCGCGTCCTCGGCTTCCCTCCTCTCCCGGGCCTCCGCGTCCAGCGCGTCGCGCGAGGCGGTGGTCCTTTTCAGGTTCTCCGTCATCTCGTCGAAGGCCCGCGACAGCTCGCCCAGTTCGTCTTCGCGCGCCGTGCCCACCTTGTGGTCCAGGTTGCCGGCGCCGATGACTCTGGCGCCCTCGGCAAGCCGCTTCAGCGGGCCGGAGATGGAGCGGGAGATATAATAGACCGCCAGGGCACAGACCGCCAGCAGCGCGGCCAGCAGGAAGAGCAGCAGGACCCGCAGGCGCGCCACCTCGGAGAAGGCCTCGGCCTCGTCCAGTTTGACCACCAGCCCCCAGTCTACGGCGGCAAGATGCCGCCAGGCGGCTATTACCCTCCGTCCGGCGTAATCCAGCTCGCTTCCTGACCCGGTCTCGCCCAGGACGGCTTTTTGGAGGGGAACCCCTGTCGGGCCGCCGAGGGGGACGTTCTTTTTGAACGCAGCTGCCGCGGAGTCCCGGGTAGGGGTGATAAATACCGCCTTGTTCCCGGTTCTTTTGCCGAACAGCACCTCTCCCGTCCTGCCCAGGCCGGCTCGGCCTTGTACCAGCTGATAGACCGGCTCGATGCCTTGCTCGAAAACGATCACGCCGCAGAACCGCCCCCCGGCGTCGGAGACCGGCGCCGTAACCAGCAGCCCGGGACGGCCGCCGTTTAAATTGTCGGGGAACACCTCGGAGAAATTAACGCCCGACCGCCGCCTGGCCAGCGACTTCGCCGCCGGGCCCGGCAGCCGCTCGATCAGGTGCGGCTGCCGGTGTGCGCGATCGCTGGAATAGACTACCCTTCCGTCAGGGGCGACCAGCAGTATGTCGGACAGGCCCAGCTCCGACTGCAGGTGGCGCAATTGGGGATCCAGCGTCTCCCAGTGGCCGTCGGCATGGAGCTCATCCTGGACCGCGGCGCTTGTGAGCCGGGGCAGGGCCTCCCGCACTGAGGCAAAACGCCTGGCCGTCTCTATACCGACTTTCAGAGAGGCGAAGTAGGTTTCCACCTTCTCGGCCTTGAGCTCGGCTATCGCCGCCAGCTCGGCTATCCTGTTATGCCTGAAAGAGCCGCTGTAGCTGCGGAAGGTCAGCACCCCGATGAGCAGCGCAGGCACCAGCGCTATCGTGACGCAGAAAAGCGATAATTTCAGTCTGATAGACATAAAAAGAAAAGCAAAGGCGACGGTGCCGTCACCGTATGCCCGCTGCCGCAATTATGTTCCGACTCCCCCCTGTCCGCGGCCGGCCGCAAGAGCGTCCGGTCAATTACGAAGAGTAATTACTTGAATTATAACTAAATAAAAGACCTTTTGTGAACTGCAAATTGGAGGGGGGAAAAGGAGCGGGGGCCCGTGCCCCCCGGCACGAGCCCCCTGTACAATGCGCCCGCAGCTAACCCAAAATCTTGCGTTCTGCTCTGTGCTTATAGTTTAGAATAACCGCCGCGCGGACGTAAGCGCCCGATTCCTCTTTGAATTATCTTCTCTCCGCTTTGCGGTGTTTGCGCGTTGACAGCGGGCGGGGATTGTGTTTAAATTTCTTCAAGGCCCGGGGGGGGCCGCGTTCAATACTAAAAAAAGAAGACTTCGCCGCGGGCCCGGGGCCGCGCGTCCTCGCGCTTTTGCGCCCGGGCCGCTCCCGCCGGCGGCGTCAGGAGATGACGACATGAAAAAGATAACCTTCCTAATAATAGCCGCGGCGCTGGCCGCCCCGGTACTGGCCCGCGAAGGGGCGCCGACGGCCGCAGCCGTAAAGCCGGAGGCCGCAGTGATGGTACCGGAGACGCTGGCCGCCCAGGGCAGAAAGAACCCGCTGCCCGGCGGGGGCTGGTTCACCTGGAAATTCGACAAGAAGCCTCAATTGGGCGCGCTCTTCGTGAAGGTGCAGATATTTAATAAGGACAAAGAAAAGGATACCTCTTACGAACTGACCGGCGAGTCGGGCATGCCTTCCATGCCCTACCATGATACCGGGAAGGTCTACTTTAAGCTCAACAAGAAAGGCGATTACCTGCTGCCTGTCGACGTGGTGATGGCCGGAGAGTGGCGGCTGGTCATACGGCTAATGAAGGACGGCAAAGAGGTGACGGCCGGGAAGGTGGATTACAGTGTATAGCTTGAGCCGGCCGCGGGCCTGCGCCCTGGCCGCCCTGGCGGCGCTGGCCCTGGCCGCGCCGGCGCGGGCCGGGGGCGGCTCGCGCCTGCTGTACCTGGAAGCCCAGGCAGTGGCAGGCTACTCCACCGCAGCCAGGGACATAATCTACCGTTCGGCGGGCCGCGACGACATGATGCAGAAGACCTCGGAAGGGATAGATTACATACAGAAGTTCTCGTCGGAGTCCGGTGACTGGGGAACGCTCGCCATTGAGAGCCGCCTGGTTTGGGACCCGGGCTCGCGCGCGCTGCTGCAGCCGCAGCTATACAACGGCTACTTCAAGGCCAGGACGCCGCTGGGCTACTTCTGGGCCGGCCATAACCGCATAGCCATGGGGCTGGAGTCCTACTTCGACACGCACGCGGCGCTGCTGCAGACCCTGCAGATGTACGGCGCCGGGTTCGACCGGGACTGGGGCGCCGGCTACTCCCGGGACTTCGACTGGGGCGACGCGGCCTTCTCTCTGACGTCGGGCAGCGGCATGCCGCTGTTCCTTAACGGCAATTACCTGGCCGCGCTGCGCGTCTGCGAGGGCGCGCTGGGCCGCGACAATTACAATAACAGCTTCTACGCGGCCGCAGGCAAGATACCGGATATAACCGGCTACCATATAAACGACCGGCAGCCCAAGGACTACTCGGTGATAGGCTCCGACTTCGCCTACCTCTGGAACAGGTACGAGCTGCGCGGGGATGTGCGGGTAGGCCAGCGGGGCGGCGAAAGCATTTACGCCGCGCTGGGCCGCTTCGGGGTGAACCTGATGGAGGAGAACCGCCTCAAGCTGGAAGTGCAGGGCGTGGGCACGCGGTCGGACCTGGGCCGGGATTATTTCCTGTCCACGGGCCTTGTATATTCTCTCACGGCGGACCTGGCCTTCAGGACTATGTTCGAATATGAAAAGCTGGGCGACGACAAGCGCCTGATAACGCAGTTGTACTATTACATCGGACTATGAAAAAACTTATCCTGCTCGCGCTGTTCGCGCTCTCCGCCGCGCCGGCCTTCGCCGCCGTCGGCTGCGACCTCAACGACCCGGACCGGGACGTGGCGCGGCTCTTCCCGGCCTCCACCGGCTACAAGACCCAGTACCTCTCGGTCAAGACGGCCGGGGGCGCTCCGCTGCTGGCCCGCATCGAGGCGCGGCTGGGCGACAAGTTCAAGGGGCTGTATGAAACCATCGACGTGCCGTACACCCTTTACCACATCTATAAAGGAAAGGAAAAAGTCGGCTACATCCACGGCGTGAACCAGAAGGGGGAGTTCGGCGGCATCCAGGCCTTTATCACCCTGGGGCTGAACGGGGAGATCAGGGCTTTCTATATACAGAAACTTACCTCCAAGGGCGCCGCGGCGCTGCGCTCGAAAGAGTTCGGCGAACAGTTCGCGGGGCTGACGCTGGCGGACTTCGCCGCTTACGATCCCGTCGCCGGGAAAGTAGCCGGCGAAGGCCCGGCCGCAAGGCTCAAGAGCCCCTCCCCGGCCGCGGACAAGGATTTCCGCAATGTGCTGAGGTCGGTGAAGAAGAACCTGATCCTGATGGACGAACTGCTTTTCTCTAGGGAGCAAAAATGAACATCTACTCGGTGGCTTACAAGAACCTGCTGCGCAAGAAGGTCCGCACGGCGCTGACCGCCTCCGGCATAGCCCTGTCGGCCTGGGTGCTGGCTACCCTGTTCGGCTTCAACCGGGGCTACGAGAGCGGCCTCAACCGCGACGTGGACAACATGGGTTTCCAGGTGCTGCTGACGGCCAAGGGCTGCCCCTACGAGGCGGCCACGCTGATGCTGAAAGGCGGCACCGGCCTGCGCTACATGGAAGAGGACGTGGTCAAGACCGTGAGCTCCAATAAAGAGGTGGAGGCCGTGACCCGCATGCTGATGCAGGGCGTCTTCGATCCAAATAAGGGCGACAGCGGCGCCATAGCGGCCTACCTGGGGGTAGATACGCACACCTTCCCGGCTATGAAGCCGTACCTGGAGTTCAAGCAGGGCGGCTGGTTCAAGACCAATGACGGCTATGAGGCGGTGATGGGCTACGAGGCGGCCGAGCTGGAGGCCAGGGAAGTAGGCGACCCGCTGCTCATCCCCGACCTGGGGACCGAGCTTAAGGTGGTGGGCGTTCTGAAGCGCACCGGCACGCAGGACGACGGCACCATCTTCCTGCCGCTCGACACCGTGCAGAAGATCTTCAAGAAAGAGGGCAAGCTGACGGGCCTGGGCATCAAGGTGGACAAGAACGCCGACATGGGCGCCTTCGAGAACCGCCTCTACGACCTGCCCGACGTGCAGGTGGTCTCCATGGCGCAGGTGAAGACCACCATCATGAGCCTGGTCTCGAGCGCCAGGGTCATAGTCTTCGCCATAGCTTTCATCGCCGTGCTCATCGCCATGGCCGGCGTGGTGAACACCATCCTGATGTCCGTCATCGAGCGCTACGGCGAGATCGGCATACTCAAGAGCATGGGCGCCATGCCGCTGGACATCTTCAGGATGATCTGGATGGAGACCGCCATTCTCTGTTCCCTCGGCGGGTTCGGCGGGATACTGCTTTCGCTCGCTACCGCCAGGGCGGCGGAGGCGGCCGTGCGGCACTTCCTGCCCTATACTCCCAACGGGGACATGATAGCCGTTAACTTCAGCATCGCGGCCGGCGCGTTCGGAGTGATCTTCGTAGGCGGCCTGCTCAGCGGGGTGTACCCCGCCTGGCGCGCGGCCCGCGTGCGCCCGCTGGAAGCCATCCGCAACGAGGGGGAATGATGGATACCGTACTTACCGCCAAAGACCTGAGAAAGACCTACCACCGGGGCTCGGAGGACGTGCACGCCGTGGACGGCGTCAGCTTCGACGCTGGCGCCGGGGAACTGACGGCCATCATCGGCCCCTCCGGCTCGGGCAAGACCACGCTGCTCAACCTCCTCGGCTGCCTGGACAATCCCAGTTCCGGCTCGCTGTCGGTGGGCGGTGAAGAGATCTTCGGAGGCAAAGCTGAGTTATCGGAGGGTACGCTGACAGGGATACGGCGCAGGAATTTCGGCTACATCTTCCAGAAGTTCTACCTTATACCCACGCTCACGGTGCTCGAGAACATCATGCTGCCGGGCGTCTTTTACCGCGGCGCCGGGGCCGGCCGTACGCCGCAGGAACTCCTTAAACAGCTGGGCCTGGAGAACCGCGCCGCGCATCTCCCGGCCGAACTCTCGGGCGGAGAAATGCAGCGGGTGGCCATAGCCCGCGCGCTGATAAACGCGCCGAAGATCCTGCTGGCCGACGAGCCCACCGGGAACCTGGACTCGAAACGCGCGGGCGAGATAGAGGAGATACTTCATACCCTTGCCGACGGGGGGATAACCGTGATCATGGTCACCCATAACCTGGAGCTCGCGCGCACGGCCGACCGGGTGATAGAGATAAGGGACGGGCGCATTCACGCCCAGTAAGGCCCCCGCGGGCCGCGGCGGCTATTTTTCGGAAAATAGAAGGTACAGGCCGCCGGCCGGGCGCACCCGGGCGGCGGGCAGCGCTTTGTCCCCGGCGGCCGTGCGGGCGAACAGGTCTTTCTTGTCCGGGCCGGCCGCCAGCAGCACGGCTGCGCCGGCGGCGTTGAGGGCTTTGAAGGTAAGCGTGATCCGGGCCGCGGGCCTGACTCCCGGCGGGGCTTTGGCCGGTACCACCAGTCTTTTCCTCTCGCTCAGCGTCCGTGCGCCAGGGAAAAGGGAGGCCGTATGGCCGTCCGAACCGAGGCCGAGGAAGACCAGGTCCAGCGCTCCCGACGGGCCGGCCAGCTTTGTGATTTCTTTTTCGTAGGCCTTGGCGGCCTGGGCCGGTTGCCTTACGCCGGGCGGGTGCAGGTTGGCCGCGGGTATGGGGATCTTCGAGAACAGCAGCTCCCGTGCCTGTCCGAAATTGGAGAAAGGGGAGTCCGGCGGCACCAGCCTTTCGTCCGCCATGAAAAAATGGACGCGGGCCCAGTCCAGCTTCAGCCCGGCCAGCGCCCCGAAGAGCGCGGCTGGCGTTCTGCCGCCGGACAGGGCGGCCAGGAACGCACCGGTCTTTTTACGGCGCAGCAGCCGCGCGAAAAGCCCGGCGGCGTAGTCCGCCATGCTCTCCGGCGAGCGGAACCTTTTAACGAGTGGTTTGTTCTTTAGCGGCGGCATGGTCCAGGTACCAGACATAGTTAGCCAGGTCCTTGTGCCCGGCCGGCAGCTTCGCGGGGCAGGGCGCGTCCTGGACGTAGAAAGAGGACTGGCGCAGCCGTATGGTGCGGCTCTTTACCGAGGCCGGGAGAGCTGCGTTATGGACAAAGCGTTCGTTGCCGGCCAGGACCAGCACCGGCCAGCCGGGGTTGGCGGCGGCGAACTCTGCGACTCTGGCTCCGGCGCCTTCGCTCCAGGCGGCGGCTGAGGCGAGGTAATTCTTCCAGGCCAGGGGCGCGCCGGAGGCGGCCAGGCGGGCGTGCGCGGCCTTGAGCAAGTCCAGGTACTTCGTGTTCGTGCTCACGGCCACACGCTCCGGCAGGAATTTTCTTTCAGTTTCGGTCAGGGCGGCCAGGCCTTCCCTCTCCACCTTAAATATGACTTCGCCGGGCACGCCGAGCGCGAGCGCCCGGAGCCGGTGCTTGATGATCAGGGCGAAGATGGGCCTGTAGAGGGAAAAATCCGCGGCGGACCTGGTAAGCCAGCCGGTGCGGTTCAGGAACTCGCCTTCGCTCAGCCTGCCGGCCGCGTATTCGTCCAGCGCCGGCTGGGCCTCCATGCCGAGTGCGTCGAAACCTACGGCTATTTTGGAGGGACGGGCTTTGAGCAGGGTCTTCAGGAGCTCGAGCCTGGCCTGCTGGTCGGCCGGGAGGGCGTCGTTGCCTCCGGCGTAAATTATATCGCTCTTGCGCAGTACGGACCTGAGGGCGGCCGGGTCGGCCAGGGGGAGCCCGGACTGGCCGCCGAAAATGCAGAAGCCAGTCGTCGGGGCGGGGAGGGGGGCGGAGGCTCCGGCAGGCCCGGCGGGCTTGTCCGCGGCCAGGGCGCCGGCGGGCAGCAGCAGGGCCGCGCAGAGCAGCAGCGGTTTCATTTTTTGGCCTCGCGGTGGTCCAGGTACCAGACGTAATCGGCCAGGCCGGCGTCGCCGGCGGGCAGGGCGGCCGGGCAGGTGGAGGCCTCCTGCGGGTAGAAGGAGACCAGGCGCAGCCCCGAGGTCCTGGAGGCCACTGAAGCCGGGATGCCGGCGTTGTAGATCACGTGACCGGACCCGGCCACGGCCAGTCCGGCATAGCCGGGATTGGCGTTGAGGAAGTCCGCCAGGCGCGAGCCCATGGTCTCGTTCCAGGCGCTCATGGCGGCCAGGTAGTTCTCAAAAGTAAAATCGCCCATGCCCGCCCTGGTGCCTGCCCCGAGGATGTAATCCCTGAGGAACCTGGCGTAGGTCCCGGCGGCGCGGCTCTTGCCGTGGCCCTCGTAAGTCTGCCGCATGTACTTGATGTAGGCCTCGTTCTTGGTGATGTCCACCCTGGCCGGCAGGTACTGGCGCTCTTCGGGGGTAAGCCCGGCCAGCCCGACGCGGGCTATCTTCGAGACCACCTTTTTGGGGAGGTTCAGCGCGAGAGCCTTCAGTTTCTTCTCGCGGATCAGGTCGAAGAGCGGCTTGTAGAGCTTGAAATCGAAACCCCACTCTTTCTTCCAGTCGGCTTTCAGCAGGAACTCGCTCTCGCTGATAGCGCCGGAGGCGTACTCGTCGAGGACGGGCTGCAGGGTCAGGTTGAGCATCTCGAAGCCTACCGCCACTTTCTCGCCGCGGGCCGCGGCCAGCGCCTTGAGAGCTTCCAGCTGGGCCAGGTGGTCGTTCATCTGGTCGTGGGTCTCTCCGGCGAAGAGCGCGTCGGCGCCGCCGGCTACGGCGCTGAATTCGGCCTCCGAGAGCGGGCCGCCGGCAGCGGAGCTAAAGATGCACAGGCCGGGCGCCACGGGCCCCTTCACGGCGGGCGACGCGGCGGGGACGCCGGACTTGGCGGCCTTGACGCTCTCGGTCAGGCTGCCGGCCCCGCTTTTCTGGTCGAAGGTGGCCTGACCGGCCGCGAGGGCGGGGGCGGAAACGGCAGCGATGAAAAAGAAGGCGGCGGTTGATATTTTCATAATTGAATTATAGTAAATCTCCTTAAATAAATTGCGGCCCGCTACTTGTAGCTGTGCAGGCCCGGCAGCAGGTAGTTTACCCCGAAATAAGTGAACATCACCAGCGCGAACCCGGCGATCATCGCCCAGGCGAATTTGACCCCGGTCCAGCCGCGGCCGCGACGCAGGTGCACGGCCAGGGCGTAGTAGAGCCAGGTGATGAGCGACCAGGTCTCCTTGGGGTCCCACGACCAGTAGGAGCCCCAGGCCGAGTTGGCCCAGACCGCTCCGGTAATTATGCCCAGCGACAGCAGCCAGAACCCCACCAGGCAGCCGCGGTACATCAGCCGGTCAAGCACCGCCCGGCGGCCGGCGCGTTCCGGTGAGCCGTTGTACAGGTAGGCGAGGCCGACTATGAAGGAGAGCGCGAAGCCGGCGTAGCCGGCCATGACCGTGCTGACGTGCAGCAGCAGCCAGTTGGACTGCAGCGCGGGCACCAGCGGCGAGATGGAGCGGTCCAGCAGCGAGGCCCCGGCGGTGCCGGTAAGGGCCAGCGCCGCCACCCAGGGCGTGAGCCATTCGAACTCGCGCCGGGAATAATACAGGAAGGCCAGGTAGATGCCGGTGAAAGCCCAGAGCAGGAAGATCAGGGATTCATACTGGTTGGACATCGGGGCGCGGCCCGCCCAGTACCAGCGCAGCGCTATGTAGGCCGTGTTGGCCGACCAGGCGGCGCCCAGCGCCGCGGTGGAATAGAGCAGCTTCCATTTCTGGCCGAGCAGGAACCCGGAGATCGCTATGGCCATGGCCGCGGCGTAGAGGAAAAAATATATCTTCTGGGTCAGGGGTATGATCATAGGAGTTCCTTCTTGAAAGCCAGGGTAAGGCCGGCCATGAGCAGCGCGAACGCGGCGTAGATCAGCGGGACGCTGGGGTCCCGGGCCACCTGGATGCTGGAGAAGCGCGGGTTGCCCTCGTCGAAGCCGGACTGGTAGAGGCGGTGGCCTTTGTAATAGAGCGGCGAGTTGACGCTGATGGACGCCTCTTTGACGACACTGCCGTTCTCCAGGATGTCTATGGAGCTTTCGAACTGCTTCACCCGCCCGCCCCGGAGCTCGTAGATCAGCCGCACGCCGGTATTGCCGGCGGTGCCGTGGTAGTCCGGGAAGCGCGCGAACAGGTAGATAGGCCGCACCTGCTTGCCTTTCCCCGCCGCCAGCGTCAGCGCCGGGTTGGAGCGGCTGTCGTCGAGGGAGACCGGCCCGGACCGGCCTATGGAGAAGTTGGGGTAGAACTTGAGCACTTTCAGCTCCTGCGCCAGCGTTTTGAAAGCCAGCGGCTTGCCCTCTTCGGCCTCTACCGTCTCCATCACCCCGGCCTCGTCGTTGAGAGCGTGCACTAAATGCTTTTCCGGCTCCCAGTACGTTATCTTGAAATCCTTGAGCCGCACCGCGAAAGGCAGGGGCACATAGCCGCCCTGCGGCAGCGTGTACCCGCCGTGAGTCTCGCCGGTCTGCATGGCCAGCGTGCCGCCGGTGCGGAAAGTGCCGCGCACCAGCCCGCCCGCGAAGAGCAGCAGCACGGACAGGTGCACCAGGAAAACCCCCGGCCGCGTCTTTATAAGCTGCCACCGCGAGGCGGTGCAGGCCAGCAGGTTTATGCCGGCCGCGGCCAGCAGGGCCAGGAACCAGGCGCTGGAGAAAACGTCGTGCAGTCCTAGCCGGGAGACCAGGGAGGCCCCGACCCGGCCGAACATTTCCTGGTACTGCTGCGGCGCGAGACCCTGCGGGAAAAGCCCTCCCAGGGCGAATGCCCCCAGCAGCAGCGCCGCCAGGGCGAAGAACAGCCGCGTCGAGGAAAGGAGGTCAGATAGTTTCTTCATTGTTCCCTTTGTGCTCTACCATCTGAAAGACAGGCCGGCGCTCAGGCTGCGGCTGCGCGAGGCGCCGCGCCGCACTTCGGACGCGCTCGCGTCCAACTGCCAGGTCCGGCCCGGGCGCCAGTCCAGGCGCAGCGTGGCGTCGCTGAATTTGAACTCTCGGCTCCCGTCCGCGCCGCGGTCGTAGCGGAACCCGGCGTTAAGGTCCGTGGTGAACTTGCCGCCGGCGAGCGGCAAGGTCAGCCCCGCCGAGCTGCCGTAGTCGGTGCCTTCCGTGCCGGTGATATTGTAGGCCGTAAGGTAGGAGCGGCCGTCGGGCAGGCCGGGCAGGCCCTGCCGCCAGGCGGTGGCGCGCCAGAGCCCTGGCTGCAGGCGCCCGTCGCTGCGCGTCCAGGAAACTTCCTCGTCCAGGCCCAGGTTCCAGGGCAGGGCCTGGCCGCTGCCGGCCCACCAGCGCCAGTAGCCGTTGTCGATGAAGAAAGAGGCGTCGCCGCCGGTGAAGGCGCGTTCGGCCGCGGTATCCACCGGCTCGAAATGCCCCAGGCCGCCGCGCAGCGTCAGCCAAGTCTTCGGGGCGGAATTCACGGACAGGTCCAGCCGGGTGAGGCGGGTGTTCTTATGGGTCTCGGCCGCGCCCGCGTTGAAGTTGAGCTGCGCGGTCTGGTAGACGCTGAAGGACGGGCCCAGGTCGAAATTCTGGTCCAGCAGGGCGGCCAGCTCGTCGGGCTTGCCCAGCCAGAGCGTGTGCAGCAGCCCGAAGGTAGCGGCGTAGGAGCCCTGCCCCGCGCGGCCCGACTCGGCCGAGACGTAAAGGGCGCCCAGGGCTTCTTTGGAGGAAAATTCCTGGTCGCTGCGGCCCGGGCGGTTGCCCGCCGTCACGCCGAGGTTGACCCCTCCGGCCGGCACTTCCAGCGCCAGGCCGTCCACTGTGCCCACCCCCGGCAGCTCCCGCTGGAAGAAGCGGCCAGCCCGGAAGAAGCCGTCGCTGCCGACGGAGCGTGAAAGGGTGAGGCGGCGGGCCCGGGGCTTGAATCGGCGGTAGTCCTCGGAAGACGCGGCGGCGCTGCCGTCGAGGTAGCTGCCGTTGCCCGACCAGTCGAAGGCCCAGCGGCCGCCGCCCAGCCGGTCCAGGGTGCCGTCGGTGTCCACCCTGGTGATGCGCTGCACGCTGAGGCCCTGATTTATATCCTGGTAGAACTGGCGCAGCAGCGCGCGGCCGTGCAGGCGGGGGGGAAGCTTGCGGTCCGTCTTTTTTACCGTCGGCCTGGGCGCCGGCAGGGGCGTAAGCAGCGGGACAGGCTCTTCGCCCCCAAGCCCCGCCCCGGCGGCCGCGGCGGCCCCGCGGCGCACGGCTACGAAATACACTACGTCGTCCGCGCGCGGCCTGAAACCCGCGGGGGCGTCGAGCGCGCGCAGGTACACGTTGTCCGCGTCCGCGCGCACCACCTCTACCGAGGTCACGCGGGCCCCGCCGCGCCGGAGCACCCCCGTGTCACCGGGCCTGAGCTCGTGAAAAACGTTCATGTCCACTTCCACCGGGTCGCCGGGTATGCCCATCAGGTGGCCCTGAATGGCGGTGGCGGCGGCGGCCGCCGTGCGCGGCAGTAAAGCCGGGCTTAAGGCCAGGAAGGCCGCGAGGAGGGGGCGCGTCAGTCGCATGAGGACCTGTTGCTGTGGCAGGCCGTGCAGCTGGCCGAAGTATAGTTGCTCGGGTGGCACTGCACGCAGCGGGCGCCTTCGTGGGCCCGGTGCGTGGTGCTGTTATAGCAGCGGTTGTGGACGAAAGCCGTCGGCTGCCAGGGCGAGCCGTTGTTGCGGTGGCAGGTGGAGCAGTAACTCTCTATGATGCCCTGCGTCACGTGATTGATCGGCGTTTTGGCGTTCAGGAAGTCGGTGTGGTGGCAGGACGTGCAATTGGTCATGGCGCCCGAGTGCACGAAGGTCGCCCCGGTCCAGGCGGTCTGGTTGTGGCAGGTGGCGCAGGTCTGCGGGTAATTGCGGACCACGTGGTTGGGCGCGGCCTGGTAGTTGGCCAGGTGGCAGGAGACGCAGTTGGTCATCGTCGGGGAATGCTTGAAGACCGCGCCGGTCCAGGCCGTCTGGTTGTGGCAGGTGGCGCAGGTCTGCGGGTAGGCCCTGGCCAAATGGTTAGGCGCGCTCTGGTAGTCCGGCAGGTGGCACGAGACGCAGTTGGTCATCGTCGGGGCATGCACGAAGTTCGCCCCCAGCCAGGCGGTCTGGGTATGGCAGGAGGCGCAGGTCTGCGGGTAGGCCTTGGCCACGTGGTTGGGCGCGCTTTGGTAGTTGGCCAGGTGGCAGGAGACGCAGTTGGTCATCGTCGGGGTATGCACGAAGTTCGCCCCCAGCCAGCCGGCGGTATTGTGGCAGGTGGCGCAGGTCTGCGGATAGGCCTTGGCGGCGTGGTTGGGCGCGGCCTGGTAGTTGGCCAGGTGGCAGGAGACGCAGTTGGTCATCGTCGGGGAATGCACGAAAGTCGCGCCGGTCCAGGCCGCCTGGTTATGGCAGGTGGCGCAGGTCTGGGGGTAGGCCTTGGCGGCGTGGTTGGGCGCGGCCTGGTAATTGGCCAGGTGGCAGGAGACGCAGTTGGTCATCGTCGGGGAATGCTGGAAGACGGCCCCCGTCCAGGTGACCATGTTGTGGCACTGCGTGCAGGTCTGCGGGTAGGCCCGGGCCACGTGGCCAGGCGCCGCCTGGAAGTCCGCCAGGTGGCAGGTGATGCAGGCGGCCGTGGCGGGGGGGTGGGTGAACGTGACCCCCGTCCAAGCGTCCTGCGTGTGGCACTGTATGCAGTTCTGGGAATAGTTCTGCGTCACGTGGCCGGGCGCGGCCTGGTAGTCGGCCAGGTGGCAGGAGACGCAGTTGGTCATGGCGGGGGAATGCTTGAACACCGCCCCCTGCCAGGTGGTCTGCGGGTGGCACTGGGCGCAGGTCTGCGGGTAATTGCGGGCGGCGTGGCCGGCCGCGGCCTGGTAGTCGGCCAGGTGGCAGGAGACGCAGTTGGTCATGGCTGCGGAATGTTTGAACACGGCCCCGGTCCAGCCGGCCTGGGTGTGGCACTGGGAGCAGACCTGCGGGTAATTGCGGGCCAGGTGGTTGGGCGCGTTCTGGTAATCCGGCAGGTGGCAGGAGACGCAGTTGGTCATGGACGGAGAGTGCTTGAAGACGGCCCCGGGCCACTTGGTCTGGGTGTGGCATTCGGAGCAGACCTGGGTATAGTTGCGGGCCGCGTGGTCGGGCGCGGCCTGGTAGTCGGCCAGGTGGCAGGCCACGCAGTTGGTGGTGCCCGGGGAATGCCTGAACGGCGCGCCGGCCCAGCCGTCGGTAGTGTGGCACTCCGCGCAGGTCTTCGGGTAGGCGCCGGCCGCGTGTTTGGGCGCCGCCTGGTAATCCTTCAGGTGGCAGGAGACGCAGTCGGACATGCCCGGGGAGTGCCTGAAGGCCGCCCCGGTCCAGGCGGAAGTACGGTGGCAGGCGGCGCAGTCCCTGGAAAAACCGGCCGAGCGGTGGTTGGGAGCCGCGGCGAAGTCGCTCTGGTGGCATTGGTAGCAGTCCCGCTGGGCTCCCCGGAAATCGCCTTCCGCGGAGTCGGGGTGGCAGCGTTCGCAGGCCACCAGCGCGTGCATGCCGGTAAGCGGGAAGCGGGTCTTGGCGTGGTCGGCCACCTGCCGGCCCTTGGGGGTGCGCAGCTGCCAGGATTCCTGCCCGTGGCAGCGCGCGCAGTCCCGGCCCATCGCGCTCTTGTGCGGGTCGATGTGGCAGCCGGCGCAGCCGCGCGCGGCGAAGGTCTTTACCGGGCCCCGGTCGTTGTGGCAGCGCAGGCAGGACGCTTCGGCGTGCGCGCCTTCCAGGGCGTGGCCGGTCTGCTTGAGATGGTCGAACCTGAAATCCGGCCGCATGGCGTCCCAGCGGTCGGGGAGGTGGCAGAGCGAGCAGTTGGCGGGGAACGAAGTGTGAGGCACCAGCGCGCCCCAGCTTTTGTCCCAGCGGAGCTGCGGCTTTACGGCTTTTCTTACGGCGGCGGTATTGGCGAGGGCCGCCTTGTCGCGGGCGGCGGCGGGGATGATCTCTTCCGCGGCGGCGGCTCCTTTCCCGGCCCCGGCTTTGGCGGCCGCGGGCTTTTTTACTTTGACGGGATCGGCGGAATAGGCGTTAGGGCCGATGGCGGCCAGCCATAACACCAGCAGCGGCGAGGCTAACAGGGCAAGCCGCAGCCAGGCCAGCCACAGGGGCTTGGCCGGTGTTCCTTCGCCGTTGCCGTTACCGGTTCGCTGCATGATAATAAGGCGCGCGGTTCCCTCCGCGCGTATAAGCGAACTTTATGATATTAATTAATATGCCTACAACCGCAATTAATTGACTTATTTCCGCATGGGCTATTGCGGGGCGGCGTGGCAGTCTTCGCAGGAGTGCTTGATCGGTTTGTAGAGCGTAACCCGCCGCCCCGCTGAGGTCAGGGTCTCCGGGTGGCATTCCTTGCAGGCTACCTTGGCGTGGGCCGAGCTCAATTTAAACACCGACATGGTGTTGTGGTTGAAGACCGTCTTCTGCCAGGCGGAGGCGTCGCGGTGGCACCTCTCGCAGGAAGTTTTGCCCTGCACGCGGAACTGCCCGGCGTGGGGGTCCTTGTGGCAGAAAGCGCAGTCCTCGCGCGTGCCGCCGTAGCGCACGGCTTTCAGGGACTCGTCGTAAATGTGGCAGGCGCCGCAGGCGGCTTTGGCGTGCGCGCCTTCGCGAGGGTAGACCGACGCGTGCTGCTTAAGGGAATAGCTGGAGGGCCTGAAAGCCGTTTCGGCGTGGCAGTCCAGGCAGCCCCGGCCCCGGAACTGGCCGGCGTGCGGGTCCTTGTGGCAGGCGGCGCAGTTCTTCTGCGCCCTGGCCCTGGCGCCGGAGGGATGCCGCTCGGCGTAAGGCCTGGCGGGGTCGTGGCAGGCGGCGCAGGGCGTGCGCTCGTGCGGTTTCTCCAGGCGGAAGCCCGCGGCCGCGTGGTAAGTTTTGGTCATGCGCGCGCGGGCCGTGGTCCAGGGCACGGCGCGGGGAGTGTGGCAGGCCTGGCAGTCCGCTTTCCAGTTGGCCCGGTGCGGCGTGGCGTGGCAGTCCTTGCAACTCTTGCCCGCCACCGCTCCGAAGACTTTGTCCGGAGCTGCTGCCGCGCTGGTCTTGTGGCACTGCGAGCAGGCCACCTTGGCATGGGCGTCCCGCAGCGGGAAGAATTTGTCGTGGTCGAAATTTTTCGCGGGCTTGAACTTGTCCTGCGTGTGGCAGGCGGCGCAGCCCGAAGCCTTGCCCCCGGCGTGAGGGTCCTTGTGGCAGCCGGCGCAGTCCTGGCTCAGGCCCAGGTAGGTCGAAGAACGCTTGAGCTTCTTGAAGCGCGGCAGCGAGAAGGCGGGGGCTTTCCCGGCGTGGCAGTCCTCGCAGGCGGCTTTGGCGTGCGCGCCGGTGAGCGTAAAAGTGGTGTGGGCGTGCGTGAAGGCCGCAGGGTCCGCGCCGCCCCAGGAGACCTTGTTTATCAGCTTGAACTCCCGGCCGTTATGCTCCGAGTGGCAGGCGGCGCAGTTGGCGGCCTTCTCGCCGAGAGTGCGGCCGTGGTAGCCGCGGCGGTCCTTCAGCTGGCCAGCTATCTCGGTATGGCAGGACAGGCAGCCCTTGGGCAGCCCTTCCGGCGTGTGGCATTTTTTGCAGTTGCCTATATAGGAAGACCCCGCTACCTGCCGATGCGCCGCCGACAGCTCTCCGGGGGAAGAGCGGAAGAGCAGCAGCCACGCCGCCAGGGCGGCGAGTACCGCTATGCCGAAGACCAGCGGCGCGTAGCGGTGCCTGAGGATCATGGCAGTGAGAACCCCAGCGGTCCCACGTTGGTGGCGATCACGACGTGGAACACGGCGAAGATGAGCATCACCACCGAGAACCAGCGGTGGAAGAAGCGCCAGACCCGCATCAGTTCCCGAAGTTCATGGTAGCGGGCCAGCCAGCTCCTCTCTGTAACGTAGCGGCGGGCCAGCGGCAGTATGCCGGCGGCGGAAGGGGCCAGCTGCGGCGAGGACAGCACCAGGGCGCGCAGGTGCTCGTACTGCCTGTGCTCTTCCCGATCGGCCGCCACCATGGCCGCCAGGGCGGAAACGACGTTCCTGCGCGACGAGACCGCTTCGGCTCCCATGTCCTGAGGCAGCTCCACGCCTTTGGCCTCCAGCGCCAGCTGCAGCTCCTTGAGGGCCTTTTTCAGCTCTCCCAGTTCCAGCTCGCGGCCCTGCGGCGAGCGCGGCACGCGGGTGTAGATGTAGCGGCCCGACACGCCGCTGCCCACCACTATGATAAGCGAGACGGCGGCCAGGGCCGCGATGGGGCTGCGCAGCAGGAAGGCGCTGTGCAGGACGATCAGGAAGGGCCCGATGATCCCGGTAAAAACGTGCATGGACATCCAGGACCGCAGGCTGCCCATCCATTCCCAGCGCACCTGCGAGCTGCGCACCAGGTAAGTGAGGTTGAGGACGATGAGCGTGAACCCCGCGATGCCGTAGAACAGGCCAAGGGTGCCCGAAGGGCGTAGCGCGGCGTGGAGTTCGCTCAGCGGACGCTCGGCCAGCGGGAGCAGGTAGTAATGCCGGCCCCGCCAGGCCATGAAGGCCAGGGCCGCCGCGCAGAGCGGGCCCAGCGTCATGAAGACCTTGGAGGCGGCGCTGCGCTTTTCCTGCGCGTTCACGGCTTCTCCCCGGCCGGACCGCCCGCGGCTCTCTCTTCTTCCGAAGTTTCCGGAGCCTTGCCGAATTTTACGCCTATCTTGTGCAGCAGCGGGAAGGGGGGGTCGCCCCCGGCGCAGACGAAGACCCAGTCGCTCTCCAGGTGCGGCAGTTCCTTGCCGCCGCCGGGATCGCAGGAGTGCAGCACCACCTTTTTGGAGTCGATCATCTTCACCTGGGAGGAAAGCAGCAAATGCAGGCGGCCTTCGGCCACGGCCTTTTCCAGGCGCTGTTTGTTTATGCCGGTCAGGCGGGAAAATTCGTTCTTGCGGTGGGAGAGCACGACGTAGTTTCCCGGCTGCGCGGCCAGCCCGAGGGCCGCCTCCACCGCGCTGTTGCCGCCGCCCACCACCAGCGCCCGCTGCCCCTGCAGCGCCGCCGCGTCGGCCAGCTCGTAGAGCACGTGCTGCGCAGTCTCCCCGGGCACGCCCAGCTTGCGGGGGGAGCCCCTGCGCCCGAGGGCCAGCACCACGAAGCGGCTTTTTATAACGCCGGTGTTTGTCTTGGTCTCCAGCAGGCCGTCAGCGGGGGTGACCATCTCCACGGCCGCGTTTATCTGCACCGTTATGCCGTGCTTGCAGACTACGTCGCCCCACATCTTGAGCAGGTCTTCCTTATAGTACTCCCCTTCCTTTATTTTGCCCACCAGCGGCATCTGCGCGGCCTGCACCAGCGTCAGCTTGCGGCGGGGGTATTTGAACACTGTGCCGCCCACGTCGTCGAGGCTGACCGAGGCGTAGTCCAGCCCCAGCTCCACGGCGCGGAACAGGGCCGACAGGCCGGCCGGCCCCACGCCGACCACCAGCACGTCGTGCACGCCGGTGACTTTGGGCCGCGGCTGGGCCTTGAGGCGCCGCGCTATGTCGTCCATGGCGCGCTTGCCCTGCTCTATGGCGTTCTTCACCAGCGCTATGCCGCCCAGTTCGCCGGCGATGTAGAGGCCCGGGACGCTGGTCTCCAACTCCGGGCTCAAGATAGGAATGTCCGGGCGGTGGGACACGTCGCCCAGCCCTACTTCTATGGCGCAGACCGGGCAGGCGGCCTCGCACTTGGCGCAGCCTATGCAGTGGGAAGCGTGCACCACGCGGGCCAGGCCGGAGACCACCGACAGCACGTCGCCCTCGTGGCAGGCTATGACGCAGCTGCCGCAGCCTATACACTTGTCCTGGTGGACGTGGGAATGCTGGGCCACGGCCTTATCGGCGCCGAGCTCCTTTACTTCTTTGAGCTTTTCCTTCAGCTTCGCCTCGGCCTCGGCGTCGCGCTCGCGCTCCAGGCCGTGCTGCCAGAAGGCTACCAGAGCGAAAACTCCGACGGCGGCGGCGATGACGATCACGGTGACGAGGTCCATATTGGTTTTTGCTTCCCCCAGCCCATACTAGGATTTTAGCGGTATGCTGTCAATAAAACGCGGAACTCCCCGCGGCTTTCTCCCGTCGTGAACGTACGGTCGGTTTTGCCGCGGGCCGGTTTTTTGATGTATGATGTTCCCATTACGGCGCAATTTATTTCTGGGGGCTTCTCATGGCTGACAATATCCTTCTTGTGGATGACGACAAAGAGTTCAGGAGCGAATTCCGCGACTGCTTCGGCGAGTACAGCATAGCCGAGGCCGGCACCGCCGAGGAGGCGCTGGCGTTCCTCAAGAAGCCCAACAAGATAGACCTTATCCTCATGGACGTGCAGATGCCCGGCATGGGCGGCCTCAAGGCGCTCAAGCTGGTGCGCGCGGCCGCGCCCTCCGCCGGCGTCATCATCATGACCGGCTACAGCTCCAAGGACGTGGTAATAGAGGCCCTCAGGGGCGAGGCCAGCAACTATATCGAAAAGCCCTTCGACGTGGAAAAGGCCCGTGCCATAATAGAAACGGTGCTGGCCAAGACCGGCGGCGAGGAGGAGACAGCGCTTACCGACGGCCGCGGCAAGGTGGAGAAGGTCAAGAACTTCGTGCGCCGCAACTGCCTCAAGAAGGTAAAGCTCGAGGACGCCGCCGCCGCCGTCTATATCAGCCCCAAACATCTTAGCCGCATCTTCAAGACCTTCTCCGGAGAGGGCTTCAACCAGTTCTACCTCAACTGCAAGATGGATAAGGCCCGGGAGCTGCTGACCACCACCAGCTACAGCGTAGACCATATCTCGCAGAAGCTCGGCTACGAGAACACCGCCTCCTTCATCCGCGTCTTCAAGAAACTTACCGGCAAAACGCCCACGGGCTACCGCGCCAAACCCGCGGCCGCACCGGCGAAGAAAACTCCCCGCGCGGCCGCCGTGCCGAAGGCCCGCGCCATGAAAAAACGCAAACGCAAATAGGACGCAAAGCCGGGAAGCCGGCTGCAGAGAAGCCCGCGCAAAAACGCGGGCTTCTTCTTTTCTCTCGTTTCTCCGTCGTGAACACGGAGGGAGCGCGGGCGGCCCTTTCCGCGAAAGAAGCGGAAACATGCTAATTCAAAGAGCGATTCGGGAATGGTTTTACGGCGCCGCGGTCAGCTAAACTAATGGTGTAGCAAACGAGGGATGAATGCAGGGGGGGAGAAAAGATGTGCAATGAAAAAGTGCTGCTGATCGACGGCGATCCGACGCTCTGCGAGAAGGTGGCTAACTTTCTCTGGGAGCAGGGTTTCAAAGTTGAGAGCGCCTCCAGCGCCGAGGGCTGGCAAGAGCGCCTCGACGGCGACGATTTTGACATAGTGATCCTGGACAGGAAGATGGCCGGCACGGACGGCCTGGAGAACCTGGCGCGGATAAAGGCCCTGGCGCCGGAGAGCCGGATGTTCCTGGCCGGCAGCGGCCCAGCCACACGGGAGTTGCTCCTGAGAGATGGCGTCGCCGGGCTGGTGGCCGGAGTGATAGAAAAACCTTACTACAAAGCGAACCTGCTGGGGGTACTGGAAAATGACTGAGATGGCCAAATTCAGGGCAGGCGCAGGGATAGTCGAAAAAGCCCTGGTGCTGAAGAGCCGGGGTGTTTCGGAGAAAGCGCCGCGGGCCTGGGAAAGGCGCCGGGCGGAGCGGGCTGACGCGGCGCCCTGGCGCTCGCGGGGGCCGGAGACGGTCTGGCAGGAATGCGCCTGCTGCGGGCAGGCGCTCTAGCGGGGTTCTTCCGCCGGCACCCGAGGGGGTCGGGCCCGGCGCAGTGGTTTCGGATTATTCTCTACAAAACTCGGCAAGCTGTGCGGGCGCTCTGCGCCCGGCGTCCCCGCATATCCGCGGGGGCGCGGTCGCCACGCGGCGGCAAATATGGGGGAGACAAATGAAGCATATATCTTCGCGGTTCGGCGTTCGGGCGGGTGTGCAGGCTATAGCGGCCCTGGTTTTTGCCAGTGGCCCGCTCTGGGCGCTCTTTAACGGCTCGCCGGCCTCTGTAGAGCTCGGCCAGCCCGCAATGAACATTGCCTCTCCCAACTCCGTGACGGCCGGCGGCCTGAACTTTCCCCGCGGCGCAGCCGTAGACCCGGTCTCGGGCCGGCTCTACGTGGTGGATACCAATAATAACCGCGTACTGTGGTGGAACAGCGGTTCCCTGCTGAACTCCACGCCGGCCGACGGCGTTATCGGCCAGGCCGATCTTACCGGCGCAGCGCCCAACCGCGGCGGCGCCGCCGCCGCCAGCGGGCTGTCCTCTCCCAACGGGGTCGCGGTGGGCGCCAGCGGCGAGGTCTGGGTGGCCGATACCGGCAATAACCGCGTGCTGCGCTACGCCGTCCCGGCCGCAAACGGCCCGTCCGCCAACCTGGTGCTCGGGCAGGCGGATTTTACGCAGTATGGTTTTACCGCTACCTCGACCACGCTGAATTCCCCGATGGCCGTGGCCGCGGGCGCTGCCGGCAGCGTCTGGGTGGCGGATTCCGGCAATAACCGTATATTGAAATATAATTCTCCTTCCGTTAGTGGCCAGGCCGCGGTACTGGTGCTGGGCCAGCCCAATTTTACCTCCAACGCCGCTTCCCTTTCTCAGGGCGGGCTGAATAACCCTGTCTCGGTAGCCGTGGCCGCTTCGGGGGCCGTCTGGACCGCCGATTTCGGCAACAACCGCGTGATCAAGTACAACGCTCCCGGCGCCAACGGGCCCCAGGCCGCCCTGGTGCTGGGCCAGGCCGCTTTCAACGTGGGCCAGCCCAACCGCGGCGGGGCCGCGGCGGCCAACACCCTTAATATGCCCGCCGGCGTGGCCGCCAGCGGCAACGACGTCTGGGTTGCCGATAACGGCAACAACCGCGTGCTCAAGTACGTAAGCCCCGGCGCCAACGGCGCCGCCGCCGGCGTGGAGCTGGGGCAGGCCAATTATACGGCGGACCTCGCCAACCGCGGCGCCGCTACGGCCGCCGACATTTCGCTGGCTGGCCCGCAGGGAGTGGCGGTGGACGCCGCGGGCAACCTCTGGGTGGCCGACGCTCTTAATTCCCGCTTGCTCTGGTATCCCGCCGCTGCCGCGGACGGCGCGGCCGGCACCCTGGTGCTGGGCCAGAAAGATTTTCTGCATTCCGCGGTGAACACTCCCGCGGCCGGGAGCCTCTACGGCCCCTCCGCCACGGCGATAGACGCCGTTTCCGGCAGGCTCTACGCGGCGGATTACAACAATAACCGCGTGCTGTGGTGGAATACCGCGGCCGCGTTCACCAACGGGCGGGCGGCCGACGGCGTGCTCGGCCAGGCGGACTTCACTTCCGTGCTGCCCAACAGGGGCGGCGCCGCCGCGGCCAACACTATGAACGGCCCTAACTCCGTGGCGGTGAACGCCGCCGGCCAGCTGCTGGTGAGCGACCATAATAATTCCCGCATCCTCGGCTTCGCCGGGGCGCCCGCCACCGGCAACGCCGCGATCCTCGTGCTCGGCCAGGCGGATTTCCTTACCACCACGCCCGGCCTGACCCAGGCGGTAATAGCCGGGGCTGCGGCCCTGGCTTTCGACGCGGCCGGCAACCTCTGGGCCGCCGACGCCGTCAATAACCGGGTGCTCAGGTTCGACACGCCTTTCGCCAGCGGCGCGCTTGCAGTCGCCGTGCTGGGCCAGAACGATTATACCTCGGGCCTGGCCAACAGGGGCGGAGCGGCCGCCGCCAATACCATGGACTGGCCGGCGGGAGTCGCAGTGGACGCGTCCGGCAACGTCTGGGTCTCTGATTCCGGCAATAGCCGCGTACTGCGCTGGCCCGGCCCCTTCGCGGGTCCGGGAGCGGGAGCTACCGCGGTAGTGGGCCAGGCCAACCTGACCGCCGCGGCGCCGGGCCTCTCGCAGACGGCCCTCAACAATCCGGGCGCTATCTATTTCGACGCCCTCGGCAGCCTGTGGGTGGCCGACTCTTTCAATTCTCGCGTGCTGAAGTTCAGCCCGCCGCAGGTCACCGGCCAGGCCGCTTCCCTGGTGCTGGGGCAGGCCGGCTACACCGCGGCCGCGCCAAACCGCGGCGCGGCGTTCCCCGCCGCGGAGACCGCGGCCCTGCCGTCGGCGGTGTTCGCCAGCGCCGGGGCGGCGCAGCTCTGGGTAGCGGATACCGGCAATAACCGCCTGCTGCAGCACGACCTGGCGCCTACCACGCCGCTGTCGCCGGCCGTCACGGCTTTCTCATCTCAGACCCTGGCGGTCTCGTGGACGGCGGCGGGCGTGTCAAATTACACGGTCCGGCTGTCTACCAACAGCGATTTCGGCACTTTGACCTTCTCGGGCACGCAGGGCGGCACTACGGCCGCGTTCGCGTCGCTCATCCCCGACACCCTCTATTATTTAGGGGTCAAGGTTTCCACCGAAACCGACGGGTCCTACGCGGTTAATGCGCTTACGCAGCGCACTGCGCCTTACGCCACGCAGCTGGCGCCGGCGCTGGCCGTGATCTCCTCCACTAGCCTCTCCGGCTCCTGGACGGCGGTAGCGGGTTCCACCTACGTGGTGGTACTCTCCTCCGTCAGCGATTTCAGCGTCATCCGGTCCAGCGCGCCCCAGGGCGCGGCCACGGCGGTCTTCAGCGGCCTGAACCCCGCCACCGCCTACTACCTGCGGGTGAAGTTGTCCACAGAGACCGACGCCGCCTATCCGTTCAACACAGCTACGGCGCAGACCGCCCTGCCTAACACCACCAGCCTCTCTCCGGCCGTGACCGGACGGACGGCCGCCAGCCTGAGTTTGGGCTGGGACAACGTGCCGGGAGCGCAGTATATAGTGGTGCTCGCTAACGACGCGGGCTTCACTTCCCTGGTCTCTTCCTCCGCGCAGGGCGCTAACGCCATCGCTCTCGCCGGGCTGGCGGAATACAGGAACTATTATTTCCAGGTGAAGCTCTCTACCGAAAGCGACTCGGCGTACGTTCCCAACAGGCTCTCCGAGAGGACCCTGGCGGTAAATACCCCGCTCGCTCCGGAGTTCACCTTCGGCGACGCTACCATGCTGGTGGCGGCGTGGGACGCCGTGGCCGGCTCTACCTACAGCGTAACTCTTTCAGCGGCCGCGGATTTCAGCACCATAGTGTCGAGCGCGGTGCAGACGGCCAACACGACCTCGTTCACCGGGCTCGCGCCCAATACGAGCTATTACCTGCAGGTAAAGCTCTCCACCGAGCCGGCCGCGGCCTACCTGATAAACAGGACAGACCGCCTGACGCTGGCCGCCGGCGCGGGCTCGACGCTCTTCATAAACGCCAACAACAGCGGGTCGGTCAGCGTCACCTGGCCTTACGTGGCCGGCGTCAGCCACGTCCTGCTGCTCGCGAGGGACGCCGCCTTCACCGACCTGGTCTCGTCGTTCACCACGGCCCCGTCAGAATACAACGAGGAGTTCGAAGGCCTGGCCGGCCTGACCACCTACTACTTCGCCATGAAGATAGCGGGCGAGCCGGATTCCTCCTTCGCCTATCATATGGCGTCGGTCTACACGCCGGGGACGCAGCTCTACCCTTATGTTTCCACGGCCGGGATCACCGGGTTCACGCTCAACTGGGAAGGCACGCAGGGCGTCCCATACACGGTGCTCCTTTCCACCTACAACGGGTTCGAGAGCACGCTCTCTTCCACGACACAGACGGACTTGTGGAAGACGTTCACTGGGCTCTCGAGCGACACCCTGTATTACTACGCGGTGAAGAACGCCGCCGAGGGTATCGCGGCCATCGCCGACCCGGCCAATAACGGCTGGCAGCGCATGCTGCCCACGTCCCTGCAGCCCGCGCTGCAGGCGTCGGCCATGACCTCCCTGACAGCTGCCTGGACGCCGCAGGGCGCCGGGGCCAGCTATGTCGTGGCGCTGTCCAGCGCGGCGGACTATACGGGGATAATCTCGTCCGTCACGCAGGCGGCCAGCGTCTACGCGTTCCCGGGGCTCGACCCGTACACGACGTATTACTTCGAGGTCAAGCTCTCCACGGAGACCGACGCCGCCTACGCGGCCAACCGGGCCGAGTGGCGCACGCTGCCCGGCGGCACGCTGCTCGCCCCGGCCGTGACTGCCGCCTCTTCCTCCACGCTGATGATGTCCTGGACGGCCGTGGCCGGCTCCACTTACGTGGCCGTGCTGTCCTCCGATCCCGGCTACTCGGTCATACTGTCCTCCACGGCGGAGACGGACCCCTCGGTGGGCTACTCCGGGCTGTACCCGGACACCAGCTACTACTTCATGGTGAAGCTGCTTACCGAGCCGGATTACGCCTACATGATCAACCTTGCGGAGAAGGCCACCCGGCCCACCCGGATAGTGCCGTCCCTCGCGCCGGCTACACCGGGCAGGCTGAACGCGACCTGGAGCCCGCTGGCCGGCGCGTACTATAACGTGGCTCTGGCCCTGGACCCGGCGTTCACCACCATAGTCTCCTCCATGACCACAGAGACCGTGCTGACGAACTTCACCGGCCTGATAGGCGCCATGCCCTACTACCTGGGCGTGAAACTGACAGGCGAAAGCGAGGCGGGCTACACGCTCAACTGGTCGTCTGCCGTGGCCCCGGCGGGCGCGCTGCGGCTGTTCGCCCTGGCGCCCAACAAGATGCTGCGCGGCGAGGGTACCGTGCCGGTGATCATCACCGGCGAGGGCATCTACCCGGACTCCGTGGTGCGGCTGACCCGCACGGGCTACGCCGATATCGTGCCGTCGACCGTGACCTGGGTGAGCCCCGGCAAGCTGATCGCCGATGTCCCCAGGGGCCTGTCTCTCGGGAAATGGTCGGTGATCGTAACCGGCGGCGGCTTCGCCACCGGCATACCCGAAGGCCTGCTCGTGATCTCCGCGGCGCCCGATACCGCTAAGGTCTTCCAGGGCATCTTCAAGCCCAACCAGGGCGAGGCGGCGCAGCTTACCACCTCCCTGACTTCGGCCGGGAAGGTGAGCATAAGGATCTACGACGGCGCCGGGCGCCTGGTGCGCAGCCTCTTCGAGGGAACGCGCGCCGCCGGGGATTACGTTGACGAATGGGAGGGCAGGAACGCCCAAGGCTCCATGTGCGCCTCCGGCGTGTACCTGATCCGCTTCGAGTGCCCCGGCTTCACGACGACCAAACGCGTGGTAATGGTGAAATAACATGAAAACAAAAATACTGACTATCACCCTCGGCGCGGTCCTGGCAGTACCCGCGGCGGTACGCGGGGCGGGCACC
>MGUG01000004.1 GCA_001799845.1 Elusimicrobia bacterium GWC2_64_44 | reverse complement strand
CGTACATCGGCTGCGACAGCTCGAACGCTATGCGCGCCGTGTCCGACGTGCCGCCCATCAGCGGCGTGGTCCGCAGGTCCACCGTGCGGAACATGTTGACCGGGATGACCGCGGTGACCGTGGAGGTCTTAACCGGGGCGCACTGGAAAGAGTCGTTGGTGATCAGCTCGGCCAGGTACGAGCCGCTGGAGACGAACAGCCCGGCGTCGTTCTTGCCGTCCCACAGTTCGCGGTTGGAGAAATTGGCTTCCCTGAGCTTGCTCTCCACCAGCCGGCGCACCATGGTGGTGCCGTCCATGCTTTTGATGTTAAGGCTGACGGTCACGTCCCTGGACGGGGTGTAGCGGAAATAGAAGGGGTCCAGGCCGGCCACCTGCTGCGTTGAGCCTATCACCGTGGACGACGGGCTGAGCAGCGCCACCACGTCGCCGCGCGCCACCGGGATGGCGCCTATCATCGTCCGCGTGGACCGGATCACGCCGCTGATCGGGTAGCTCGAAGGCAGCTCGGCCCAGACGGCGTACATGTAGTCGCCGTCGCAGACCGGGTGCCCGGCGTTGTCACGCCCGTCCCACATCATGGTCTGCGTCTGCCGCGAGGGCTGCTCTTCCCTGAAGCTGCGCAGCGGGGCCACGGCCGCGCTGGGCGGCACCGTGTTGAAAGAGATGTCCGTGCCCGGCGGATAGATGTTCACGTACACCGTGGCCGCCTCGGTCAGCATGTAGCTTATCGTGGCCATGTCCGTGGACGAAGGCCCCAGCGGCTTGATGGCCACGTCGGTGATCTGCAGCGGGTCCAGCGACATCTGCACCTGCACCGGCCAGGCGTTGTCGGCCACGTAGGCCGGCGCGTCGTTGGACTTGGCGTCTATCTCGGTTATGTAGTTGCCGGCCGGCACGAAGTTGCCGTCGCTGTCGCGGCCGTCCCAGAAGTCGCCGTTGGTCAGCGTGCCGTCGGGCGCGCCCTCGCCCACGCGCGGCACGTTCAAGAACAGCGTGCGCACCAGGGTCAGCGCGCCCTGCACGTTGGCGCTGTAGACCTTCATGGTCACCAGCGCGTCCTTGCTGAGGCGGTAGAGCATATTATAGGGCGCCGCGCCCACGCCGGTGATGCGCCCCACCACCGTGGGGCTGGAGCGCACCGCGTGGATGTTGGTCACGTTCACCTGGATGGGGCTCTGGTTCTGGCCCGGGTAGGCGGAGGTCTGCTCGATGGAGATATTGCCGGCCGTCTGGCTGACCTGGTTGGTCTTCACCTTGGTCCGGAAGCCGAACTGGCCGTTGGACTTACCGAACATGCCGTTGATGTTGTACGCGCCGTCCCAGTTGGCGCAGTAGGTGCCCACTACAGTGGCGTCGGGATAGGCGCCGTCCGGGCAGGTGCCGACGTTGTACATGTTTATGGTGCGGATGGGCGGCGTGGAGGCCGGGTCCAGCGGGTTGGAGCCGCCGGCGAACTTGAAGACCTCGAAGCTCAGCTCGTCGATGCCGAAGGCCCCGGCCGTGCTGACGCAGACCACGGTGGCGCAGAGGCCCAGGCAGGCCCCGGGATAGGTGGCGATGGGCCGCTCGAACTGTATATAGGCGGAATCCCGCCAGGGGTTGCCGTTGGCGGTGTAAAAAGAGACCGGGATATCGCTGCCGGTGGAGGGGCCGCCGGTGAGCGTGCCGGCGACAGTACCGGCGACGGTCACGCTGGTATCGTCGGGGTAGAAGCCCCAGGCGGCGTGAGAACCTACGGGGTCAGTACAGTCCAGGTTGCCGCTGGTCACTGTCCTTGAATAGGGGGCGGTGACCGTACCGCCGAAAGTGCCCGTGCCGTAGACGGTAGAGACCCCGGTATTAACCGTGATAGGGTTCGGGGTGCAGGTGATGGCGTGCCCGGGGACCACGCCGTAAGCGCCGATCAAGCCGGTCACCGGGACCGTGTCCGAGCCAGAAACATTGCCGCTGGTGTAGTAATCGAAACCGTTCAGCGTGCCGCTGACCGTGTTGGACCAGGTACCGGCGATATTTATTGAAGCGCCCGGGTCCCAGTCATCCCAGGTTCCGTCCCCGTCGGTGTCGTAATAGTAGGTGCCGGTCACGTTAGTGCGCGACAGCACGCCCGTGGGCGTGCCGCTTACCGCTACGCTGACGGAAGCGTCCACGTCTTCGCAGTAGCCGGAGCCGCCGGGGCGGAACCAGGTGTTCAGGCTGGAGATGTAGAGCTGCTGCGCCGCGGCCGGCGCCGCGAAGAACGCGGCGGCCAGCGCCAGGCAGGCGGTGTTAAAGAGTCTTCGGTGTTTGGTCATATCAAATTTTCGACGGCCCTGCGGCCTCAGCGCACCAGCCGCTGCAGCTCCACGGTGGCCTGGCTGATGTCTATGCCAGAATCCTGGTACTGCGTCACTATGCGCTGCAGCGAGGCCTTGAGCACGTCGGCGGGCGCGCCGCCGCTCTTGAGCTTCAGGTAGCCCTGCCAGTCCAGGCTGAAATCGTAGCGGGCCTGGTTTAGCTTGTCGGCCGCGCGCTTGTCGGCCAGGGCCTTCAGCTCGGCCTCGGCCGCGGCCTGGCGCCGCACCACGGCGGCCAGGCGCTCCTTCTCGCCGCTCACGGCGGCTTTCTGCTCCTGGGTGTCCTTCAGGCGGGCGCCCAGCGCGTCCACCTCGGCCTTCAGCGAGGCCATCTCGTCGCGCAGCCGCGCCTCGCGGCGGGCGGACTCGTCTAGCGCCTCCACCAGGTCCTTGCGGTATTTTATCTCCTGCTTGATCAGGCGCTCGTATTCCGCCTCAATGTCGCGGTCGCCGAAGCGCAGCGCCAGCGTGAAGGAATGGGCGGGCACCACGGCGCCGGTGAGCGGCAGCGAGACGCCGTAGGAAATTTCCGAGGCCAGGTGCTTCCAGCCGAGGCCGGCGGAAAGCGCGGAGGCGCGCTCGGCCAGGAACAGGCCCGCGCGGGAGAACAGCAGGCCGGCGCGCTCGGTGCGCCAGGCGTGCTCCACGCCCGGGTTCAGGCTGAAATTGCCCTTCTTCCCGGATGAGGCCGTGCGCTTGGCCAGGTCCAGCGAAAGCGTGTAATCCTCGCGCCGCTCGGAGACGCCCAGGCGCGCCGTCAGCGGCGCCTTGTCCTTGAGGATGCCGGCGTCGAAGGCGGGGTTATTGAGGTTCAGGAGCGCGAAGCCCACCGCGTGGCGGCCGTCCGGGCGGAACACGCCGCCCAGGTCCAGCGCGGCGCCGGAGGCCGAGTCGCCGCCGTCGGCCGCGGCGCTGAGGATCTTCAGGTTGGCGCCGAAATCCACCGCGCCCGAGTCCCCCCGCAGCAGCTGCCAGGTGCCCCAGCCGAAAGAAATGGTCTTCTGCGAGAACGCCCCGTCGCCGTCGTCGCGGTACTGTCCGCCCAGGGTGAAAGTGCCCATCTTGCCGTAGGCCATGCGCGGTATGAGCGCCCAGGCGCCGTAGGCGCGCAGCTCGGCGGGCCCCTGCGGGGTGCGCTCGGAGGCCAGGAAATGCGCGCCGGTCTCGAACTTGCGCGAAGCGCCGGACAGAGCAGGGTTGGCCCAGAAGCCGAGCGGGTCTTCGAGCCCGGCCTGCTGGCCGCCGAAGCCGGCCTGGCGCGCGCCCACAGGCAGGTCCTCGAAGAAAGCCGCCGCCGGGGCGGTCAGGGCCGCCAGCAGCAGGGCGGCGAGGGTGAGGTTATTTCGCTGGAGCATTAGTGGTTCCCCCGGCCGGTTCGGCCTGTTTCTTCTCTTCGGCTATCTCGGAATAAAGCGCTATCTTGCCGCGCCCGTGGGACTTAACCCAGTACAGCGCGTCGTCGGCCTTCTCCAGCAGCGAGTCCATGGTGGAGGCGTCCTGCGGGAAGGTGGAGACGCCTATGCTCATGGTGACGCGCAGCTCACGCGCGGTGGAGAAGGGCACCGGGATGCGCAGTTCGGCCAGCTCGGAGCTGAGGCGCTGCGCCAGGCGCTGGGCCTCGAGGCCCGTGGCCTGCGGCAGAAGTATCACTATCTCGTCGCCGCCGTAGCGGCACGGGAAGTCTATCTTGCGCAGGTTCGAAAGTATAACGCGGCCGGCCTCTTTGAGCACTTTGTCGCCTATCTGGTGGCCGTAGGTGTCGTTGACTTCCTTGAAGAAGTCTATGTCCGCCCAGATCATGGCGAGCGGCTGCTTGAAGCGCTCGGCGCGGTAGAACTCCTCCTGGAAGCGCTGATTGAAGTAGCGGCGCAGCGGCAGCTTGGTGAGCTCGTCGTAGAGCGACAGCTCTTCGACCTTGTCGAACAAACGGGAGTTGTCCACGGCCAGCGCTATCTGGCCGCCGAAGGACTTGAGCATGGCGAGCTCCTGCGGCTCGATGCGCTGCTGGCTTAAAAGGTTATCCACGATGAGCAGGCCGATGGTGACGCCCTGCACGGCAAGCGGCATGTAGAGCACGCAGTCCTTGTAGCGCTCCATGAAAGCGCCGGAGCTGCGGCCCAGCACGATGTCCGCGAAGCGGTGCGCCCCGGCCTCGAGCGGGATCTCCTCGTAGGAGATGCTCTTGACCTGGCCGCGGATGTCGGCGGACAGCTCGCCCTTGAGCTTGCGGTTCTTCTCGTCGATGAGGTAGAGCCGCACGCGGTCGAAGCCGAAATAGGTCTGGATGCCGGAGAGGATATGCTTGAAGCTGTCGCCCATGCGCAGCGCGGTGGCGAACACCTCGGTAAGCTCGGTGATGGCGGAGACGTTCTTCTCGTACTTGCGGTTGAGCGAGAAGAACTCGGCCTTGTAATAGTCGCGCAGGAAGGAGCGCAGGTAGGCGTCGGCCTTGGCGGACTCCGCCTTGGTAAAGCCGCGCTTGCGCGGCGAGCGCTCCAGGCGCACCAGGCCGAAGCACGGCACCACGCCGCGCCCGCCCGACGGGTCGCAGTAGTCGAAGCGGAAAGGCGAGTACAGGAAGCTGCCGCCGGGCCCCTTGGAGGTGGCCGCTTCCAGCGATTCAAGCGACCGCGCCGCCGCCGAGCCGGGCGCCGGGCGCAAATTTTCCTCGTGCTCGAAGGTGACGCCGAAGGCGTGGCGCAGGCGCAGCCGCAGCAGGCCGCTCTTCTCGTCGAACTCGTAGAAAGAGGCGCCGTCGAGGGCGAACTGGGACGCGGCGGCCTCCAGGCACGCCTTCATGAAAGCGTCCCGCCCTTCGTAGGTGGCCTGGCCGGCCCCCGGTTCTATCCCTTTCTTTTTAAGCATTCAAAATTCGCAAGCTTCGCCCTTAGTACAACGACAGCAGGTAATCCGCCTCTCCCTGCGCCATGATCATCTCGCGGGTCAGGTCCTCGCGCTCATAGTCGTTGCGCGCGATTTTCAGCGACAAATTCCACAGCACGCGTTCGAGCAGCAGCTCGGCCGTGGGGTAAACCATGATGTTCGGCATCAGCTCGGGCGCCGAGAAGAGGCGCCGGTAGACGCCGGTCTCGCGCTCCTCGCGCAGGCGCTCTTCGAAGGCGGGCTTCAGGCACGGGAAGGCCCCGAAGCTCTCGGCGAAAGAGGCGGCGTTGCGCGGCTCCATGGCCCAGGCCACGAAGGCCGCGGCCGAGCCGTGGTCGCGCGTGGAGGCGGAGACGCCCAAGTTGTGCACCAGCAGCAGGCCGCCGCCCGAGGGGTAGCCCGGGTAGGGCAGCAGCTTCAGCCCCTGCCGGGCCGCGCCGGGGAGCTTTCGCCCGGAGATCATGAAGGCGCAGTCGTCCGCCGGCTGCTGGCCGTTCTCCAGGCGGTCGCCGCTGAATAGCTCTATCTTGCCGTGCACGGCCAGCTCCAGCCAGTCCTCTACGCCGCCCAGGGTCTCCTCGCGGTTGAAGGTGGCGCGGTTAAAATCGTCGGAGAACAGGCCGCCGCGGCGGCCCCAGACGCGCGGCAGCACGTCGAACACGGACACCGAGCCGGAGGAGCCGGGCACGGAGAGGGCGCGGTAATTGTCTTTGCGGGAAGGCGGGCGGATACGGTCTAGCGCGGCGCGGAAGCCCTCCCAGCTGGCCAGCTCTTTTTCCGGGTCCTGCACGGCGCCCTTGAGCGCCTGCGGCCGGTAATAGAGCGCCGGGGCCTCCAGCCACCAGGGCGCGGAGTAGGCGCGGGTATCCTCGGTGCGGCAAAGCTCTTTCAGCACGAACTCGGGGTAGCGGCGCTGCGCCAGCGCCTCGAGCCCCGAGGACAGCTCGGACAGCAGGCCCAGCCGCGCGAACAGTTCGGTCCAGTTCTGGGGTATCTCTATGACGTCCGCGAGCGGGTTGCGCTTGGGGTCGCGCAAATGGGCGAACAGGCTCTCCCACAGGCTCCGGCGGCTCTTCACGGCGAACTCGGCGTGCACGTCCGGGTAGGCCGCGGAAAAACGCCCCAGCAGCCCCTTGAAGGCCAGGTGTTTCCTGTGGTCGTAGTCCGAGAGCAGCCAAATAAGCATCTAATTATTTATAAGCGAAAATTATTAAGGGGACGTTGTTGAGTTGTTGAGTTTTTATGACACATAGCTTTCCTGAAAACTGTATTTTCCCCAAAAACTCAACAACTCAACAACGTCCCCACCCTACCAGCCGGGGTCCGCCAGCTCCGGGGACACGCGCAGGCTGTTGCGGAACTTGCCAGCCTGCAGGCGGCGCAGGGCGCATAGGGCCACCATGGCGGCGTTGTCCGAGCAGTAGGCTTTTTCCGAGAAGCGCACCTCGAAACCTTCCAGGCCGGCGAAGGCAGCGCGCAGCGCGCCGTTGGCCGACACGCCGCCGCCCACGGCTATGCGCTTAAGTCCCAGCGACCGCGCGGTCTCTGCGGTCTTGCGGACCAGCGTCTCCACCACGGCAGCCTGGAACTCGCGGCAGACCTGCGCCCGTTCTACCGGCGGCAGCCGCAGGCCTTTCTTGTAGAAGTCCTGGCCCAGGCGCTTAGCCAGATAATAGCTGACGGCGGTCTTGAGGCCGCTGAAAGAAAAATCGCGGGTGCCGGGCATGTGCGGCCTCGGGAAAGCCGGGCCCTTGCCCCGGGCGCGGGCCGCGTCCTTCTCCACGGCGGGGCCGCCGGGGTAATCCAGCCCCAGCAGCTTGGCCACCTTGTCGAAGGCCTCGCCGGCCGCGTCGTCGCGGGTGCGGCCGAGCACTTTGTAATCCCCGTAGCCGCGGGCGTGCCACAGCTCGGTGTGGCCGCCGGACACCAGCAGCGCCGCGAGCGGGAACTGCAGCGGGCGGGCGGCTTTCCCCTTCTCGAATTCGCAGGCCAGCAGATGGCCTTCCAAATGGTTGACGCCTATCAGCGGGGCGCCGGAGAGCTCGGCGGCGGCTTCGGCGGCCACGCGGCCCACCATCAGCGCGCCCGGCAGCCCGGGCCCGCGGGAGAAAGCCACCGCGTCGAAGCAGCCGCGCTTCAAGGGGGTCTTCACGCCGGCGCGGCCCAGCGCGCCCCGCAGCACGAAGGGGATCTTCTCCAGGTGGGCGCGGCTGGCCAGCTCGGGCACCACGCCGCTGTACTTGCGGTGCAGGCTTATCTGTGAGAAAACGGCGTTCGAGCGCAAAACCCCGCCCGCCAGCACGGCGGCCGAGGTCTCGTCGCAGGTAGTCTCGAAGGCCAGTATCTTCATCGAGGCTCGGCTTATTTGCCGGGCTTCAGGTTGCCCAGGACCTCGCGGGCCTTGAGCAGCTCCACGGCGCGCTCCAGCACCTCGTCGCGCGGGGCGTCCTTCTTCTTGTCGGCCTTGTCTTCCTTGCCGGGGTAGTAGAGCTCGTCGCCCTGCTGCAGCAGCTTCTTCTCGGTCTCGAGCGGCACTTTCACCTCGATGTCCGGCGTGATGCCTCCGGTCTCGTTCTTGGCGTCGTGCTGGATGGACTTGCCGCTGGGCGTGTAGTACTTGGCTATGGTCAGGCGCAGGGCGGACTTGTCCGACAGGGGGATCATGCTCTGCACGCTGGCCTTGCCGAAGGAGCGCTCGCCTATGATGACGGCGCGCTTGTTGTCCTGCATCGCGCCGGCCACTATCTCGGAGGCGCTGGCGGAATAGCGGTTGACCAGCACGACGAGCGGCAGCAGCTCGTGCGGCGCGGAGCCGCCGGCGCGGAACTCCTGGTAGTTCTCGGGCTTGCGGCCCTTGGTGTAGACGATCATCTTGTTGTCGTTCATGAACAGCTTGGAGATGTCCACCGCCGCCGACAGCAGGCCGCCCGGGTTGTAGCGCAGGTCTATGACCAGCGCCTCCATGCCCTTGCCTTTCAGCTCGGCCATGCCCTTGTCGAAGTTCTCGGTGCAGTGGCCGGTGAACTCGACTATCTTGATGTAGCCGGTCTTATTGTCGAGCATGCGCCACTTGACGTTCTCGCTCTTGATGAGCTCGCGGACCAGGGTGATGTCCTTATTGATCCACTCGGCGTTCTTGTCCTCGGGCTCGCGGGCGATGGTGATCTTGACCTGGGTACCGGGCTTGCCGCGCAGGCGCTTGATGGCCTCGTCGATGACGAGGTCCTTGGTGCTTTCGCCTTCGATCTTGATGATCTTGTCGCCGGGCATCATCTCGGCCTTGAAGGCCGGGGTGCCGGGCAGCGGGGTCACCACGGTCAGCCAGCCGTCCTTGACGTCGACGCGGATGCCGATGCCGCCGAACTCGCCCTCGGTGTCGCTCTTGACGCGCTCATAGACGTCGGGCTCCATGAACTGGGAGAAATCGTCCAGCTCGCCCACCATGCCCTTGGCGGCGCCGTAGACCAGCTTAACCGGGTCTATCGGCTCCACATAGCTCTCTTTGATGAGCTCCAGCACGTCCACTATGACCTTGAGGTGCTGGTAGGTGTTGTCCAGGGCGAAGTTGACATAGGGAAAAACCGCCCCTATGGTCAGCGCCGACAGAGTGATATAAACCAGTTTTCTCGCGTTCTTCATATACAGGCTCCTTGAAACTGTCCAAAACGGGAAAAGCCGGCCGTTTTCCCGGCCGGGGACTATAATTAACTAATTATATCTAATTTTCGCGTTTTTAAGAGCAGGGAGAGCCGCGGTGCCCAGTCGGGGGCCTGGCAGGGGTACTACCCCCCGAACCCTGGAAGATGGAAACCCTTGCGTCGGTTTCCCCCCGCCTTGGGAATTTAAGGCGGGGCCCCCCCTTCCGCAAAGGGTCCGGGGGGCAGCACCCCTGCCACCCCTCCGTTGTTTCCCTATGCTGTCGTAACTAGAGGCGTTGTCTTACCAGAATAAAAGCTGGCGGAGACCGTGGGGATGGGTCCGGCAAAACCGTCACGGAAGCCCGAGCTTGCGTAAGCGCGAGGGCTGAGTGATCGAGGGCCGAGCACTGTGTGCGAGAGCCCGTGTTTTGCCGGGCCCGTCCCCACGGTAGGACGCCTGATCTTCAGTGTTTTATTGTGAGATGGTGCTGGGGAGCCACTTGAGGGGGTCGAGGGCGCGGTCGCCTTTGCGGATCTCGAAGTAGACGGCGCTGGCGGAGGATTTTTTGCCCGAGCTCATGGCCTGGGTGTCTTCGCCGGCCAGGCCCAGCGCGGAGGCGGCTTGCACCGCCTGGCCCTTGGCCGCGTCGATGCGGGACAGCAGGCCGTAGATCGTGAAGAAACCCTTCTCGTGGTCGATGATTACCACGTTGCCGTAGGTGCGGAAAGGCCCGGCGTAGATCACCTTGCCGGCCAGCGCCGCGCGCACCGGCGCGTCGCGCTCTGTGGCGATGCGGATACCCTCGCGCACTATCCAGGTCTTCAGCCCGGGCACGTCCTCGCGCCCGAAGCGGCTGATCACCTTGCCGTTGGCCGGCCAGCCCATGTCGCCCTTCGCTATGGGCAGCTCGCCGCCTTCGGCCGCGCGGTAAGGCGCCTGCTTCTGCAGCTTCTTGACCAGCCGGTTGAGCCCCAGCGCCGCGTTCTGCAGGTTCTCCAGCTCCAGCCCCAGCTTGGCCTGCAGTTCCCTGGTGTGGTCCAGCTCGCCCTGCTTGGCCTTCATCATGGTCTTCTGCTGCGCGCCCTGGCGCCGCAGCAGCTCCTGTTTGGACTTCAGCTCGTCGCCCTTGCGGCGCAGCGTCTGCATGTCCTTGCTGACGCGGTCCGTCTCCCCGGTCATGCGCACCAGCAGCGCGCGCTTGTTGAACATGGCCGAGCGCAGCAGCATGTCCTTGGAAATGTCCCGGCCGCCGAAATACGGGTAATAAAATTCCTTCTGCAGCGAATACATCACCAGCTCGCCGTAAATGTCGCCGGAGAGGGTCTTTTTGGCCTTCTCGAGCGAGTCGTGCTTCAGTCGGGATTCGGAGGTTCGGTTCTTGGCGGACCGCAGCTGGTCCTCGAGGTCGCGGCGGCGGGCGGAGGTCTGCTTCTCCTCTTTCTTAAGCCCCGACAGCTCGGAGGAGATGCGCTCCTCCTCGATGCGGTACCGCTCCAGCTCGCGCTTTTTCTCCTCGAGCTGCCGGCCTATCTCCTCGAGGCTTTTCTTCTTGGCGTCCACGGCGGCCTGCGCCCCGCAGAGCGGCGGCAGCGCGACCGGCGCGGCCAGGAAAGCCGCGGCGGCCAGCAGGCGTAAAGTGCGTGTCAGTCTCATGATGTCAGGTTCAATATTTGTCGTTCTTCCACTGGCACAGCGACCAGCCCAGCATCGCGCCGGCGGCCGTCACCGCCACCTGCCAGAGCGGGTTGGGCCAGACCCAGACCGGGCTTAAGTATTTGACCGGGTAGACCACCGCGTAGGCGGCCAGCGCCGAGGACAGGCCGCCGCCGCCGCCGGCGAAGAACCAGTTGCGGTCCGCGCCCAGCGAAGCGGCCAGCGTGGCCGGGGTGTGCCCGTGCGTCAGCGTCATCGCGGCCATGATCATGAAGGCCAGGAAGGCCAGCGCCAGGCCCAGCGTTATCAGGTGGCCGTAGAAAACGGAATGCATTATCGCGTAAGCCTCGAGCGGCTTGTACTTGATGTCGGAGACGCCGGGAATGCGCCAGGCCGCGTCGGTCCACGCGTTCAGGTCGCCCAGCGACTCCTCTTTCATGAGGACTTCCCAGGTATCGGGCATGGGGTTGGAGCCGGGCGGCAGCACCGAGGCCACCAGTTCGGGCTCCTCGGCCTTCAGCCGCGCCAGGCGGTCCTGCCGGCTGATGAAGACGGCCTGTTCGGTACCCCTGAGGGAGGCCAGCGCCGCGCCTATGGCGTCGGCGGGCTCTTTGGAGCGCTCGTCGCGCACCACCACTATGCGGAAATCCTCTTTCAGAAGCACGGTGATCTCGCGCATCTGCGCCTGCAGGAAGAGCAGCATCTCGGCCAGCAGCCCGGCGGAGAAGGCCAGCAGGAAGGCCACCCGGTAGCCCTTGCGCGGCTTGTGGGGGCGCGGCGCCTCGTGTGAGTGTCTGTGTTCGTCCATAAGAAAATTTATCCTCATAAGCCGCGCCCGCCGGGCGGGCCGGAGCAATGATTATATCTTTTATGCCGGCGGCAAAAAAAACGGGCCGCCGGAGCGGCCCGCGCGGCGTGGTGCGCCGTTTACAGGGAGGAGTCGTTGAACTCTACGGAGGCCACGAAGGGCGAGCGCGAGAGCTCGCCTATGGCGGACACAGGCAGCACGCCGTCGACTTCGAACACGCTGAAGCGGGAATCCGCGGTCTTCTGCGGGAGGCGGAACCACTTCTCGGAGTCGAAGCCCTCGGCCGCCTCGAGGCGCTTGATGAATTCGGGCACGAAGGCGTTGGGGCGGTTCTGGAAGGGCACTTTCAGCGTGAAGCGCACCCGCGCCTTCATGGGCACGCCGGCGCTCTTCTTCTCCACGCCCACGCCGGCCACGCCGGGGATCTTGGAGAGCCTGGCTATGGCGGAATAAGGGGCCCAGCCGAGGATGACGGTCTTCTTGGCTTTGGAGGAATAGCTGTTCTTCTCTCCGGCGAAGCGCAGGCCGGCGGCCTCGAGCTTAGGCAGCAGCTTGTCGTAAGAATCGCCCTTTATCTCCACGCCCAAGAGCGCGTATTCGCGGGCGTAGCGGGAGCCGGAGCCGAGCGGGTTCACATAGGAGCCCACCGGGCCGGAGTCGCCGGCGAAGGTCACTTTGTAGTGGCCGGCGGGCAGCTGGGGCAAGCCGGGCCTGTCCTCGGGCAGAATTTTAGCCGCCGCGGGGCGCGCGGGCGGGGGCGGGGTTTTGAGGCTCAGCGGGGCGGCCGAGATGGGGGCGTCGCGCAGGTCCTTGGGCAGCGCCTTGAAATCGGAGCGCAGCAGCATGGTGTTCTTGGAGTTGAGGTAGCCGTCGCCGGTCTCCACGAAGTCCTGGAAGGCCGGGTCGGAGAAGTAGCCGCCGCCTATCAGGCGGGCGTCCACGCCGAGCTTTTCTTCCGCCGCGGACAGCGCCGGCGCCGCCGCGAGGAGTAGAGAGAGTAGCAGGTAATTTTTCATTTGTGTTCCCTTGAGATAAAAAAAAAGAGAAACGAAAATACTTTTCGTTTCCCCTGGTGACGCCCGGTTGAGGCCGGTCGGTGGATTCTCCCCCGCCAATTCGGAGGATTACAAGGGTAATACGTTTACAGTATAGGTTTTAATTGACGAAAGGCAATAGGCCCGGAAGGCCTAAATCCCCGGAATATTAAGACCTACACCTCCCTGGGCCTTTTGGACCAGTTGACTAACCGCGGCGCGGCCTGCTATAATTTATTTACCGGTAGGTAAGTTTTCTTATGAAACCACAACAAGAACCCAAGATCAAGAAAGGCGACAGGACCCGCCAGCGCATACTGGAAACGGCCTCCGCCATGATGGCCGAGAGCGGCCCCGACGCGGTCTCGATGCGCGAGATCTCCGCCAAGCTCAAGATCACCAAGCCGGTGCTCTATTACTACTTTAAGGACAAGGACGAGCTGATCAAGGCCTCCTTCATGGAGGGCACCAAGCATTTCGACGAACTGCTGGCCAGGATACAGGACCCGCAGCTGTCGCTGGAAGCCAAGCTCGAAAGCGTCTTCACCAACCACCTCGACTTCATCCGCCGCTACCCCGACATGCCCAAGTGCGCGCTGAAGATCATGACCTCCCCCTCCGCCTCGGTGCTCAGCGGCCTGGCGCGGGGACTGAAGCAGCGCAACCGCGCGGCCATGCGGGCCATGATGGAGGCCTCGGCCGCCAAGGAGCGCCTCTCTAAGGCGGGCATCGAGGGGATCCTGCACATGATCAGCGCCGTCATAGGCTATTTCATGATAGAGGCCCGCGAGAACGGCGTGGCCAGCCTCGACAAGGGCCTGCCCGGCCGCCTGTCCAAACTGCTCTGCGCCGGGGCGCGCTCCCTGAAGGCCCTGGCCGCGGCCGCCGGCCTTTCCGCCCTGCTGGCGGCCGGCGCCGCCGCCGAACCGCTGGACCTCACCGTGGACGGCGCCGTGAGCGCCGCGCTCAGGAACAACGCCACTATGCTCAACGCGGAAAGCTCCCGCGGCATATATAAGGAAAAGGTCCGGGAATACTGGGGTTCCGTGTATCCGCAGCTCGGCTTAGGCGCGCAGTACACGCGCAATATAGAGTCGCCCTCGTTCTTCCTGGGCGGCATGAAGATAAAGTCGGGGCTGAACAACGCCTACTCCGCCTCGCTGAACCTGGACCAGGTGGTCTGGGCCGGCGGCAAGGTGGCCAACGCCATAAATATGGCCGGCACCTATTCCAAGGCCAGCGACGAGCAGTACAAGACCGCCAGCAACGGCATCACCAAGGCCGTCAAGCAGCTTTATTACTACGTGCTGCTCGCCAAGGACATGTCGGGCATTCAGGGAGAAGCGCTGGACCTGGCCAGGCAGCACCTCGGCATGATAGAGAGCCAGTACAAGCAGGGCGTGGCCAGCGACCTGGCCGTGCTGCGCCAGCAGGTGGAGGTCTCCAACACCGAGCCCGCCCTGACGCAGGCGCGCAACCTCTACGAAGAAGGCCTGATAGAGCTCAAGAACCTGCTCGGCCTCGACCCGGAAACCGAGGTCTCTCTTTCGGGCGGCCTGGACTGCGCCGCCGAGGTCCCGCCCGACGCGGCCGCCCTCTACACGCGGGCCCTGGCCGCGCGCCCGGAGTACAGGAACCAGAAGCACCAGCTGGACCTCGCCACGCGGATGATCTCCATAGAGCGGGCCGGCCACCTGCCGTATATCGGCGCCTTCGCCTCCCGCGCTTTCCAGGGGCAGGCCGAGTCAGGTTTCCCCTCCTCCGCCCAGCAGAGCTGGAGCACGACGGCGGGCCTCAAACTCTCCCTGCCGCTCTTCTCCGGCGGCGCGACCAGCTCCAAGATCAGGCAGACCGAGCTGCAGGCCGTGATAGTGCGCAACAACCTGGCCGAGCTGGAGCGCAAGATCAAGATCGAGGTCAAGAAAGCCTGGCTGGGCGGCAGAGAAGCGTCGCAGCGCCTGGCCTCGCGGGGCACCGCGGTAGCGCAGGCCCGCAAGGCGCTGGAAGCCACCGAGGTCCGGTTCCGCAACGGCCTCTCCAGCCAGCTGGACCTCAACGACGCCACGCTGGCGCTCAACAGGTCGCAGACGCTTTACACCCAGGCCAGGCACGACGTCTGCTCCGCCGCCGCGGAGCTGAAGTGGGCGGTCGGGGAATAGCAGGTACAGCAACAGTAAACGGAAAATCTATGAAAAACATCAACTCTAAAATATTCATCTTCACGCTCGCGGCCGCCGCGGCGCTGGCGGCCGGCTGCAGCAACAAGGGCGCCGAGGCGCTCAACAGCCTGGAGAAGGACCGCTTCCTTGTGAAAACAGAAAAGGCGCAGGTCCGCAGCCTGGAGGAATACATACTCCTCACCGGCTCGGTCAAGGCCCTCGATGAAGCCACCCTCTTTCCCCGCGCCTCAGGCAAGCTGCTGCGCAACGTACTGAGGGAAGGCGACCCCGTGAAGAAGGACGAGACCGTGGCGCTTATCGAGCGCGACGAGCCCGGCGTGGTCTACGAACCCGCCCCGGTGCCGTCCACGCTGACCGGCGTGATAGGCCGCGTCTACCAGGACGTGGGCGCCAACGTGACGCCGCAGACGCCCATCGCCATGGTGGTCAACCAGGGGATGGTCCGCGTGGCCGTGGACGTGCCCGAGAAATACGTCGGCAAAGTTTTCAAGGACCAGCGCGCCCGCGTCAAGGTGGACGCCTTCCCGGACCGCTATTTCTCCGGCTCGGTCTACCGCGTGAGCCCCGTGGTGGACGCCCGCTCGCGCAACACCATGGTGGAAGTGCTGGTGGACAACCTGGAAGGCAACCTTAAATCCGGCATGTTCGCCGAGGTGCGGCTGATAGTGGCCGCACGCGGCTCGGCGCTGTCCGTGCCCGCCGGCGCGGTGGTGGCGGCCGACGGCGGCGAGTTCGTGTTCGTGCCGGCGGCTGGCAGCCTGGCCGCGCGCGTTCCCGTCAAGACCGGCATAAAGACCAGCGAATTCACGCAGGTCTCGGGCGTAAAGGAAGGCGCGGACGTGATCACCTTCGGCCTGTACGGATTAAAAGACGGCAGCAAGATCAAGGTGCAGAACTAAGGGTTCCGCCCGCACAGCGGAACCCGCAAGACGGCCGGACTGCCAGACCGCTAGACGGTCTGCAGTCAGCAGTCCAGCAGTCAGCGGTCCAGCAATTTTCAGCATTACGTTATAAAGAGCTAATCCATGAAAATAACCGACATTTCCATCCAGAAACCCATCTTCACCACCATGATGATCACCACCATCGTGGTGCTGGGCGCCTTCGCCTACCTGCGCCTGGGCATAGACCTGATGCCCAACGTTGAATTCCCTTACGTGATGGTGCAGACCTCCCTGCGCGGCGCCGGCCCCGAGGAGATAGAATCCTCCGTCACCAAGCCCCTCGAAGAGGCCGTCAACACCATCTCCGGCATCGAGGACATCAACTCCACCAGCTTCGAGGGCCTGTCCCTCGTCATGATCAAGTTCGTGCTTGAGAAGAACGGCGACATCGCCGCGCAGGAAGTGCGCGACAAGGTGAACTCCGTGCTGGCCCAGCTGCCGCAGGGCACCAATCCCCCGGTGATA
>MGUG01000003.1 GCA_001799845.1 Elusimicrobia bacterium GWC2_64_44 | reverse complement strand
TTCCACGTGGGAGACGGCGATGGTGACGGTCTTGGAGTCGTCGCGCACCGTGCCGCCCTTGGTGATCTCGGCGTAAGACTTCAGGTTGGCCAGGCCCTTCTCGGACTGGACCTTGACCAGAGCGGTGGTCAGAGTGGATTTACCGTGGTCGACGTGGCCGATGGTGCCTACGTTAACGTGGGGCTTGCTGCGGTCAAACTTAGCTTTTGCCATTTTAATTCTCCTGAAGTTTATTAGTACCTGAAAGCTGGGGATTGTATCGCCAAATCCTAAGCTGGGGACCTGCGAGCGGCAGCGAGCTTCCGAAATAAGGAGCAACTGCCTGCGTTACTAAATCTTAAGCTGGGGACTGCGAGCGGTAGCGAGCCTCCCCGTAAGGACAATTCCCATCCCGGATGGCTGACCGCGAACACAAAGATCCACAACCGTGACAAACATTGACAGCGCTGACTAAATTTTAAGCTGGGGATGGGAATTGCACCCACGACCTTTCCCTTACCAAGGGAGTGCTCTACTAGCTGAGCTACCCCAGCAAAACGAATTCGCTTCCAAACTGAGTTATCCGAGCGGGCGACATGCGAGCGGCAGCGAGCCTCTGCTATCAGGAATGATTCCCATCGCCCGCTTTTCGCGAGCAGGGATAAAACTGCTCGCCTCATTGCTAAGCCGCCGCGATATTTCCGGCATAGCGAAAAGCGGGCGATGGGAATCGAACCCACGTGATCAGTTTGGAAAACTGACGTTCTACCATTGAACTACGCCCGCGTCCTTAAAAGATCTGAAAGCAACCGCAGGTTTACCCCGCGGAACATAAATTATATTTATTTATCCCATAACAGTCAAGAAATTCCGCTGGATCGCGCCCCGCCTTCCTTTTAATTTATATAATAGCCGGGTACAAGGGGGCCGCATGTACCAGAAAGATTCCGGCGACAAAAAATACTTCCGCGTCCTCAATATCCTCAACAAGCTCAACGAAGGCCCGGTGCGAGTCTCCGCACTCGCGGAAGAGTTCGGGGTCACCGAGCGCTCCATCCAGCGCGACCTGGAGCGCATCAACCTCACCGGCTTCCACCTCGACATGCCCGAGCGCGGGCTCTACACATTCTCCGGCGGAGTCTCGCTGAAAAACTTCAACCTCACCAGCGAGCAGCTCTCCGTGCTGGTGCTGATGCGCGAGATGGCCGCCGGCCTGGGCGGCGCCATTCAGGAGGCCTTCGACAAGGTCTTCGACAGGGCCACCTCCGCCTCGGCCGAAGACTCCCCCTTCTATGCCGTGGGACCGCGCGCGCTGAACCCGCTGACCCGCAAGTTCTACGAGGACATAGTCTTCGCGATAGAACACCGCAAGAAACTGAAGGTCCGCTACGCCTCGGTCAGCGGCGTCAAAGAGCGCGTGCTCTGCCCGGTCAAGCTGCTGGCCAACGAGGCCTTCTTCTATATGCTGGCCTCCGCAGACGGCGCCAGGGACGGGCAGTTCCAGAAGTTCAGGGTGGACCGCATCAAGCGCCTGGAGATCCTGCCCGAAGAGTTCCCTGCCCCGGCCCCGGAATCTATAAAGAAGATCATAGGCCCCGCCACCACCATCTGGGGCGTGAACGAGGGCAAGATGACCCCGGTGACCCTGCGGGCGTCCGGGGCCGCCGCCGATTTCCTGCAGAACAAGGAACTCCTGCAGCGGCAGAAGGTCTCCAAGCCGGGCCCCGACGGCGCCGTCACGGTGAAGGCGATGATCCGCCACCCCATGGAAGTGGTGCCGCTGGTGCTGCACTGGATGCCGGAGATAACGATAACGGAGCCGGCCGGCCTCCGCGCCGAAGTCAGGCGCCGCATAGACGCCTACCTTAAAACTAAATGAAAGGCGCTTCCCTCAAGCCCGCTTATTTCCTGCTGTTGGCCGGCTGCCTGGCGGCCGCCGCGCACCTGGGCGCGCAATGGGAGCGCAAGCTGGCCGTACCGCTGTACGGCCGGGACCTGCTGCGCGCCCAATCCTCGGAGGAAGAAGAAGAGGAGGAGGAAGAAAGCGAGGAGGTGCAGGAATACACCTCCCGCGAGAAGCGCACCGAGAAGGGCACCTCCCAGAAGATCTACCGCGAAGGCGCCGCGATGAAGGCGCAGTACGGCTTCGTCAATTTCAACAAAGACCGCGTCACGGTCAGTTTCGGCATGACCGACGCGGATTTCAAGGCCTACACGCGCGGCTACGGCTATAGCGACACCGACCTGGCCAAACTGCGCATCTGGCGCGACGCCACGCGGACCGACGTCTGGAACGAAACCTACAGGACCGCCGGCAAGGCCGCCGCCGAGAGGGCCATAGCCGAGATAGACCTGGACTACGATACGAAACTGCGCGGCCTGCTGCGCTCGCGCGGGCTGGCCATGCGGGCCGGCAACGTGGTGGAGAACGACATCCCGGTGATCGTGAAGAAGAACATCAAGCTGCTCAACCCGCTGGCGAACGCCTTCCAGAAGATAGCGACGGAGCGGAAGTATTCCGAGGAGAACCTGGTGGGCGCGGTGGTTTCCATGGTGCAGACCGCCATCCGCTACAAGATCCCCCCCAACCTGGAAGGCGAGCTGCACACTTGCGGCCTGCTGCCTCCCGCGCGGTCGCTGCTGTCGGGCTGGGGCGACTGCGACACCAAGAGCGCGCTGCTCGGGTCCATCCTGGGCAGCTGGAGCGGCATCAAGATGGTGGGCGTGGCCGTGCCGGGGCATTACCTGATGGCCATCCGACGCCTGCCCGGCAAGGGCGACATGTTCGTGCGGCACGGGGGGCTGGAGTACGTGCTGGTGGAAGCCGCGGGCCCGGCGTGGCTGGAGCCGGGCATGGTGGGCGAGGGGACCAAGGCCCTGCTGGCCGGCAAGCAGGGCTACAGGCTGGAGCCGTTCTTCTAGGCCGGCAAATTTTCGGGTTAGGGATTTAAATCAAGCTGGAGGGAAAATGTTCAATACAAGGCTGCTGGTAAGCATCTTCGAGTTCCTGCTCTCAGTAGTGATGTCGGGGCTCATCATCTACCTGACCTACCGGGTCTTCATCAAGGCCAACCCGGACTTCAACATGGAGGAGGAGATCAAGAAGGGCAACACCGCCGTCGGCACGCTGGTGGGCGCCATCCTGTTCGCGGCCTCCATGATCCTGCAGAAGGGCCTGGAGACGGTGGTCAGCATGTTCCGCATGCACATCTCCGCCCCCGGAGAGAGCACCGTAGGCCTGGGCAAGCTGGCGCTGATCTCCACCGCCCACCTCGGCATCGCTATGCTGCTGGCGGTCATCACCATTTCAGTCACGCTGCGCCTCTTCGGCAAGCTGGTGCGCGCGCACATGAAGCCAGGCGTAGAGCTGCAGAAGGGCAACATGGCCGTCGGCATAGTGCTGGCCGCCGTGGTGCTGGTGGCGGCCATGTACGTCGGGGAAGGCGTCAGCTCCATCTCCAAGGCGCTGGTGCCGCAACCTTCCATCGGCCAGATCGAGATCATGCAGTAAGCCCTCCTATAAAGCCAAGAGCGCGCAGGCGTTCCCGACACGCCCTTGTCGGGAACGCCTGCTATGCTATTGGTATGACTAACAAAACTCGCAGGTCTTTGATCAGCGCCCGGGGCGCGGCGCTCGGCGGCAGGCTCAACGGCAGCCTGCGCGTCTACACGCTGGGCGGGGGCCCGGACGCGGACGTCTACTTCTCGCTGAAGCTCTGGTTCGCGGCGGCGGCCAGGCAGCGGCGCCTCTCCTCCCCCGCCTACGCGGCCAGGTAGGAGCCGCCGGGAACGCGGCAGGGGGCTTTATGAGCTGGAAAATATCCGATTGGATGGCCGGCGGCTTCAGGGCGGAGAGGGAGGATGGGGAGATGGTCTTCATCTACCGGCGCCCCTCATGGGGCACCGGCCTGGCCGGCCTGAAAACTTTCTTTGAACTCCGCAGCCGCGGCCGGCTGGTGGGGCGTATCTCTTCGGAGGCCTCCTGGCGGCCCCGGGTCAGGGCGGAATGGCTGGCGGAGACCGACCGGCCGCTGAACGAGACCGACCTGCTGGAGATAGCCGAGGCCCTGAAATTCTAACCGCCACCGCTGCCGGAATATTGTAGAATTCCGGCTAGGGGGTTCCACGGCAAGCGCCGGGGCCTATGGACAAGCAAAAAGGTTTTCTGGAAGAATCGCTCGCGGAGTCGCAGGGCAAGGACGTCTGCCGCGCCCTTTTCGACGGCTCCCCCGACGCCATCTTTCTCGCCGACCCCAAAACGGGCCTGGTGCTGGACGCCAACCCGGCCGCGGCGGAACTGCTGGGCCGCCCGCTGTCGGACATAATCGGCCTCCCCCAAACCGCCCTGCACCCCCCCAGGAAAGAAGCCGTTTCGATCAACACCTTCAAGGAACACGCCTCCCACGCCTCCGACTCGCCCGCCAACCGGCCGGTGGAGAATTACGCGCTGCGCGCCGACGGCACGGAAGTGCCGGTAGAGATAACCTCGAAGATCATAAGGATAAAAGGCCGCAAGGTGCTGCAGGGCTTCTTCCGCGACGTCTCGGCCCGCAAGGCTGCCGAACGGGCGCTGAAGGAATCCGAGACCAAGTTCAAAACGCTGACCGAAAAGTCCCTGATGGGCGTCTACCTTATACAGGACGGCGTGTTCCGCTACGTCAACCCCGTACTGGCGGATATTTTCGGCTGCAAGGCCGAGGAACTGATAGACAAAAAAGGACCTAAGGACCTGGTGCTGCCGGAGGACTGGCACCTGGTGGAGGAGAACCTGCGCCGCCGCATGGAAGACGAGGTCAAGTCGCTCAACTACGGCTTCCGCGGCGTCAGGAAGAGCGGGGAAACTTTTTACGTGGAGGTTTTCGGCACCCGCATTGACTACCTCGGGCGCCCGGCCGTAATCGGCAGCATCCAGGACGTGACCGAACGCAAGCGCGCCCAGGAAGCCCTGCGCGAGAGCGAAGAGCTCTACCGCACGCTGGTCAACCACGCGCCGGTAGGGATCGTAGTCCACCGCGACGGCATCATCAGGTTCGTGAACAAGCGGCTCGCAGAACTGGGGAGGATCTCGGACCCGGAGCTGCTGGTGGGCAAGAACATCATGGATTTCATGCATCCGGAATCGGTCAAGGCCGCGGCCGAGCGCCTGCAGGCCCTGAGCCAGTCGGGCGTGCCGCTGACGCCGTTCGACCACAAACTGATAGCCCCGGACGGCCGGGTCCTGGACATGGAAATGACTTCCATCCCTATCACTTTCCAGGGCGAGACCTGCGTGATGTCCATAATACAGGACGTCACCGCGCGCAAGCGCGCCCAGGACGAGCTGCGCGAGAGCGAGGCCCGCTACCGCAGCCTGGTCAGCCATGTCCCCATGGGCATAGTGGTGCACGCCCTGGGCCAGATACGCTTCGCCAACGGCAGGATGGCGGAGATGGTGCGCTCCGCCGACCCCGGCGAGCTGCTGGGCCGCAGTGTGATGGATTTCATGCACCCGGACTACAGGGAACTGGTCAGGCAGCGCATCCGCCTGTCCGCCGAAGAAGGGACGCCGCTGCCGCCCGCGGAAGAAAAGCTGCTGGCCCTGGACGGGACCGTGGTGGAGGTGGAGATAAACTCCGTGCCCATAACCTATCGCGGGGAGAACTGCCTGATGGCCATAGTGCACGACATCAGCTACCGCCGCCGTTCAGAGGAAGAGGTCACCAGGGCCCAGCTGGAGCTCATGGAGGCCAATGTGCGTTTGGAAGAACGCGTAGAGCAGCGCACCTCCCAGCTGGAGGAGCTCAACAAGGAACTGGAAGCCTTCTCCTACTCCGCCGCGCACGACCTGAAGGCCCCGCTGCGCCGCATCAATATTTTCTCCGACATGCTCGAGAAGGCGGCCGGCGGGACGCTGCAGCGCGACACCCACGACTACCTGCTCAACATCCACAAGTCCGTCACGCTGATGACGCGCCTGGTGGACGGGCTGCTGTCCCTCTCCACCACGGGCAGGCGGCCGCTGGACCTGGAACCGGTGGGCCTGGGCCCGCTGCTGGAGGAAGCCGTAGCGGACGTAAGGGCCGAGAGCGCGGGCAGGGAACTGGAATGGCGCCTGGGGAAACTGCCAGTGGTCAAATGCGACCGGGCGATGCTGCGGCAGGTTTTCGTTAACCTGCTCGGCAACGCGGCCAAGTATTCGCGCGGCAGCGAGCCGGCCGTCATAGAGGTATTCTGCACGGCGGGCGCGCGCGAGCACGTGATAGCGGTGCGCGACAACGGCATCGGCTTCAGCATGGAGTACGCGGATAAGATCTTCGGCGTGTTCCAGCGGCTGCATAAGAGCGAGGACTTCGAGGGCACCGGCATCGGGCTGTCCACGGTGAAGCGCATCATCTCGCGCCACGGCGGCCGGGTCTGGGCGGTGAGCGAGCCCGGCAAAGGCGCCACTTTCTATTTTTCGCTGCCAGTCCAATGAAAAAAACTTTCCGGCGCGCCTTTATAGAGATAACCAACGGCTGCAACCTGGCCTGCGGCTTCTGCGCCGCTTCGGCCCGGCCGCGGCGGGACATGACCGTGGAAGAGTTCGAGAACGCCGCCGGACAGGCGGGGCGCCTGGCCGAGGTGGTGTCGCTGCACCTGCTGGGCGAGCCGCTGACGCACGAGCGCTTCCCGGAGATACTTGCCGCCTGCTCCCGGCTCGGCCTGAAACTGAACCTGGTCACCAACGGCGTGCTGCTGGACCGGAGGCAGGAGCTGCTCTTCGGCGCCCCCTGCCTGCGCCAGGTCTCGGTCTCGCTGCACGCGCTGGCCTGCCTGCCGGCGCAGCGGCGCGGGGCCGTGCTGAACGCCGCCGCGGATTTCGCCCGGGCCAAACCGCCCGGGCTGGTGGTCGGCTTCCGCCTGCGCGCCGCGCCAGGCGACGCCGCCGCCAGAGTCATGGCAAAAGAACTGGCGGAGGCCTTCGGCAAGCAGGCTCCGGAGGCCTCGGGGCACCTGAAGCTGGCGGAAGGGGTTTTTCTTAATTTCGGCGCGCTGTTCGCCTGGCCGGGCGGGCCCGGCGGCACGGGCAAGAAGGCCTGCCTGGGCCTGCGCCATCATTTCGGTATCCTCAGCGACGGCCGCGTGGTGCCCTGCTGCGCGGATTTCGACGGGGCCATGGCCCTGGGCAATGTGAACGAAAGGCCGCTGGCGGAGATCCTGGGCGGCGCGGCGGCTGAAGAGTTGAAAGCACGCCTCGCCGGCCGGCTGCCCATGCCCGCGCACTGCTCCTCCTGCGGCTTCGCCCCGCCCGACGCCTAGCGTATTGATTCCGCTCAACACTTTATGTAGTATTCCCGTATGAAGGCGTCCGCCCTGATCCTCCTGCTTGCCCTGCCGGCCGCCGCTTTTTCCGAGCCGTGGTACGCCCCGCAGCGTGCCGACCTCCCCATCCCCTCCCCGGAGCAGCCGGCCGACGTCCTGGATGCCTGCCCGAAGCTGAACAAGCTCAAGGTCTCCGAAGGCTACGCGGACGAGCCGGCCGTGAAGGAAGTGTCGCTGGCGGTCGCCGGGGCGCTGCCGCTGCCGGCCGACGACCTGGAGCGCGCCGGCCTGCTGGAAATTTTAAGCACGAACCTGGATTACTGGAACGCCCGCCCCGACTCGGCCCGGATACAGGTGGGGGCCGACTCCTACGACGCGCCGCGCCTGCGCGCCACTATCAAGGCGCTGCAGGAGCTGTTCGCCTCCGCCCTGCCGCCCGCCGCCCTCAGGCAGGCGCTCCAGGACCGCTTCAGGATCTACCGCGCCTCCGCCGACGACGGCACCGGCAAGACCGTGATCACCGGCTACTACGAGGCCGAGCTGCAGGTCACGCGAACCCCCGACGCGCAGCACAAATACCCGATACACCTAAAGCCCGCCGACCTGGTAAAGACCACGCCGGCGATGGGCGTGGATTTCGACTACGGCCGCTACGACGCTGACGGCAAGCTGGTGCGCCACTACGAGCGCAGGGAGATACATGCCGGCGCGCTGGCGGGGGCTGGGCTGGAGCTGGTCTGGTCGGCGCATCCTTCGCAGATCATGCTGCTGCAGATCCAGGGCTCGGGCGTGCTGCGTTTCCCCGACGGGGATTATACGCGCGCGGGTTTCGACGGCGCCAACGGCCACCCGTTCCGCAGCGTGCAGAAGATCCTGATAGACTGCGGCGAGATCCCCTCCATGTCGTTCAAGGATTTCATCGCCTACCTGTCGGCGCAGGGGCCGCGCGAGGAGCGCCTGGCCGACCTGAACCCGCGCTACGTCTATTTCCGCGAGCGCCCCAAGGACAGCCGGCCCTACGGGGCCATCGGCCGCGCCCTGACGCCGGGCCGCTCGATAGCGATAGACCCGAAGTACGTCCCCCTCGGGCTGTTCGGCCTGCTGAAGTCCCGCCGCCCGGACGCCTCCGGCGGCGCCCTGGCCTTCAGGGACTTCAACCGCTTCGTCTCCACGCACGACACGGGCTCGGCCATCCGCGGGCCCGGCCGCGTGGACCTGTTCTGGGGCGCCGGCGCCGCCGCCGAGACCGAGGCCTCCTCCATGAAGGCCCCGGGCGAGCTCTTCCTCTTCGTTCTGAAGTAGCCCTTGACCCGTCAAGAGATTGCCCCTTGACAACCACAAATTATCTGCTATACTATTTTTGGAGCGGAACACCTTATCGACGGTTGCCTTCCGCTCCTTAACTTTGAGGGAGACAGTGACGGCGCGGGCGCAAGCCCGCGCCGCCAGTCTTTTACCCCCCCAATATCCCAAGGCAAGCCCTTACCGTGGGCGGCCTACCGCAGGGGAACCGCGAGAAGCCCAGTCGGGGCCAGCCGGGGAGGGGCCCCGTGCTCATGGACAGAGGGAAACCGTTGCGCGGTTTCCCCCCGCCTTGGGAATTTAAGGCGGGCCCCCTTTCCCCAAAATCGCACGGAACCCCTCCCCGGCCGTCCCCTCCGTTTGTCTGGCACTATGCTGTAACAGTTAGAATCCGGCGGAGACCGCAGGGGTAGGACAAGCAAAACCGTCGCGAGGCCGAGGCTTGCGTAGCGCCGAGGCCGAGTGCCGAGTGAGCGCACGGTGTGCGCGAACGCGTTTTGCGGTCCTGCCCCTGCGGTAGGCCGCCCGATATTTAGTTTATTTTTTTGGAAAGTTCGTAGAAGGTGACGGCGGCGGCGTTGCTGGCGTTGAGGCTTTCGACGCCGCCCTTCTGCGGGATGGAGACGATCTCGTCGCAATGCTCGCGCGTCTTCTGGTGCAGGCCCTCGCCCTCGGAGCCGATGATGATGAAAGCGGGAAGAGAGAAGTCCACCTGCGGCATAGGCTTGCCGCCCATGTCCAGGCCGTAGACCCAGAAGCCCTTTTCCTTCAGCTTGATGATGGTCTGGTTGAGGTTCACTACCTCCACTACGTTCACGCGCTCCAGCGCGCCCGAGGCCGCCTTCTGCGCGGTAGCCGTAAGGCCGGCCGAGCGCCGCTCCGGCAGCACTACGGTGGACACCCCGAAACAGGCCGCTGACCGGACGATAGCCCCGAGGTTCATCGGGTCGGTGATGCCGTCGAGGGCGGTCCAGATCGTTTTCTTCGGGTCGCGGATGAGGTGCAGCGCGTCGTCGAGGGTGAGCTTCTTCGGCGGCTCGGCCTCGATGATGACGCCCTGGTGATGGCCGCCCTTCGCCAGTTTTTCGAGGACGAGAGAGGCGCAGAACTCCACCGGCACGCCCTTGCTCCGGGCCAGCCCGGACAGCGCGCTGACGCGTTGCCCCTTCTCGTCGCGCGAGATCAGCAGGCGCACCACGCGGCGCCGCCCGGCGTTAAGTATTTCCTCGGCGGTATTGATGCCGAACAGTATTTCAGTGGCCATAGTTTTTCAGAACGGGGACGGGTAGACCGGGTCTTTCTCGCGGGAGCTCACGTACAGCACGGCGGCCAGGATGTGCGCCGGATGGCCCAGGCGGGCGAAGGCGAAATCCATGTGGATCTGGAAGCGGTCCTGCGACGACGGGTCCAGGAACACGAAGCCGGCGCGCCTGTCCTGCGCGAAGATGCCGTAGCGGGAGCGCAGCGCCCCCCCCAGGCTGCCGAACAGTTTGCGCAGCAGGAAGCCCTTGGGGAAATCGTCGCGGATGGAGAAGACCACCAGGTTGTCGGTATCGACGAACTCCCAGTAGCGGTACAGGAAAGAGCCCTTCCGGACCAGCCGGGCCACTTCCTTGCCGTTGGCGTCCTTGATGAGGCCGTAAACTATCTCCGGCCGGACCTCCAGCACCAGCGAGTTCTGGGAGTCGAAAAGCTGCAGCACCGGCTTCTTGGTGAGATACAGGAACAGGCCGTAAAAGAGCGGCGGCACGAAGAGGGCTTCAGGCAGGGAGGCCAGCGCGCGGCCGGCCAACGGCACCCGCATCAGGATGTTTACCACGGCCTCGCCGTTGCCGGTCAGCGCCAGCAGGCTCCAGCCGGCGTGCAGCAGGAGCACGCCATAGACGGAACCCGCGATAAAGATCTCGTGCTCGAAGGGATACTCCGCCATCAGGCGCTGCCGCTGGCGCGTGACCACCTGGTAGACAACTTCCTTGAACGAGGAGGCCTTGGAGATCACGAACGGGAAGAAGAAATCGGGCGGCACTTCCGCGGGCGGCGGCGGCAGCTTCGGGTTCTGGTAGGCCGCGGCCATGCCCCTGGCCGCGAAAGAGCCCGCTATCCAGAAAGCCAGCAGCGCGCCCCAGATCAGGGCGGACAGAGGCTTGCGCGGGAGGTAGGGCGGCAGGCCCGCGTCGCCCTCCTGCTTTTTAGCCAGCTCCGTCAGGAAGCCCTGGGCGGCGGCGCCGGCGGCTTCCACGGCCGTAGGCGCGGTGCTGGGCTCAACCGCGGCGGCGGCCTCGGTGGAGGCGGCGCCGGAGAAAGCGTTGAGGATGTCGGTGGAGCCGGCCACGGCCGCCGTGGAAACGGCGTCGGTGCCGCCGTCCTTGAAGAGCTGCGTCGTGAAGTCCTCTTCGGGTTCCTTCTTCCGGCGCAGCACCTTTATCTTCTTGGGCTTGGGCACTTCTATTTTCTCGCCGGGCTTGCGGATGCTCGCGAGCACCGCGCGGAACTCACCGTCGGAGAGGCCGCGCGCCGAAATGGCGTAGGAGGCGGCGTTGTAGGTGAAGAAGGCGATGTAGGCCTCGGCACCCATCGATTCGTAGGAAGTGTAGTAGGCGGTGGAAACGCCGTGGAGGCTGGCCTGCCGGACGTCGCCGGAGAGGGTGGTGCCCTTGGAGCGCAGGGAATCAACCTGCTCCTTCACGCGCGCCTTCAGGTAATAGTCCCCCAGTTCGGAATCCTGCTTGGAGAATTCGAAGGAGGACTTGGCCTTCTCCAGCCGCAGCGTGACCAGCGGGTCGTCGCTCTTGGCCGCGTTCCAGCCCGACGGAAAATCCACGGCGATGGTGTCGCCCTTGTCCTTGAATTCCCCGGCGGTGGCGCAGAGGGGCAGCGCCAGCAGCAGGAGAGCTCGTAGTAAAACCTGTATATGCATAATGCCGCGCGTAATAAGATAATACGCGCTTAATTAAATTAGTATAGAAAATTATGTATCCCAAGTCACATCAAGATTCGCTCAAGTTCAGCCCCGGTCCGGACCCCGCGTCCCCGTCCCCGGGCCCCGTTGTTGACAACCCATATTTAGGTTTGTAAGATAATTCCAGAGAGATTTCAGTTCTGTTTTCAACTTCACACCGCAGAAAATACTAAAAGGATAAGGAAATAAATCATGTCTAAACCCTCAGCTGTAGCGGAGAAAGGCAAGAAGTCCGTTCATGATTATGTAAACGGCGTGCTGGCGAACGTCATCGCCAAGAACCCCGGCGAGAAAGAATTCCACCAGGCGGTCAAAGAGGTCCTCGAGACCCTGACCCCCGTCCTCGAGAAGCACCCCGAATACGTGAAGGCCAAGATCCTCGACCGGATCGTCGAGCCCGAGCGCTCCATCACTTTCCGCGTACCGTGGACCGACGACAAAGGCGAAGTCCAGGTCAACCGCGGCTTCCGCTTCGAGTTCAACAGCGCCATCGGCCCGTATAAGGGCGGCCTGCGCTTCCA
>MGUG01000002.1 GCA_001799845.1 Elusimicrobia bacterium GWC2_64_44 | reverse complement strand
TGCAGGTGGACTACACCAACACCCTGCGGGCCAAGGGCATGCCGCGGCACCAGGCCATGATAGAGGCCAACCGCACCCGGCTGCGCCCCATCCTTATGACCACGCTGACGCTGATAGCCGGCATGATACCGACGGCGCTCGGCACCGGGGCGGGCTCCGGCACGCGGCGCACCATGGCCATGGTCATCATCGGCGGCCAGACGCTGTCGCTGCTCATCACGCTGCTGATGACGCCGGTGACCTACTCGCTGATGGACGACTTCGAGGTCTGGTTCAGGAAGAAATACATGGGCGGCGGGAAGGCCCGGCAGGAAGCCTGAGCGGGCCGCGCGCCGCAAATGAAAAAGGGAAGCGAAAGCTTCCCTTTTTTATTTCCCGGGGGGCGGCGCTGCTAGCGGCCGGCGGCGCGGTAGAGGGCGCGGTCCTTGCGGAGGTCTTCCAGGGTGGGGGCTTCGGCTTTGGAGAAGAGGCGTTCGAACTGGGCCTCGAAAGCCTCGGCCACGGCGGGGGCCATTGTGTAATACATGTTCTCGAAATTGTTCTCCTGCGCGTTCACGGACCAGTTGAACGACCCGGTCATGAGCAGGCGGGAATCCAGCACGGCGTACTTGTTGTGCATCACGCCCTTGCCGGCGAAGCCCTGGCTCCAGCGGAACGGCACGCCGTTCTTGATCAGCAGCTCGCCCACCTCGGACTGGCTGGCCTGCACCCGGTCCACCAGCACGCGCACCGCCACGCCGCGCTTGTGCGCGTTCACCACGGCCTGCGCGATGTCGGTGGAGTAGAAGCTGAAGACGGCGATGTCGGCGCGCTCGCGCGCGAAGTTGACGGCGCCGGTGATGTTGGCCTCGGTGCGGCCGCCCGGCGAGAAGGAGTAGGCCGGCAGCAGCATGCCGTTGAACTGCAGCGCGCGAAGGCCGTCCTCGGGCGGCGGGCCGTAATCCTTGACGGGCTCCCCGGCCCCCTCGGCCGCGGGCCTGGCGAAGTTCCACATCCACTCGTAGTACTTTTTGTACCCGTCTATGGCGTGCGGGGCTTTGACGAAGATCGAGTTCTCGCTGTTGGCGGTATTGGCCGTGACGGCCCAGTTGAACGAGCCGGCCGACACCAGCCGCCCGTCGTAGATACCCAGCTTGTTGTGCATGATGCCGTAGCGGCCTACGCCGCGCAGCGAGCGCACGTTGACGCCTTTGTCCAGCAGCAGCTGCAGCTCTTCGCTGATGCGGGTGCTGAAGAGGTGAGAGTCGTTGCAGATGACGCGCACCGCCACGCCGCGTTCTTTGGCGTCCACCAGCGCCTGCGCGACCCCCGGCAGGGTAAAACCGTACACCGCTATATCAACTGTTGAGGTGGAGGCGCGGATGGCGCCCTCGAGCAGCGCGGCTATGTCGGCCTGTCCGGAGAAGGAAACCCCGGGCGCGGTCTCGAAACTGAAAGGCGCGGTGGAGACGGCCGCCGCGCTGGAAACCGTGGGCAGCGGCACCGGCGGCAGCGGCGGCAGCACCGGCGGTATGGTGAAAGGCCCGTCCACCGGGAAGACCGGCAGCGTCTGGGCGCCGGCATTAATTAAAGGGAGGGCCAGCAGCAAAGCAAAGGAGCAGCACTTGATGTATTTGCGCATCACTATTATTATCGGACAAAACCGCTCCTCCCGCTAGGGCCCAAAGACCCCCTCCACACTAGGCCCAGGGGAAGGAGCCGCGAGATGCCCAGTCGGGGGCCTGGCAGGGGTACTACCCCCCGAACCCTGGAAGATGGAAACCCTTGCGTCGGTTTCCCCCCGCCTTGGGAATTTAAGGCGGGGCCCCCCCTTCCGCAAAGGGTTCGGGGGGCAGCACCCCTGCCACCCCTCCGTTTGTTTCTCTCTATGCTGTAACAGTTAGAAGCCGGCGGAAACCGTGGGGATGGGTCCGGCAAAACCGTCACGGAAGGAGGAGCTTGCGTAGCGCGACGACTGAGTGGCGAGGGCCGAGCACTGTGTGCGAGAGCCCGGGTTTTGACGGGCCCGTCCCCACGGTAGGACGCCTAAAAGAGAAAGAGCCCCTTTCGGGGCTCTTCCTCTTACTCCCTGCCGTCTTCTCTGTTTGATCAGAGCTGGCGGCGCTGGGCGGCGATGTTGAAGAGCTTGATGTAGGCCTCGGCGGACTTGTGCCAGGCGTAGTCGCCGCGCATGGCATTGCGCACCATGAGGTTCCAGTTCTCCTTCCAGCCGTAGAGCGACACGATGTGGCCCAGCACCGACTTAAGCTGGGTTTCGTCCGCCGAATCGATGGCGAAGCCGTTGGAATCCTTCGGCTCGCCGTTGTAAAAGACCGTGTCCTTAAGGCCGCCCGTGCGCGTCACCACCGGCAGCGTGCCGTAGCGCATGGAGATCATCTGCGACAGCCCGCACGGCTCGAAGCGAGACGGCATCACGAAAATGTCGGACCCGCCGTAGATGCGGTGTGCCAGCGCCTCGTCCATGCCGGTGCGGAAGGCCACCCGCGTCGGGTTAGCCGCCGCCAGCGCCCCGTAGGCGTCGGCCAGGCCGGGATCGCCCGCGCCCAGGATGACGAGCTGCATCTTATCCAGGAACTCGGGCGCCGCGCGCAGCAGCACGTCCAGCCCCTTCTGGTGGTCCAGGCGGCTCACCACGCCCGCCAGCACCAGGTCCTTGTTCTCCTCCAGGCCCAGCTCCTTCTGCAGCGCCTTCTTGCAGGCCGCCTTGCCGCGCTGGAAGCTCTTCAGCTCGTAGCCCCGCTCCAGGAAAGTGTCCGTGGACGGGTCCCAGATCTCCTCGTCGATGCCGTTGAGGATGCCGAACAGGTCGGAGGTGCGGTGCTTCATCACCCCCTCCAGGCCGTGGCCAAACTCGGGCCGGTACTGGATCTCGCTGGCGTAGGTCGGGCTCACCGTGGTGACCAGGTCGGCGAAGACCAGGCCCGACTTCATGTAATTGATCCCGCCGTAGAACTCCAGCTTCTCGGGCGTGAAATCCAGCCAGGTGAAGCCCGCCTTCAGCAGCGTCTCCTTGGGGAACATCCCCTGGTAGGCGATGTTGTGGATAGTGAACACCGAGGCGGTCTTGGCGTAGAAAGAGTCTATGCGGTACAGCGTGCGCAGGTAGGCCGGCACCAGGCCGGTTTGCCAGTCGTGGCAGTGGATCACGTCGGGCTTGAAGCCAATGAACTTGGCGCCCTCCAGCACGGCGCGGGAGAAGAACAGGAACCGCTCGTCGTTGTCCTCGTAGTCCCCGGCGGCCGTACGATACAGGCCCGGCCGGTCGAAATATTTCTGGCTCTCGATGAAGTACACCGCCACCTTGCCCCACTGCACGCGGCTCATGGTGGCCGTCTCCACCCGCCCGCCCACCGGGATGAGGAAGCTGCCGCCGGTGGCCTTGGGCGAGAAGGCGCCGCCGCCCACGTTGCGGTAACGCGGCAGGAAGAGCACCACCTCGGCGTCGTCGGCCTTGGAGAACACCTGCGACAGCGCGCCGGTCACGTCGGCCAGGCCGCCGGTCTTGCAGAAAGGGAAAGCTTCGCTAGCCGCTATCAGGATCTTCATAAAGTCTCCTTCAAACCTTGTATCTCTTCCCCGCGTTCAGGATGTCCGCCGCTTCCTCGGGCGGCACCGTGTTGATGTAGAAGCCGGTGCCCCACTCGAAGCCCGCCACATGGCTGAGCTTGGGCATGATCTCTATGTGCCAGTGATAATGCTCCGCCGACGGGTCCTGCACCGGCATCGTGTGCACGATCAGGTTGTAGGACAGGTCAGGGAGGGAAACGGAAAGCTTGCGGAGCGAGGCCTTGAGGATGCCGGCCAGGGAGCCCGCCATGGCGTCCGGCAGCTCCTCGAAGTGGCTCGCGTGCGCCTTTGGCAGGATCCAGGTCTCGAACGAAAAACGGGACGCGTACGGCGCCACGGCCAGGAAGTCGGCGTTCTCGCCCACCACGCGCCGCCCGAAAGCCTTCTCCTCTTTCACGATATCGCAGAACACGCAGGTGCCCCGTTCGTCGTGATAGTCGGCCGCGCCCTCTATCTCCTGCATCGCGCGCAGCGGCGCCATCGGCATGGAGATGATCTGCGAGTGCGGGTGCAGGAGGCTCGCCCCGGCGTTGCGGCCGTGGTTCTTGAAGATCATCACGTACTTGATGCGCGGGTCCTTCTTGAGCTCCCGCACGCGGAAGGCGAAAGTCTTCAGCACGTCGGCCACGCCCTCTTCGGGCAGGTCCTCCAGCAAGCGGCCGTGCTCGGGCGTCTCTATGACCACCTCGTGAAAGCCCATGCCGTCCATGCGGTCGTAGATCCCGTTGCGCGTGCTGCCCTGCTCCCCCTCGGAGACCAGCGCCGGGTACTTGTTGCGCACCACGCGCAGCCGCCAGCTCCCGTCGTCAGCGGGCAGGGAATAGATAGCCGGCGGGGTCAGCGCCTCGTTGCCCGGACAGAAGGGGCAGACGTAGCTCTTGCCGTCGGACCCGGCGCCGGGCCGGAACTCGTTGGGGCGCAGGCCCCGCTCCGAAGCGATGATGACCCAGCGGCCGAAGACGGGATCTTTTCTTATTTCAGGCATTCAGTTGAAAAATTTCAATTCCCGTCGCGCGGTTCCTCAGGGGCTTCGGGCTGCTCGGAGACGGCGGCCTCGATGGCCGGCTCCGGCTGAACCTCCGGGGCTGGCTCCTCCTGCGGAGCTTCTTCGGCCTGCGGCTCTTCGGGCACGTCGGCCTGCGGCAGCTCCGCGGAAGCTTCGTCGCCGGCCGGCTGCGGCTCTCCCTCTGCGAACTGGGCGGCTTCGCCCTCCAGCGCGGCCTGAGCGGGGTCCTGCGGGGGCTCGCCCTCGGCCACAGGCTCGGGCTCGGGAATGGATTCCTGCTCTATCAGCTCCACCGCGGTGCTCTGGGCGGCGGCGGCCACGTTCTCTATGTTGAAGGTCTCCAGCTTGGGCAGGTCGTCGAGCGCGTTCAGGCCGAACTGGCGCAGGAATTCGCTGGTGGTGCCGTAAAGTATCGGGCGGCCTATGCTCTCGCGGCGGCCCACCACGGTGATCAGCCTGCGCTGCGTCAGCGTCTCCAGCGGGCCTATCACTTCCACGCCGCGGATGGCCTCTATCTCGGCGCGCGTCAGCGGCTGCTTGTAGGCTATAATGCAGAGCGTTTCCAGCGCGGCCTGCGTCAGGCGCACCGTCATCTTGTTGTGGAACAGCTTGCGCACCCACAGCCCGTATTCGGGGCGGGTGGCCAGCTGCCAGCCGCCGGCCACCTGCATCACCTGCAGGGCGCCGCCGGCCTCGTCGTAGCTTTTGCGCAGGTCCTGCAGCGCGGACTCCAGGCGCTCCTTGTTGCGGATCTCGCAGAGCTGCGAGATGCGGGTCACCGGCAGCGGGGCGTCGGTGATGAAAAGCAGGGTTTCGAGCACTTTTTTAAGTTCGGCGTCTTCCATATTACCTCTTAGCTTTCAGTCTGCGGAATTCTCAGTTAGCCGGGGCCGGCGGGGCTTCGGGCGAAGGCGCGGCCGCGGGCTCCGGCTGAGCCGCCTCTGCGGGCGCCGGCTGCGGCGGGGCCGGGTAGATGCGCACCTCGGCGTAGGCCTCGTCCTGGGAGATCAAAAGCTTGCGCTGCTTCACCATCTCCAGCAGCGCCATGAAGCAGGTGATCACGCCCAGGCGCTTGGTCTCGGAGGCGAACACCTCGTCGAGCAGCAGCCACTCGCGGCCCTCAAGCATCTTCTCGATCTTGGCGACGCGCGACTCGATGGGGAACTGGTCGGCCTCCACCTCGCGGGTGGGCTCGGCGCGCTCGAAGGCGCGCTTGACCGCGTCCATCAGCGCGTAGTAATCCAGGTCCAGGTACTTCTCCTCGCTGGTGAACACCGGCGAGCCGCGGTAGAAGGCGTCCTTGTACTTGGAGAAGCGGACGTTCATCTCCTTGGAGGCTTCCTTGTAGCGCTGGTACTCCTCGAGCATGCTGACCAGGGCGCCGCGCGGGTCGGGGCCGCCCTCGCCTTCCATCACCTCGGGCGCGGGCAGCAGCATCTTGGCCTTCACCTGCATCAGCGTCGCGGCCATCACCAGGAACTCGCCGGCCACGTCGAGGTTCAGGCTCTTCATGACCTCCAGGTACTGCAGGTATTCGGCCGTGATCTGCGAGATCGGGATGTCGTAGATGTCGAGGTTGTTCTTCTTGACGAGGTGCATCAGCAAGTCGAGCGGCCCCTCGAAGTTCTCGAGATGGATATCTATCGCGTTCATCAGACCAGCCCCGCCGCTTTGGAAGCGGCCTTTACTTTAAGATCGGCCACGGCCGCGGCCCTGCGCGCGCCGTCGGCCAGCACTTCCTCCACCTTGCCCGAAGCCTCTATCTCGGTCCGGCGGGCCCGGAAGACGCTTATTTCTTTCTCCATCAGCTCGATCAGCTGCTTTTTACAGGTCCCGCAGCCGGTCTTGCCCGCGCGGCAGGCGTCTTCCTGGACTTTCCAGTCCGGGTTGTAAAGCTTGTGGAAGGCGCAGGCCACGCAGCCCTCCGGGTGGCCCGGGTCGTCCGCCTTGACCTTGAGCGGGTCGGTGTACATCTTCTTGATCTTCGCCTCAAGGCTACGCGCTTCCTCGCCCAGGGTGATGGTGTTGCCGTAGGACTTGGACATCTTGCGGCCGTCGATGCCGGGCACCAGCGTGGCGCTGGTGAACAGCGGCTCCGGCTCGCAGAGCACGCTGGTCCCGAACGTGTGGTTGAAGCGGCGGGCCACGTCGCGCGAGATCTCCAGGTGCGGCAGCTGGTCCTTGCCTATCGGCACGAATTTGGCGTCGTAGAGCAGGACGTCCGCGGCCTGCAGCACGGGGTAGCCCAGGAAGCCCAGCACGGCCATGTCGGAATTGATGGCCATCTCTTCGGCGTCGTGGCCGTGAGCCTCGGCGAGCTGCTTGGTTATGCCCTCGGCCTTCTTCACCTTGTCTTCCTGGCCCTTGTACTTGGCCTTGTGCAGCTCCTGCAGCTGTTCCTTGAAAGTGGGGTTGCGCAGCAGCCAGCTGATGGGCGTCACCATGCCCAGCAGCAGCGCCAGTTCGGCATGCGCCTTGACGTCGGACTGCCGGAACAGCACGCACTTGGCCGGGTCCAGCCCCAGCGCCAGCCAGTCCAGCACCATGTCGCGGGAATTGCCCGCGATGGTCTCGCTCTTGTCAGCGCCGGTGGTCAGCGCGTGCCAGTCGGCCACGAAAAAGTAGCACTGGTATTTATCCTGCAAGGCCAGCCAGTTCTTCATCGTACCCCAGTAATTACCGAGGTGCAGCCGGCCGGTGGGCCTGGCGCCTGAAACCACTACGGGTTTATTGTTGTCCATAAGTCCTCAGAGAAAGTTGTATGCCAGCGCCACCATATAGCGGGCCAGGTAAAGTATGGGCCCCAGGATCTTCTGCAGCAGGCCCGTCGCCACCAGCCCGATGATGATATAGAAGCCGTAGGGCAGGTGGCGCTCGTAAAGTTCCAGGGCCCGGCCCTTCAGCAGGCCCAGCGCCACCTGGCTGCCGTCCAGTGGATAGACCGGGAACAGGTTGAAGACCGCCAGCAGCAAGTTTATCTGGATGGCGAAGCCGAAGATAATGGCCATGGATTCGGTCAGGGCTGACCCCAAAAAGCCGAATGAGACGACCTTAAGCATCAGCACCGAGACCAGCACCAGCGCCAAATTCGAGAGCGGCCCGCCCAGCGCCACTAAGGCCATATCCCCGCGCGGATTATGCAGCCGGTAGGGGTTGACCGGCACCGGCTTGGCCCAGCCCAACGCCGGGAAGCCCGCCAGCAGGCAGAGGGCCGGCAGCGCCACGGTGCCCACCGGGTCTATATGCGGCAGCGGGTTGAACGACAGCCGGCCGGAAAGATAGGCCGTATCGTCCCCGCGCCTGTAGGCAATGAAGCCGTGGGCGAATTCGTGGAAAATTATCGAAAAAAATAGTACCGGGAGCTGTAAAATCCACTCCATAGGAGGATAATTATATTAAATAAGCGGCCCGGTTAGGAAAATACCGGCGCCCGAGCGCGGCGCCGGGCCCGCGGCCGGGGTCAGATTTGATAAAATCACAGGTGCTGACCGCCCGGACCGCGCCAGCCTACAAAGGACCCTTAACTATGGAAGTAAGAACCAGATTCGCCCCGAGCCCGACCGGTTACATGCACATCGGCAATTTGCGCACCGCGCTGTACGCCTACCTGCACGCCAGGAAGAACGAAGGCGTCTTCATCCTGAGGATAGAGGACACCGACCAGGCCCGCCTGGTGGCGGACAGCGTCAAGGTGATCTACGAGAGCCTGGCGGTCACCGGCATTGAGCACGACGAAGGCCCAGACAAGGGCGGCCCCGTGGGCCCCTACACGCAGAGCGAGCGCCGCGGCCTCTACAAAGAGTACGCCGAGAAACTGCTGGCCGCCGGCCGCGCCTACCGCTGCTTCTGCGAGAAGACGGAGAAGACCGAGGAGCACGACGAGGAGCACGAGGCCCCGATCCTGGGCTATGACGGGCGCTGCGGCCGCCTGTCGGAGGCCGAGATCAAGGCGAATCTCGACAAGGGACTGCCCTATGTCATCCGGCAGCGCATCGACAAGGAAGGCTCCACGTCCTTCAAGGACTTCATCTACGGCGACATCGTCGTGGAGAACAAGCAGCTCGACGACCAGATCCTGCTCAAGCGCGACGGCTACCCGACTTACAACTTCGCCAACGTGGTGGACGACCACCTGATGGGCATCACGCACGTGATGCGCGGCTGCGAGTACATCTCCTCCACGCCCAAGTACATCCTGCTCTACAAGGCCTTCGGCTGGGAGATACCGGAGCATATCCACCTGCCGCATATACTCGGCCCCAGCGGCAAGAAGCTCTCCAAGCGCGAGGGCAGCGTGGCGCTGGGCGATTTCCTCAAGCGCGGCTTTCTGCCCGAGGCCATCCTGAACTACATAGCGCTGCTGGGCTGGAACCCCGGCACCGAGCAGGAATTCTTCACCAAGGCCGACCTGATCGCCAAGTTCGACATCGCCCGCATAGGCAAGGCACCGGCCATGTTCGACGAGACCAAGCTGGCCTGGCTCAACGGCCAGCACATCCGGGCCAAGACCCCCGACGAGGCGCACGCCCTGTTCCTGCCCTTCTACCCGGAGAGCGTCACCGGGAAATTCGACGCCAGGAAGCTCACCGGCTATATCCAGGGCAAGGTGGAGAAGCTCTCCGACCTGCCGCAGATGACGGCCTTCCTCGCCGCCCTCGACGAGAATTTTCCCAAGGACCTCTTCGTCCACGCCAAGAACAAGACCACCCTGGAAGGCAGCCGCGCCGTGCTGCAGGACCTCGCTGACGCCCTGAACTGCCTGGGCGACTGGGAATACGGCTCTATCCTGGGCGCGGTAAAGGCCTACGCGGAAGCCAAGGGCGCCAAGCTCGGCCCGGTCATGTGGCCGCTGCGCATCGCCATCTCCGGCCAGGCCGTCACTCCTACCGGCGCGGCGGAGATAGCGGAGCTCCTGGGCAAGGCCGAAACCCTGCGCCGCCTATCGCTGGCCGCGGCCAGGCTGGCCTAGCCGGCTGCGGGCCGTGATTTCGGATATTATTTGATATAATTTATTCGCGTTTATAAGGGGCGGAAATGAAAGACCTGAACAAGCTGATCCGTGAGAGGAAGGCCGCTATCGGCATAGTGGGCATGGGCTACGTGGGCCTGCCGCTGGCCATGGAGTTCGCCAAGGGCGGCTTCCCGGTGACCGGCTTCGAAGTGGACGCCCAGAAGGTGCGCGACCTGAAGGCCGGCGTCTCCTACATCGGCGACGTGCCCACCGAAGAAGTGTCCGCGCTCGTAAAGAAAGGCCTCCTCAGCGCCACCCTCGATTTCTCGCAGCTCAAAAAGATGGACGCCGTCATCATCTGCGTCCCCACCCCGCTGCGCAAGAGCAAAGACCCCGACGTCTCCTACATAGTGGCCTCCGTGCAGGAAGCCCGCAAGTTCCTCAAGCGCGGCCAGCTCATCATCCTCGAGAGCACCACCTATCCCGGCACCACCAAGGAACTGGTGAAGCCCATGCTCGAGGCCGGCGGCCTGAAGGCCGGCCGGGACTTCTACCTCGCCTTCTCGCCCGAGCGCGTAGACCCGGGCAACCCCAAATACGGCGTCAAGAACACCCCCAAGGTGGTCGGCGGCCTCACCCCCGCCTGCACCGAGCTCGCCGGCAAGCTCTACGGCGCCGTCATCGACAAGGTCCTCCTGGTATCGAGCACCGAGGCCGCCGAGCTGGTAAAGCTCCTCGAGAACACCTTCCGCGCCGTCAACATCGGCATGATCAACGAGATGGCCCTGATGTGCAACAAGCTCGGCCTCGACGTGTGGGAGGTCATCAACGCCGCCGCCTCCAAGCCGTTCGGCTTCATGCCCTTCTACCCCGGCCCCGGCATCGGCGGCCACTGCATCCCGCTCGACCCGCATTACCTCGGCTGGAAGATGAAGACCCTGAATTTCGAGCCGCGCTTCATAGAACTCGCCGGCGCCATCAACTCCACCATGCCCAACCACGTGGTGTCCCGCCTGGGCGAGCTCCTGAACACCAAGGGCAAGGCCCTCAGCCGCTCGAAGGTGCTGATGATAGGCATGGCCTACAAGCCCGATATTTCCGACCCGCGCGAAAGCCCGGCCCACGACGTGCTGCTGCTGCTGGAGAAGACCGGCGCCAAGGCCGACTATTACGACCCGTACGTCGCCGAGGTTGTGCTGGAAGGCGAGACCCGCCGCTCCCGCCGGGACGCGCTCAAAAAGATAAAGAGCTACGACTGCGTGATGATCATCACCCCGCACTCCTCCATAGATTACTCCGACATCGTGAAGCGGGCCCGCCTGGTCTTCGACACGCGCAACGCCACCAAGGGCCTAAAAGGGAAGAACCTCTACCGCCTATGACCCCCGGCCAGGACCAAAAACTCCTCTGGTTCAACTTCCTGAAGGTGTTCACCCGCGCTCTGGTGCAGATCAACCTGTACAAGCCGGACCACCCGCAGGTCAAGCTGGCCCTGGAAGAAGGCCAGACCCTGCTGGCGCAGATCTCCGAGGCCCTGGGCGGAGCCGACTTCTCGGTCACGCTGGACCAGGACAAGCTGCTCATCAACGGTTCGGCGCTGCTCACCGCCGACAAGCTCCCCAATTCGCTGCGCAACCTCTATTCCAAGTTCCGCATCCAGACCATCACTTTCACCAAGGGCGCGGACGCCGCCGACCTGCTGGCCCTCTGCCAGGTGCAGGCCCATAAGGGCGAGGCCAAAACTTTCCTCAAAGACCGCGGCATCGAGCGCGTAAAGCTCGACGAGGCGGTCTACGCCAGGGTAACCCCCGGCATGCAGCCAGGCCAGGGCGGCGCCGGGCCCGGCGGGCCCGGGACCGGCGGCGGCGCAGGACTGGGTGCTGGAGCGGGTGCTGGCGCAGGTCAGGGCGTAGGCCAGGGCCCGGGCACGGCGGGCGCGGGCGCGGGTGCGGGCCAGGGCCCGGGCACAGCGGGCGCAGGCACGGGCCAGGGCGCGGGCACTGCGGCCGGCAGCTTCGAGGGCAGGATAGAAAATTTAGGCCTGGAGTCCGCGCTGGCGGAAATTGTGGCCCGCGTAACGCAGGACCCGGAAGAGCGCAGGCGCATCCTGCAGCTGCTGATAGCCAAGTTCAAGCTGGAGATGGAAACCACCGTCACCCGCGCCCTCGAGGGCATCCGCGGCGAGAAAAAGAAGGTGGAGAACGACATGGTCCGCACCGAGTCCGTCATGACCAGCATGGCCGACGGCGTGGTCGTGGTAGACAAAGAAGGCAAGATCTTAATGATGAACCCGCAGGCCGAGGCCATCTCCGGCCGGCCGCTGGCGCAGCTCTCGGGCAAGAAGATCGTTGACCTCTCGCAGATAGAGGACCAGGTAGTCTCACTGGCCAGGGAGATAACGACCTCCGACACTAAAGCGGACGTTTCCAAAGAGGTGCAGCGCTCCGGCTCCGCCGGACTCGCCGAGACGGTGAAGAAAGCCACCGCCATCATCCAGAACGAGGACGGCAAGATCGTGGGTACGGTCTCCATCCCGACCGACGCGGTCAAGCTCAAGCAGGCCGAGCAGCTGCAGCAGGACTTCATCGCCAACATGACGCACGAGCTGCGCTCGCCGCTGACCTCCATCAAAGCGGCGCTCGAGCTGATGAGCCGCGACGCCACCAAGGACGCCGGCGAGAAAGGCATGCTCAACACGGCCATCCGCAACACGGAGCGCCTCAACTCCATCATCACGGACATCCTCGATTTTTCCAAGCTGCAGTCCGGCAAGCTGATCCTGCACCAGGAGGACGAGACCCCGGGCGACATCGCCAGGGAGGCTGTGGACGCCATGCGCGCCTGGGCCAGCTCCAAGGGGCTTAAGCTGGAGGCGCGCCTGGAAAGCGAGCTGCCCCGCATCTACGCCGACAAGCGCCGCACCGTGCAGGTGCTGATAAACCTTATCTCCAACGCCATCAAATTCACTCCCAGCGGCGGGGCCATAGAAGTCTCCGTGGACGCCGGCAAGGAAGCCCTGTCCGATTCGGTCTTCTTCTCGGTGAAGGACTCCGGCAGCGGCATCAAGAAAGAGGACCAGGCCAAGATCTTCGAGAAGTTCGTGCAGGCGGCCTCCGGCGAGAAGGTGGGCGGCACCGGCCTCGGCCTCGCCATCACCAAGGCCATGGTCATCATGCAGGGCGGCAAGATCACGCTCGACAGCGAGCCGGGGCGCGGATCCACTTTCCGCGTCTCCATGCCGGTCTTCAAGGGCCAGTCGGAGCAGCAGTCCTTCGAGCCCATCCCCGAGACCCGGGAAGAAGCCAAGGCCTGGTGGCGAAAACTGCTGGGCATGTGACCCCGCTATTGTTATCCACCCCCGATAAATAATAAAATATACCTTCAGTCGTTCTTTTAAGTTTCATCCGTTTCCCCCTCCTCTCCGGGAGGTTCAGCGCGGCGACCAAGCGCAGCGCAGGAGCAAGCGACGATGAAATGGAGGGCAGAGCCCTCCTTGTAGAGCACCCGGCCGACAAAGGCCGGACATCAGTCCGCCTGCTTCAGGCGGATGCGACAAATGCGCCCGTATCTCAACGGATAGAGTCCCGCCCTGCGAAGGCGGTTATACAGGTTCGATTCCTGTCGGGCGCACCAGATTTCAGGAAGGCGAAGGCAACGGAAAGTAATACAACTTACCTCCTGTTGCCTTCTTCCAATTCAGGGGGCTCCATGACCGAAAAAAAAGAAGAGCAGAACGCCGGCAGCAAGACCGGGAAATACGTCTACGACGCCAAACTGGGCAAGGTGGTAAAAGTCTCCGACGACGTCCCGGGCCTGAAGAAGGGCTCGGCGGCCGGCGACACCTGCCCCATCAACCCCGGCGGCCACAAGTGCAACGGCTGCTGCGGCCACTAGCCCGCCGCGGGCGCATGACCGGCCTGGAAAAAGCCATTTTCTCCCGGCACGACAGGACCGTGCTCCGGACGCTGCGCGCCGCCACGGTGGGCGTGGCCGGCGCCGGCGGGCTCGGCTCCAACGCCGCCATCGCGCTGGCCCGGGCCGGCGTCGGCGCCTTGATCCTGGCCGACTTCGACAGGATAGAACCCTCCAACCTCAACCGCCAGCAGTATTCCGTAAAGCAGGTGGGCCTGCTCAAGGTGGCTGCGCTGGCCGCCAACCTCAGGCAGCAAGCCCCTTTCACCGAAGTGAAGGCCCACGCCGTGAAAGTGACCGCGGCCAACCTGCGCGAGCTGTTCGGCGAAGCCGACATCCTGGTGGAAGCCTTCGACCGCGCCGAAGAGAAGAGCATGCTGATCGACGCCTGGCTGCGCCTGCACCCGGACCGGCCCGTCATCGCGGCCTCCGGCCTGGCCGGCTACGGCGGCAACTCCAGGCTAAAGACCCGGCGCATGGGGAGCCTATATATCTGCGGCGACGGCGAGAGCCAGTGCCCGCCCGGTGTGAGCCCCATGGCCCCGCGCGTTGCCCTGGTGGCCGCCATGCAGGCGAATTTAGCGGTAGAACTACTGATGAAGACAAAGGGGATAAAAAATGTTTAAGACCAACGAATACTTCGACGGCAAGGTGATGTCCGTCGCCTTCACCGCCGGCGGCGGCGCCGCCACCGTGGGCGTGATGGCCCCCGGCGACTACGAGTTCGGCACGGTTAAGAAGGAGATCATGACCGTGGTCAGCGGCAAGCTCACCGTGAAACTTCCCGGCGAGGCCGACTGGATGGATTTCACCAAGGGCAGCACGTTCACCGTGGCCCCCAACTCCAAGTTCCAGCTGAAGGTCGGAGAAGACACCGCCTACCTCTGCCTCTACATAGACTGACGCCGGCCGCAAAAAAATGGGGACAGGCTGCTTTTAAAAAAAGCAGCCTGTCCCCATTTTTGGCCTTTCGCCTACTCTTCCAGGCCTTCGAGTTTCAGAAGGATACTCTTGGACTTCAGGGCGGTGGCGAAGGCCTGCTTGTCCACGGCCTTCAGGTAGCCCTCTTCGGGCGAGATGACCTTGTCCGACACCAGTTTGAACAGCGCGTCGTTGAGCACCGTCATGCCTGCCTTCTTGCTGGTCTGCATGGTGGACGGGATCTGGTAGATCTTGCCCTCGCGGATCAGGTTTGAGATGGCGCTGTTGACGAACAGGGTCTCCATGGCGGCCACCCGCCCGCCGGAGATCTTCTTGCAGAGCGTCTGCGAGATCACGCCCTTGAGCGAGGTGGACAGCATGGTGCGGATCTGCGCCTGCCGTTCGGCCGGGAACTGGTCTATGATGCGGTCCACCGTGGAGGCGGCCGTGGTCGTGTGCAGCGTGCCGAACACCAGGTGGCCGGTCTCGGCGGTCTCGATGGCGATGGCGATGGTCTCCAGGTCGCGCATCTCGCCCACCAGCACTATATCCGGATCCTCGCGCAGGGCCGCGCGCAGCGCCTGCGAGAAGCTCTGCGTGTGCACGTGCACCTCCCGCTGGTTGATCAGGCAGTTCTTCTTGGCGTGCACGAACTCTATCGGGTCCTCGATGGTGATGATGTGGTCCTTGCGGTGGCGGTTGATGAAATCCACCAGCGCGCACAGCGTGGTGGATTTGCCGGAGCCGGTCGGGCCGGTCACCAGCACCAGGCCCTTGGAAAGATAGCAGAGGTCGAGCATTTCCTTCGAGAGCCCCAGCTTCTCCGCCGTGACTATCTCCACCGGGATCTGGCGGAACACGGCGCCCATGCCGAACCTGTCCAAAAAGATGTTCGCGCGGAAACGGGCCACACCGGGGATCTCGTAGGCGAAGTCGGTGTCGTGCGTCTTGGCGTACTGCTCGGCGTTGTGGGGCGGCATGATGGCTTCCACCAGCGGCGCCATCTTGTCCGCCTTCACCGGCTGCAGGTCGGCCAGTTCGGCCATGTCGCCGTGCAGGCGTATCATGGGCTTGTGCCCGGAGGTGAGGTGCAGGTCGGACGCGCCCATCGTAACCATTTTGCGCAGCAGGCCGTTAATTTCAGGCTCGCCGACTACGGAGCCGGGCACCGAGCCGTCGGATTTCCGTGCGCCCACGAAGACGCGGGCCAGCACGCCCTTCCCTTCCACCGAGAAAGAGACCACGATGGTCTTGCCGAACGCGGAATACTCGAAGACCGCCGGCTTATTGTGCGCTATTTTATCGACGGCGTCCGGCGGGGCCACTTCCCTGATCAGGCCGACCACCTGCTGCACCGTGAGCTCCTGGTTCAGCAGCGGCACGAAGGCCCCGTTGCTCTTGAGCAGCGGAACCGCGCCCGGCTCCAGGATCACTTCCTGCCCCGGCACCAGTTTCTCTATCAGTTTATCCAGCTGCGCCATAGTTCCCCCCATCCCGACGGCCGCTTCAGAATTCCCAGGTAAAACCCGCGAAAAGGTAGTTTATCCAGGCGAAGGTATAGACCTTGCCCGCACCCGAACCGCCCTCGAGGAAGCGGTAGCCCGCCCTGGCCCGCAGCCCTGGCTTCAGCTCCCGGCTGACGGAGAGGGCCGCGTCCTCGGCCCGCCCCTGCGGCGCCGCCAGGCCCTCGAAGTCGAACCTCAGCGCCCACCCGGGCCGGAAGCCCCAGTCCGCGGAAAAGGCCGCCAGCGGCACGAAGCCGGTGTTCTTGAACTCTGAGGCCTGCGTACCGTTATCCAGTTCTACCGCCGCGTGGCGCAGCTTCAGCGCGCCGCCAGCGCGCAGGCGCAGCGCGCCTTTCCGGCGGAATTCGTAGAGGTAGCGTACCCGGTAGGAGTTAAATTTATAGACGGCCTCGGTCCTGACCCCGGCCGGGAAAGTCACGCCGTCGAAAGAGACGGCCTTGGGCAGCGTCCCCTCCGACTTCAGGGTCAGCGGCGCGGCCAGCAGCGACCAGTCATGCCTGCCGTTCACGCGGCCCGCGCGGAACCTGCCGAACGCCGCCGTCCCGGACTTCAGGTCTTTCGTCAGCGAAAACCGCGTCCCGCCGTCCAGCGGCACCTTGGCGGTATTGTGCCGCGCCCAGGCCGCGCCGGCGTCCGCTTCCAGGTAATATTGCGCGCCCGCCGGGCAGGCGGACAGCAGCAGGGCGAGGGTTAATTTAAGCATGGTCAGCCGCCCGAGTAGATATGAGAGATGACCACCCGGTCGCCCTCGGCGATAAGATCGCTGTTCGCCACGGCCCGGCCGTTGCGGGTGATTATGGTGGGGCGCTTCTTATCTATCTTCACGAAAGCGGAAAGCTCCCCGGCCGTCATGGGCCCGGGGAGCTCCACCGCCTTCTCGCTGAACCCGCCCTCGTAGATGAGCGGGCCGATAAGCTTCACCGTCACCTTCATCAGTTAAGCTTTGCCACCTTGGCGGCCGCCGCGGCCTCGTCGGCGAGGCCCAGCTTTTTGAGCGTCTCCATCGTCGGGATACCCCGCTGGTCATAACCGCGCTGGTCGTAGTAATGCTGCAGCAGCGAGTCGTACTTGTCGTACTCCAGCACCACGCCCTTCTGCGGGCCCTCGGTGTCGGCGTTGCTCTTGTCGAACCACACCGCCGGCGGGTAATCGTCACGCCGGGTGGCGTTCGGGAACTCGCGCAGGTAATGCAGCTTGATCATGGAGTAGGCGCGGTCGGCCGCGGTCCAGAAATTATCCAGCGTCCAGTCCAGGCCGGTCACCGCGTTGAAGAACTTGGGATAGTTCTCCAGCTCGTAACCCACCTCCACCCACGGGAAGCGGCAGGCCACCAGCATCTCGAACAGGCCGCCGCGTATGCGCTGCAGCTCTATGACCTTGGCCGCCTTCTCGGGGCCGTAGCTCTCGCGCTTGCTGTGCTTAAGCTCGAAGGTGATGATCCACGCCTCGCGGTGATGGCCGCCTATGGCCGCCACGCCGAAGGCCAGCGCCTGGCCGGGGATGGACTTGCAGTTGTAGGCAGCCATCTCCAGGCCCTTCACCTGCATGGCGTAGTCGGCGGAGTTCTTGCCGTAAACCTTCGCGGCCTTTAAGGCTCCGTCCGCCAGCAGATTCCCGGTCTCCCCCTTGCGGGCGGCTATGTCCCAGAGCAGCGTCTTGCCCTTCTCGGCGTCGCCGAATTTGAAGTCGCCCGACGCCGCGCCGCGCTCTATGGCGTCGGCGTAGAAGCCCAGCACCGCGCCGGCGGAGATGGTGTCCAGGCCGTAGTCGTCGCACAGATAATTGAGGGACCCCACCTGCTTGAGGTCGAACACATTGATGTTCGGGCCCAGCATGCCGATGTTCTCGTAGTCCAGCTCGCTCTCGCGGCCTTCCTTGTCGTGGAT
>MGUG01000001.1 GCA_001799845.1 Elusimicrobia bacterium GWC2_64_44 | reverse complement strand
CAGGCGTCGGAGGCGTAGATGTCCACGCCGCCCATCTCGCGGATGGCCTGCGCCAGCTGCGGGGTGGAGATGTGGTTGTTGGTCTCGTCGTCATAGGAGATGCCCTTGATGACGGGGAAGAGGCCGGCGCTCTTTTCCCAGCCGGAACCGTGGTTCCAGCCGACGAGCATGTATTTCTTGGCGGGGTAATTGGCCTTCACCCATTTGCCGAACTCGGCCAACTGCTTCCAGTCGCCCATGTCCACGGTGCCCATGTCGGAGAGCAGCGTGGAGGAGAGGGAGCCGTTCTCGCCGTCCTTGGTGACCAGGTAGCGGCGCACGCCGGTCCAGTCGGTGGAGGCGTCGCGGGTGGTCTTCACGCGCAGCATGGGCGGGAGGCCGCCCCAGTAGGGATTGGGCCAGCCGGGATGCGGCACGGGGGAGCCGTAGCCGCCCCAGGGGTAGTCGTCGTAACCGCCGCCGGGGTAGCCGCCGCCGTTGGAGGGCGGCGTGTATTTCTGGCGCGCGGCCTGGGTGATGACATTGATGTTTTCCGTCGGGCCGAACACTTCCATCTCGTTCATGTCGGAGATCACGTAGGAGGAGAGGTTGTTCTTGCCGTTCATGAAGACCATGATGGTCCATTCTTTGATGGCCCTGGCGTCCTGCGGGGCGGACGGGGCGGGGACGGAGACTTCGGCGGCCTTGGCCTGGTTAGCGAGCTCTTTCACGGAAGGCAGGCTGTCGAAGTCGAGCGCCGCGGCGGGGGCGGCCAGGAAGGCCGAGGCCAGCAGCAATTTGAGGTCAACTTTTATCATTCTAGCGGTTCTCCTTGAACAGTATTAACTATCCTCAATGATATTTATTTCTCATCCCTGTTCTATGGGCTCAATGGCCCAGAATCGGGCGGTTATTCGGCCTATCCCGGCGGGGGACTTTGGACCCATGATGAAAGTCAAACCCGGCACTGCGCTGTTTTGTTATAATTAAAGCGTTCCGGCGGAGGAACCCGGTGAGAATCCGGGGCTGCCCCGCAACGGTAATGTCCGCAAGGACTAAGCCCGGTCTACCCCGGAAACGCCAGCAGCGCGGGACGCACTTCCTTCCACGGGAGCGCCGCGCAGCGGCGATCTTCGCGGGAGGAAACATGAAACTGCTGCTGTCCTTGCTGTTGTCCCTGTACGTTCCCAACCTGTATTGCGCGGAGAAGAGCGACCCCGAGGTGTTCTTTTCCGTCTCGCGCGCCCACGCGGCGCGCCCGCAGGCCCCGGCCGACGCCGCCGTGCTGCGCTCGCCAGACCTGGACGAGCCCGGCGCCGCCGCGCTGGCGGACCTGCTGGAGCCGCTGCCGGCGCTCGGCATACGCCGGCAGAACGGCGCCCTCGGCCTGGCCACGGCCGGACTGCGCGGCTATCAGGCTAAACAGACCGCTGTCTACCTCGACGACATCCGCGTGCCGGCCGACATAACCGGCACGGTGGACCTGAGCGTGCTGCCGGCGGAGGGCCTGGGCAGGGTGGAGGTGCTGCCTGGCGCGGCCTCCTCGCTCTACGGGCAGGGCGCGGAGGGCGGGGTGCTGCACCTGTTCACGCGGAAACTCTCTCCGGGCGCGCGCCTGGCCAGCGCCGGGATGTCGGCCTCTTCCCACGACGCGCGCGCCTATACCCTGAAAACCGGCGCGGCGGGCAAGGCGGGTGATTTCTTCGCCGCTGGTTCGGCCCTCTCCGCCAGCGGCTTCCAGCGCAATTCGGCGACCGAGAGGGAATCCGCCCTCGGCCGCGGCACGGTCTCGCTCGGGGCCGCCGGCCGCCTGGGCGTTACCGGGCTTTACTCCAGGCTCAAGACCGGCCTGCCTTCCGGCACGCCGGTGCCGGTTTCGGCCTGGGACGGCTCGGCTGAGCGCGAGGCTAACTCCCTGACCGACTGGCAGCGCTCGCGCCGCGGCCTGGGCGCCCTGTCGTGGAGCGGCGGCGGGGACGGGGCCGCCTTCAGGGCGGAATCCTCCCTTTCCTCCAACGACATAGAGGCCCTGCAGTACGGCTCGGTCAGCCGTTCCAGGATAGAGGACCTGGCCTTTTCCGGCAGGCTGACCGTGCGGCGCAGGCTGGTGCTCGGGGCGGAAAGTTCGCGCTCCTCGCTGTATTCGGGGCTCTACGGCGACCGCCGGCTCTACTCGGCCGGCTTCTTCGCCCAGCACACCCTGACGCTGGCGGAGGGCCTGGAACTTTCGGCGTCGGCCCGCCTGGACCGGCACTCGGCCTACGACAGCCGGGTCAGCCCGCGGCTGGCCGCCGTGTACGCGCCGGACGCGAGCTGGAAGTTCTCCGCTTCCGTCGGGCGCGGCTACCAGGCGCCCACCTTCGCCGACCTCTATAACCCCTGGGCCGCCCCGGCCCCCGGGCTTAAACCGGAGACCAGCCTGAATACGCAGGCGGCGGCCAGCTACGGCTCGCCGGGCGGCTGGCGCCTGTCGCTGGCCGGCTATTACTCCGATATCAAGGACCGCATCGCGCTGGACCCGCTTACCTGGGCGGCCGCCAACCTGGACGCCGGTTTCAACTACGGCCTGGAGGCCGGCGCCGGCTGGGGCCTTGGCGGCTTCAGCCTGGAGGCGCTGTACGCGCGCAATGTCAGCAAGGCGCGCAGCGGCGGCGGGGCCTATGAACCGCTGAGCTTTTCCCCGGCGCACAGGGTTTCGTGGAAAGCCGCGTACAAGGGCGGGGGCTGGCGGGCCTGGCTGGACGGGCGCGGCGTCTCCGAACAGTACGCGGGCCGGGGGGAGACCGGCAACCGCCTGCCGGAGTTCTGGCTGTTCGGCCTGGGCGCGGCCCGCGACTTCGGCGGCCTGGAATTATGGGGCGGCGTGAGCAACCTCTTCGACCGGCATTACGCCGAGACGGCCGACGCCTTCAACGGCTGGTACCCTCAGCCCGGCCGCGTGTTCTCGGCCGGCCTGAACTGGCGCCTGCTGTAAGGCCGCCGCTTGACGGGCTTGCCGTAAAGTGTTACTATTCATGCAAAGGTAACACTATGAAAGACAAGCTCGTCAGGTTCGGGGTTTCGCTGGAGGGAGAACTCTCCAGGCGTTTCGACGCGTTCATAAAGGCCGGCGGTTACGACAGCCGTTCCAAGGCCATCGCCGACCTCATCCGCAAGGAATTCGTCACGGACCTCTTCGACCGGGGGGGCGTGGTGGCCGGCGCGGTCACCATAGTCTACGACCATCACCGGCGAGAGGTTGTGAATAAACTGCTGGACATCCAGCACGATCACGGCGGCATCATCATTTCCGCCCAGCACGTGCACCTGGACCACGACAACTGCCTGGAGATCATCGCCGTCAAAGGCGCCGGGGCGAAGGTCAAGGAATTAGCCGACTCTCTCAAGGCCGTGAAAGGCGTCAAGCACTCTACGCTCAGCGTGACCAGCGCCGGCAAATAACGGAGGAAAAAATGAAAAGAATATTCTTCGCGGCCGTATTCGCCCTCTCCTGTACCGAGGCCCGCGCCTTCCACCCGCTGATCGGCGAGGATACCGCCTTTCTGGGCAAGGACGTCAAGCAGGCCGAACTTGGCTTCGAACACGCGGTTTCCCGCGCCGGAGCCGACACCTACTCCAATTCCGGGAGCGCGGAGTTCTCATACGGCCTTTTCGAACGCGTGGACGTGCTGCTCAGCGCCGGCTGGCACGGCTGGACCTCGCTCGGTCTTTCCGAAAGCGGCCTCAGCGACGTCTCGCTGGAGGTCAAGTTCCCGGTGGCGGAAAAAGCCGGCTGGACCCTGGCGCTGAAGCCGGGCTTTTCTCTGCCGGCAGGAGACGAGTCCCGGAGCCTCGGCGCCGGCGAGGGCGGCGTGTGGCTCTACGGCATAGCCGGGCGGCAGGCCGGCCCGTGGCAATTCTATTTGAACGCCGTCTACCTGCTCAACCGCAACTCGGTGAACGAGGAGGAGAATATCTTCAGGGGCTCGGCCGCGGCGGTGCGGGAGGTGCTGCCCAAGGTGATGGTCTCGGCCGAGCTGGGTGCCGGGACCAATAAGGACAAGAGTTCCGCCTCCCACCCGGTCTCAGGGGTGCTGGGCCTGATCTGGTCGCCTTACCCGACGCTGGACCTGGACGCCGGCTTTAAGGCCGGCCTGACCGACTCGGCCGATGACGTCGGACTGCTGCTGGGCCTGACGCTGCGGATGTAGGCAACGGAGGGGCAATGGAAAACGGAGCAATTCTTCTTACGGCAGCCTCGCTGGGGTTCATTCATACGGTCCTGGGCCCTGACCACTATATACCTTTTGTCGCGCTCGCCAAGGCCAGGAACTGGTCGGGCGCCAAGACCGCGCTGATCACGTTCCTGTGCGGCCTGGGGCACGTGCTAAGTTCCGTGCTGATAGGGTTCGCCGGCATCGCGCTAGGCGCGGCCGTCGGCAAACTCGAATGGTTCGAAGGGCTGCGCGGCGACGCCGCCGGCTGGCTGCTGCTCTCCTTCGGCCTGGCCTACATGGCCTGGGGCATAAAGAAAGCCCGGAGGGGTGAAAAACATTCACACCTGCATTCCCACGGCGGGGAGCCCCACGCCCACGGCCACGCACATGAGCCCGCGCACGCCCATCCGCACGACCAAAAAACTTCCGCCACGCCCTGGGCCCTGTTCATAATCTTCGTCTTCGGCCCCTGCGAGCCGCTGATCCCGGTGCTGATGTACCCGGCCCTTAATTCCGGCCTGGGCCTGGCGGCCGCCGCGGCAATAGTCTTTTCCGCGGTTACCATCGCCACCATGCTCTCCGTGGTCTTCCTGCTGCTCTGGGGCGTTAACCTCGTCCCGGCCGGGAAGCTGGAGCGCTATGCCCACGCGCTGGCCGGCTTCGCCGTATTCGCCTGCGGCGTGGCGGTGAAGGCCGGGCTCTAAGAAAGGTTTTTTCTCCGGGGCTATTTTGGTAAGATTGTAGTGTAAATGAAGCGCCTTATTCTCCCCGTGTTCGCGCTGCTCTTCCCGGTCATAGGACTGGCGGAGAGTTTTCATTCCCATCAATTCCAGGAAGAGGACTGCTGCGAGTCGCTCTGCCCCGGCGCCGCCGCTACGCTGCGCGCCGCCGACATCGTAGAAAGCTTCGCCGAGCCGCAGCTGACCGTGTCGGGCTTCGCCCGGGTCCTGCCGTTCTTCGTGCCGCAGACCGTAGAGAAAGACATCTTCCATCCGCCCCTGCCGTAACTCCGCCCACGCAGTTCCATAACCGCCCGTCAGGCCCGCGCCCGTCGGGTCATGCCGTAATGACAAGCGGAGAAGCCAGATGAAAAAACTCGCAAGCGCGCTTTCTTTGTGCGCCTTGATCTCACAATCTTTCCTACACGCCCTGCCGCCGGAAACCGCGGCAGCGCTCACTGTCCCGGACCTGCTAGTACAGGTGCGGGCGGCTAACCCGGAGCTAAGGAGCGCCAGGCGCCGCCTGGACGAGGCGGAGGCCGCGGCCGTGGCCGCGGCGGCGCCCCTTAACCCGCGCCTGGAAGCCGAGCTGGGGAGCGGCGGCAATGAGTTCAAGCTGGCGCAGCCCCTGCCGCTCACCCGGCGCGCGGGTACGGCCGGCGCGGCGGCGCGCGCCGGGGCCGGCGCGGCGCAAAAAGAACTGGAAGCCCTGGAAACGCGCGTGCTGAGCGCCGCCCGCTCCGCCTGGTACGAACTGCGCATAGCCATGGAGCGCCGCGTTTTCGAGCAGAGCCACCTGAAGTCCTCCATGGAGATACTCGGCAAGATAGAGCTGCGGCTGCAGACCGGCGAGGCCGGTAACGCCGACCTGGCCCGCGCCAAAGTAGAGGTGGCCCGCGGACGGCTGCACCTGCAGGAGGCCGAGGCCGCCTGCGGCGCGGCGGCCGGGGAAGCCAACTTCCTCATGGGCCGCGCCCCCGACGCCCCGCTGGAGATAGCCCTGGACGGGGCGTTCAGCCTGGCCCCTTCTCCGTCGGGGCTTGAGCCGCTGGAGCACTATACGCGGCGCGCCCTGGCCGGGCGCGCGGAGCCGGGCGCGCTGGCGCTGCGGGCCAGGGCCGCCGGCCTGGAAGCAAAGCTGGAAAAAGACCGCCGCATCCCCGTGCCAGAGGTGGGCCTGATCCGCGGCAGCGACGGCGGGACCGGGTACTCGCGGCTTTTCCTCGGCCTGGAGCTGCCCCTCTGGTACAACAACAAAGGCGAGATCAGGGCGGCGCTGGCGCGGCGCGCAACGCTCGACGACGAGGCCACGCGCCTGGAGCTGGAGATACGGCGGGAAGTGTATTCCGCCTGGCTGGAGCTCGGGCTGGCCCAGAAGCGGCTGTCGGCGGCGCGCGAGACCGTCTTCCTGCTTAACGACCTGCGCCGCGCCGCCTCGCAGGCTTACCTGGCCGGCAAGACGGGCCTGGCGGACTTTTACGAGACCAACCGCGTCTTCCTGGAAGAGAACATCAGTTACCTGGACGCCTTGAAGGACTATTACGGCAAAGCCGCGCGCCTGGACGCGGCCGTGAACAGCGTGGAGGAAAAATGAAGAACTTTATACATGTCTGCGCGGCGCTGGTTTTGATCGGGGCAGCCGCCTGCGGGGAAAGACCTGCGGCCCCGGAAGCGGCGCACGGCGGCGCAGGGCACGACGAGGCCGCGCATGAAGAAGCGGCGCACGAAGCAAAGAGCCACGACGAGAGTGAGGAGCAGCACGAGGCGGGCCTGGTGGAAGTTTCGCCGGAAGCGCAGCGCGCCGGAGGCATAAAGACCGCGACCCTGCGGCGGGCCTCCGTGCCGGAAACTTTCCAGGCCATGGGCCGCGTGCTGCAGGACGCCCAGAAGGCGCACCAGCTCACCGCCGCCGCCGCCGGCGAAGTGGCGGCCGTGGCCGCGGCGCTGGGCCAGGCCGTGAACCAGGGCGACCCGGTGGCCGTCATCAGGACCCGCGCCGGGGAAACCCTGACGGCGCGGGCGCCGCACAAGGGCATTGTCACCGCCCTGCACGCAGGCGAGGGCGACCAGGTGAGCGAGATGAGCTTCCTGGCCACCATCACCGACGTGGACCCGCTCTGGGGCGTGCTGGACATCCCCGAGCGCAGCCTGGAGTCGGTCAGGGCCGGCCAGCAGGTAGAGATCCGCACGGCCGCCTACCCGAAGTCCGTCTTCGCGGCCTCCATAGTCTCCGTCTCGCCGGAGATAGACGCGCTCAGCCGCACCGTGAAGGCCAGGGTTTCCATAGCCAACCCGGGCGGGCGCCTCAAGTTCGGCATGTTCATAGACGCGGCCGTACGTACGGGCGCCTATTTCCAGGGCGTGGCGGTGCGCGCTGACGCCGTGCAGAACGGCCCCGCCGGCCCCTTCGTCTTCGTAAAGAAAGGTGAGGACGGCTTCCTGCCGGCGCCGGTCGAGACCGGCCGGGAGAAGGACGGCCTCGTCGAGATAAAGAAAGGCCTCGCCCCCGGCGACAAGGTGGTGGTGGAAGGCGCTTTCCTGCTGAAGTCGGAGATGATGAAGGCGCAGATGGGAGAGGGCGAACATGCTCATTAAGGCCATCCACTTCTCCATCCGGCACAAGTGGCTGGTGCTCGGCGCCGCCGCCATCGCGGCCGGCGTGGGCGCGGCCGCGCTGCGCACCATGCCTATAGACGCTTTTCCCGACGTGACCAGCGTGCAGGTGGAGATAGTGTCCACCGCCCCCGGCAAGTCGCCGCTGGAGGTGGAGAAACTGGTCACCTACCAGGTGGAAAATTCCCTGCGCGGCCTGCCCGGCCTGGAACAGCTGCGCTCGGCCTCCAAGTACGGCATCTCCGTAGTCACCGTCGTGTTCAGGGACGGCACGGACCTGTACTTCGCCAGGCAGCAGGTGTCCGAGCGGCTCACGGAGGCGCGCGAGAAACTGGGCGGGGGCATAGAGATAGCCATGGGCCCGCCCGCCACCGCGATGGGCGAGATCTACCAGTATACGCTCGCTACCGGGCGCGGGACAGAGACACCGGCCCAGCTGGCCGAGCTGCGCACGCTGCAGGACTGGGTGGTAGCCCCGCTCCTGAAGAGCGTCGCCGGGGTGGGGGACGTGAGTTCCTTCGGCGGCTATATCAAGGAGTACCAGGTGGTGGCCCTGCCGGAGCGGATGACGCAGTACGGCGTCAGCCTCAAGGAGCTCTACGACGCCATAGCGCGCAATAATTCCAACGTCGGCGGCGGCCTGCTGGAGACGGCGGGCGAGCAGCTGCTGATACGCGGCCTGGGCCTCATCCGCAACTCCGAGGAACTGGGCGGGATAGTGGTGGCGGACCGCGGTGGCGCGCCGGTGCTGGTGCGGGACCTGGCGAAGGTGCAGGAAGGCCACGCCGTCCGCCAGGGCGCCTCCTATATCGACGGGAAGAAAGAAGCGGTGGGCGGCGTGGTAATGATGCTCAAGGGCGAGAACAGCCGCGAGGTGGTGGGCCGCGTGCAGGCGAAGGTGCGCGAGATCAACGCCTCCGGCCTGCTGCCGGCCGGCCTGAAGCTCGACGCCTTCTACACGCGCGACACCGTCATCGACAGCAGCGTGAAGACCATAGTAAAAGCGCTGGCCGAAGGCTCGGCTATCGTCGTAGTGGTGCTTTACCTTTTCTTGCTGAGCTTCCGCGGTTCCTTCGTCACTATCCTGGCGCTGCCGCTGGCGTCGCTCCTGACCTTCCTGGCCATGAAGCATTTCGGCATGACCGGCAATTTGATGTCGCTCGGGGGGCTCGCCATCTCCATCGGTATGATCATAGACTCCACCATCATCCAGGTGGAGAACGCGCTGCACCACCTGGGCCAAAGCCGCGAGGCGGAGCACCGAGAGAAGGCCGTGGCCGACGCCATCATAGAGGTGCGCAAGCCGAGCATCTTCGGAGAGCTCATCATCGCCCTGACCTTCGTGCCCATCCTGGCGCTGGAAGGCATAGAGGGCAAGATGTTCGGGCCGCTGGCGCTGACGGTGATGCTGGCGCTGTTCTCGTCGCTGCTGCTGTCGCTCACGGTGATACCCGCGCTGTGCGCGGCCGCGCTGCGGCCGGCGCCGGACAAGGTGAGCCCGCTGCTGGCGCTCGCCGGGCGGCTGTACGCCCCGGCGCTCGCCTGGAGCATGGGCCACAGGAAGACAGTGCTGTCCGGCGGGGCGCTGCTCCTGGCCGCCAGCCTGGCCCTGGTCCCGCGGCTGGGCACCGAGTTCGTGCCGGTGATGGACGAGGGGTCCTTCGACATGGATACCAGCATCCTGCCCGGCGCTTCGCTGGAAACCTCGGCCGGCACGGCCAAAAAGATAGAGGCCATACTGATGGAATTCCCGGAGCTGGTGACCGTGGTTTCCAAGACCGGCTGGACCGGCCGCGCCATAGAGGCGCGCGGCGTGGAGAAGACCGGCTTCCTCGGCGTGCTGAAGCCCCGCCGGGAGTGGAAGACGACGCGCGACAGGGAGGAGCTCTTCGAAAAAATGCGCGAGGCCCTGGCCGTTATCCCCGGCGTGGTGGTGGGCTTCAGCCAGCCCATACAGTGCCGCATCGACGAGCTGGTGGCGGGCTCCCGCTCGCAGCTGGCCATACGGCTCTTCGGAGACGACCTGGAGGTGCTCACGCAGAAAGCCGCGCTGATAGCGGCCGAGCTGGGCCGCGTGCCCGGCGCCGCCGACGTGGCGCTGGAGCGCCAGGGCGGGCAGTCCTACGTCAACATAGAGCTGGACCGCGGCATGATCTCGCGCTACGCGCTCAATGTCTCAGACATCAACGACGTCATCGAGACCGCGCTGGGCGGCAAGCCGGCCGGCGTGGTGTACGAGGGCGACCGCGCCTTCGACATCACCGTGCGCCTGCCCGAGACCGAGCGCAACTCGCTGGCCGCGCTCGGGAAAATAGCCATAGCCTCGCCGCTGGGCGCGCGCGTGCCGCTGTCCCAGCTGGCCGCCATCCGGCGCGTAGAGGGTCCGGTGCAGATTGGCCGCGAGTCCGGCAAGCGCCGCATTCTGGTCGAGGCCAATGTCAGCGGCCGCGACCTGGGCGGCTTCGTGGCCGAAGCGCAGGAGCGGATAAAAAAGAACGTCCCGCTGCCGGAAGGCTACTACCTCACCTGGGGCGGGCAGTTCGAGAACCAGCAGCGGGCCATGAAGAAGCTCGCCGTCATTGTGCCTGCCGCCATCCTGCTGATCTTCCTGCTGCTTGCCATGACCTTCAACTCGCTGCGCCAGGCGACGCTGGTGCTGTTGAACCTGCCGCTGGCGCTGGCGGGGGGGATAGGGGCGCTGTACGTGTCCGGGCAGTACCTGTCCGTGCCGGCCGCCGTCGGGTTCATAGCCCTCTTCGGTGTGGCGGTGCTAAACGGGGTAGTGCTGGTCACGCATATCAACCAGCTGCGCGCCAAAGGCATGCCCCTCGACGAGGCCATACCGGAGGGCTGCCTGCGCCGCATGCGCCCGGTACTGATGACGGCGCTGATAACCGTGGCCAGCCTGGTGCCGGTGCTGTTCGCCTCGGGCCCCGGCTCGGAGGTGCAGCGGCCGCTGGCCGTGGTGGTGATAGGAGGGCTGCTTACCTCCACGGTGCTGACGCTGCTGGTGCTGCCGGCCCTGTACGGCTATTTTTCAAAAGGGGAACGCCCAGCCTGACCGCGGAGGGCTTTGACGGATATCAAGAAAAACGGCGCGCACGCGGCGGTATTTTGGTAAAATATCACCTCGCCGCATGAGACACGCGCTGATCGTTGCTATCTTATTGAATTTATCGGCCCCCTTCGCCGCGGCGCAGGGGCTCGGGCCCGTTTCGGCGGACCCGCTGGAGCTGCATTCTCCGGCGCTGCTGCAGCAGCTCGCCTACATCCCCGATTATGCCGTAGAGTCCGACACCGCGCCCGTCACCGAAGAGGAAGTTGTGGACCTGGAAGAGGGCGAGGACTCGGAAGAATACATGTATATCAGCAGCGGCCTCGCGCATGCGCCGCAGCCGGTGAACCTGGGCGGCAACGGCAGCCTGACGCTGACCCGCTCCGATACCGGGGAGAAGATCACCGCCCACTACCGCCGGAGCGACGGCACCTACGACGGCCAGGAACTGAAGATGCTCGACCGCGCCATGCGCTGCGCGCTCACCGGCCACGAAGTGCAGATGTCGGTGAAGCTGATAGAGCTGCTCGACGCCGTGGAGGACAAGTTCGGCAAGAAGGGCCTCACGCTTTTAAGCGGCTACCGCACGCCGCGCAACAATCACCGCATCCGCGGCGCCGCGCGCGAAAGCCTGCATATGCTGGGCTGGGCCGCGGACATCCGCATTCCCGGCTACAGTTCCACCAAGGTCAAGACTTACGCCCGCAAGCTGTCCGCCGGCGGCATAGGCTATTACCCCTACAAGGGCTTCACCCATCTCGACGTGGGCAAAAGCCGCTACTGGGTGATGCGCCGGCCGGTGCGCCGCCGCGCCCGCCGCAAGGCGCCGCGCCAGCCGTCTCACAGGGCCGCTGCCAGGCCCGCCTCGAAAAGCACGGCGGCCAGGAGGCCCGCTAAAAGCGTGACTGCGGCCAAGCCTGCGCGCAAAAAAACCGCCTTCATGAGGGCTTCGCCTTTCTGACCTGACCACCAGGACGTAAAAAAGCCCCGCTACGGCGGGGCTTTTGTTTTTTTGGGCCCCGGGCTATTGCCGCGTCACGGCCGTCACGGCGCGGGTTATCTCGGCCATGCGTTCGTAGTCCAGGGTGTCCGGGGTGTCGCTGTACTGGTGGTAGTTGGGGTTGCGGAAGTAGGCGGTGTCTGACAGCATTACCGCGCGCTCGCCGGAGAACCAGAAGTTCAGATGGTCCGAAATGAACAGCGCCGACGGCACGGAGGGGAGGAAGACCGTTTCTATGGGCAGGGCCGTGGCCTGTTTCCAGGCCTTCTCCACGGATTTCATCAGGCCGTAGCTCGAGAGGTTCGACGCCAGCGAGACGAAGTCGCCGGTGTCAGGGTGCAGCAGGTTCATGAACGGCGGGAACAGCTGCGCGCCGGGCTTCGGGTTGAAATAGCCAAGCATCTCCAGGTTCAGGAGGCCGTGTATTTCTACGCCGCCTTCCTTGAGGTAGCGCATGTAGCGGAAGCTGCCCATGTCGCGCGTGGTGAACGACGGCGGCTCCTCGGTGCTGAACGCCACCAGGCGGATCTCGCGGGCCGGGTTCTCTTTGCGCAGCAGGCGGGCGGCTTCCAGCAGGATGGCCACGGCGCTGGCGTTGTCGTCGGCGCCCGGCGTGCCCGGGGCCGTATCGTAATGCGCGGCCAGTATCCACGCCCCGCCGGGGGCGGGGTTCGGCGGCACGAGGCGCGCCTCGATATTGTAATAGGGGCGCGTGCGGCCGGAAGCGCTCTTTAACTGCGCGGAGTATTCCAGGAATTCGGGGGCGTAGCCGGCCTTCTTGAACTCGGCGGCTATGTAGTCGCGCGCCTGGTCCTGCTGGTCGGGCTGGTAGGCGGAGCGCTCGCCTATCTTGCCGGCCAGCGCCACTACATGCGCCCGCAGCAGCGCGGCCTGGGGGGAGAGTTTCTCCGGCGGCGTTACGGGGAAGGAGGGCTGCAGGCGCAGCAGCAGCCCGTGACGCGCCGGCGGGTAGACCATCAGCAGTACCGGGCGGGCCACGTAGACGGCCAGCAGGGCGAACACCGCCGCCGCGACGGCCGCGCGCACAGGTCTCCTGGCTCCACTCCACTGCGCGATCCGGCCCGCGGTAATTCTTTCGGCCAGGTCGGTGCCGCGCCATAGGGCCCAGCAGCAGAATATCAGGTTGAACAGGGCGATGAAGAAGTCGTTCTGCACGTGCCTGATCCCGATAACGGCGAAGATACCGAGACCCGCGGCGAGGAACGCCGGCTTTTCCCGCCCGAGCAGGAGCAGCAGCGCGATGATGGCGAAAACTATATCCAGCAGCCAGTAGGCCGGGCCCAGCGAGAACAGCAGCAGGTAAAGTCCCCACAGCCCGCAGGCGAGCGCGGCCAACACGGCGCGCGGCGCGGTCCAGAAACCCGGAGTGCGCAGCCGCGCGGCGGTCACGAAGACCAGCCCTGAGGCGAGGCCGGCGATCCCGGCCCAGGCCGCGGCCGGCGAGTAGAGCAGCCGGGCGTGCAGGGCCGCGCCGGTGAAATTAACGGCGGCCAGCAGGGTCAGGAAAACAGCCGCGGCGGACGGGGCGTAACCGGAGATGGGGGGCATGCTCCCATTATAGCGCCCTGCCTCCGGCCAGGCAAGCGGAAATGCGGCCTGAGGCTGAAAGCCGCGCCATTCAAACGCCCGGGTTTTGTTTTGTAGAATAGGCAGGCCCCGCGACCCGCTGCGCAACCCAAAGGAGCCGCCGGACCATGAACATGCCCACGACTAAAAAGAACATACTGCCGGCCGTTATCCTGGGGGCCGCCGCCTCCGTCCTTTACGCCCTGAATAAATACGGCGCCGTCGGCGTGCCGGCTGAGGCGCTGCTGGTCTCGCGCTGGGCCGTGGTGGCCGCGCTAGCCTGGTACGCCCTGTGGAAGAGGTCCCTGACCACCTGGATCTTCGTGTCCATGGTGGCAGGCGCCGAACTGGGCTACGACTTCCCCGGCGTCTCGTCCCACATGAAGGTCCTCAGCATGATCTTCCTGCGGCTGATAAAGACCATTATAGCGCCGCTCGTCTTCGCCACGCTGGTCACCGGCATCGCCGGGCATTCCAGCCTCAAGCAGGTGGGCCGGATGGGCCTGAAGGCGCTGATCTATTTCGAGATAGTCACTACGCTGGCGCTGTTCATAGGGCTCGCGGCCATCAACTTCACCAAGGCGGGCGTGGGCATAACCCTGCCGCCGGTCACGGACACCACGCAGATAGTGAAGGTGGAGAAACAGACAGTGGCCGAGGTCATCCTTCACGTGTTCCCCGAGAACGTCGCCAAGTCCGTGGCCGACGGGCAGGTGCTGCAGGTGGTGGTGTTCAGCATCCTCTTCGGCGTGGCGCTGGCTATGCTCGCCGAGGAGAAGCGCCGGCCCATGCTCGCTTTCTGCGGCAGTTTGTCGGAGGTGATGTTCAAGTTCACCAATATCATCATGCTGTTCGCGCCGGTGGGCGTGGGCGCGGCCATAGCGTATACCGTCGGGCACATGGGGCTGGGCATACTGGTAAATCTATTCAAACTGCTGGCCACGCTCTACGCCGCGCTGGTCTTCTTCCTGCTGGCGGTGCTGCTGCCGGCGGCGCTGATAGCCAAAGTCCCGATCAAGCGCTTCCTCAAGGCCGTCATCGAGCCGGTCTCCATAGCTTTCGCCACCACCAGCTCGGAGGCAGCGCTGCCGCGGGCCATGGAGGCCATGGAAGCCATAGGCGTGCCGCGCAAGGTGGTCGCCTTCGTGATGCCCACCGGCTACAGCTTTAACCTCGACGGCAGCACACTGTACCTGTCGCTGGCGTCTGTCTTCGTGGCGCAGGCGGCGGGCATAGACATGAGCTGGGGCCAGCAGCTGGCCATGGTGTTCACGCTGATGCTCACCAGCAAGGGCGTGGCCGGAGTGCCGCGCGCCACGCTGGTGATCCTCCTCGGCACGGCGGCCTCGTTCAATCTGCCGGTGGAGCCCATCTTCATCATCTTAGGCATCGACGAGCTGATGGATATGGCGCGCACCTCGGTCAACGTCCTCGGCAACTGCCTCGCGACGGTGATCATAGCCAGGTGGGAGGGGGAGTTCGGCGCTGAAAAGCCGCCCGCCGTGGTGATGGACGCGGTGGCCTGAAGATTCTGGTCTTAACTATGAGCGCAGAAAAACTGGTGGTCCTGTCCGACGTGCACGCCAACCTGCACGCCCTGGAGGCCGTGACCGCGGACATTGCGCGCCGGGGCCTGGGCTCCGCGCCGTTATGTTTCCTGGGCGACGCCGTGAATATGGGGCCGTTCCCGGCCGAGGCCGTAAGGCTGCTCGCTTCCATGAAGCCGGCTTTCCGGGTGCGGGGCAACCACGACCGCTATGTCTCGGCCCCGCCCGGCCGCGACGTCCTGGAGCGCTATTTCCGCTGCGCTGCAGGGGCCGACCATTCCGCCTGGACGGCGGCGGCGCTGGGTTCGGCTGAGAAAGAGTGGCTCGGAGGCGCGCCGCTGCAGGCCTCGTTCGAGCTCGGCGGCGCGCGCTTCCTCTGCTTCCACGCCTCGCCGGAGAACGACGAGGAACCTTTCAAGCCCGCCGGGGAGACAGTGAATGTGCTGTGCGGCCACGTGCACTCGCCCTACGCCGCGGCCCTGCCCGGGGGCGCGCTGGCCGTAAATCCCGGCAGCGTCGGCAGTTCCCTCGACGGCAACCCGGCGGCCGCCTATGCCGTGGTCACCGTGCAGGGCGTCGTCAGCGCCGAGATGATCCGGGTGCCCTACGACGTGGAGGCCTGCTGCGCCGCCCTGGAGGCGCGCGGGGCGCCGTGGGCCGCCGGCATCGCGGCGGTAGTGCGCCGGGCCCGCCTCGGTTAAACAGCTTATGACGACAACACCTCTTGCCGCGCTGCTGGAACCTGCCCTGGAGCGGCGCCGCCCCTTCCTGGAGGCGCTGCTCGCCGAGGGCACCGACTGCTGGCGGCTTTTTAACGGCGTGGCCGAAGGCCTGCCGGGGCTGACGGTGGACCTCTACGGGCCGCTGTTGCTGGTGCAGACTTTCAGGGACCCCCTGACCCCGGACCAGCTGCGGAGCGTTGAGGATTTCCTCCGGAGCGCGCTGCCCGGGCCTTTAGCTTTCGCCTATAACCACCGCGGCAAGAAAGCCGTGGAATCCTTCGACATTTGGCACAGCCCGGCGCCGGCCGCGCTGGCCGAGTTCGAGTGCCGCGAGGGCGGGCTGAAGTACCTGGTCCGCGCCCGGCACCGCGGCCTGGACCCCTGGCTTTTCCTCGACCTGCGCGCCGGCCGCCGGGCCGTGCGCGCCGCCGCCAAGGGCCTCAGCGTCCTGAATTTATTCTCCTACACCTGCGGCGTAGGCGTCAGCGCCGCGGCCGGGGGGGCGAAGGAAGTCTGGAACGTGGATTTTGCCGAGTCCAGCCTGGAGGTGGGCCGGCGCAACGCCGCGCTAAACGGCATTCCCGAGGACCGCTTCCGGCTGGTGAAAGAAGACTGCCTGACGGTGGTCCGCCAGCTGGCGGGGCTGCCGGTGGCCGGACGCTACGGCCAGAAGCGCCGCTACGAGCGCTTCCAGCCCAGGGCCTTCGACCTGGTTTTTCTCGATCCCCCGGCCTGGGCCAAAGGCCCGCTTAGCGCGGTGGACGTGGTGGGGGACTACCAGAGCATGTTCAAGCCCGCGGTACTCGCCGTAAAGCCCGGCGGTCGGGTGATAGCCACCAACCACGTGGCGTCGGTAGACTATGCCGCCTGGACCGAAACGCTGAAGCGCTGCGCGGCCAAAGCCGGGCGGCCCATCAAGAACATAGAACCGGTCCCGGTGGACCCCGATTTTCCTTCCTTCGACGGCAAACCGCCGCTGAAAGTGGCCGTCTGTGAAGTCTGACCCCGTTCGACCGGCGTTACTTGCGCGGTTGGCCCATTTGGCCCTTTACAGCTAGGCCTTTTGGCACTTCCGCGCCAAGGCGCTTGCGCCTATAATATCTATAAGTAACCGGGTAACTGTGTGGTCATAAAAACAGAAATGTATAAACTCTTCACCGCACTCTCGCTGCTCCTGCTCTCTCCCGCAGGCCTCTGGGCGCAGCTTAACGTCACCTTCGTGGACGTGGGCCAGGGCGACGCCATTTACGTAGAATTCCCCAACGGCAAGAACGCGCTGATCGACGGCGGCAATTCCGGCGTGCTGATAGACGCTTTCCTGAGATCCAAGCGCGTGACCAAAATAGACTTCGTCGCGCTCACCCATCCGCACAGCGATCATTACCGGGGCCTGAAGAAAGTTTTCACCAACTACCAGGTCGACAATTACTACGACACCAAGGCCGAGAACGTGGACGCGGCCGGCGACAACAACCTGCGCGACCTGGCCGCGCTGGAGCCGGGCTGCCGCACCCACTACCCCAAACCCGGAGACATCCTGGACTGGGACCCTAAAGTGACCGTCAAGGTCTTTAACGCCTGCTGGCGGCCGGTGCAGATGCACGACAACGACGAGACCAATAACTGCTCCCTGGTTGTGCGGCTTTACTACAACGGCAACGGCATCTTGCTGACCGGCGACGCCAATTCCGTGGTAGAAGCGGAAATGCTGAGCCACTTCAAATCCGGCCTGCAGTCCAATATCCTCAAGGTGGGGCATCACGGCTCGCGCACTTCCACCAGCGACGCCTTCCTGGCGCGCGTGCGGCCCGACTACTCCTTTATCTCCGTCGGGGCCAACAACAAGTACGGCCACCCGCATAAAGAGGCCCTGGACCGCCTGATCAACGCCGGCTCCAAGGTCTACCTGACCACCGCTGGCACGCAGTCTCTCACCATCCCCGCCCCCGACAAGACCGGCGTCTGGCCGCCCAAGCCTATAATCACTGACTCCTCCGTTACCACGGTAGTTGGTACCGCGGAAGCGCGCTCCGTGGCCGTGGACCTGACCTGGGACCCCGCCGAACTGGGCAGCGTCAGCGCCCCCGCGCTGGACCAGCTGAAGACCGAGTCAGCCGCCCGGTAACAGCCTCAGCCTGAAAAGAAAAACACCGGCCCGAGTGGGCCGGTGTTTTTTTGCGCGGTTAAGCGCTACGTCGGCTTCAGCCGGGAAGGGGTAGCGAGAGGGTTACCTTGGCGCCGCCGCCGGGGGCGTTAGCCGCCGTGGCGTCGCCGCCATGCTGGCGCAGGTACTTGCGCGCGAGGGTAAGGCCCAGCCCTACGCCGCGCGGCTTGGTGGTAAAGAACGCTTCGAAGATCTTTTCGCCGTCGCCGTCGGGCAGGCCGGGGCCGCCGTCGGTCACGGTCAGCAGCGCCAGTTTGCCGGCCTGGGAAACCTCGGCGGTCAGCGCGCCGCCTTCGGGCATGGCCTGCACCGCGTTATCGAGAACGTAGCGCAGGGCGGAGGTTATGGCCGCCGCGTCCGCGTCCACCGCCAGGTCCGCGGGGTCGGTGTTGACCTTCAGCGTGACCGAGGGGGGGCATTGGTACTGCGCCGCCAGGTCACCGACCAGGGCGTTAAGCGAGATGCGCGCCTTGGTTATCTCCCGCTCGCGGGTAAAAGAGAGCATCTCCTCGATGACGTCATTGCTGCGCTTCACTTCGCCCTCGATGATGCCTATGTGCTTGGTTACCTTCGGGTCGGGCGCGGCGCCGCCGGCCGACAGCTTGGTCTTGATGAAATAGGTGGAGTTGGAGATGATGGCGAGGGGGTTGCGCAGTTCGTGACTGACCACGCTGGCCATTCTCTTCAGGGTGTCGGGCTTGTCCTGCTTCGGTTCGGTATTTTCCATATGAGCGCCTTATCCGCAGCCTGCCGCATTGTCGCTACGCCTACATTTTGCCAAAAAAGCGGGGGCTTGTGTTAGCAGGATCCAGGATAGAGGGAGAAAGGCTGGCTTGGGTACAGGGCTTGTTTGATAGAATAACCCGGGATGCTGCCGCTCAATCCTGCGCGCTAGCCAGGGAATCTTGTGCTCAAGAAAAAAGAATACCTGCTGTTCATCGGTTCGCTCGCGGTTCTCGCCGTTTTCGTCCTCGCCATCTCGCGCAATGACACGGCGCGGTATGTAGCTCACCGGCTCTTTTCCAAGAAAGACACTTTCCAAACAACAGTAAACAGCGTTTCGCTGGATAAGGCGGCTTACGCCCCGGGGGACGAAATACTCCTGTCTCTTAAATTTGAGATCAAGGACGGCGAGCGGGTCGAGGTGCGCTACTTCGAGAACCTGGAGCATACTTTCAGCCCGATCCTGTATTTCGGGGCCGCTTCGAACGGCACTTATGCAGGCATCGCCAAAGCCGAGCTGCCCTCGAGGCCGCCCGGCGGCGTCAGCTCCGTGCCGGTCGACAATGCAAACCCGGCGGCGGCGCTGACCATAAAGGGCAAGCTTACGGAAAACAAGGATTCGTACATTATCGAATTCCCCGACCTGAACAGCCGCTTTACCGTGGCGAAGCCGGCCTACGCGCAATACGGCAGGCTTTGGCTGACCGGCCATTTAATGCCGGTAGAGGCCGGCATCGGCGACGCGCTGGAGGACTCCGTTCCGGCCGTGCCGCTGTACATAGTTCCGGGCAAGGCCGAGGGCAGGGGACGCAAATGAAGAAGGCTTTTAAGCGTGCAACCGCGCTGACGGCCCTGGCCGCGGCCGCTCTTGCGGCGGGGTGCGCCGACCGCTCCGATAAGGACTTTTACGGGGCCGTGCGCGGCTATGGCTGGCTGGCCGAGGACTACTATACCTCCGTGGTCAGCGGCAAAGAGCTCCCGACCGGCATTGTAGACGATGTCTTCCTGATGTTCACCGCCGGAACCGAGGGCCCCGGGCTGACCTATTATTATAATTTCCACGAAGGCAATAACTTCAAGCTGGCCGGGTTCGAGCGGCACGGCGGGGAAACGGAGGCTATGCTGGATCAGGAGGCGGCCGCTGCCCACGGCCGCAGGGAATTCTTCCGCGTGCTGGAACGCGATTCCGCCGGACCGCTGCTCCTGGCCCGGCGCACCCAGAGCGCAGACGGGAACTTCTTTAAACTCTACCGCAGGGTAGGCGGCAAAGACTTCGCCGAAAGCGGCGACAAGAGCGCAGAGCGCGAGATAGGCTGTCTTTTATTGTGCGGGCGCTACTCAGCGCCGGGCGGGGCGGAAGTGGTTTTCTCTCCGGGCGGAAAAGGCTCGCATGGCGGCAAACCGTTTCAGTATGAGGTTTGGCTGGATTATGTGCTGGGGCCGCGCTTCGGCGTGCTGAAGCTCGGCGGCTTTCCCGGAGTGGGCGGGGAAGTAGCGCTGGAGGTCAGCCGCCACTGGTCTGACGCCGGCTCTCTGGCCTTCAGGCGCATAGTGAAGACACATGAACACGAATCTTCCTGGCGCCAGGGCGACAAGCCCCTGCTGCAATTGAAAAAGTTGAAATGAGAGAATACCTGAGGCCCTGGAAATTGATCACGCTGGCGCTAGGCCTGGCGCTTCTGGTCGTAGGGGCCTTGCGGTTGGCATGTGCCGGAGAAGCAGGGGCCGCCGGGCCGTTCAAGGAACTCGAGGCGGCTTTCCCGGGGCAACTCTCTGTTTCAAAGGGTACGCGCGCGCCGGCGGAGTTCTGCCCGGATAATACCTGCTACGCTTTCGAGCGTGCACCCGGTATCTCAGACGAAGAGTATGCGGGGTTCATTTATCTCTACCTCTACTACTCTTCGGATTATGCCGCGACCGTAGCCTGGCAGAATAAGCCGGAAAGCGGTTTAACAGCGAAAGCTATCACCTCCAGGACCGTCCATAAGCCCTGCCGCGCCCTGGCCGGGACCAGGGCCGGGCTCTGCGTCCTGAACGCCTTGCTGTCGAAGCTGGCCGTGAAGGTATATGACGTGCGCTACGACGAAGGTGAGCGCTCGGCCGCTCCCGTTCTTGCGGCGGCGCTGGGCCGGGCCGGTGAAGTCCGCTACTGCCGCGAGTTCACGGAAGCTTTCCTGGGCTGGTATGTGCCGCTGGCGCTTGCCGATCACGACGAGCCAGGGGCCATAATAGCGCTCAGGCAAAGGCCCGGCCTCTTTGGCGAGAAACTCCGCGAGGCCCTGCTGGAAGACCGCCGCGTCCAGGAATTATCTACGGACGGAATAACTGGCATAGACTTTGACCCTTTCCTGTCCAGCCAGGACCCGGCGGAGAAGTACTCTGTGGGGAAAACTATGGTGGAGGACGGTAAATGCCTGGCAGCTATCGGGCGGCCCGGCGCGGACACCTGGGATGTGCGAGCGGAACTTAAGCGCCGCGGCGGAGACTGGCGTTTTATCAACTTTCATTACAGTACCGATATCCCCGGCCACGCCAACCTGCTGTCCCTGCTGCTCGGGCTAAAACGCGGCCGGGCCGCCCTCCCACCTGAACAGCGGGGGGAATAGCGCAGATATATGGGAAACTTCGAACTGTACTCCGCCGGCGGGCTTAACTTCGTTGAAGCGGCGGTCTGGATCCTTATCGGGTTCTACCTTTTCTTCCGGTCAAAGGCCTCGGCAACCGGTCAGGGGAAGGATTACTTATTGCTTAGCGCGCTCTTCTTAGCGTTCGGCCTGTCGGACGTGGTGGAGGTTTATAGCGGCGCTTGGTGGAAGCCCTGGTGGCTGCTTGCCTGGAAGGCGCTGAACGCTATCGGACTTCTTTATCTCGCCGGGAAACTCTATCTCGCTGAAAGAGGCAAGCCATGAAAAACTATCGTCTGTTGTGGGTAATCGCTATTGTCCTGGCCCTGTTGGGATCGGCGCTGAAGCTCTGGCATCAGAAGCGGGAAAGGGAGTGGCAGGCGGTGCTGCTGGAGTCCGACAGGCAAGACGCAATACGCGTCGCTGAATTCGGGCGCAGGATGGGAGAATTCCAGGCTAAGGGCTTAATTAACAATGCCGGCGCTTTAAAGTCCGAACTCGGAGTGTACTATAACGAGGGAAAGTGGAATGGCCCCGACTCCAAAGTAATGCTGCTGGCGGAAGAGCGCTACAAGCGCTCTCCTAAGGCCGGGCTGATGGTTTTCGAGGAGCTCTGCCGGGTTTTCGACAACAACGCTGAAATGTCTGAATGGATAAGCGAGGACTTCAATACATTCGCCTACAAGGACCCGGCGAAGTTCGCCAGGGCCGCGGCAGGGCTTTCGCCGGCCTCTTTCGACTGCTTGCCGAAGTATCTGGACCTGGGCTGGGCGCAGGGAGCGCCCGAAGATGTTCAGCCCGAGAATGACAAGCTGCTGGCGTATCTGAGAGCGTATCCGGTGAAGGGGAATCCGAACGTCCGGAAACTTATCACGCAGCTGGAATATCTGAGAAAATAGCCGCGGGGTGAGCGTTTTTTGGGTGGACACATCCCCGCTATTCAGGTAGAATTATTTCACAAGGGTCCGGAGACAGCTCCGGAGGTTTGGAATGGTCGGGCCGCCATTCCGGTTTAAAACCGGACGGCGGCTATTCTTTTTGTTCGCGTATTGGCGCGGCCGCTTGCCGGGGATCGGGCTAACGCCCGTAAAACGGAGGCGGCATGACTAAGAACAACGACAAGAATACCGGCGCGGCAAAGCCGGAGGCGATCGAATCCGGGTGGGGGACTTTTCTGCTTCTATTGGCAAAAACCGTCGCTATTACAGCGGCGGTGATACTTATCCTTAAATACATTTTCAAGGTCCCGATCGCTATCTGAAGGGGGGGTAATGTCCTATTGGGTCGTAGGAAGCCTGGCGCTGATAACGGCGCTGGTACTTCTGTTGCCATTCTCGGTAAAACGGGTGGAGGAAGAGCTGGAAGTCTTCCTGCTCATCATGGGCTGCGCCGCCTTGACCGTTTCCGGGCTGTGGAACTGGCACATAGTTAAAGAGTCTCTGGTAGAGCCTCTCAAGATCTCCCTTGCGGTTTTGGTCGCCGGCTATTTGTTCCGGTCGGGGCGGGGCCGCATGGAGGATCTTATCGAGCGGCTCGGGCGCCGGATAGGGATACGGCATTCCTTGTTCGTCCTGATAGTCGCCCTGGCTTTCCTGTCCAGCCTGCTTACGGCTATAATCGCGGCCCTCGTGCTCTGCGAGATACTGCATCACCTGAAGCTCGACAGGCCGTCGCGGGTGCGCGCCGCCGTGTACGCCTGCTACGCCATAGGCCTGGGCGCTGCGCTGACGCCCCTGGGGGAGCCGCTCTCTACCATAGTGACCGCCAGGCTGCAGGGGCCGCCGCACAATGCCGGGTTCTTCTGGCTGGCCGGGCTGCTGTGGCTTTGGGTCACACCGGCCATACTCGCGGTCGCAGCGGTAGCGGCGTATGCGCGGCCCCTGGGCCGGGAGGCCGCGGCCGGGCAGGGCGCGGACCAGGCGCGCGAGACGCACAAGGCCCTGCTGCTGCGCGCCGCCAGAGTGTATGTGTTCGTGGCGGCGCTGGTTTACCTGGGCGAGGGATTAAGCCCCGTCGCCGAGAAACTGATCCCGGCGCTGAAGGGCTGGCAGCTCTACTGGCTGGGCCTGACCTCCGCTGCCCTGGACAACGCCACGCTGGCCGCCGCGGGGATAGTTCCGTCGATGAGCAGGGAACAGATACTTTCGTTCACGCTGAGCCTGCTGGTTTCCGGCGGCGTGCTTATTCCGGGCAATATACCGAACATAATCAGCGCCGCGAAACTCGGCATCAAGAGCCGCGAGTGGGCCGGGGCAGCCCTTCCCGTCGGCGGAGCGCTGCTGCTGCTCTACTTCCTTGCCCTCGGGGCAATTTATTAATAACAAAGGAATCCCTATGCGTATAACATTAAGGCTTATTCTTTCGCTGATAGTGGTGGTCGTCACCGTGGCCGTGATCTCGGCCTGGTTCAACGTCCGCCAGGAGAAGCTCAAGCGCTACGGCGAGGTTCGCGACCAGGCGGCGCTGCTCGCCGAGAGTTTCAAGGAGAGCGCACGCCCTAACCTCGAGACCGGCAACACTGCGCGCCTGCAGAAGCTGGCCGACAAGTTCCAGGACCAGAAGCACCTGGAGGGCGTGGCCGTCTATTCCGGCGACGGGGAACTGCTTGCCGCCTCGTCGGAGATAGCCCCCGAGATCAGGGGCCGCGGCAAACAGATCGGAGAACTGCTGGCCTCCGGGGAGGATGCTGAGTTCCTTTTCGGAGAGCGCAGGGTCCTGGTGCACCCGCTGAAGCTGACCTTCGGCGAAGCCGGCAACGCCTGGATCGCCATTTTCAGCAACGTCTCCTACGTAGAGCTGGAGCTTTTCCAGATCTGGAAGCGCACCCTCATCAGGCTGCTCGCGCAGATGATCCTGATCTCGCTGGTGACGCTGCTCATCATCAGGTGGAACCTGGTGGACCCCATTACGCAGATGGCCGAGTGGATGAAGAACCTGCGCATAGGCGAAGAGAACGGGCATGTGCCCCCGATCAAAGGGGATATCTTCGCGCCGATAGCCAGGGAAGCGACCACGCTGGCGACCAACCTGCAGGCCGCCCGCCGCGCCGCCGAGAACGAAGCGCGCCTGCGGCAAAAAGGCGAATCCCTCTGGACCCCGGAACGCCTCAAGGAGCACATAAAAACCAAAATGGGCGGGCGGCCGCTCTTCGTGGTCTCCAACCGTGAGCCCTACATGCACATTAAAGAGGGCAAGGACATACGGGCCATAGTTCCCGCCGGTGGCCTGGTGACCGCGCTGGACCCTATCATGAAAGCTTCCGGCGGCACCTGGGTGGCGCACGGCAGCGGCGAGGCCGACTTTGAGGTCACCGACGCGGATAACCGCATAAAGGTACCGCCGGAAGAACCCGCGTACAACCTGCGCCGCGTCGCGCTGAGCAAGGAAGAGGAGGACGGCTACTATTACGGCTTCTCCAACGAAGGCATCTGGCCGCTCTGCCACATCGCCCACATCCGGCCGATCTTCCGCAAAGAGGACTGGAAGTACTACTACGAAGTGAACGAAAAGTTCTCCAAGGCCGTGCTGGAGGAGATCGCCGACGTGAAGGAACCCTGCGTGCTGATACAGGACTACCATTTCACGCTGCTGCCGGGCATGATAAAAGCCGCGCGGCCCGACGCCAGGGTGGCGGTCTTCTGGCATATCCCCTGGCCCAACCCCGAGACCTTCGGCATCTGTCCCTGGGGGAAGGAGCTGGTGATGGGCCTGCTCGGCGCGGACCTGATAGGCTTCCAGACGCAGTTCTACTGCAATAACTTCCTGGACACCGTGGACCGCACCATAGAGTCGCGCATAGACTGGGAGCATTTCTCGGTGCAGAAAGAAGGCCATACCACCATGGTCAAGCCGTTCCCGATCAGCGTGGACTTCCAGCAGCCGGACCGGGACGCCAAAACCCTGCCCGAGAAGCCCGAGGCGGCCTCGGTGCTGAAGGAACTGGGCATAAAGGCGGAGAAGATAGCGGTAAGCGTCGACCGTATAGACTATACCAAGGGCATGCTGGAGAGGGTTAAAGCCGTAGAGCGCTTCCTCGAGAAATACCCGGCTTACAAGGGCAAGTTCACGCTGATCCAGCTGGGCGCGCCCAGCCGTACTCATATCCCGCAGTACCACCGCTTCCTCGCCGAGCTGCACGCCGAGGTGGACCGCATCAACTGGCGCTTCAAGGCCAAGGACTGGAAGGCCATAGTCTTCCTGGAGAAGCACCACGCCCACCAGGAGATCACCAAGTTCTACAAGATCGCCGACGCCTGCCTGGTCACTTCCCTGCACGACGGGATGAACCTGGTGGCCAAGGAGTTCGTGGCGGCCAGCGACGACCACCGCGGGGTGCTGATACTCAGCCGTTTCGCCGGGGCGTCCCGCGAGCTCAAGGACGCGCTGATAGTGAACCCCTACGACATAGAGCAGATGGCCGACGCTATCTACTATTCGCTGGTCATGCCCAAGGCGGAAGTGGAGGAGCGGATGACCCGCATGCGGCAGGACCTGCACGAGAACAACATCTACAAATGGGCGGCCAACCTCACGGAAGAACTGATGAAACTGAGGCTGGACGACTTCAAACTTAACGGGGTGTAAATGAAGTCTTTCTGGAAAAATTCCGAAGCGCTCGCCGCCCGCCTCGCCGCCGCGCCGGCGCTGCTGGTGACGCTGGACTTTGACGGCACGCTGGCGGCGCTGGCCGAGACCCCGGCGCAGGCGCGGCTCGAGCCCGCGTTCCGGGCGGCCTTGAAGGCCCTGGCGGCTTCACCGGGGGTTTTCGTTTTCATCCTCAGCGGGCGCGCGCTGCGCAGCGTGCGCGGCCTGGTCGGCCTGCGCGCCCTTTACTACGGCGGCAACCACGGCATAGAGATAGAGGGCCCCGGCCTCTCCTGGCGCGACGCCGGCGCGGTCAAAGCGCGCGGCCTGGTGGCCGGGATCGCGGCCGACCTGCAGGAGCGGTTCCCGCCGGGCACCGGCGTGCTGGTGGAGAATAAAGCGTTCTCGGCCAGCGTGCATTACCGTAATCTCAGGCCGGCTTTCAAGCGCGGCTTTTTCAGCAGGATGAAAGCGCTTTTGTCCGTCCCCGGCGCCGGCCTGCATTGGCGCAGGGGGCATAAGGTCTTCGAGCTGCTGCCGCGCGGCGCCTCGCACAAGGGCGACGCCGTGGCCCTGCTGGCGCGCCGCCTGCGCGCGCCGCTGGCCGTAGCCGTGGGGGACGACCTTACCGACGAGGATATGTTCGGCGCGCTGGCCGGCGGCGGGATAACGGTGAGGGTGGGGCGTAAGGCCCTCTCGAAAGCAGTTTATTTCCTGTCGGGACAGGCCGAAGTGCTGCGCCTGCTGCGGTTCATCGCGGCGGCGAGGAAGAAGGGGGGGGAATGAAAACGACTGCTGCGGCGCCATTCAAATTCTGCACACGCCTGACGCTCACGGAAGTGACCGGGCGCAAGGCCTTTAACATAACGGAACTGCTGGAGGGGATAAAGGCTGCCGACGATGCGGTGATCTACCACCATACCCACCGCTTCATAAAGCAGTCGCATCACCTGGTGCCGGAGGGCGCCAACGATTTCGCCTACTGGGTCGCCAACACGGTGCAGGCCGACAAGCTGGGCGAGGAGCTGACCTCCATAGACATCGTGCGCTATAACTCGCTGGCGGACATCCGCGGCGCCTTCGTCGAAGTGCTGGAGCGGCACCTGGCGGAGAACCCGGGCCCGGGACGCACCGTGGCGACGGGGCGGGAATTCCACTTCATGCGCGCCATACGGTTCTCCCTGCCCACCGAGTGCTCCGCCGTCGATTATGAGAGCTTCATCGACTGCCTTCGCAATGTCAGCGCGTCGAGCCTTTACCTGCACGTCTTCGAGGCCCGGCTGCGCCCGCCCTACGGCGTGGACGACTTCTCCCACTGGTTCAGGACTAACTTTAACGACGAGACCGTAGGCAGGGAGATCTCCCGCCTGGACCCTTATTCCTACACGCTCGAAAGCCTCAGGCGGCGGATAATCCGCATCATAGAGCGCCGCCTGCCGGAGGTTAAAAATGCCTAAGATCGAAGAATACGCGCCCGCGGCAGGCCGCAGCGCCATAGAAGAGCTCAAGATAATAGCGGAAAGGCTGAAGGGCAAGACCATCCTCAACGTCAATTCCACGGCGGTAGGGGGCGGCGTCGCCGAGATCCTCAACCGCATGCTGCCGCTGATGACCGAGCTGGGCATCAAGCCGCGCTGGGAGCTGGTAAAGGGCGGCGAGGACTTCTACGCCGTCACCAAGAAATTCCACAACGCCCTGCACGGCACGCGTCAGGAACTGACCCCGGCGGACTTCCAGCTTTACCGCGACACGCAGAAGGCCAACCTGGAGACCCTTAACCTGGACGCCGATATCGCCCTTATCCACGACCCCCAGCCGGCGGGGCTGATAGATAAAAAACCGGCGGGCGCCAAATGGATCTGGCGCTGCCACATCGACCTGTCCAACCGCCAGGACGACGTGTGGGAATTCCTGCGCGGCTATGTTTCACGCTACGACGCCGCCGTCATCTCCGCCCCGGCGTTCTCCCAGGCCCTGCCCATACAGCAGTTCCAGGTCCCGCCTTCCATAGACCCCTTGGCGGACAAGAACAGGGAACTGTCCGAAGAAGAGATCTCCGCGGTCTTGCGGCGGCTGGAGATACCGCTGGACAAGCCGCTGATCACGCAGGTTTCCCGGTTCGACCGCCTGAAAGACCCCCTGGGCGTGATAGAGGCCTTCAAGAAGATACAGCCCTACGTAACGGCGCGGCTGCTGCTGGTGGGCGGCAGCGCCGACGACGACCCCGAAGGCTCCCAGGTGCTGGCCGAAGCCCGCGCCGCGGCCGAGGGCGTCCCGGACATCATAGTGCTCTGTTTGCCTCCGACGGCGAACCTTGAGATAAACGCCATACAGCGCGCCTCGACTATCATTCTGCAGAAGTCGCTGAAGGAAGGCTTCGGCCTGACGGTGTCCGAGGCGCTTTGGAAGGGCAAACCGGTGATAGCCGGCGCGGTGGGGGGCATACCGCTGCAGATCACCCACAAATACTCCGGCATCCTGACCCGGACCATCGACGGGACCGCGTACTGGATGAAGCGCCTGCTGCACGAGCCGGCCTTCGCCAAAAAGCTGGGCGAGAACGGCCGCGAGCACGTGCGGGAGAACTTCCTGCTAACGCGCCACCTGCGGGATTACCTGCTGCTGGCGCTTTACCTGGAAAGCGGCAAGCAAGATTTTATCCATCTCTGAAACCGGAGCAACGGGTCAGGCGGGCGCGGACGCGGATCTCTCCGGTTCCGCCGCCGGAGCGGGGGCCGCCGGGCCGTTCAGCGGCAGCTCGAACCAGAAACGGCTTCCTGCCGCTTCGCCGTCCACCCCGATGCGGCCGCCGTGGGCCTCCACCGCCAGCTTGCAGAAGGCAAGCCCGATGCCGGTGGAATGTTTCGGGCTCCCGGTGGGCAGTCCCACCTGGGCGAACTTCTCGAAGATCTTGCTCCTGTGCTCCGGCGCTATGCCAGGGCCGTCGTCCCGCACGCTCACGCGCAGGCTGCCGTCGGCCGGCTCCAGCGCCAGCTCTATGTGCGCGACGTCCGGAGTGAACTTCAACGCGTTGGCGAGCAGGTTCTGGAGGACCCTTGAAACCAGCTCGCAGTCCGCGCGCACCAGCGCGGGTCGGTCGGGCGGGGAGAACCGTATCTCGCGGCGGCCGAAAAGCGGCGCCAGCCCGGAGATGGTGTCTTTCACCGCGGCGGCCAGGTCGCAGTCGGCCAGCCTGAGTTTCATCTGGCCTCCTTCCAGCTTGCTCGCGTCCAGGATGTCGCTGACGATGCCGATCATCTCCTTTGCCGACTTCGCGGCCTGGTCCACGTAGAGACGCTGCTCCGCGGGAAGGGTTTGCACCCCATTTTCCTTGAGCAGCTCCAGCAGGCCGTAGACGGCCGTCAGCGGCGAGCGGAGGTCGTGTACGATCATGTGCACCAGGGTGTCGCGCGTTCTCTCGAGCTCGCGCAGTTTGTCGTAGCTCTCCTGGACCTTGCGCTTCTGCCGGCGCAATTCCAGGTGGGTCCCGACGCGCGCCTCCACCTCCTCCAGCTGGAAGGGCTTGGTAATGTAGTCCACGCCGCCTATGCCGAAGGCTTTCACTTTGTCTATGGTCTCGACCAGCGCGCTGAGGAAGATAACGGGGATATCTTTAAGCTTCTCGTCGGACTTCAGCTCCGCGCAGACTTCATACCCGGTCATGCCTGGCATATTGATGTCCAGCAGGATCAGCGACGGGGGGGATTTGCGGGCGGCCTGCAGCGCCAGTTTTCCGCTGACGGCGGCGCGCACGCTGTAGCCCCGCGCCCTCAGCATCCCGGAGAGCAGCTCCAGGTTGGCGGGCGTATCGTCCACCATCAGGATATCCGCCGCTTCAGGTCTCGCGCCGGCCTCTGTGGTCATGGCTCGGCCCTTCCCAGCAGGTCCAGGATGCGCTGCGTGTCGTACTCGGCTGCGAGCGCGCGCAGCTCCCCGCCCAGGCGCGCGTCCATGGCCTCGACGCGGCCGGTCAGCTTGAGCAGGGCCTGGTAGTCGCCGAGGACGGCGGCTTCGCGGAGACCTGCGACGAGTTCCCGCGGCAGCCCGGCCAGGCCCGACGGGTCCGGTGCCGCCGCGCCGGAGGCGGGTATGGGCTCGTCGTAAATGAACTCCGCGCCGAGCAGAGCGCGGATGCACTCGAACAGGTCCGATTCCCTGAAGGGCTTGAGGATCACGTCGTCGGCCCCCGCCGCCAGGGCGTCGCGGTTTATCTCGCCGAAGATGCTGGCTGTAACGGCCAGGATCTTAACTTCCCCGCCGCCGGGTCGCTCCCGGATGCGCCTCATGGCCTCGTAGCCGTTCATCACCGGCATTCTCAGGTCCATCAGGACAAGCTGCGGCTTCCACTCGTCGAACGTTTTAATGGCTTCTTTGCCGTCGACCGCCTGGCGCAATTCGAAGCCGGCGGGGCCCAGCAGTTGGTCCAGGAATTCACGGTTGTCCTCTTTGTCGTCGACTACCAGGACCTTGTAGCGCGGCTGGCCGGGTTTCAGCCCTTTCACCTGCCGCGGCCGCGCCTTCACGGCCACGTCGGACGCCGCAGCTTCCTTTACCGTGGTCAGTAAAGTGAAAACGCTCCCGCGCCCCGGCCGGCTTTCTACCGTTATGTCGCCGCCCATCAGGCGCGCGTACCCGCGGCTTATGGCCAGCCCCAGGCCCGTTCCGGTCCCGCCGGCCCGGCCCGCCTGGGCCTGCTCGAAGGGGTGGAACAGCCTGGCTATCTCCCCTGGCTCTATGCCGGGCCCGGTGTCTTCTACTTCAACCGTAAGATGCGCTTCCCGCTCCGCGCAGGGCCGGGACCTCAGGCGCAGGGTAACCACCCCCTCGGCCGTGAACTTCAAAGCGTTGCTGAGCAGGTTGATCAGGATCTGCCGGAGCTTGCTCTCGTCGGCGGTCACGAAGCGGGGCAGCCCGTCGCCCCGCGCCACCTCGAGCCTCAGGCGTTTGGCCTCGGCCCGGGGCCGCAGCATACTCTCCACGTCGGAGATAAGCGCGTGCAGGTCAAAGGCCGCCTGGGTAAGGGAGGTCCTGCCCGCTTCCGCCTTCGCCATCTCCAGGACATCGTTGATCAGCGCCAGCAGGTGCTCGCCGCTGCGGTTGATGGTCTCTATCTGCTGTTTCTGTTTGGGTGTGGCGTCCGGGTCGCGGCGCATCAGCTGGGAAAAGCCCAGGATGGCGTTCATCGGGGTGCGTATCTCGTGCGACATATTGGCCAGGAAAGTGCTTTTGGCCAGGTTCGCCGCCTCCGCCGCTTCCTTGGCGCGACTTAATTCCACCTCGACTCGCTTGCGCTCGGTGATGTCCTCTATGGCCAGCAGGATGATGCGCTCCTTGCCCAGCACCCGCTGGATCTGCCGGGCGTTCAGCAGCATGATGCGGCGGCCGACGCCGGCGAAATCGTGCTCCACTTCGTAGTTGTCGAAGGTGGCCTTCTGGGGCAGGATGGTTTCCAGGAGCTCCCGGAGCTGCGGGATGTCCCACTGCTTGTTGCCCAGGTCGTAGATAAGCTGCCCGACCGTCTCCTTTGGGTTCACCTTGAAGACCTCGTAGAACGAGCGGCTGGCCGTGACCACGCGCAGGTCCTGGTCCAGGATGATCAGCGGCTCGCGCACGGTATTTATGATGCTTTCTGAATATTCCTGTGACTCCGCAGCGGTTCTGGTTAAAGGCATTTTTGTTCCCTCACGCCGGGCTCCCGGGCGGGCTACTTCGGTTCGCTCCTCTTAACTTCCCAGGTCTTATCCGTGGCGCCGGTTTCCCCGAACACGTCCATGACTATGTTCCTGATCCTTTCCAGCTCCAGCGGCTTGGTGAGGTAACCCTTGGCCCCGTTGTTAAGAGCTTTGAACACGGTATCGAGGTCCTCAACGCCGGTAAGCATCCAGACAACGGTGCTTATGCCCGCCTGCCTGATCAGGTCCAGCGCAGCCAGGCCGGTGACCCCGGGCATGTTGATGTCCATAAAGACCAGCGCCGGTTTTTCTTTCGTGATCACTTCCAGGGCGGAGTTCCCGTCGGCAGCGGTAAAGACCGTATACCTTTTCTCCAAGGCGGCTTTAAGCGTGAAACGGATGCTCTCCTCGTCGTCCACCACAAGTATTTTCCGTTCCCCGCCGTAGACATCTTTTTTCATGATAGCTCCAGGCCGCCGCAAAGACGGCGGGAGGCCCTTTTATAAGGCCTTCTCTATAATAGATGCGGGATACGATCATCCCCCAAGCGCATCGTATAACATGTCAGGGAGACGTCAACAGGACGGATAGTGCGATTCTATGAACTTTTCTTGACACTCCCGCGGCGCGGTTTTAGCGGGCTGCCGCGCATGACGCGCTCAAATGTTAAAATTGAACTGATGAAGTCAAATACCCCGCATATCCTGGCGCTGTGGTTCGATAAGCCATGAGCGAGCTCAGTCTTCTCTCGCTGCTGGGCGCAAGCTTTCTCGCCTCGACGGTGGTGCCGGTAAGTTCCGAAGCGGCGCTGTTCGCCGTGCTGAAGCTGAACACGGACCTGTTCTGGCCGGCCCTCGGCGTGGCCACCCTCGGCAATACCGCCGGCGGCCTTACCACTTATCTCATCGGCCGCTACGCGGGCTCTAAAAAGCCGCTGGTCCAACTGGAGCGCGTCAGCCGCTACGGCGCGCCGCTGCTCTTCTTCGCCTGGCTGCCCGTCGTGGGCGACGCCTTCTGCCTCGCCGCCGGCTGGGCCCGGCTTAACTGGCTCGCGGTGGCGCTGTTCTCCGCCGCCGGGCGCTTCCTGCGCTACTGGCTGGTGGCGCAGGGCGCGCTCTGGTAGAGCTGCACCGGGCCGATCGTACATGAGGCTCAATGTCCTCAGGTCAGCTTATAGGTAAGCTCCCGCCCGGCCCAGATAACTCTTGCCGTTATCGGCGTTGCCGGGTTTCCCTGTTTGACCATCCCCCAGGTCATGGCTAATCTCTCCAGTTGAACTTCGGCCCCTGTAGAGCCGGAGACTCCCATAACTATTTCCGCCGCCCCTACGGCCTGCGCCGTATGCACTATGGAGTAGAACGGGTCGTTGGAAACCACCATCAGCGGTTTTATGGTCTTGCCGTATTTTTCCGCCAGCAGGATTATCGGCGTGAACAGTTCCCTGTCCTCCTCCGTTATGGCCGCGGCGCTCCCGGCTGACTGTAGTCCCTTTGCGATCTTTGCGGAAAGCACTATTATCTCTGTGCTCGAGTCGTCTACGGTCTCCAGCACCCGCGCGAGGTGGGCGAGGTTGTTGGGGTTGCGCACCGGCACCAGTATCCTGAAAGGCTTAACCAGCTCCGGCAGCAGGGCGCCGATATCGCTTTCCCGGCGCAGGTTCATTTTCTCGTCGGAATCCCGCGAAGAGGCGTAAAGCCGCGGTTTCTTCCGGGTCAGGTTCTCAGAGACCTGGAACACCGCGTAGAGCGCCGCCGTGGAGACCAGCCCGGCTATGGTGGCTACGCGTTTTGTCAGCAGGTTGGCCACGCTGGCCGCCAGCAGCACCGCGAATACCAGCACCATCCCCGCCGGGAACCAGGCGCGGCCCAGACGGAAGTTCAACGGGAACATCCATTCTCTCGGCGTGTGGTCCTTGAAGCGCAGGATGATCAGCGACAGGGTCTTGAACACCAGGCTCCACAGCACGCCGAAGGCGTAGGCCTCGCCGATCAGGTAGATGTCCCCGCGCGAGAGTATTATCACCCCTATCTGCGACAGCGCGATGAGGTTTATCATCCGGTAGGTAGTGCCGTATTTCTTGTGCAGCTGCCGGAACCAGTCGTGCAGGATGCCGTCCTCGGCCACACGGTTGAGCACGCCGTTGGCCCCCACGAGCGAAGTGTTCAGCGCGCCCACCAGCATCAGGCTGCCGGACACCACCACCAGAACCTGCAGCACCAGCCGGGCCCAGTAAGGCCCGGAGAGTTCCAGCGCCAGGCCGCTCAGGAGGTTGTCGGCGTACTTGCCGGCTATCAGGTCGCCGGGGATTATGAGCGAGGACAGGAAGGTCAGCCCGCCGGTGAACACGAAGCTGAACAGGAACACCGCCAGCGCGGCGCGCTTGAGGTTCTTTATCTTCGGGTCCTCGATCTCCCTGTAAACCTGCGCCAGGGTCTCCAGGCCGCTCATGGCCAGTATGGAATGTCCGAAGGCCATCACTATGCCTATCAGCCCCACCGTTTGCCAGACCGGGAAATGAGCCATCCAGCCCAGCGCCTCGTGGGTGAACTTCAGCTCGAAAGGGGGGAGCGTGAAGCCCCTGAGACCGACGGTGACGAGCGACCATGCCAGCAGTATAGCCCCGACCACGGTCACGAAGCCCATGATCTTGAAGTTCTTGTCGCTCGATTCCTCCACGCCCTTGATGTTCTCTTTCCAGAAGTAGAGCGTGACGAGGACGGCGAAAACCACGGCGAAGACCTTGGGCGGAACATGCCAGTTTATATGGACGAGCGGCAGCAGGTTGGTCAGCAGGCCCGATACGTATAACCCGGCGCTGATGGAACTGATGGGGCCGGTTATCATGTAGTCGAAGATCAGCGCCGAGACGGAGATCTTGGCCATGGAGTGCCCCAGGGCCTCGTTGACCACCTTGTACACGCCGCCGCGCACGAACATGGCGCAGGATTCCACATACACCGCCAGCATCAGCCCGCCGAACACCATGACCGCCAGCACGTACCACGGCGCCGCCGGGCCGAAGGCGTTCATGGCTATGGAGCCCGCGTAATAGGCGCTCGAGCCCATGTCGCACAGCACTACCGCCGCCGCCCGCCAGAAAGAAATAAAACTGAGCATGGCGGTGCTCAAGACCAGCACTTCTTTGCCTTTTAACTGAGAGTTCATACGTATCGCAGCTTCTCCTTTTAGGTGTGAAGGGACGCGGGAACCCAAAGAGCGATCTGCTCTTTGTGTCCTTATGTCTCTCCAGGGAGACCCGACGATAGCGTATTATGCTTCGGCTGGATCACCCTTCCAAATGCCTACGAGGTTAGCTGACGGGCTGGGTCTTAGAAGTGACCTGACAACGGGTTTGCCGTTATCTGCGCCCCGTCCCTTGAACTACAGGGAGTTGGGTCCCCCGCGCCGGCGCTTGTCGCGCCAGCTTAGGCTGTGTATGGATATTATATCAGAATGCCGCGGATGTGGAAAATGCGAAAACCGCCGGAGGACCGGCGGTTCATAGCTAAGAAAATTGTGGCGCCGTCATTTAGACATCGTTCGAGACTACTTTGCGCAACATCCCGAGGTAACTTTATAAGTACCGCTTCGGCGCCCGTCCTGGGATCGA